>CAVPAX010000001.1:0-35933 GCA_963701715.1 uncultured beta proteobacterium
ATTAAAAGAGTTTTCCTGAATTATTAAAAAATAAAGGCGATAAAATCGCCTTTATTTTTAAGTAAAATTTTTGTTAGTATTAATCAACAATTAATTTGCTAGAAGTAATCAAGTTTTGAATCAAATCAGTCTCGTTACTTGTGCCTGTGGCTCCAAATAAATCTAAACCCGTTAACACAATACGCGCATCCTCATTTCCAGCACTATAATTTCCAGAAGCAAAGCTACCATTTGAACTGATACGTATTTCTGTGTTTCCGGAATTGGTAGTAATATCTAGATAGTTTAATAAATTACCAGATGAGCTAGATTCGCCCTGAAGTAAGTCACGTAAATCTAGTACATCATTTTGAGGTAAGCTGAAGTCAGAGATTGTGTCTACGCTTGCTGTTCCAGCAGTTCCCTTGTCAGATAGTTCCCATTTGAATATGTCTGCACCAAGTCCTCCTCTGAGACCATCAGAACCACTTCCACCAATCAATGTGTCGTTACCAGTTCCCCCGTCCAAATGATCACTTTCACCCCCGCCATCCAAGATGTTCTCCGCATCATTGCCGAACAGGTTGTTGACCGCATCATTGCCGGTCAGGTTGAGCTTGGTGGTCCCGGTTGCACGAGCATCCAGACTTTCTATGCCTGCCCAGTTGCCGGCCAGTGCCAAGGTAGTTGCGTTTGTAAGTGCTGCGCTGCCAGTAAGATGGATGAAATCGTAGCCACCTGCAACAATGTCGGTACTTTCGATAATAGTGTCATCAAAAGTGTTGACGTTAGCGCTGGCACCTGTGCCGGTGACTTTTAAATCAAGATTATAAGAGTCTTGTCCTGCGCCACCAATCAGCGTGTCTGCCCCAGCACCACCATCCAGCAGATCATCGCCTAAGCCACCGTCAAAAATATTGTCGGCAGCATTACCTTTCAGCACGTTGTTCCCATCGTTACCGGTCAGGTTGAGCTTAGTGGTCCCGGTTCGAGAGATGTCTAGGCCTTCAAGGTTAGCTAACGACCCAGTAAGTGCAATGGTGTAGGCATTGGTCAATGCAAACGTTCCCCGCAGTGTAACATTGTCATAGTTGCCTTCATTGTCGCTTTCTATGATGGTGTCTTGCAGATTAACCACCATGCCTGCTCCAGTGCCGGAAGCTACAAGATCCACCAAGTAGTTATCTTCACCGGTGCCGCCGATAAGGGTATCTACCCCAGCACCACCATCGAGGGTGTCGCCGTCAGCACCACCGATGAGCATATCCTCGCCATCACCACCATCGAGGTAATCGTAGCCAATCCCACCTATGAGGATGTCGTTGCCTGTCTTGCCCTCAAGAGCATTATCCCAATCATTGCCGGTGAGGGTGTTGTTCAACGCGTTACCGGCAAGGATGAGTTTGCTGGTGCCTGTCGCGCTTGCATCTAAGTTCTCGATGTTGACACCTGTCAAGAGGACGATGGCACTCTGGTTGAAGCTGCCGCGCAGTTCCACGGTATCGGTGCCACCACCGGCGGCCTCGGTGACGGTGTCCTGCAATGCTCCCGCCGCCGTCAGGTCGACGAGGTAGGTGTCGTTGCCCAGTCCGCCTGCCAGCGTGTCAACGCCCACACCACCATCTAAGATGTTGTTGCCGGTATTACCGGTGAGGGTATTGGCTAGGGCATTGCCGGTACCGTTGATGTTGCCTGAGCCAGTTAACGTGAGCTTTTCAAGGTTGGCACCTAGCGTCCAGTCCACACTGCTTTGTACTACATCAATACCGCCTGCGGCTAGTCCGTTACTTTCTGTCACAGTGTCATCGGTACTATCAACCACATAGGTGTCTGCGCCATCGCCACCAATCAGGGTGTCCGTGCCGCCAGCACCGTTGAGGATATTGGCAGCAGTATTGCCGGTGATCGTGTTGTTGTCCGCATTGCCGGTGCCGTTGATGGCGGCAGTGCCAGATAGGGTGAGGTGTTCTAAGCCGGCGGCTAAGGTGTAAGTGCCGGCTGCGAGCTTGGCGATGACGGTGTCTGTGCCGCTGCTGTCGGTAATCAGGTCTCCCGCAACATCAACGATGTAGGTATCATTGCCATTACCTCCATTGAGGCTATCTATGCCAGCACCGCCATCTAATGTGTCGTTGCCATCTCCGCCGGTCAGAGTGTTGACCGCCGCATTGCCAGTCAGGACGTTGTTAAGCGTGTTGCCCGTCAGGTTGTAAGCTACCGTATTGGTCAGCGTCGCGTTCTCGACATTGTCGGTGAGCGTGTAAGTGCCGCCGGCAGTGGCGATGCTGACTTTAACCAAGTCAGCATCCCCTTCACTTAAGGCTTCTGTCACGATATCAAGAGCATTGTCTACCACGTAAGTATCATTGCCTAATCCACCTGCGAGGGTGTCGATGCCAGTACCGCCATCTAGAATGTTGTCAGCAGCGTTGCCGCTAAGGCTATTGGCTAAGGTGTTACCCGTGAGGTTGAGTTTGCTCAAGCCAGTATCACTGGCATCCAGGTTTTCTAAGTTGGCGCCCAGTGTCAGTGCGGCTGCAGCTACATTAGTGGATGTTCCACGTAGCCGAATCGTATCGGTGCCACCACCGGCGGCCTCGGTGACGGTGTCCTGCAATGCTCCCGCCGCCGTCAGGTCGACGAGGTAGGTGTCGTTGCCCAGTCCGCCTGCCAGCGTGTCAACGCCCACACCACCATCTAAGATGTTGTTGCCGGTATTACCGGTGAGGGTATTGGCTAGGGCATTGCCGGTACCGTTGATGTTGCCTGAGCCAGTTAACGTGAGCTTTTCAAGGTTGGCACCTAGCGTCCAGTCCACACTGCTTTGTACTACATCAATACCGCCTGCGGCTAGTCCGTTACTTTCTGTCACAGTGTCATCGGTACTATCAACCACATAGGTGTCTGCGCCATCGCCACCAATCAGGGTGTCCGTGCCGCCAGCACCGTTGAGGATATTGGCAGCAGTATTGCCGGTGATCGTGTTGTTGTCCGCATTGCCGGTGCCGTTGATGGCGGCAGTGCCAGATAGGGTGAGGTGTTCTAAGCCGGCGGCTAAGGTGTAAGTGCCGGCTGCGAGCTTGGCGATGACGGTGTCTGTGCCGCTGCTGTCGGTAATCAGGTCTCCCGCAACATCAACGATGTAGGTATCATTGCCATTACCTCCATTGAGGCTATCTATGCCAGCACCGCCATCTAATGTGTCGTTGCCATCTCCGCCGGTCAGAGTGTTGACCGCCGCATTGCCAGTCAGGACGTTGTTAAGCGTGTTGCCCGTCAGGTTGTAAGCTACCGTATTGGTCAGCGTCGCGTTCTCGACATTGTCGGTGAGCGTGTAAGTGCCGCCGGCAGTGGCGATGCTGACTTTAACCAAGTCAGCATCCCCTTCACTTAAGGCTTCTGTCACGATATCAAGAGCATTGTCTACCACGTAAGTATCATTGCCTAATCCACCTGCGAGGGTGTCGATGCCAGTACCGCCATCTAGAATGTTGTCAGCAGCGTTGCCGCTAAGGCTATTGGCTAAGGTGTTACCCGTGAGGTTGAGTTTGCTCAAGCCAGTATCACTGGCATCCAGGTTTTCTAAGTTGGCGCCCAGTGTCAGTGCGGCTGCAGCTACATTAGTGGATGTTCCACGTAGCCGAATCGTATCGGTGCCACCACCGGCGGCCTCGGTGACGGTGTCCTGCAATGCTCCCGCCGCCGTCAGGTCGACGAGGTAGGTGTCGTTGCCCAGTCCGCCTGCCAGCGTGTCAACGCCCACACCACCATCTAAGATGTTGTTGCCGGTATTACCGGTGAGGGTATTGGCTAGGGCATTGCCGGTACCGTTGATGTTGCCTGAGCCAGTTAACGTGAGCTTTTCAAGGTTGGCACCTAGCGTCCAGTCCACACTGCTTTGTACTACATCAATACCGCCTGCGGCTAGTCCGTTACTTTCTGTCACAGTGTCATCGGTACTATCAACCACATAGGTGTCTGCGCCATCGCCACCAATCAGGGTGTCCGTGCCGCCAGCACCGTTGAGGATATTGGCAGCAGTATTGCCGGTGATCGTGTTGTTGTCCGCATTGCCGGTGCCGTTGATGGCGGCAGTGCCAGATAGGGTGAGGTGTTCTAAGCCGGCGGCTAAGGTGTAAGTGCCGGCTGCGAGCTTGGCGATGACGGTGTCTGTGCCGCTGCTGTCGGTAATCAGGTCTCCCGCAACATCAACGATGTAGGTATCATTGCCATTACCTCCATTGAGGCTATCTATGCCAGCACCGCCATCTAATGTGTCGTTGCCATCTCCGCCGGTCAGAGTGTTGACCGCCGCATTGCCAGTCAGGACGTTGTTAAGCGTGTTGCCCGTCAGGTTGTAAGCTACCGTATTGGTCAGCGTCGCGTTCTCGACATTGTCGGTGAGCGTGTAAGTGCCGCCGGCAGTGGCGATGCTGACTTTAACCAAGTCAGTGCCTTCGTTCGGGTTCTCAATGACAACATCGCCAATGTTGTCGACGATGAAGGTGTCGTCGCCTGCACCACCTACCAGCGTGTCAGCGCCAGCGACTCCATCAAGTATGTCATTGCCCGCATATCCGAGGATAACATCAGCTGCAGCAGTGCCAACAATATTGTCATTGCCTGCCATTACGTCAGCCACAAATGAATCTAAATTACTATATAAATCAAGCTGAGAGAAAGGAATTGAAAAATTTGAGATGGTATAAGAATGACCAAAACTATCGATGAACTGGTATGAGGTAATATTTCCACTTATTGTGCCATATAAATTGTTGTAATTTAGCGATCCGCTAAAAATGATGGTTCCATCTGTATATTGATATGAAATTTTAGTAATAGTGGCAGTGGTGCCGGCAACATTTATATTACCGTACAAATCAAATTTTTCCCCAGCAGGGGACTCGATAGCAATATGGTTGAGTGCGCCAGACTGAACATCAGTAATAACATTGTACTTTATACTTCCAGCGTACAAATATTTATAGCCATCACTGGCGAATATGTCTAACTCCGTTATGGTTGGTAAGTATGTATAAAATCCACTGCCATACATTGCAAAATCAGATCCATCGTAAAAATAACCTGAAATATAGGTTGGAGTATAATCATATAAGCCGGCAATACCGTAGTATGTGACGCTATATAAATTATTCGCACTGTTGGTCAGATTAATAATACCGGTCGCAATGTCGCTTCCAGTTACGCTTGGGTAAGCCCCATACCAATTGCTAATATATTTTGCCATTGCAGAAGCACCCTATCATAAGTATTAATTTTTTTAGATAACTGAAAACAAACTACACCTAAGATTATTAAAGTTCAATAGCCCTCTTGAGCGTGCTTTTATATTATCTGTTTTGAATAACTTAAACATGATTTATATCAAGGCTATCTCATGCTAGAAAAAATAATCGTAGTACTTGCCGTGTGAGTTATGGCGACTGAATGAAGCAATGAATTTTGAATGGCTACAATTCTGTTTTACCTAAACAGCAAGATGGCTAGCACTACCAGCACGACGGTTGCCCAGCCGATACGGTCAACATATTTATGTAAGTTAGCCTCCATGCGCGCACCGCCCCATTTCATCAAGCCTGCAACAATAAAAAACCGTGAGCCTCGACCGATTAAAGAGGCGATAGTAAACGGCAGAATTGCCATTGAGAGCGCGCCTGCTGCAATGGTGAATACTTTGTAGGGGATGGGTGAAAAGCCTGCGACAAATATTGCCCAGAAGCCCCATTCTTTAAACCAAAGCTCCGCGGTTTGAAAATGCACCCAGTAGCTGCTTGATTTTAAAAAGGGCTCGATTAAATCAAAAGCTATTGCACCAATCAAGTAACCAAACAAGCCGCCTAATACCGAAGCCATGGTAGTTAAAATGGCAAACCACCACGCTTTAGACGGGTTTGCCAGACCATGGGAGCGAGCATTACATCTGGAGGAATTGGAAAGAATGAAGATTCGGCAAAACTTAATGCGCCTAAATACCATTGCGCATTAGGTAGTCTAGACCAAACCATCACTTTTTGATAAAGGAGAGAGAATATTTTCATGTGGTTGCGAATTCTACCTGAAGAATCTAAATTTCAATGAGCTTTCCTAAATTTAAGAAAAATACTGCTTGTTTAACGGGTAGTTTTTCATTTGCAAATAAGGCGGCATAGCGCTCCAGTTGCGGCTTGTGGGTTTGGGCGGCAATGTGCGCATTGGCTTCGGTGACTTCCAAGCCAAATTTGTAATCGATAATCCAGCGTACCTTGGTTTTAGTTAAAGCATCATTTTCCACAAAAGTTAAATCAATACGATGCTCTTGCACTGCATTATCATTCATCACAGTTATGCTTAATTCAGCTTGGGTGGATGCTCTGGAAGCTAATATCCATGATCCTTGCGGACTGTTGATAGTTTGTTTGAGTGCGGCGATAATCTGCGGCACCTGTTTTTCGGCTTCATTTTTAGCGTGGCCGCGCTGCATAAGCCAAAAAAGCATGCTCTGGAAGGCAATATCCATGCGGCTTGCAGGCCAGCGCTCCAAACCTTCATTCGCAATCATTTCCATGTATATATGCGCCAAAGAGCCTGCGTCGGCGGAGAGATTGAGCGATGCTTGCGGCAAGAGTTGGTTGGATTGTGGCTTACTCAATAAGGTTGCGGCGGTTCCTTCCAGTTGGAATGCGGCGGGTATTTGCAGTTGTTTCTGCCGAATTAAATCGGGTACAAAATTGGCGATTTCATCTTCGGTTTCAGTTGAGTTTTCAGGTAATTCCATGGTTTTAAATTGTTGGCTCAGTGCTGGCCATAGTAAATCCAGGTAGCTCTTTTTAATAGGATTTATTTCACCCTTAGCGTTTTGGTTAGCAGTGCCCACCAAGTGCAACTTCCTTTCCGCACGCGTGGCAGCTACATACAATACACGCACCGCTTCATTGGCTTCGCGCTCGTTTTCCAGCATTTGCAGATAATCATAGGCAGTCACACTTTCGTCGCGCAGGCCTTTGGGAATGTATGGTGCAGCGAGCAGTTCATGTTTTTCATTTACAGAAACTTCTTCCCATAAAATCAATGGCTTATCACCATTGTTGCCGCCTGTAGTCGCGCCTAAACCGGGCAAAATCACTGTGTCGAATTCCAGTCCTTTTGATTTGTGTATTGTCATCATTTGCAAATTTTCACCCGTGCTGGCGGGTGTCGCAAAAAGTTTGGTAATTTCGGCTTCCATACGTTCTGGCGAGAATTGGTTGCTGCGATCCAGTGCATCCATACAGCTGAAAAACGCCTGCACATCGACGATGTCGTTTTGCTCCCACAAACAAGCCGCACCGTTTAACATCAGCCAAATGCCGCGAATCCAGCGACTATTGTTAATGCGACCCTGTGTGGAAAATGCCTCGGTAAAAATATCGCGCACATGATTTAATCGCGTTTGCCCGTCGGCAGATAAACTATTCACGATCTCGTCTTGCTGCATCAGCGACCAAATCGTGACATGATGGTTGCTGCCTGCCAGTACGTACAAATCATGCAGGGTGAGGCCGCACCAAGGCGCGCGCAGCACTGCCAGCCAATGCACGCGGTCTGCGCGATGATGCAGCGCGTGCGTGAGGCTAAGCAAATCCTGAACGACTTGGCGGCCTTCCAGCGCCTCGATTTCTACTGCTTGAAATTGAATTTCTCGGTGATCGCGCCTTAGCTTGGTCACCAAGGCGCCCAAATGTTTTTTGGCGCGCACCAAAACTGCAATTTTCTTCTGAGGATTTTCGGCTTGTTCGCGCTGAATAATGCGGATGATATTTTCTGCTTCCCGTTGTTGCGCGTCGCTGTTTGTTTCGTTATTTAATTTAATAACCGGATGTATTTCTACACCGCTGGAATGCCCATGGATATTAGTCTGCAGGGCAGTTTCTTTTGAACCTGCAATAAAGGCACGGTAACGAATTGCGCCTTGTTTTTCGTCATCATGCGCGGGAAAAATACGGGCAAAGGTTGTGTTAATCCAATCCACAATGGCAGAGCAAGAGCGGTTGTTGCGATAAAGTTGTAGCTCTTCCAGCTTGATGTCTCCAATGCCGTGAGCTGCCGCATCAATAAATAATCCAACGTTGGCTTTGCGAAAGCGATAAATGGATTGCATCGGATCGCCCACACAAAAAAGCGTGCGATTATCGCCTGCCTGCCAGCCAAGTGTAATTTGCTTTTGCAGCTCAATTTGGCTGGGACTGGTGTCCTGAAACTCATCCACCAGCAAGTGTTGGATTTGATAATCGAGCTTCAACGCTAAATCTGTCGGCTCACCAAAATCATTCGTGAGCGCCTGTGTTGCACGTTGTGAAATTTCAACAAAATCCACTTCACCTGCACCTTGAAACATCAGCCACAGTTGCGCTACTGCGAGATTGAGCAATTGAGAAAGCGCAGTGATAATTTGCCAATTCACTTCATCCTTGCCTAAGGTTGGCAACATGCGAACACGGTGCAAAGCACTCACGTTCTCAATTGCAGCAATCGCTTCCACCAATGCCAGTTTTTGCGATTTACCTTCTTCGGTGGGCGGAAAGCCAAATTTCACGTTTAGGCCAGCCTCCTTGCGCGGTTCGCCTTTGTCCGTTAATAATAAACTTGCCAGCGCGCGCCACATCGGCAGCGCTTCCGGCGTTGCCGGAATAGGCGTTTCCCAATCGATGAGCAAAGTGATAGCGTGCTCGCAAGGCAAGTTGGAAGCGGCAAAGCGGGCTATTGGCATTAATAGTTGTTGAAAAGCCAAAGGAAGGGCGATGGCATGTAGTTCTTCTTCAACTAGGTGGCGCAAAGTGTTTTGCAGCAATTTTGCGCTCGCTTCGTGTTGTGCCTGATGTAGCCACTGATCGCGCATGGCGAGCATTTTTACCAATAAATCAGACAATTTATTCGCGTCATTGTCTACATAACGCAATGCAGCTTTTACCGTATCACCATGTTCGCTATTTTCCAATAAAGCCAGCGTTTGCTCGGCGGCTTGCGTGTATAAGATATTCGCATCGTCTGTCACCTTGGGTTGTGTGCCAAAACGACTCATCAGCGGCATTTGTCGAGCCAGGTGTGCACATAAACTATCAATGGTAAAAATACGCAAGCGCGATGGGTTCTCGATGAGTTGCCATTCCTTGGATTGCGCATGTTGTAAGGCTTTCAGGCTCAATTCATAGGTAATGGTTTTATGCGGCTTATCCGGCGGTGTCTGATTGTTAGCGGCGACTAGGCTATCTAAAATACGTAGCCGCATTTCGGCGGCAGCTTTGTTGGTAAAGGTGATGGCGATAATTTCTTCTGGCGCATTAACGGTTTGCAGCAGTTTCAAATAGCGTTGCGTGAGCAGTTCGGTCTTGCCCGCACCGGCTGGCGCCTCGACAATAAAAGAGCGGAGTTCGAGTGCGCGCAGGCGGTTTTTTTCATCGATTTCTAACTTGTCTATCATTTGTTGCCACTACTTTGAAATCGCTCAAACTGCAATTGCCGTTCGGGTAACCTTAAAAGCGGCAGCACTTCGCAATAAGCCAGCAGGTTTTCATCCTCAAACTTCACAGCAGCTTCACCTGCTTTTATTTCTTGTGCAATTGCTTCTATGCTGGATTTCCAGTGTCTTAGCAGGGTTTGCCAATCAGCAAAGTTTTGAATAAATTTAGGTTTGCGTTTATCTGGTTCAGCTTCAAAATCAACCTCAGAAACACCTTCAAAAGCATGTTCCAATGTTTTCACCATGCCAAAATGTACGCCTACAATCTGATCTGCATCGGCCCAGAAAATCGCATAAATAGGTAGTTGCGGCTCGGTGATACGCGTTTCTCCCCAACTTGTCATTTTAGGTAATTGACCGGTTTTGTAGTCAACAAACTCTATGCCGCCGTTTTCTAACCGATGAATTCTGTCGATAATCAAGGATACTTCGATTCCGTAAATATCAATTTTTTTAGAGGCCTCGCAAGCGACGATGCTGAATGCAATATTGCGTTCTTTTTCGTAAGTCAACCAATTGCCAATTAGTTTGTATAACCGATCATGTTCCAGTTCCAACACCGTGTTTGAAATCGCTTTGTTCGCTTCAGAAAAGTCTCGCAATGCATTGCGAACGGCCAAATTCAAAGCTTGTGCGAACTCAGTTTCATTCATATCGCGCAAATCCGCAAATTGGCTATGCTTCTTATCGGGCTGCCAAAACTGCTGCAAAACCGCATGTACCAGTGAGCCGCGCTCCATACTATCCAAACCGCTGCTGGGTGTTTTAAGGGCTTTTGCGCCTAATCGATATTGGTAAAACGCCCATGCTGGGCAAATTGCCTGAGCTTTGAATAAATTTGTGCCGCCAGAAACATGACTGCCCGCGCCTACAGCAGGCGCAACGTGATCATTAATATGCGCTAAATTTGCATTGCTTAGCTGACTTAACTGCTCTGCTAGTGTTTCTGCAAGCGGTGCTTCATCCAGTACAGAGATGTCTTTTATTAAAGGGGAAACACGCAATTGACTTTCACCCTCGGTTTTGCTGCTGGAGAAAATAATTGAGCCAGCCGAGTGCAGAATCCGGTTTTGCACTGTTGCCACAAATGCTGCTTGAACGCTGTTGTCCGCATTCGGCACCCTAGCTGCACGCTGTATAAATGCCGGCAATAGCGGGTTAGGACGTGCTGGCGGAGGCCAAACATGGTCATTCATACCCATTACCCACATGGCGTCTACAGGCTTGCTTAGTGCTTCCATCATGCCTAAAATTTGTATCGATGGATCACCCTCGGTTTTAGCCTGGAATATCTGTTCGGTGCAAATGAGCTGCATCGCATATATAGCTTCAGACATCAATAAATTGTTGCCAAGCACATCAAGTTTACCTAGTTGCAGTAATGCTTTTTGCCAAGCATTAACAACCTGATACTCCAGGCTGGTTAAACTGCGCTCACCTGGTCAGCCAAGTGTATTTAGTAAATCGGTGAGTATCTTAGTCCATTGTGAAGCAGCGGTTTTTTTGTTTGAAACGATGGCGTTAGCAGCTTGGATATCAGCTAACAAACGACCAATATTCAAACTGTTTTCATTTAGGTTTTTGGCAAAAAGAATTAAATTCGCCCATTTAAATTGTGCAGGTAAATGATCACGTATTTTTGCGTCCAGCAATGCCCTTGCATCAGCCTCTTGCTGGTGGGCAGACCAAAACGGAGAAAGCAGCATGCTTGAAACCTCCGCTTGCTCTAGCTGATAGCTGCTAAACAGGCGCAGTAAGTTTAAGGCGGCCTGAATGATAGGTTGCTGCGCAAGCGGCGTGCCGAGCGAAAAGTTATAGCAGCGCATGTTATCTGCCAAGCCAGGGCGTAGGCTGGCAGGATAAAACACATCATCTAATAAATCCGCCAACTGGTTTCTGATTTCATTAAGCTGTGGCGTGGCTATTGCAATCTTTGTATTTGGGTTTGCATCTAGCTGCTGCTTTGCCCAAGCTACAGCGGCGCGACATTCGGCTTCTTGATTTTCTAAGCTCGCATGCAGTGTTTGTGCAGACTCTAGGTGTGTTGTCGTATATTCTGCCACTTCCACACCATGCTTAGTTAAAGTTTCACGCAGACGTTGCTCTTGCGGCGCGGTTTGGTCAAAGCCGGCAAACTCGATACGCTCTGGTAGCTGGTCAGTTATTAGGCTTAAACAATCCAGCTGCCAATCAATATATCGCACACTTTCAAGCACATTCAGCGCGTTGCAGCGCTCCTGAAATGCACGCTGCCATTGCATAAATTGACGTGATTCCTCAGATTGATGTTCACGCGGCACACGTAGATGCCAAGCGATTACATAGCGGTTCGCCTCAATCGCCGTACGGGCCAAGCCTGCAACATCAAACAAATCACCAAAAGTATTTTTTTGAAGTGATTTTGTAATAACGTCTTGCCACAATACTTGTTCATTAAATAGGCTTAGCTGACTCATTGGTTCAGCAATTTGGCCTGAAAGTAATCCTTTTTCGATTAAATTATCCAGCCATTGTGACAACGTAAGTACAGGTGTGCTTTCCCATTGAATCTTTCCGGCCTGCAACTGATGCTTAGCGATATCTTTTTGTATGCTACGCGCAAGCCGGGCAGAAGGGCAAAGAATCAAGGTGTTTAACATTGCGTCATTCTATTGGATAATGATTGCTTAGCAAATAAAACACTTAAAACAAGGAAACAGGATGCTGGCGCAGATTAGTAAAATTTTTAAATATTTCATTTGGGTTTTGTTGATTCCAGTTGCATTATTTGTGCTCTACACATGGGCAGCTTTATCCTGGGTATATTCGTCTGGTGAACGCGCCGGATATGTGCAAAAGCTTTCGGAAAAAGGTTGGATATGTAAGACCTATGAGGGCGAGTTGGTGCTGGTCTCCATGCCAGGCACACAGGCGGAAAAGTTTTATTTTACGGTGCGCGATAAAAATGTCGCCAAAAGAATCAATGAAACCGTGGGTAAACGCGTGCGCTTGATATACGAAGAACATAAAGGCATTCCTACAGATTGTTTTGGCGAATCGAGTTATTTTGTACACGATGTGCAATTGCTAGACAAGCAAGAGTTTGGTAATTAAGGTTAAATGATGGCTGGAGCCTTAGCAATTAATGATGAAAAAAACTACATCACCCCCGAGGGTTTTGCAGCACTGCAGGCAGAGTTTCATCAGCTTTATAAGGTTGAGAGACCAGAAGTAGTACGCACAGTGGCCTGGGCAGCTAGCAATGGCGATAGAAGCGAGAACGGGGACTATATTTACGGAAAGAGACGTTTACGCCAGATTGATAGCCGCTGCAAGCATCTTATGAAACGCATGGATTTGGCAGAGATCGTGGATTCCGGCCGCCAGCAGCATTTAGAAAAAATATATTTTGGCGCCTGGGTAACTTTGTTTAATTTAGCTGACGATAGCGAACATGTGTATCGCATAGTTGGCAAAGATGAGCTTGAACCGAGCAAAGGCTACATTAGCTGGGTATCGCCATTAGCAAAAGCCATGCTGGGAAAGGGTTTGGGCGATACGGTGCGCGTGCAAACGCCTAAAGGCGATGAGGCGTTTGAGGTGACAGATATACGATATCAGGCACCAGTATCGGAATAAATTGAATTTATCCTGCCAATTTAATATCATAGAGTCATGAAGCGGCTAATTTGCCTATTTTTAATGTGCTGGCTACCGTTGTTTATGGGGTCAGCCAGTGCCATGAGTTTGCATATGGCGCTTAAAAATCAATCAATTAATTTAACATCACTCAGTCACGCAGCAACGCAAACTCAGAATAGTTGCCATGAGGATAACACCAACATCAATCAACACAAGCAAGTAAAAGAAACACATCAAAAACATCAATGTTTTGCATGCGGTGTTTGTGCGTTAGCTAATGCCTCTGCTAGCTTCGATGCTGTACCCAAGTTCGATGTTTTTAGTCAGACTTCAATGATGCCGCGATATTTCAATGTGGCATTTTCTTCTTTAGATCATCCGCCTGCCATTAAACCGCCGATATTGAATTAAAAAATCAGGGCGTTATTGCGTCCATTTTTTAATGTTTTCCGGAGGTTTTTTATGTTTAAGCGACTTTTAGTTGCAAATCATGCCAAACGGCTTGCCAGTTTGATAATTGGCTTACCAGTCTTGTTTGTTTTTTCAGGTTGTGCCACTTTTAGCCAAGATGGCGGCTTTGATGTAGTGGATAAAAACGACACAAAGCTACATCAGGCAGAAGCCGGTTTGGGCGAATTCAGAAGCGCAAAGAGCTGCAAATGAACGGCAAGTGGAAAGTTTATTGTCCGAGCCGTTAAGTGTAGATGATGCGGTGCAAGTGGCCTTACTCAATAATGCTCAATTACAGGCCGATTTTTTTCAGTTACAGATCGCAGAAGCGGATCTAGTGCAGGCAGGACGTTTGCCTAATCCTGCTTTTTCTATGCTATATGCTAGAAACAATGGTGATTACAAGATTGAACAGGTAATCACCATGAATATTCTGGCATTATTTACCGTGCCAAAAGTGACGGAGATTGAGAAAAAACACTTTGGGGCAACACAAAACATGATGGTTTTGCGCATCCTGGATTTAGCTCATGACACCAGAAATGCTTATTTCAATGCACTGGCAGCCAAGGAAAGCGTGCATTACCTTACACAGGTTAAAAATGCCTCTGAAGCTACCGCTGCCCTTGCTAAGCGTATGAACGAAGCTGGCAACTGGAATCTGTTAGATCAAGCACATGAGCACAGTTTTTATTTAGATGCCGTTTTAGATTTGGAAAAGGCCAAAAATAATCAAGTGCAGGCTGAAGAGGCGTTAACGCGATTGCTAGGATTAAAAAGTCGCACTGGTTTTAAATTGCCTGAACGTTTACCCGACTTACCAAAATCAAACGATGCCCTCAGACAGGTGAATACAGAGGATTTTTCTAAGCGTTTAGATCTGCAGCAAATGAGAACGAATACCGAAGCATTAGCAAAGCAGTTAGGCTTTATTAAATCGACACGTTTCATCAATGTCTTAGAGCTAGGGCCTGCGAGGATTCTGGAAGGGCGTCGTGGAGACCCAGCTAAAAAAGGAGTTGAGATCAGATTTGAACTGCCTATTTTTGACTGGGGAACAGCAAAAGTAAAACGTGTCGAAGCGCAGTATATGCAAGCGCTCAATGAAGTTGCTAGCAATGTGATTGAAGCAGCTTCTGAAGTACGTAGTAGTTATCACCAATATCAAACCAATTTTGAAATCGCAAAACATTACAGAGACGAGATTATTCCTTTACGCAAGCGCATTTTGCAAGAAAACCAACTGCGCTACAACGGTATGTTGGTTAGTGTTTTTGATTTGTTGGGTGATGCGCGTGCACAAGTGCTTAGCGTGAATAGTTATATTGGGGCTTTGCGTGATTTTTGGTTGGCGGAAAGCAGTTTAGAGATGTCTTTAATCGGTAAGCCAATAGATAAAAAGGAATTTTAATATGTTAAGTCGTAGAAACTTTTTGCAATTATCAACAGTAGCTATAGCATTGAGTGCCGTTAGCAAAGCTGCCTTAGCCGGTATTCCTGAACTTGTTAGTGTAGACAACGCTGATACAAAGTCGCCATTGATTCCAGAAACAGGAAGGCCCTACCATCCCGTCACCACTTTGAATGGCTGGAGCTTGCCATGGCGCATGAATAAAGGGGTTAAGGAATTTCATTTAGTTGCTGAGCCCGTTAAGCGCGAAGTGGCTCCAGGCATGATTGCATATTTATGGGGTTATAACGGACAAAGCCCGGGACCCACTATTGAAGTGGTAGAAGGTGACCGCGTGCGTATTTTTGTGACTAATAAATTACCTGAAAAGACAAGCATACACTGGCATGGGCAACAGCTACCCAATGGGATGGATGGCGTCAGCGGGCTGACACAACCTGCCATTCAGCCCGGTAAAACCTATGTGTATGAATTTGAGGCCAGGCGGGCCGGTACATTCATGTACCACCCTCATGCCGATGAAATGACTCAAATGGCGATGGGGATGATGGGTTCTTGGGTGACGCATCCCAAAAAACTTAATACCATGCAAGTAGATCGAGACTATCTATTTTTACTGAATGCCTATGACATTGAACCAGGCAGCTACACACCCAAAACTAACACAATGCTAAACTTTAACTTATGGACATTTAATAGCCGGGTTTTCCCAGGTATTGCACCACTTGTCGCCAAGCAGGGTGAAAAGGTACGTATTCGCGTGGGCAATTTAACTATGACGAATCATCCAATTCACCTGCATGGGCACACATTTGAAGTAACAGGTACAGATGGTGGATGGGTGCCGAAATCCGCACGTTGGCCGGAAGTGACTACAGATATTGGGGTAGGGCAAATGCGTGCAATAGAGTTTGTAGCAGACGCATTAGGCGATTGGGCATTGCATTGTCATAAATCTCACCATACCATGAACGCGATGGGGCACGACGTACCGAATATGATTGGCGTCAGTCAGGACGGTTTGGCTGATCAGTTCTCTAAATTAGTGCCCGATTATATGAGTATGGGCGAAACCGGGATGGCGGAAATGAGTGAGATGGCTGATATGATGCCTATGCCGTTACCTGAGAACACTTTGCCTATGATGACAGGTAAAGGGCAGTTTGGAGCTATTGATATGGGAGGCATGTTTACCACGTTGAAAGTGCGTAAAGATATACAAAAAAATAGCTATGCGGACCCTGGCCACTACCGGCAGCCTAAAGGAAGCGTTGCATATGAGTGGGTGGGTACAGATGTGCTGCCGGATGAGATAAGCACGTCAAATCTAAAGGCGCATGCCACCACATCAAGCCAGCCAGCAGTTGAGTTTAAAGTGAGGAAACCCAATTTTGCACTTCATGGCGGGCATCAAGGACATTTGGAACATTAAAGAGAGGTAGATATGAAGTTTGTGATATTAAAGTATCTTATTACTGCCGCTGTGGTGGTGTTGGCTTCTGAGCTTGCTAAGGCCAGTGACAAGCTTGGCGGGTTGATTGTCTCATTGCCTTTGGTGACGGTGTTAACACTCATCTGGTTATATGTGGAACAGCAGCCAATGAGTAAAATCGCCAATCACGCGTATTACACATTTTGGTATGTTATTCCAACATTGCCCATGTTTTTGTTATTCCCAAACTTGTTGCCCAAATGGGGATTCTGGCTGACATTGTTAGCTTGCATTGCAATGACTTTAGTGATTTTTTATTTTTATGCGTTGATTCTAAAAGGCCTCGGTATCAATTTGTTATGAGAGTAAAACAACGCTGGGATATTTTTTGCAAAATTGTCGATAACTTTGGAGATATAGGCATCTGCTGGCGTCTAGCCCGGCAACTGCATGTGGAACATGGTCTTGAATTGAAGCTTTGGATAGATGACTTAGGGGCGGCGCAAAGAATTATTCCACGTTTAGATCTAATTTTGAATCAGCAAGTAATAGATGAAATAAGCATTTCAAAATGGGATGAAAGTGCTGATTTTAGCGAAGCAGCAGACGTGGTGATTGAAGCGTTTGCATGTGAACTGCCTGGTAAGTATCTGGCTGCAATGGTAAGAAAAAATTCGAAATGGGTTAATTTGGAGTATCTGTCTGCCGAGCCTTGGGTGGACGATTTTCATGCTAAACCTTCACCACAGCGAACATATAAATTAACACGGCACTTTTACTTCCCGGGCTTTACTGAAGCTACAGGAGGTTTGATCCGAGAATGCGACATTATTGAATCAAATCAATTGATTGCAAATAATAAAGATCTGCAAAATGATTTTTTAGAAAAATTAAACCTTGCCCACAATGATCATTTGAAAGTGTCGCTATTTTGTTATCCGCATGCAGCAGTCCAGTCATTATTAGGTGCAATGGCTACTTCGGGTCAATCGATTGATTGTTATGTGCCGGATAGTAATATTTTGCCGCAAATCGCCAGTTTTTTCGGTAGGGAATCAATTGATATTGGTGAAAAATTAGCCCACAAAAGTCTTCATTTGTATGTGCTGCCGTTTCTTTCGCAGGCCGATTACGATAACTTGCTGAGCATCTGTGATATTAACTTTGTACGTGGTGAGGATAGCTGGGTGCGCGCTATATGGGCAGGTAAGCCGTTTATTTGGTTGCCATATTTGCAAGAAGAAAATACACACATAAAGAAACTGAATGCATTTTTAGATGTATTTTATGCAGATTTTGAGAAAAGACAGGGGGTCTGCGAGGCGCATAGATATTGGGTTACAGGACGTATTACTGACCATGTTTGGCACAACTATATGAATCATTTGCCAGCAATTCACTCCTTTACTCATCAACGAACCAATCAATTGGCAAAACAGGCCGACCTTGCGTCTAAGTTAGTGATTTTTTGCAATAAAATTTAGTTAAGGTATAATGCGCGGCTTTACAAAACATCAAATTAGCAGGACAAATTATGAAAACAGCACAAGAACTTCGCGCCGGTAACGTGATTATGGTCGATGGCGTACCATTGGTCGTGGTAAAAGCCGAGTACAACAAATCTGGCCGCAGCACCGCTGTGGTTAAAATGAAATTTAAAAATTTACTTACCGATGCACCTAGTGAAATGATTTATGGTGCAGGCGATAAATTCGACGTGATTGTGTTAGAGAAAAAAGAGGTCACTTATTCTTATTTCGCTGATCCAACCTATGTGTTTATGGATGCAGAATATAACCAATATGACGTTGATGCCGAGTTTATGGAAGACGCGTTACCATTCCTGGAAGATGGTATGCCATGCGACGTGAAGTTCTATGAAGGTAAAGCGATTTCAATTGAGCTGCCAACCACAGTCATACGCGAAATCACCTATACAGAACCAGCAGTGAAGGGTGATACCTCAGGTAAAGTGATGAAGCCAGCCAAACTGGCATCCGGCTTTGAAATTCCAGTACCTTTATTTGTGAGCCAGGGCGACAAAATTGAGATTGATACGCGTACAGGCGAATACAGAAATCGCGTGTTGAAATAAGCTAGCTTTAGAATTTAAAAGGGTGCAAATGCACCCTTTTTTATTGTTTGCGTATTAATTTATTTGGCTAATTTTTTAGTAATTTCTGCTTCAGCAGCAATCCAGTAATCAACGGCACTGCCAGCAAAGTTATTACGTTCAGCAATGTAGTAAGCCGCAACTTCTGTCATTTTATAGCGGTCGGCAGCATCAGTTTTTTTAGGCTTTGCCGGACTGGCTTTTTTTGCAGGTGCTTTTATCGCAGCAGCCTTTTTTTCTACTGTAGATTTAGCTTTGCTTGTTGTTGCTGCTTTGGTTGCTGCTGGTTTCTTCTCAGCACTTGTTTTTGCGGTTGCCATGATGAATTCCTTTCCTGAAGATTCTTAAATTAGCTAGACAAGCTTTTTGCACTTAGTTACAGTTACGCTACTATAGTATTAAACCGTGCCACCCACTGTCAAGCCATCAATTTTAAGTGTTGGCTGACCCACGCCAACCGGCACACTCTGGCCTTCTTTACCACATGACCCGACACCGGATCAAGCGCCATGTCGTTGCCTATCATGCGAGATACGGGTTAATGCCTCAGGACCATTGCCGATCAGAGTTGCGCCTTTTACTGGGTAGGTGATTTTCCCATCTTCAATCATGTAAGCTTCGGCAGGCTGAAAATACAAATTTGCCGCTGGTGATGTCGACTTGACCACCGCCAAAATTTGCAGCATATAGACCATTTTTGACTGACTTAATAATCTCGGTTGGATCTTTGTCGCCATTAAGCATATAGGTATTGGTCATACGCGGCATTGGGATATGCGCAAAAGTTTCACGCCGCGCATTGCCTGTGAGTGGCATGCCCATCAGGCGCGCGTTCAAACTATCCTGTAAATAACCATGCAAAATACCGTTCTCAATGAGTACAGTTTTACTGGTAGGATTACCTTCATCGTCCAAAGTGAGTGAGCCGCGCCTATCTATCAATGTTCCGTCATCTACAATCGTTATGCCTTTTGCTGCAACTTGCTGTCCAATCATGTTTGAGAAAGCAGAGCTGCCTTTACGGTTGAAATCACCCTCTAAGCCATGCCCAATTGCTTCGTGTAGCAAAATACCAGGCCAGCCAGCGCCAAGCACTACCGTCATGCTGCCCGCAGGAGCAGGGCGCGCATCAAGATTCACCAGTGCTTGATGTACAGCCCTTTGTGCATAATCTTGCAATACTTCATCAGAAAAGTAATTATAGTCAAAGCGACCGCCACCACCCGACGAACCCTGTTCGCGACGCCCATTGTGCTCTGCTATTACCTGTATTGAGATACGTACTAAAGGACGTATGTCACCCGCCATAACACCATCACTGCGCGCCACCATCACTACTTCATATTCTCCAGCAATAGAAGCCATAACTTGTGTGATACGTGGATCGATTTTGCGTGCAAATTGTTCTAAGCGTTCTAATAATTTTACTTTTGCATCAGCACTCAAACTGGCAATAGGATCTTGCGGTAAATAAAGTGCCTGCGCCTGGCGCGTTATAATACTTTTACCTGTTTGCTCTGCACCTAAAGCAGCAATAGATCTTGTAGCATTCGCCGCTTGCTGCAAAGCGGGTAGGTTGATGTCATCAGAATATGCAAAAGCAGTTTTTTCACCGCTCACGGCACGCACGCCAACGCCTTGATCTATACTGAAATTACCAGACTTTACTTGGCCTTCTTCCAAGCTCCAGGATTCACTGCGGCTATATTGAAAATATAAGTCAGCATAATCTACTTGGTGCGACATGATATTGCTCAACACGCCCTGCAAAGCTTGTGTATCAAGCCCCGTAGGTTTAAGCAACACATCATGTGCTATATCGAAATGGTTTAATTTGGCGGCGGTTTTCATTGGGTAATTGCTTAGCTATAGATAGATACTATACCAGTACCACATAAAAGCGGCGCTAAGTATATTCTTGAAATATGTTAGTTCAAGCGATTAGATTGCTTTAATTGTCTTATGTTTCAACGCCGGTAAACTTTTGCGCAGACTTGCCTGATAATCGCGATTCATCGATGCAATAACAACGCCAGAACCGCGCGGCAGTCTGTCCAACACTACGCCCCAAGGGTCTACGATCATGCTGTTACCATGTGTTTCGCGTCCTGATAAATGATAGCCGCCTTGTGCAGGCGCTATCACATAACACAAGTTTTCAATGGCCCGGGCACGGATTAAGCACATTGGGAGAGCTTAATCCGTGCCCGGGCCATTGAAAACTTGTGTTATGTGATAGCGCCTGCACAAGGCGGCTATCATTTATCAGGACGCGAAACACATGGTAACAGCATGATCGTAGACCCTTGGGGGCGTAGTGTTGGAACACAGACTGCCGCGCGGTTCTGGCGTTGTTATTGCATCGATGAATCGCGATTATCAGGCAAGTCTCGGTAAAAGTTTACCGGCGTTGAAACATAAGACAATTAAAGCAATCTAATCGCTTGAACTAACATATTTCAAGAATATACTTAGCGCCGCTTTTATGTGGTACTGGTATAGTATCTATCTATAGCTAAGCAATTACCCAATGAAAACCACCGCCAAATTAAACCATTTCGATATAGCACATGATGTGTTGCTTAAACCTACGGGGCTTGATACACAGTCTTTGCAGGACGTGTTGAGCAATATCATGTCGCACCAAGTAGATTATGCTGACTTATATTTTCAATATAGCCGCAGTGAATCCTGGAGCCTGGAAGAAGGCCAAGTAAAGTCTGGTAATTTCAGTATAGATCAAGGCGTTGGCGTTCGTGCCGTGAGCGGTGAAAAAACTGCTTTTGCATATTCTGATGACATCAACCTACCCGCTTTGCAGCAAGCGGCGAATGCTACAAGATCTATTGCTGCTTTAGGTGCAGAGCAAACAGGTAAAAGTATTATAACGCGCCAGGCGCAGGCACTTTATTTACCGCAAGATCCTATTGCCAGTTTGAGTGCTGATGCAAAAATAAAATTATTAGAACGCTATACAATTTGCACGCAAAATCGATCCACGTATCACACAAGTTATGGCTTCTATTGCTGGAGAATATGACGTGGTGTTGGTGGCGCGCAGCGATGGCTTGATGAATGCTGATATCCGCCCACTGGTGCGTCTGTCAGTGCAAGTTATTGTGGAAAGCAACGGAAGCGTGAGCAGGGTTCATCTGGCGGAGGCGGGCGTTTTGACTATGCCTATTTTACGGACGAAGTATTATACGATTACGCGCCAAGGCAGTACATCAGGCAGTAATTAATCTGGATGCCAAGCCCGCACCAGCGGGCAATATGACTGTGGTGCTCGGTTCCGGCTGGCCTGGTATTCTGCTGCATGAGGCCGTTGGCCACGGCCTGGAAGGTGATTTCAACCGTAAAGGCAGCTCCACTTTTTCCGGCCGATCGGTGAACGGGTAGCGGCCGCGGGTGTGACGTAGTAGACGATGGAACGATTGCCAACAGGCGCGGATCGCTGCAAATGGATGATGAAGGCAATCCTACGCAACGCACGGTTTTGATCGAGGACGGCATTCTCATGGGTTATTTGCAGGATACTTTGAATGCGCGCCTGATGGGCGTGCCCATCACAGGTAATGCTCGGCGCGAATCTTTTGCGCATCTGCCAATGCCGCGCATGACCAACACCTATATGCTGAATGGCGACAAAGACCCAAAGGATATTATTGCTTCAGTCAAGCATGGACTGTATGCCGCGAATTTTGGCGGGGGGCAAGTGGATATTACCAGCGGCAAATTTGTGTTTTCAACCTCTGAAGCATACATGATTGAAGACGGTAAAATCACCTACCCGGTAAAGGGTGCAACTCTGATCGGCAATGGTCCTGAGGCATTAACCCGTATCTCCATGATAGGCAACGACATGGCGCTCGATACCTGGTGTCGGCGTTTGTGGCAAGGAAGGTCAGAGCGTGCCGGTAGGCGTGGGTCAGCCAACGGTAAGAATAGATGGACTGACAGTGGGTGGCACGGTTTAATACTATAGCAGGGTAACTGTAACTAAGTGCAAAAAGCTTGTCTAGGCGAAATTCAAGAATCTTCAGGAAAGGAATTCATCATGGCAACCGCAAAAACAAGTGCTGAAAAGAAACCAGCAGCAACCAAAGCAGCGACAACAAGCAAAGCGGAAATCTACAGTAGAAAAAAAGGCTGCTGCGAAAAAAGCACCTGCAAAAAAAGCCAGTCCGGCAAAGCCTAAAAAAACTGATGCTGCCGACCGCTATAAAATGACAGAAGTTGCGGCTTACTACATTGCTGAACGTAATAACTTTGCTGGCAGTGCCGTTGATTACTGGATTGCTGCTGAAGCAGAAATTACTAAAAAATTAGCCAAATAAATTAATACGCAAACAATAAAAAAGGGTGCATTTGCACCCTTTTAAATTCTAAAGCTAGCTTATTTCAACACGCGATTTCTGTATTCGCCTGTACGCGTATCAATCTCAATTTTGTCGCCCTGGCTCACAAATAAAGGTACTGGAATTTCAAAGCCGGATGCCAGTTTGGCTGGCTTCATCACTTTACCTGAGGTATCACCCTTCACTGCTGGTTCTGTATAGGTGATTTCGCGTATGACTGTGGTTGGCAGCTCAATTGAAATCGCTTTACCTTCATAGAACTTCACGTCGCATGGCATACCATCTTCCAGGAATGGTAACGCGTCTTCCATAAACTCGGCATCAACGTCATATTGGTTATATTCTGCATCCATAAACACATAGGTTGGATCAGCGAAATAAGAATAAGTGACCTCTTTTTTCTCTAACACAATCACGTCGAATTTATCGCCTGCACCATAAATCATTTCACTAGGTGCATCGGTAAGTAAATTTTTAAATTTCATTTTAACCACAGCGGTGCTGCGGCCAGATTTGTTGTACTCGGCTTTTACCACGACCAATGGTACGCCATCGACCATAATCACGTTACCGGCGCGAAGTTCTTGTGCTGTTTTCATAATTTGTCCTGCTAATTTGATGTTTTGTAAAGCCGCGCATTATACCTTAACTAAATTTTATTGCAAAAAATCACTAACTTAGACGCAAGGTCGGCCTGTTTTGCCAATTGATTGGTTCGTTGATGAGTAAAGGAGTGAATTGCTGGCAAATGATTCATATAGTTGTGCCAAACATGGTCAGTAATACGTCCTGTAACCCAATATCTATGAGCCTCGCAGACCCCCTGTCTTTTCTCAAAATCTGCATAAAATACATCTAAAAATGCATTCAGTTTCTTTATGTGTGTATTTTCTTCTTGCAAATATGGCAACCAAATAAACGGCTTACCTGCCCATATAGCGCGCACCCAGCTATCCTCACCACGTACAAAGTTAATATCACAGATGCTCAGCAAGTTATCGTAATCGGCCTGCGAAAGAAACGGCAGCACATACAAATGAAGACTTTTGTGGGCTAATTTTTCACCAATATCAATTGATTCCCTACCGAAAAAACTGGCGATTTGCGGCAAAATATTACTATCCGGCACATAACAATCAATCGATTGACCCGAAGTAGCCATTGCACCTAATAATGACTGGACTGCTGCATGCGGATAACAAAATAGCGACACTTTCAAATGATCATTGTGGGCAAGGTTTAATTTTTCTAAAAAATCATTTTGCAGATCTTTATTATTTGCAATCAATTGATTTGATTCAATAATGTCGCATTCTCGGATCAAACCTCCTGTAGCTTCAGTAAAGCCCGGGAAGTAAAAGTGCCGTGTTAATTTATATGTTCGCTGTGGTGAAGGTTTAGCATGAAAATCGCCCACCCAAGGCTCGGCAGACAGATACTCCAAATTAACCCATTTCGAATTTTTTCTTACCATTGCAGCCAGATACTTACCAGGCAGTTCACATGCAAACGCTTCAATCACCACGTCTGCTGCTTCGCTAAAATCAGCACTTTCATCCCATTTTGATATGCTTATTTCATCTATTACTTGCTGATTCAAAATTAGATCTAAACGTGGAATAATTCTTTGCGCCGCCCCTAAATCATCTATCCAAAGCTTCAATTCAAGACCATGTTCCACATGCAGTTGCCGGGCTAGACGCCAGCAGATGCCTATATCTCCAAAGTTATCGACAATTTTGCAAAAAATATCCCAGCGTTGTTTTACTCTCATAATAAATTGATACCGAGGCCTTTTAGAATCAACGCATAAAAATAAAAAATCACTAAAGTCATTGCAATGCAAGCTAACAATGTCAGCCAGAATCCCCATTTGGGCAACAAGTTTGGGAATAACAAAAACATGGGCAATGTTGGAATAACATACCAAAATGTGTAATACGCGTGATTGGCGATTTTACTCATTGGCTGCTGTTCCACATATAACCAGATGAGTGTTAACACCGTCACCAAAGGCAATGAGACAATCAACCCGCCAAGCTTGTCACTGGCCTTAGCAAGCTCAGAAGCCAACACCACCACAGCGGCAGTAATAAGATACTTTAATATCACAAACTTCATATCTACCTCTCTTTAATGTTCCAAATGTCCTTGATGCCCGCCATGAAGTGCAGAATTGGGTTTCCTCACTTTAAACTCAACTGCTGGCTGGCTTGATGTGGTGGCATGCGCCTTTAGATTTGACGTGCTTATCTCATCCGGCAGCACATCTGTACCCACCCACTCATATGCAACGCTTCCTTTAGGCTGCCGGTAGTGGCCAGGGTCCGCATAGCTATTTTTTTGTATCTTTACGCACTTTCAACGTGGTAAACATGCCTCCCATATCAATAGCTCCAAACTGCCCTTTACCTGTCATCATAGGCAAAGTGTTCTCAGGTAACGGCATACGCATCATATCAGCCATCTCACTCATTTCCGCCATCCCGGTTTCGCCCATACTCATATAATCGGGCACTAATTTAGAGAACTGATCAGCCAAACCGTCCTGACTGACGCCAATCATATTCGGTACGTCGTGCCCCATCGCGTTCATGGTATGGTGAGATTTATGACAATGCAATGCCCAATCGCCTAATGCGTCTGCTACAAACTCTATTGCACGCATTTGCCCTACCCCAATATCTGTAGTCACTTCCGGCCAACGTGCGGATTTCGGCACCCATCCACCATCTGTACCTGTTACTTCAAATGTGTGCCCATGCAGGTGAATTGGATGATTCGTCATAGTTAAATTGCCCACGCGAATACGTACCTTTTCACCCTGCTTGGCGACAAGTGGTGCAATACCTGGGAAAACCCGGCTATTAAATGTCCATAAGTTAAAGTTTAGCATTGTGTTAGTTTTGGGTGTGTAGCTGCCTGATTCAATGTCATAGGCATTCAGTAAAAATAGATAGTCTCGATCTACTTGCATGGTATTAAGTTTTTTGGGATGCGTCACCCAAGAACCCATCATCCCCATCGCCATTTGAGTCATTTCATCGGCATGAGGGTGGTACATGAATGTACCGGCCCGCCTGGCCTCAAATTCATACACATAGGTTTTACCGGGCTGAATGGCAGGTTGTGTCAGCCCGCTGACGCCATCCATCCCATTGGGTAGCTGTTGCCCATGCCAGTGTATGCTTGTCTTTTCAGGTAATTTATTAGTCACAAAAATACGCACGCGGTCACCTTCTACCACTTCAATAGTGGGTCCCGGGCTTTGTCCGTTATAACCCCATAAATATGCAATCATGCCTGGAGCCACTTCGCGCTTAACGGGCTCAGCAACTAAATGAAATTCCTTAACCCCTTTATTCATGCGCCATGGCAAGCTCCAGCCATTCAAAGTGGTGACGGGATGGTAGGGCCTTCCTGTTTCTGGAATCAATGGCGACTTTGTATCAGCGTTGTCTACACTAACAAGTTCAGGAATACCGGCTAAGGCAGCTTTGCTAACGGCACTCAATGCTATAGCTACTGTTGATAATTGCAAAAAGTTTCTACGACTTAACATATTAAAATTCCTTTTTATCTATTGGCTTACCGATTAAAGACATCTCTAAACTGCTTTCCGCCAACCAAAAATCACGCAAAGCCCCAATATAACTATTCACGCTAAGCACTTGTGCACGCGCATCACCCAACAAATCAAAAACACTAACCAACATACCGTTGTAGCGCAGTTGGTTTTCTTGCAAAATGCGCTTGCGTAAAGGAATAATCTCATCTCTGTAATGTTTTGCGATTTCAAAATTGGTTTGATATTGGTGATAACTACTACGTACTTCAGAAGCTGCTTCAATCACATTGCTAGCAACTTCATTGAGCGCTTGCATATACTGCGCTTCGACACGTTTTACTTTTGCTGTTCCCCAGTCAAAAATAGGCAGTTCAAATCTGATCTCAACTCCTTTTTTAGCTGGGTCTCCACGACGCCCTTCCAGAATCCTCGCAGGCCCTAGCTCTAAGACATTGATGAAACGTGTCGATTTAATAAAGCCTAACTGCTTTGCTAATGCTTCGGTATTCGTTCTCATTTGCTGCAGATCTAAACGCTTAGAAAAATCCTCTGTATTCACCTGTCTGAGGGCATCGTTTGATTTTGGTAAGTCGGGTAAACGTTCAGGCAATTTAAAACCAGTGCGACTTTTTAATCCTAGCAATCGCGTTAACGCCTCTTCAGCCTGCACTTGATTATTTTGGGCCTTTTCCAAATCTAAAACGGCATCTAAATAAAAACTGTGCTCATGTGCTTGATTAACAGATTCCAGTTGCCAGCTTCGTTCATACGCTTAGCAAGGGCAGCGGTAGCTTCAGAGGCATTTTTAACCTGTGTAAGGTAATGCACGCTTTCCTTGGCTGCCAGTGCATTGAAATAAGCATTTCTGGTGTCATGAGCTAAATCCAGGATGCGCAAAACCATCATGTTTTGTGTTGCCCCAAAGTGTTTTTTCTCAATCTCCGTCACTTTTGGCACGGTAAATAATGCCAGAATATTCATGGTGATTACCTGTTCAATCTTGTAATCACCATTGTTTCTAGCATATAGCATAGAAAAAGCAGGATTAGGCAAACGTCCTGCCTGCACTAAATCCGCTTCTGCGATCTGTAACTGAAAAAAATCGGCCTGTAATTGAGCATTATTGAGTAAGGCCACTTGCACCGCATCATCTACACTTAACGGCTCGGACAATAAACTTTCCACTTGCCGTTCATTTGCAGCTCTTTGCGCTTCTGAATTCGCCCAAACCGGCTTCTGCCTGATGTAGCTTTGTGTCGTTTTATCCACTACATCAAAGCCGCCATCTTGGCTAAAAGTGGCACAACCTGAAAAAACAAACAAGACTGGTAAGCCAATTATCAAACTGGCAAGCCGTTTGGCATGATTTGCAACTAAAAGTCGCTTAAACATAAAAAACCTCCGGAAAACATTAAAAAATGGACGCAATAACGCCCTGATTTTTTAATTCAATATCGGCGGTTTAATGGCAGGCGGATGATCTAAAGAAGAAAATGCCACATTGAAATATCGCGGCATCATTGAAGTCTGACTAAAAACATCGAACTTGGGTACAGCATCGAAGCTAGCAGAGGCATTAGCTAACGCACAAACACCGCATGCAAAACATTGATGTTTTTGATGTGTTTCTTTTACTTGCTTGTGTTGATTGATGTTGGTGTTATCCTCATGGCAACTATTCTGAATTTGCGTTGCTGCGTGACTCAGTGATGTTAAATTAATTGATTGATTTTTAAGCGCCATATGCAAACTCATGGCACTGGCTCACCCATAAACAACGGTAGCCAGCACATTAAAAATAGGCAAATTAGCCGCTTCATGACTCTATGATATTAAATTGGCAGGATAAATTCAATTTATTGCGATACTGGTGCCTGATATCGTATATCTGTCACCTCAAACGCCTCATCGCCTTTAGGCGTTTGCACGCGCACCGTATCGCCCAAACCCTTTCCCAGCATGGCTTTTGCTAATGGCGATACCCAGCTAATGTAGCCTTTGCTCGGTTCAAGCTCATCTTTGCCAACTATGCGATACACATGTTCGCTATCGTCAGCTAAATTAAACAAAGTTACCCAGGCGCCAAATATATTTTTTTTAAATGCTGCTGGCGGCCGGAATCCACGATCTCTGCCAAATCCATGCGTTTCATAAGATGCTTGCAGCGGCTATCAATCTGGCGTAAACGTCTCTTTCCGTAAATATAGTCCCCGTTCTCGCTTCTATCGCCATTGCTAGCTGCCCAGGCCACTGTGCGTACTACTTCTGGTCTCTCAACCTTATAAAGCTGATGAAACTCTGCCTGCAGTGCTGCAAAACCCTCGGGGGTGATGTAGTTTTTTTCATCATTAATTGCTAAGGCTCCAGCCATCATTTAACCTTAATTACCAAACTCTTGCTTGTCTACATCTGCACATCGTGTACAAAATAACTCGATTCGCCAAAACAATCTGTAGGAATGCCTTTATGTTCTTCGTATATCAAGCGCACGCGTTTACCCACGGTTTCATTGATTC
Organism: uncultured beta proteobacterium; assembly: GCA_963701715.1. GTDB lineage: Bacteria > Pseudomonadota > Gammaproteobacteria > Burkholderiales > Methylophilaceae > Methylotenera_A. Next base: position 28,945 of record CAVPAX010000001.1, read on the forward strand.
TTTTGGCGACATTTTTATCGCGCACCGTAAAATAAAACTTTTCCGCCTGTGTGCCTGGCATGGAGACCAGCACCAACTCGCCCTCATAGGTCTTACATATCCAACCTTTTTCCGAAAGCTTTTGCACATATCCGGCGCGTTCACCAGACGAATATACCCAGGATAAAGCTGCCCATGTGTAGAGCACAAATAATGCAACTGGAATCAACAAAACCCAAATGAAATATTTAAAAATTTTACTAATCTGCGCCAGCATCCTGTTTCCTTGTTTTAAGTGTTTTATTTGCTAAGCAATCATTATCCAATAGAATGACGCAATGTTAAACACCTTGATTCTTTGCCCTTCTGCCCGGCTTGCGCGTAGCATACAAAAAGATATCGCTAAGCATCAGTTGCAGGCCGGAAAGATTCAATGGAAAGCACACCTGTACTTACGTTGTCACAATGGCTGGATAATTTAATCGAAAAAGGATTACTTTCAGGCCAAATTGCTGAACCAATGAGTCAGCTAAGCCTATTTAATGAACAAGTATTGTGGCAAGACGTCATTACAAAATCACTTCAAAAAAATACTTTTGGTGATTTGTTTGATGTTGCAGGCTTGGCCCGTACGGCGATTGAGGCGAACCGCTATGTAATCGCTTGGCATCTACGTGTGCCGCGTGAACATCAATCTGAGGAATCACGTCAATTTATGCAATGGCAGCGTGCATTTCAGGAGCGCTGCAACGCGCTGAATGTGCTTGAAAGTGTGCGATATATTGATTGGCAGCTGGATTGTTTAAGCCTAATAACTGACCAGCTACCAGAGCGTATCGAGTTTGCCGGCTTTGACCAAACCGCGCCGCAAGAGAAACGTCTGCGTGAAACTTTAACTAAGCATGGTGTGGAAGTGGCAGAATATACGACAACACACCTAGAGTCTGCACAAACACTGCATGCGAGCTTAGAAAATCAAGAAGCCGAATGTCGCGCCGCTGTAGCTTGGGCAAAGCAGCAGCGAGATGCAAACCCAAATACAAAGATTGCAATAGCCACGCCACAGCTTAATGAAATCAGAAACCAGTTGGCGGATTTATTAGATGATGTGTTTTATCCTGCCAGCCTACGCCCTGGCTTGGCAGATAACATGCGCTGCTATAACTTTTCGCTCGGCACGCCGCTTGCGCAGCAACCTATCATTCAGGCCGCCTTAAACTTACTGCGCCTGTTTAGCAGCTATCAGCTAGAGCAAGCGGAGGTTTCAAGCATGCTGCTTTCTCCGTTTTGGTCTGCCCACCAGCAAGAGGCTGATGCAAGGGCATTGCTGGACGCAAAAATACGTGATCATTTACCTGCACAATTTAAATGGGCGAATTTAATTCTTTTTGCCAAAAACCTAAATGAAAACAGTTTGAATATTGGTCGTTTGTTAGCTGATATCCAAGCTGCTAACGCCATCGTTTCAAACAAAAAAACCGCTGCTTCACAATGGGATAAGATACTCACCGATTTACTAAATACACTTGGCTGGCCAGGTGAGCGCAGTTTAACCAGCCTGGAGTATCAGGTTGTTAATGCTTGGCAAAAAGCATTACTGCAACTAGGTAAACTTGATGTGCTTGGCAACAATTTATTGATGTCTGAAGCTATATATGCGATGCAGCTCATTTGCACCGAACAGATATTCCAGGCTGAAACCGAGGGTGATCCATCGATACAAATTTTAGGCATGATGGAAGCACTAAGCAAGCCTGTAGACGCCATGTGGGTAATGGGTATGAATGACCATGTTTGGCCTCCGCCAGCACGTCCTAACCCGCTATTGCCGGCATTTATACAGCGTGCAGCTAGGGTGCCGAATGCGGACAACAGCGTTCAAGCAGCATTTGTGGCAACAGTGCAAAACCGGATTCTGCACTCGGCTGGCTCAATTATTTTCTCCAGCAGCAAAACCGAGGGTGAAAGTCAATTGCGTGTTTCCCCTTTAATAAAAGACATCTCTGTACTGGATGAAGCACCGCTTGCAGAAACACTAGCAGAGCAGTTAAGTCAGCTAAGCAATGCAAATTTAGCGCATATTAATGATCACGTTGCGCCTGCTGTAGGCGCGGGCAGTCATGTTTCTGGCGGCACAAATTTATTCAAAGCTCAGGCAATTTGCCCAGCATGGGCGTTTTACCAATATCGATTAGGCGCAAAAGCCCTTAAAACACCCAGCAGCGGTTTGGATAGTATGGAGCGCGGCTCACTGGTACATGCGGTTTTGCAGCAGTTTTGGCAGCCCGATAAGAAGCATAGCCAATTTGCGGATTTGCGCGATATGAATGAAACTGAGTTCGCACAAGCTTTGAATTTGGCCGTTCGCAATGCATTGCGAGACTTTTCTGAAGCGAACAAAGCGATTTCAAACACGGTGTTGGAACTGGAACATGATCGGTTATACAAACTAATTGGCAATTGGTTGACTTACGAAAAAGAACGCAATATTGCATTCAGCATCGTCGCTTGCGAGGCCTCTAAAAAAATTGATATTTACGGAATCGAAGTATCCTTGATTATCGACAGAATTCATCGGTTAGAAAACGGCGGCATAGAGTTTGTTGACTACAAAACCGGTCAATTACCTAAAATGACAAGTTGGGGAGAAACGCGTATCACCGAGCCGCAACTACCTATTTATGCGATTTTCTGGGCCGATGCAGATCAGATTGTAGGCGTACATTTTGGCATGGTGAAAACATTGGAACATGCTTTTGAAGGTGTTTCTGAGGTTGATTTTGAAGCTGAACCAGATAAACGCAAACCTAAATTTATTCAAAACTTTGCTGATTGGCAAACCCTGCTAAGACACTGGAAATCCAGCATAGAAGCAATTGCACAAGAAATAAAAGCAGGTGAAGCTGCTGTGAAGTTTGAGGATGAAAACCTGCTGGCTTATTGCGAAGTGCTGCCGCTTTTAAGGTTACCCGAACGGCAATTGCAGTTTGAGCGATTTCAAAGTAGTGGCAACAAATGATAGACAAGTTAGAAATCGATGAAAAAAACCGCCTGCGCGCACTCGAACTCCGCTCTTTTATTGTCGAGGCGCCAGCCGGTGCGGGCAAGACCGAACTGCTCACGCAACGCTATTTAAACTGCTGCAAACCGTTAATGCGCCAGAAGAAATTATCGCCATCACCTTTACCAACAAAGCTGCCGCCGAAATGCGGCTACGTATTTTAGATAGCCTAGTCGCCGCTAACAATCAGACACCGCCGGATAAGCCGCATAAAACCATTACCTATGAATTGAGCCTGAAAGCCTTACAACATGCGCAATCCAAGGAATGGCAACTCATCGAGAACCCATCGCGCTTGCGTATTTTTACCATTGATAGTTTATGTGCACACCTGGCTCGACAAATGCCGCTGATGATGGTTTTGGCACACAACCCAAGGTGACAGACGATGCGAATATCTTATACACGCAAGCCGCCGAGCAAACGCTGGCTTTATTGGAAAATAGCGAACATGGTGATACGGTAAAAGCTGCATTGCGTTATGTAGACAATGACGCGAATAAATTGTCTGATTTATTGGTAAAAATGCTCGCCATGCGCGATCAGTGGTTACATCAGGCACAACACGAAGCGAGCGCAAAATTGCTGCAAAACACTTTGCGCCACCTAGGTGAAGAACTACATGCCATCGCCCTTCCTTTGGCTTTTCAACAACTATTAATGCCAATAGCCCGCTTTGCCGCTTCCAACTTGCCTTGCGAGCACGCTATCACTTTGCTCATCGATTGGGAAACGCCTATTCCGGCAACGCCGGAAGCGCTGCCGATGTGGCGCGCGCTGGCAAGTTTATTATTAACGGACAAAGGCGAACCGCGCAAGGAGGCTGGCCTAAACGTGAAATTTGGCTTTCCGCCCACCGAAGAAGGTAAATCGCAAAAACTGGCATTGGTGGAAGCGATTGCTGCAATTGAGAACGTGAGTGCTTTGCACCGTGTTCGCATGTTGCCAACCTTAGGCAAGGATGAAGTGAATTGGCAAATTATCACTGCGCTTTCTCAATTGCTCAATCTCGCAGTAGCGCAACTGTGGCTGATGTTTCAAGGTGCAGGTGAAGTGGATTTTGTTGAAATTTCACAACGTGCAACACAGGCGCTCACGAATGATTTTGGTGAGCCGACAGATTTAGCGTTGAAGCTCGATTATCAAATCCAACACTTGCTGGTGGATGAGTTTCAGGACACCAGTCCCAGCCAAATTGAGCTGCAAAAGCAAATTACACTTGGCTGGCAGGCAGGCGATAATCGCACGCTTTTTTGTGTGGGCGATCCGATGCAATCCATTTATCGCTTTCGCAAAGCCAACGTTGGATTATTTATTGATGCGGCAGCTCACGGCATTGGAGACATCAAGCTGGAAGAGCTACAACTTTATCGCAACAACCGCTCTTGCTCTGCCATTGTGGATTGGATTAACACAACCTTTGCCCGTATTTTTCCCGCGCATGATGACGAAAAACAAGGCGCAATTCGTTACCGTGCCTTTATTGCAGGTTCAAAAGAAACTGCCCTGCAGACTAATATCCATGGGCATTCCAGCGGTGTAGAAATACATCCGGTTATTAAATTAAATAACGAAACAAACAGCGACGCGCAACAACGGGAAGCAGAAAATATCATCCGCATTATTCAGCGCGAACAAGCCGAAAATCCTCAGAAGAAAATTGCAGTTTTGGTGCGCGCCAAAAAACATTTGGGCGCCTTGGTGACCAAGCTAAGGCGCGATCACCGAGAAATTCAATTTCAAGCAGTAGAAATCGAGGCGCTGGAAGGCCGCCAAGTCGTTCAGGATTTGCTTAGCCTCACGCACGCGCTGCATCATCGCGCAGACCGCGTGCATTGGCTGGCAGTGCTGCGCGCGCCTTGGTGCGGCCTCACCCTGCATGATTTGTACGTACTGGCAGGCAGCAACCATCATGTCACGATTTGGTCGCTGATGCAGCAAGACGAGATCGTGAATAGTTTATCTGCCGACGGGCAAACGCGATTAAATCATGTGCGCGATATTTTTACCGAGGCATTTTCCACACAGGGTCGCATTAACAATAGTCGCTGGATTCGCGGCATTTGGCTGATGTTAAACGGTGCGGCTTGTTTGTGGGAGCAAAACGACATCGTCGATGTGCAGGCGTTTTTCAGCTGTATGGATGCACTGGATCGCAGCAACCAATTCTCGCCAGAACGTATGGAAGCCGAAATTACCAAACTTTTTGCGACACCCGCCAGCACGGGTGAAAATTTGCAAATGATGACAATACACAAATCAAAAGGGCTGGAATTCGACACAGTGATTTTGCCCGGTTTAGGCGCGACTACAGGCGGCAACAATGGTGATAAGCCATTGATTTTATGGGAAGAAGTTCTGTAAATGAAAAACATGAACTGCTCGCTGCACCATACATTCCCAAAGGCCTGCGCGACGAAAGTGTGACTGCCTATGATTATCTGCAAATGCTGGAAAACGAGCGCGAAGCCAATGAAGCGGTGCGTGTATTGTATGTAGCTGCCACGCGTGCGGAAAGGAAGTTGCACTTGGTGGGCACTGCTAACCAAAACGCTAAGGGTGAAATAAATCCTATTAAAAAGAGCTACCTGGATTTACGATGGCCAGCACTGAGCCAACAATTTAAAACCATGGAATTACCTGAAAACTCAACTGAAACCGAAGATGAAATCGCCAATTTTGTACCCGATTTAATTCGGCAGAAACAACTGCAAATACCCGCCGCATTCCAACTGGAAGGAACCGCCGCAACCTTATTGAGTAAGCCACAATCCAACCAACTCTTGCCGCAAGCATCGCTCAATCTCTCCGCCGACGCAGGCTCTTTGGCGCATATATACATGGAAATGATTGCGAATGAAGGTTTGGAGCGCTGGCCTGCAAGCCGCATGGATATTGCCTTCCAGAGCATGCTTTTTTGGCCCATGCAGCGCGGCCACGCTAAAAATGAAGCCGAAAAACAGGTGCCGCAGATTATCGCCCACTCAAACAAACTATCAACAGTCCGCAAGGATCATGGATATTAGCTTCCAGAGCATCCACCCAAGCTGAATTAAGCATAACTGTGATGAATGATAATGCAGTGCAAGAGCATCGTATTCATTTAACTTTTGTGGAAAATGATGCTTTAACTAAAACCAAGGTACGCTGGATTATCGATTACAAATTTGGCTTGGAAGTCACCGAAGCCAATGCGCACATTGCCGCCCAAACCCACAAGCCGCAACTGGAGCGTTATGCCGCCTTATTTGCAAATGAAAAACTACCCGTTAAACAAGCAGTATTTTTCTTAAATTTAGGAAAGCTCATTGAAATTTAGATTCTTCAGGTAGAATTCGCAACCACATGAAAATATTCTCTCTCCTTTATCAAAAAGTGATGGTTTGGTCTAGACTACCTAATGCGCAATGGTATTTAGGCGCATTAAGTTTTGCCGAATCTTCATTCTTTCCAATTCCTCCAGATGTAATGCTCGCTCCCATGAGCTCTGGCAAACCCGTCTAAAGCGTGGTGGTTTGCCATTTTAACTACCATGGCTTCGGTATTAGGCGGCTTGTTTGGTTACTTGATTGGTGCAATAGCTTTTGATTTAATCGAGCCCTTTTTAAAATCAAGCAGCTACTGGGTGCATTTTCAAACCGCGGAGCTTTGGTTTAAAGAATGGGGCTTCTGGGCAATATTTGTCGCAGGCTTTTCACCCATCCCCTACAAAGTATTCACCATTGCAGCAGGCGCGCTCTCAATGGCAATTCTGCCGTTTACTATCGCCTCTTTAATCGGTCGAGGCTCACGGTTTTTTATTGTTGCAGGCTTGATGAAATGGGGCGGTGCGCGCATGGAGGCTAACTTACATAAATATGTTGACCGTATCGGCTGGGCAACCGTCGTGCTGGTAGTGCTAGCTGTCTTGTTTTTTAAATGATGCCCGGTTCTAAACAAACTCTTTCAA
>CAVPAX010000002.1:0-223445 GCA_963701715.1 uncultured beta proteobacterium
CGGTCGCGCGCATCGGGAATATCTTGTGCGACTTGTTCCAAAATTTTATCAAGGCCCAGCCCTCTCAGGCTATCATGCAACGCCCTTGTGACATGGCCAATTCGATTAAGCATTTCATCATTATGGATAGGTCGCAAAACACCTACCGTCAAGACGTCAGTGTGAGCACTATGTTGTTGTATAGACCCCTTATTCATACTCAGGCCGTCGCTTTCTCAAGCTTCTCGAATATTTTTGCTAATTTTTCCTCCAAAGTTACCGCTGTAAATGGCTTAACAATATATCCATTTGCACCTGCTTGGGCAGCAGCGATGATATTTTCCTTTTTAGCTTCAGCAGTCACCATCAGCACAGGCAATGTAGTCAACATCGGATCGGAGCGAATATGTTGCAACAATGTCAGGCCGTCCATGTTGGGCATGTTCCAATCAGACACAACAAATTCAAAATCGCCTCCCTTAAGCTTATTGAGGGCAACTGCACCATCTTCAGCTTCATCCACATTGTTGTAGCCAAGCTCTTTAAGCAGATTGCGGACTATTCTGCGCATGGTTGAAAAATCATCCACTACAAGAAATTTGGTATTTGGGTTTGCCATAAGTTACTCCGTTAACATTTGTTACTTTTAAAAAATCAGCATCCGGCATCGAATAAGCTGAATGACCAATTTGTATTTTCATTAATTTATTATCGGCAACATTTATCCAAGCTTAAGCTTGGAGCAGAAAAATAAAAATGACTCTTATCCTCTTTTTAGACACGCAAAGCGCGGGCGCTATTTTCCATCAAATGATTGAGCACCAATTTAGGCAAATCATTAAGATGTGCAACCTCATCCACACCGCCGTGTGCAACTGCTTCTTTGGGCATACCATAGACCACACAGCTTTCTTCATTCTGTGCAAAGTTATATGATCCTGCATTTTTCATTCGCGACATTCCCGCTGCGCCGTCTTTGCCCATTCCAGTTAAAATCACACCGATTACGTTTTTTCCTGCATAAGCAGCAGCAGAGTCAAACAACACATCTACAGATGGTTTATGACGATTGACTGGCGGCGCATCACTAAGCTGGGTCACGTAATTGGCACCGCTTCTGGCCAGCAAAAGGTGCTTGTCGCCAGGGGCGATATAGGCATGTCCTGGCAAAATACGTTCTCCACCTTCTGCCTCTTTAACTGAAATTTGACATAGGGAATCCAGGCGATTAGCGAATGATTTAGTAAACCCAGCCGGCATGTGTTGGGTAATCAATATTCCCGGGCAATCCGATGGCATCTGCAGCAAAAATGCCTTGATCGCCTCAGTGCCACCAGTCGAAGCACCGATGATCAACAACTTTTCGCTACTCACCAATGGGTTGCGCAATGGCGCTGGCGCATCATTGTTACTTGATGACGCGGACTGCCGTGGCAATGAAGCAATTCTAGCCTGTGAAGCTGCACGAATTTTATCGGCAATAATATCCGTATATTCACGCATGCCATCCGAGATCGACATTTTTGGCTTAGTGACAAAATCAGTTGCTCCCAGCTCAAGTGCTCGCATAGTAATCTCCGAGCCACGTTCTGTCAGAGTAGAAACCATTACTACCGGCATGGGGCGCAAACGCATCAATTTTTCCAAGAAGTCTAAACCATCCATCTTGGGCATTTCCACATCCAATGTAAGCACATCCGGATTCAACTGTTTGATCATATCGCGTGCGATTAGAGGATCTGGTGCGGCGCCTACTACTTCCATATCACGCTGGCTATTGATAATCTCAGTCAATAGGCTACGAATCAAAGCAGAATCATCAATCACCAAGACTTTTATTTTCATTTTATTTTCTCGTGTTCAATTAATTTCAAAACAAATCAATTTCACCACCAACATCACTGGTTTTAAGTTTGCTTGCATAGGCTTCTTCACGTTTAACCAAAGTATCGTTATGCATATTTTTCAGTTTTTTGACTAAAACCCTTCCCGTTTTTGGAAAGTAGTAGACTTTCCTCGGATAAATATCCAGCAAATCCTCACCAGTAACACGAATGCGCTCATCTTTAAGAAACTTACGCACAAATGAAGCATTCCTGTCGCCTACATTCATCGTTGTAAAACTTTTCAGTACATTGCCTCCGCCAAATATCTTGGCTTCAAGGTTCTCACGCCGTGCACCATTCTTTAGCAACTGGTTGATTAATACTTCCATTGCGTAAGTGCCATAGCGCATGGATTCAGAAACTGGACTATCCTTATCTGCATTCGCACCGTCTGGCAGCATAAAATGATTCATGCCACCAATCCCTGTTATATTGTCGCGTATGCAGGCAGAAACACAGGAACCCAGTACAGTGACAATCACCATATCTTTATTAGTAAAATAATATTCACCCGGTGAAATTTTTGCGGCATTACAATCGAATGTCCGGTCAAAATACAACGTGGTCGAAATTTCTTCTTCCAGCACACTCATAAAATTCTCTCTCTTTGCTGGATACTAGTTCGCTTGATATTTTTACCATCATTTAATTCATATACAGTCTTTCCACGCAAATGAAGCGCGTCGGAAACGTAAAGGAAATTTTCTGAGTGCCCGGCAAACAATAAGGCGTGTGGCTTCATTAAAGGAACAAAACGGCTTAGGATTTTTGATTGTGTAGGCTTATCAAAATAAATCATCACATTTCTACAGAATATCGCATCAAAAGACTCTTTCAGCGGCCATTGTTCATCAAGCAAATTTAGCTGTTTAAATTTTATAAGGCTACGTAACTCGTTGCGCACACGCACCGAACCAGCATGCACACCTACCCCTTTCTGAAAAAAGCGTTTACGCCTCTCATTCGACAATTTACTCACACGCTCATAAGGGTAAACACCACGCGTTGCAGTAGACAACACGTTGGTGTCAATGTCCGTTGCGATGATTTCGACTGGTGGATTCATGGTGCCAAAAGCCTCGCAAACTGTCATGGCAATGGTATAAGGCTCTTCTCCGGTAGAAGCAGCAGAACACCATATACGGATAGGATTTTTGAGGCCTGCAAGATGCTCTGCAAGTATAGGAAAATGGTGTTCTTCTCTAAAAAAAGAAGTCAGGTTGGTTGTAAGTGAATTTGTAAAAGCTTCCCATTCATCTGGGTTATTCTCACTTTCAAGATCGTCTAGATAATCCTTAAACGAGCTGTACCCCACCGTGCGCAGGCGGCGCCCAATACGGCTATACACCATATCGGATTTAGCCTCGGATAAAGAAATACCCGCACGCTTATGAATTAATTTACGGACTCTTGAAAAGTCATGTGAAGTAAATTCAAACTCACGGTCCTCCTGATATTTTTCTTTTAGCATGACTAACTTTCGTAGTTTATTACTTAACACTTACAATACGTAACTCCAAACCCTAAGAGCTAGCAACTAAACCTTATACAACGCTTTGTCTTTGCTACGCTCTTTCATTTGCTCAATGGCCAATGCAGCGGCCTGATCTTCTGCACGGCGGTTTTGATTTTCAGCAGTTTTTGCTGCAAATGGGTGTGAAGCAGACTTGTACTGTTTCAATACTTCCGCCGCTTTAGGTTCACGTTTTACAGCACTTTTAATCGCCATTTTAGTCGCACGATAGTTCCAATCCTGAATACGATCATCCATGTCCGCTTTATGATCGATAAATACTCCCACGCAAATAAATACATCATCAGCCTCTTCAAGAGGAATCGTGCCATCTGCCACGCAATCCATTACTGCCATTGCAACACCACGCTGTGCCGGACCGAACATTTGAACAGCTTGTCGACCATCTTTAATGGTCACTTTGTTAAACATGACTGTATTAGGTTTTACCATCATGTTAGGTGCAGCAATGGCTAACAAACCATTTACACCTTGTTTCTGGTCCGTCAATGTACGGCAAAATGCATCTTCGGCCGCACTGCCACGCGGGCCCATAATCAAATCAATATGTGCAACATTCTTTAAGTCCAGACCTGAGCCATCTGGACGATCCTCAATCACTAAACCTTCACCAATCAACACCCTATCAATTACAGCCATTTCGTTCTCCTAAATGATTAAAAGTTACCAACAAGCAATCAAACTTCATCTTCTAGAAGCAGCATGTCAATACTTCTATAAATTCAGCTTTTCTAAAGTTCCTCACTATTCATTAAAACTCCTCCCAATCGCCGTCATCGGTACCCGTCTTCATCACAGCCGCTTTGGCTGGTGCCGGTGTTGAGACTGGCCTGGCCGCCTTGATGGCGGGTTTCCGTAAGGGGCTGTTCGGTGCACGTCTTTCGCTGACCTGGGTTTGACTTTCGCCTTCCAGTCTGAACACGCTCACCGCATTCATCAACTCATCCGCCTGTTCCAGCATCGATTCAGCCGCTGCCGCCGCTTCTTCTACCAAGGCGGTGTTCTGCTGGGTCATGTCGTCCATCTTCATCACGGCGTCGTTGACTTGTTCGATGCCGGCGCTTTGCTCGTTAGAGGCCGCGGCAATCTCACCGATAATGTCGGATACGCGTTTGACCGAGCTTACGATCTCTTGCATGGTCTGACCGGCGTTTTCAACTTGACGGGTGCCTTCGGCGGTTTTGTTGACTGAGTCGGTGATCAGTTCTTTGATCTCTTTGGCAGCCGATGCTGAGCGTTGGGCCAGGTTGCGTACTTCACCCGCCACTACCGCAAAGCCGCGGCCCTGTTCGCCGGCACGCGCGGCTTCTACTGCAGCATTGAGCGCTAGGATGTTGGTCTGGAAGGCAATGCCGTCGATGACGGAGATGATGTCCTCGATCTTCTTGGCACTGCTGTTGATGTCGCTCATGGTGGCCACAACTTCAGCTACCACGTCGCCACCTTTGACTGCCACACCGGAGGCTGCCGCAGCAAGCTGGTTGGCCTGCTTGGCGTTGTCGGCATTCTGTTTTACCGTAGAAGCCAGCTCTTCCATGCTGGCTGCGGTTTTCTCCAGACTGGCCGCTTGTTCTTCGGTGCGGCGGGATAGGTCCGCGTTGCCCTGGGCAATTTCCTTAGATGCTGTGCTGATGGTTTCTACCGCTACCTTCACAGTGGCAATCGGGTTCACAATCATTTCCAGTGTTTCGTTCACGCCTTCGACGATCTTGCGGAAGTCGCCAGAGTGCGCGCTTGCATCAGCGCGTACCGATACGCGACCTTCGTGGGCGGCGCGGGCTAACATCGCAGCGTCGGCACTTAGCGCCATGAGGTTTGCGCGAACTTGCTCTATTGCTTCGTTCACAAATGATTTTTTACCAGGAAATTTTTCAAGGGGCGCATCAAAGTTACCTTCACCAAACTCCTTGATACACGCCATAGCTTTTTCGGTAAGTTCTATTTGTCCAGCTACGATGGTATTGACAGAAGAGGCCATTTCGCTAAACCCGCCTTTAAACATATGAGCATGCAAGGTCATGTCAATATTGCCTTGCAAATGTTCATTCGTAACCCATTTTACCGAGTCTACAATGCCTTTTAATTTACCGTTCAGCCGGTCCAAGTTCTTGTTGATTTCGGCTTTTTTACCTGGATATTGCTGCATTTGAACATCAAAATTGCCATCGCCAAGTGAGCGTATCAATTGAATCATTTGGTCTTTTTCCTGCACATGACCACCGACCATCGCGTTTACACCATGCACCATTTCTGCATAAGCACCTTTATACTTATCTTCATCGATTCGCACATCAATATCGCCCGCATCATGCTCGCTGGCCATGTGCTGCATATCGGCTATAAAGGTTTTAATGTTGTTACGTAATAGTTCTACACCATCGTTGATAAATGCGCGTTGCCCAGGAAAACGTTCCAGCGGCGCATTAAAATTACCATTTGAAAACTCGGCAACACATTCCGTAACCTTATGCATCACATCTGCCTGATTAGCGGCCATTTCATTGACGTTTTCTGCCATTGTCTTATAGCTGCCGTGGAATTTATCTGTATTAATTACCGCCTTGATATTGCCTGCCTTGTTCTCGGCTGACATCCTGCTTTGTTCTTCAATTACCAGTTTAAGTGTTTGCTGCATCACTCGCATTGAAGACATCAAGCTACTAGTGTCCCCTATTGCCAGATTGATAGGACAGTCTAAATCACCATTGGCGATGCTATTAGCAATCGCGGCGACATCATCCGGCTCGCCACCCAGCTGCTTACGCAGATTTCGGGTAATCATAAATCCCATAGTGGCGATTGCCAGTAATATTAGGGCACCTATCATCATGGAAACATTCTTTGCGCTATCTTTAACTGCCAATGCATTCTGAGCATTCTTTTCCGCTAGCTTAACTTTATATTGCATATGTGCCGCGATATCTCCATTAGCCTTCTCGGCAGGCGTGCGGATGGCAATATATAACTCTCTGGCTAAGTCTTTCTTATTTTGGCGTGACGCATTCAATATCGGGCCCATGCGTTCGTAGTACACATTCAGTCCGGCTTTGTCAGCCTCCAGCATCTGCCTGTCCTGATCATCAGCAACATAGGTCTCATATTCCCTAAGTAAGGTGGTAAGCTCTGCCTGTAACTTTCTAATAGCTGCTTCGACTTCTGCCATTTTTTCAGGTGCTGTCATCATGGTGTGATTTGAAACACGGATCCGCAACGTATTGAATTTGTAACGGATTTCATCCATTTTAATAATGCTAGGCACACTATTCCGATTAGCGTAGTCAGTCTCACTAAACACTTCGTCAGTCTGGTGCTGACCAAGTGCTATTAACCATATCAACCCTGCCAAGGAGATAAAGGTTAGCAACAGCATTTTTTTTGCAACAGTCAATTTTTTCATTATCACATCCATCATTCAGTAATTAATTGCTATGGAATAAACACTTCTTCCATTCGTCTTGGTTCCTGCAGATTATTTAAGCCATCCAAATACTCTACAAAATTACGTTCAATCTATTAATTTCATTTAATTATGGCCCTAGCTCCTATGATTGAATCCTTAGAATAACTTGGTAAAAACAACTCAATCTTTATAGCTCTACTTCAAATCTGGAACCTAATATCCATGCGTTTTTAATTGCAGGGTCCATCCCGGGATTAGTAACTAAAAGCACGGTAGGCTGCACAGAAAAATATGGAGTAATTTATACACAATAAGTGGCTTCATAATTAGTCTCGTGGCGCTGAGAGAAAAATGCTTGCCGCACCTCGTTTTAACCCTCCTGAAGTGTTGGCTAGAAAATCGCTCTTATGGGTAAATCCTAAATCAATACCTTTTTTATAAAGATCGGCACGGACACCGCCCCGGTCACCACTAAGCGTATCCTCGTGCCAATTCGGCAATGCAGCTTCTGCTGCCAATGCCTGACTGCCCATTGTGCAAAGCACCAACACGGCAAATATCACGCATGTTGTTAAAATGGCGTACATCGTTTTTATAAAGTAATCCATGAACTATCCCCAACGGCCTCCATGTAATTAATTGGGTCAATCGCCAATTAAAAATTAACTTGGTATATGTAATTTATATCGGAAAAAAATATCAAAACTTGATTGTTTTTTAAAGAAAATTACCAAAAAAAGGCCGCAATTGCGGCCTTTTTTTGATTAACAAATACTTCTTATTTGGCCATTAAAACTCCTCCCGATCGCCGTCATCGGTACCCGTCTTCATCACAGCAGCCTTGGCTGGTGTTGAGACCGGCCTGGCCGCCTTGATGGCGGGCTTCCGTAAGGGGCTGTTCGGTGCACGTCTTTCGCTGACCTGGGTTTGACTTTCGCCTTCCAGTCTGAACACGCTCACCGCATTCATCAACTCATCCGCCTGTTCCAGCATCGATTCTGCCGCTGCTGCCGCTTCTTCTACCAAGGCGGTGTTCTGCTGGGTCATGTCGTCCATCTTCATCACGGCGTCGTTGACTTGTTCGATGCCGGCGCTTTGCTCGTTAGAGGCCGCGGCAATCTCACCGATAATGTCGGATACGCGTTTGACCGAGCTTACGATCTCTTGCATGGTCTGACCGGCGTTTTCAACTTGACGGGTGCCTTCGGCGGTTTTGTTGACTGAGTCGGTGATCAGTTCTTTGATCTCTTTGGCAGCCGATGCTGAGCGTTGGGCCAGGTTGCGTACTTCACCCGCCACTACCGCAAAGCCGCGGCCCTGTTCGCCGGCACGCGCGGCTTCTACTGCAGCATTGAGCGCTAGGATGTTGGTCTGGAAGGCAATGCCGTCGATGACGGAGATGATGTCCTCGATCTTCTTGGCACTGCTGTTGATGTCGCTCATGGTGGCCACAACTTCAGCTACCACGTCGCCACCTTTGACTGCCACACCGGAGGCTGCCGCAGCAAGCTGGTTGGCCTGCTTGGCGTTGTCGGCATTCTGTTTTACCGTAGAAGCCAGCTCTTCCATGCTGGCTGCGGTTTTCTCCAGACTGGCCGCTTGTTCTTCGGTGCGGCGGGATAGGTCCGCGTTGCCCTGGGCAATTTCCTTAGATGCTGTGCTGATGGTTTCTACCGCTACCTTCACAGTGGCAATCGGGTTCACAATCATTTCCAGTGTTTCGTTCACGCCTTCGACGATCTTGCGGAAGTCGCCAGAGTGCGCGCTTGCATCAGCGCGTACCGAAATTTGGCCTTCACGTGCTGCATTAGCAAGCATCTGCACATCTTCATTCAAGGTTTTCAAGTTAGTACGAACTTGCTCTATTGCTTCATTCACAAAGGCCTTTTTGCCCGGGAATTTCTCAAGCGGTGCATTAAAGTCACCTTTACCAAAGGCACTTACAACAGCAATAGCTTGTTTTTTCACATCGACATGCCCGAAAACCATCGTATTGATGCCTTGCGCCATCTCGGCATAAGTGCCTTTGAATTTGTTGACTTCCATCGCGGCATCAATATCGCCAGCATCATGGGCGGCAGACATTGTTTTCATGTCAGCAACGAATGTTTTGATATTGCTACGTACTTGCTCAACCGTTTCATTGATAAAGGATTTTTTGCCAGGGAGTTTTTCAAGCGGTGCATCAAAATCACCGTCACCAAAGGCTTTCACAACCGAAATGGCTTTTTTATTCATATCAATATGACCACTAACCATGGTATTGACCCCTTGTGCCATTTCTTTGTAGGCACCCTGGAATTTAGCTTCATCCAGCTTAACGTCTATATCACCAGCATCATGCTCTTTAGACATGAAATACATGTCTGCAATAAAAGTCTTGATGTTGCTACGAACCTTCTCAACTGTTTCATTAATAAAGGATTTTTTTCCAGGAAATTTCTCTAATGGCGCGTCAAAGTTGCCTTCTCCAAAGGATTTCACCACAGTCATGGCTCTATAATTAAGGTCAATATGCCCAGCTACCATGCTGTTGACACCTTGTGCTACCTCTTTGAAAGAACCATTGAATTTGTTGGTATCAACCACCTCATCAATGTTGCCTTTGTCATGCTCTGCGCTCATATGTTTCATATCAGCGACTAGCGAAGATAAATTCTGTACCATCGACTGTAAGGCGGCTTTAACACTAGTCTCATCGCCTGTTCTGGTTTGTATTTGCACGGCCAAATCACCATTTGCCACTCGACGAGCTATCTCAACAACATCTTTGGGCTCGCCTCCCAGCATGTTAGCTTCAGCACGCAGATTTACAGCCATTAAAATCAGTAACCCTGCTTCAAAAATAACCGCAAGGGCATGAATAACCAGCAACTCAAGATTGGCGCCCTGAGCAAAGACATAAAAGCCTGTATTAGCGGCTTGTAGAAAATTAAAAGCCACGTGATGGACTGCAATCACTAACGCCGCAACCAATATCGGCTTCCAATCACGATAATAGAGCAAAAATGCCAGTAAAATAAAAACTGAAAAGTGTGCTTCCAACATCCCGCGTGTTTGCTGTATAGCGAGCGCTGAAAATATCATCAATGCAATAGCAACACTGATGCGTGTTGGCATACTGCCTGGCACTGCACGGATCAGCAACCATGGCAAAGCAACAGCAGGCAGCCCCACTGCAAACACCTCAAACCAAGTGCCATTAGCTGCTGCAATTCCCATACTAATTAAGAGAAGAGCGGTCAAAGTCCAACCCATTAAGCGGTCGGCTCGCACGGCTTGTGAATCAACCAATTTCGAAACATTTACTTGCATTTTTATTCCTAACCTTATCCTTTAGATTTCTACGTTCAAAAGATCTCGACGCTCAAATCATTGAGCTGCTCTGCATATAGAAGCATTCCAATACGTCTGCTCTTTGAGCTGCCAAAGCATTGCAGCGTTATAAGCCAACCATAGACATACTAGTGGCCAAATCAAAAAGCGAGAACGTAACAAGCTGATACTCTTTGCTGAAACACAATCCTCTTGTCCTTTTTTCATTTCTCTTACCTTCCGTCTGTCACATCCATAAAAAATCAATACACTTCATTCATTACTTGGTATTGCAAGGCTATTAAAACTCCTCCCAATCGCCGTCATCGGTACCCGTCTTCATCACAGCAGCCTTGGCTGGTGTTGAGACCGGCCTGGCCGCCTTGATGGCGGGCTTCCGTAAGGGGCTGTTCGGTGCACGTCTTTCGCTGACCTGGGTTTGACTTTCGCCTTCCAGTCTGAACACGCTCACCGCATTCATCAACTCATCCGCCTGTTCCAGCATCGATTCTGCCGCTGCTGCCGCTTCTTCTACCAAGGCGGTGTTCTGCTGGGTCATGTCGTCCATCTTCATCACGGCGTCGTTGACTTGTTCGATGCCGGCGCTTTGCTCGTTAGAGGCCGCGGCAATCTCACCGATAATGTCGGATACGCGTTTGACCGAGCTTACGATCTCTTGCATGGTCTGACCGGCGTTTTCAACTT
Source organism: uncultured beta proteobacterium (assembly GCA_963701715.1). Taxonomy (GTDB): domain Bacteria; phylum Pseudomonadota; class Gammaproteobacteria; order Burkholderiales; family Methylophilaceae; genus Methylotenera_A. The sequence goes on from CAVPAX010000002.1 coordinate 10,820, forward strand.
GACGGGTGCCTTCGGCGGTTTTGTTGACTGAGTCGGTGATCAGTTCTTTGATCTCTTTGGCAGCCGATGCTGAGCGTTGGGCCAGGTTGCGTACTTCACCCGCCACTACCGCAAAGCCGCGGCCCTGTTCGCCGGCACGCGCGGCTTCTACTGCAGCATTGAGCGCTAGGATGTTGGTCTGGAAGGCAATGCCGTCGATGACGGAGATGATGTCCTCGATCTTCTTGGCACTGCTGTTGATGTCGCTCATGGTGGCCACAACTTCAGCTACCACGTCGCCACCTTTGACTGCCACACCGGAGGCTGCCGCAGCAAGCTGGTTGGCCTGCTTGGCGTTGTCGGCATTCTGTTTTACCGTAGAAGCCAGCTCTTCCATGCTGGCTGCGGTTTTCTCCAGACTGGCCGCTTGTTCTTCGGTGCGGCGGGATAGGTCCGCGTTGCCCTGGGCAATTTCCTTAGATGCTGTGCTGATGGTTTCTACCGCTACCTTCACAGTGGCAATCGGGTTCACAATCATTTCCAGTGTTTCGTTCACGCCTTCGACGATCTTGCGGAAGTCGCCAGAGTGCGCGCTTGCATCAGCGCGTACCGATACGCGACCTTCGTGGGCGGCGCGGGCTAACATCGCAGCGTCTTCTACTAATGCGTTCACTGCTCCAATACAAGTATTGAGGTTTTTTTTGATATTATTAAAGTCACCGTTGTAATGGTCGGTAATCTTGGCCGGAATATTGCCCTTGGAAATATCATCCACATATTGGGCTGCAACATTTAACGGGCCAATCACCGCATCCAGCGTCCCATTCACACCTTCTACAATCTTGCGGAAATCGCCTTGGTGATGACTGGCATCAGCACGGGTTTCGAGTTTGCCCTCTACCGCTGCTTTGGAAAGCATGTCAGCATCAGCCACCAATGCGTTCACCGCATCAATACAGGTGTTAAGGTTGTTTTTAATGGTATTGAAATCACCATTATAGCTATCGGTAATCTTGGCTGGAATGTTGCCTTTGGAAATATCATCCACATATTGGGCGGCTACATTTAATGGACCAATCACTGCGTCCAGCATGCTGTTAATACCCTTGCCTGTATCCAATATAAATCCTTCCGGCAGAATCGAAGTATCCACGCGCTCAGCAAGGTTACCCGCCACTGCTTCTTGTACCAGTCTCGTGACTTCCTGCTCTGCAATTACTTCTGCTGTACGGTCGTCCCATTGAATCATACGGCCAAGATACCTGCCCTCTTCGTTATGCACCGGGTTAAAAGTCAGCTCCAAATCTAAGCCCGCCATTTTAGTGTTCATTATTTTTGAACCGGTAAGCGGAGCCGTATAATTGGCACGGTCTTCCTCATTGTCGATGTATTTCCCCAGCGTGCTGCCAATAAGCTTATCTACTGAAAAACCGGGGTGACGTTTGGATATGCCAGCACTCATTTTTTCCCACAATGCAAAGCCAGCTTTATTCATATAGATCAACGTATTAAATTCATTACCGACAGTGACAGGGATAGATGCGTTATCCAAAGCAGATTTAATACGATCGATACCAGCTAAAGATTCAGTCGTGTCAAAATCTACCTTTGCCTTCAATGCCCGGTAAGCATCCATCACATCAGTCAATTCATCACGGTGCCCAGTACGTATTACGGCTTCGTGATCAATACCTTGCGCAGTTGCCAGCAGATACCTTATCGCATCGCGAATACGTGGCATAATAGCCTGATAGAGTAGCCAACCAAGCAACGCGGCCGTTAGAACAGCAAGAATAAGGAAAGCCAAGCCATTTCTTTTATGCAAGATAAACTCAGCTTGGGCGTCTGCAAAAACTTCCGCTGCAACTTTGGTTTGCAGAATGGTCAACTGGCTAACTTTATCGGATAATGGATCAATCGCCGGATAAAGTTCCGAGCTGGTAAAAGCAACCAGTGCCTTTTCATCATGCATACGCAGTATGTTTTGCAGTTTAGCTGTGGCTGCGTTGGCCTTAGCAAACAATGGCTCGGCTTCTGCAATCAGTTTTTTCTCATTCGGCACAAGATAAGTAGAGGTATAGGCTTTCCATTGCTTATCTACCTCTTTCAATGCGCTATCGACATTTTCCTCGCCCTGCGCCCATGTCAGATTGCCATTACGCACCTTGTGTGAAGTGTCCACAATATTCACCGCATACATATCGGCAACCACTTTAAGTTGCTGTAGCGGGATCACACGGTCTTCATATATTGTTTTAACCGCTTTATTGGTATCATCAATACCTTTCAGGCCGATAAATCCAATAACCATAGTAGCAATCACCACCGTAATAAAGATAGAAATGATTCTGGCTTTGATGCTGTAGTTGCGTTTAAAGCTGCGAATCTTGCCCTGCATGTTTTCCGCCCAGCTTTGGCCCTCTTTAAGCACACGGTGATAGCGCATGGCGCCTTCAATCTGCTGGCGTGTAGCTTTTCTGCGTACCGAAATAAACCCTGCGGGCTGACCATGCTCGAAATACGGTGAAACGACCGCCTCTACCCAGTAATGATCACCGTTTTTGCAGCGGTTCTTTACGATACCAATCCATGGCTTGCCAGATTTCACGGTATTCCACAAATCGGCAAAGGCCTCCGGCGGCATATCCGGATGGCGCACAATATTGTGGCTCTGACCAATCAGTTCCTCTTCCGTATAACCGCTAACCTCTATAAAGTCATGGTTAACAAAAGTAATTCGTCCCTTTAAATCGGTCTTGGAAACGATTTGTAGATTATCTTTCAAATCGATTTCGTGCTGCGTTACTGGCATGTTGATCTTCATTTCAAATCCTTTTTAATCTGGCAAAACTAACAATTTAGCAAAACTCAATTTATTAAAATTCTTCCCATTCACTATCGTCTGTGCCGGTTTTAACACTTGATTTAACCGGTGCAGATGCTGACACAGGCTTGTGCATGCCAGGTTTGCTTGATATGCGCATTTGGCTGTTTGGGGCACGGCGGTTATTGCTCATGCTGCCTCCAGTTAATTTAAACGCACTCACCACTTCTATCAAACCTTCGGCTTGGTCTACCAGCGATTCTGCCGCTGCAGCCGCTTGCTCTACAAGCGCGGCATTTTGTTGTGTCACTTCATCCATACTGGTAATTGCGTTATTCACTTGATCAATTCCTGCGCTTTGCTCGCTAGATGCTGCAGAGATTTCGCCCATGATATCGGTCACGCGCTGCACGGATGTCACGATCTCTTGCATGGTTTTGCCTGCATTTTCAACCAATACCGTGCCTTCGGCAGTTTTACTTACAGAATCGGTAATCAGCTCTTTAATCTCTTTGGCCGCACTCGCGGAACGTTGTGCAAGGGTTCGCACCTCACCCGCCACCACGGCAAAGCCACGGCCTTGTTCGCCCGCGCGGGCAGCTTCTACTGCCGCGTTAAGCGCAAGAATATTGGTCTGGAAGGCGATGCCGTCAATCACAGAGATAATGTCTTCAATCTTGTGGGCACTTTCATTGATAGCGCTCATGGTATTTACAACCTGGCCTACCACTTCGCCGCCTTTTACCGCAACACCAGAAGCCGCTGCCGCAAGCTGGTTGGCCTGTCTGGCGTTTTCAGCATTCTGTTTCACGGTTGAGGCCAACTCTTCCATGCTGGAAGCAGTTTCTTCCAGACTGGAAGCTTGTTGCTCGGTACGGCTTGATAAATCAGTGTTGCCGGAAGAGATTTCGCCTGCCGCAGTATTGATGGTGTCACCCGCTTCGCGCACTTGCACAATCACTTCGGTCATTTTATCCATCAGCGCATTCACGCCTTCGCACAGGCTGGCAATCGCACCTGTTTTACCTTCTAAAGGTACGCGGCTGGTTAAATCCCCCACTTTTGCGCCTTCAATAATGCCTTGGGTTTCTTCTACAGCTTCAGCTAAAGTTGCTGCCGTTTTATATTGTTCTGTAATGTCTGTAGCATATTTCACTACCTTGAATGGTTTGCCGTTCATATCAAAAATCGGGTTGTAGCTGGCTTGCAGCCATACTTCACGACCACCTTTGGCAATGCGTTTATATTGGCCGGCTTCAGCTTCTCCACGACCTAATTTTTCCCAGAACGCTTTGTACTCATGGCTGGATTTATAAGCAGGCTCCACAAACATGCTGTGATGGTTACCCACAATTTCTTGCTGGCTATAACCTGTCAGTGCAGCAAAGTTTTCATTCACCGCAAGTATTTTTCCTGTCAGGTCAAATTCAATCACGCCCTGAATCTTGTTTATAGCTTTCAACTGTCCTTCGTAATCAACGTTCCTGGTTTTTTCTGCAGTGATTTCCGTGACATAATTCACAATCTTGAAGGGCTTACCATTCAAATCCATAATCGGGTTGTAATAGGCCTGTATCCATACTTCCCTGCCATCCTTGGCAATCCGCTTGGCCTGTGCCTTATGGCTGCCGCCATCAACCAGCTTTTGCCACAGCGCAGCGTATTCAGAACTTTTGGAATAGGCTGAATCAAGCACAACACTGACATGTTTTCCAGTTAATTCGTTTAGGGTATATCCAAGCATATTCAGATAGACCTCATTGGCCTTGAGAATCGTACCATCCAGGCCTAATTCAATCACACCTTGAGATTTATGAATGGCGCTGATCTGACCTATCGAATCCATTTCTTCCGTGACATCGCGCCATTCAAGCACGTTACCAATGTAATTGCCTTCCTTATCCAGGCTGGCAGTGACATGCAGCTTGATATTTAATGGGCCCACTTTGATCATCGTAGTGAATGGAAGTCTTGACGGGTCTGCTAGCATCTTGCGTTGATGTGAGGGCTGTTTGTGGAACACATCAATACATGTGCCCATTATCTTGGATGGGTCGAACGATGGAAACGCTTTGCGGAATTCTTCCAGATTGTCTGCAAACAGCTTTTTGGTAGCATCATTCACATAGGTCACAACAAAATCGCGGTCAATCGCCATCACAGCGGCTGAGGCACCATTCATCGCACCTCGGACACGCTGCACTTCTAATTCATTAGCAATGCTCTTGAGCTTGTCCTGCGTAATGTCAGTCAGATAACTGATTACCTTGTATACCTTGCCATCTGCACCTGATAATGGGCTGTAATACCCTTGCACCCAGATAACGTCACCTTTTTTGGTAAGAAGCCTGTACTGTCCACTGTTATTATGGCCGTTGCTCAAGCCTTGCCAGAAGCCGCGATATTCCTGGCTATTACTGTAATCTTTCTCAATAAACTTGCCATGGTGTTCATTTACCACATCGTTGGCGTCGTATCCTAATGCATTCAGCCAGTTGGCGTTTGCAGTAAGAATTCTTCCATCCGGTGCGTACTCAGCCACGAGCCTGATTTTGTTGATTTCGGCCTTTATGGCACGTGCTTCTGCCAGTTCTTGCATTTCTGGCTTGTTTGTTGAGAATGCTTTCAATATTGAAGTAATCATGTTCGTTGGCCTTGTTATCTAGCAAATAAGGTTTGTAAAAATAATTTCAGTGAAGTTGTTAACCATAAATCATGAGCAAAATGTCCTCAATTTCTTGCCTGAATTTCTCCCAATCAAAACTCTCTAACCAAGATTGGCATAATTGTCTAATGGACATTGTCGACTCCTCTCAAGACAGAACAGACATCAATGAACAGCTACAGCATCAACCAGCGCCATTTCCTGACTGTTCATCAGCTGTTCAATATCCACCAGAATCAGCATCTGCTCTTCTACTGTGGCCAAACCCACAATGTATTTGGTATCAATGCTGGTGACTAAGGATGGCACATCACGGATTTGCTCTTCTTTTAAGGCCATCACATCTGAAACACCATCCACCACGATGCCTACCACGCGACCACCGAGATTAAGAATGATCACCACGGTGAATTCGTCGTACTCCACTTTGCCAAGGTGAAACTTGATACGTAAATCGACGATAGGCACGATTTTGCCGCGCAAATTAACTACGCCTTTAATAAAATTCGGCGTATTGGCAATTTGCGTTACGGCGTCGTAACCGCGAATCTCCTGTACCTTGAGAATCTCTATACCGTAGGATTCGTCACCCAGAATAAAGGTGAGATATTCACCCGCTGCACTTCTTGAGCTGGCGACTCTTGTATTGGTTGTATTCGTTGTATTGGTTGCAATATCTGTACTCATTATGAAAGCTCCTTAGGCATCGCTTGATTTTGTATGAATTGATTGTGATTTGAGAATGGCATAGCACCAGTGAGGTAGTTATTAGGGGTTTGCCCCATTTGAATGAGCGCCGGTACATCCAGAATCAGCGCCACCGAGCCATCACCCATGATGGTGGCACCAGACACCCCCGGCACCTTTTTAAAGTTTGTTTCCAAGCTCTTAATCACGACTTGTTGCTGGCCCACGAGACGGTCTACAAACAAGGCCGATTTTTTACCATCTGCCTCGAGCAGCACCAGTACGCCTTCTGTCGGCTCAATAATATCGGTACGCTGATTAAAGATACTATGCAGCGCGATAATTGGCAGATACTCACCGCGCACATGCACCATGCGTCCTTCACCTGTCACGGTTTTAATATCTTCAGCACGCGGCTGCAAGGTTTCTACAATGAGGTTCAAAGGAACAACATATAGGCTATTGCCCAAAGACACTGACATGCCGTCTAAAATGGCCAAGGTAAGCGGCAATGAGATAGAAATTGTCGTGCCATAACCTAGCGCTGAACGTATTTCTACTACGCCGTTCATCGCAGCTATATTTCGTTTGACCACATCCATGCCTACGCCTCGGCCAGAAACATCCGTCACCACTTCGGCAGTAGAAAATCCTGGTGCGAAAATGAGAGAGAACACCTCGGAGTCTGTCATGTTTTCACTTACGGTCAGCCCATTGGCTTTGGCTTTGGCAAGTAGTTTGTCGCGGTTCAGCCCAGCACCGTCATCAGTGACTTCAATCACGATACTGCCACCCTTGTGCGTGGCAGATAGGGTAAGCACGCCAGTTTCACTTTTACCAGCCGCTTTGCGTTTATCCGGTGTTTCAATACCATGGTCTACACTGTTGCGCACTAAGTGCGTTAGAGGATCGACAATGCGCTCAATCAAGCCTTTATCTAATTCAGTAGCTGCACCGACAGTAACGAACTCTACCTTTTTGCCTAGCTTGGCAGCTAAATCGCGCACCATGCGCGGGAAGCGTGAAAACACAAAATCCATCGGCATCATGCGGATGGACATGACAGATTCTTGTAAATCACGGGTATTGCGGGTGAGTTGCCCTACACTGTTAATAAGCAGCTCATGATGAACAGGGTCAAGATTACTGATGCGCTGCTCGATCATTGCTTGGGTAATCACCAGCTCCCCTACCAAGTTGATGAGCTGATCGACTTTTTCTACCCCAACCCGAATCGATGAAGTTTCTGCATTGGCAGGCGCTTTGTCTGACTCACGCCGGCCAAGATTTTTCTTTTCCTGGGTTTCTGCCGATGCGGTTGCTACTGTTTCTACCTTCACCTCTGCGGCTACTTCAACCTTGCCAGAGTTGGCTTCGGTAGCTACTGTGTCATCGCCAATCAGTGTACTTGCTACAGCGTCCGGATGCGGCTGAAATGGCGCAAAAAAGCCATAACCTTCTTCTTCTTTTTCTTTACCTTCATCCTCAAACAAACCGTATCCAACCTCTTCATGAATCTTAACCCTGGAATCTGCATTGGAGCCTGATTCCGCATTTGGTGCAGCAGGCTCGCTATTAGTTGCTGATGGAGTCCTAGCCAGGGTTATAACCAAATCATCAGGGTCAACAATAAATGAGCAAATTGAAACAATATCGTCCTGGCTAGAATCTGTAACCAGCTTAAATACAAAGCGGCCATTCTCCTGCTTGCTGACAGCCACGTCGCCCAGCAAACCTAGCTCACTTTGTAAGTTAGACATATCTTTTTCTGTGATTTCCGGCAACACAATGCTAAAACGGTTTAATCCATCACTAGGCACTTCTGGAACTGTCTCTTGCTCGGCTGCTTTTGGCTCTGGCTGCTTTTCTGGCATCGGCTCAACTACGGGGACTGGAGCTGGTTCTGAAACTGTAGGCACCGGTGCAATTGCAACACCCCCTGCTTCAGATAACGATTTCAACATCATTTTAACGTCAGCCACCTGCTCTTGATCAACCGCTGTTGCAAGGCGATGTCCATCCAGTTCCATTTTTAATACGTCTTTTGCCGCCAGAAACGCATCCACGTGCTCTGACGTAAGTTTCATTTCATTTTTACGAATTTTATCCAGCAGGTTTTCCAGCACGTGCGTGATTTCGGTCATATCCATAAAACCGAAAGTGGCTGCGCCGCCTTTAATCGAGTGGGCTGCGCGGAAGATTGCATTCAAATCTTCTGCGTCCGGATTTTCCATATCGATGCCTAGAAGCAATCGCTCAGCTTCAGCTAAAAGCTCTTCTGCTTCATCAAAGAAGACCTCATAAAACTGACTCATATCAATTGTCATTGCTATACCCCATATTCACTAGTAAACCCATCCAAGCTTGCGCCATGATTACTCAAAACTATTCTTACCCAATTACTTTCTGCACGACTTCAATCAAACGCTTCGGATCAAACGGCTTCACCAGCCAGCCGTTAGCGCCTGCAGCTTTGCCTTTAGCCTTCATTTCATCGCTTGATTCAGTCGTTAACATTAAAATGGGTACCTTTTGATACGAACCTAGTCCACGTAAATTTTTAATAAGTGTCAATCCATCCATGATTGGCATGTTCTGGTCTGTAAGCACAAGATCAACAGTCTTTTCCTTTGCCTTATCCAAGCCGTCTTGCCCATCAACCGCTTGTACCACATCGTAGCCAGCTGCTTTAAGACTGAATGCCACCATCTGGCGAAGAGAACCTGAGTCATCCACTGCTAGAATTGTTTTTGCCATTTCATTTACTCACTTTTTATTTATGTTAATTAGATACTTATACTATTTAATTAAAGTTATTTATTAAAAATATATTTACAGCTAAACTCGTATTACATAACGGCTGGCAATCCATAATATTTAGCCATTCAAACTAAAAAAGCTCTATGTCTCCGGTGACCATGTCATGCTGATCTACAGAGCGCCGCAACCCTCCCGACAAAGCATGACTGCCTGCGTGCAGGCTATGACTAATCTCTTCAAGAAACTTGGTGATCGCTTCATGCTCATGGGAAGGCTCTATCTCGCCACCATGATTGGCCAATTCCTGCAGCAGATCCTTCAATCCATTCACTCTTTTTATGGTTCTGGTTAGCAGCTGGTCTGTTAAGTCCTGAAACTGTAGCCCGGTAACAGCGGCATTGACTTCTTTACCAATTTTTTGCTTAAAGGCTTCAAGTCTTTCTATTTCTTCTTTACCAAACCGATGATCTGCCAATAGAGCATCAAGCACTTGCTGCTGCTCGGTCACGGCTTCATGCACAGCCATAAAACTAGTACTCAATTTCTCAATAGCTTCACTTAACAAAAATGTTGTCTGCAACAAATCTGCTTCGACTTCCACCAAGTGCTGTTTGCCATGATCGGACACCGCCGCAAGCAGACTTCTTAACTCTCTAATCGGTAATGTTTTCATTTCCATACAATCATGTTCCATAATGCTCAAAATCAATCGGTTGAATACGGTTAGAAAAACTAACCAGTTCAAATGCTTTGTCAGTTAACCTTAGCGGCCTCTTCCGGTTCCAATATGGCCTTATCTATATCTGACTGGCTTGCAGACGAGGATAAATTGACTGCACCATCGTCCCGCATAGCATTCTCTTCAGCCTGCTTGTTCATCACAATAATGCTGATACGTCGATTGGTGGGGTCCAATGGGTTCTCCTTATTGAATAATGAAGCAGAAGCCAGTCCCACAACACGCAACAACTTGGTTTCATCCATACCTCCCGCTATCAATTCACGACGCGATGCATTGGCCCGGTCTGCTGAAAGCTCCCAATTGCTGTAACCCATATCGCCGCTAGGATAAGGCACTGCATCTGTGTGCCCGGATAAGCTGATTTTATTGGTTACCCCGTTCAGCATCTTGCCTATCTCACGCAGAATCTCTTGTGCATAAGGCTGCATTTCAGCCTTTGATGAAGCAAACATAGCTCGATTCTGCTCGTCCACAATCTGGACTCGCAATCCTTCAGAGGTGATGTCCAACAGCAATTGTTTTTTAAATTTACTTAAAGTCGGACTGTCTTCAATTGCTTTTTCTATTTTGCTTTTCAACTCTTCCAGTTTTGCAGCTTCTGCTTTTTCCAGTGCTTGCTGCGCTTCTTTTATATCGACCGCCTTTTCTTTACCTTTTGGGCCATCCACCGGTTTAACCTGCCCTTGTTTTTTGGTGAGATCTTTACCACCGCCGCTTTTGATGACAGAATCGCTCGCCGCTACTGAGGGGCCACCCTGTAACGCTACCTTCAACGGCATCTTAAAGTACTCTGAAATACCCTCTAGAGTAGCCTTGGACGAAGAGCCTAATAACCACATCAGCAAGAAGAAGGCCATCATGGCTGTTACAAAGTCAGCGTAAGCAATCTTCCAGGCACCGCCGTGATGTCCGGCGGCGGTCTTTTTAATCTTCTTGACAATAATAGGTCTAACGCGATCTTCAGCCATGGCATGCTCCGTCCAAATCCATTGTTATCATTTTCTGATAGCGCATTATTTAGCCGACTTGGCCTGTTTAACGTGGGTTTCAAGCTCAGCAAAACCCGGACGCTCGGTTGAATAAAGCACTTTTCGGCCAAATTCAACCGCAATCGCAGGTGCATAGCCATTGAGGCTTGCCAGTAAAGTCACTTTTACCGTTTGAAACATCTTGGTACTCTCTTCCAGTTTCTGTTCCAGTAAACCGGAAAGCGGGCCAACGAAACCATAGGCCAGCAAAATCCCTAAGAAGGTACCTACCAGCGCATGTGCAATCAATATCCCTAATTCTGCAGGCGGCAGCGCCACGTTTTCCATTGTGTGCACCACACCCATTACCGCTGCCACAATACCGAAAGCGGGCAGCCCATCGCCAAGCTTGGCGATGCAATGTGCCGGCACATGACCTTCCATGTGATGTGTTTCGATTTCATTGTCCATCAGGTTTTCAACCTGGAATGCATCCATATTTCCAGATACCATCAAGCGCAGATAATCTGTCATAAATTCAACCAGGTGATGGTCGTGCAGTATCTTGGGATATTTGCTGAATAACGGGCTGGCTTCCGGATTTTCGACATCGTTCTCAATTGACATCATGCCGTCTTTGCGAATTTTGGTTAGGATTTCAAACAGAAGCGCGAGCAAATCCATATAGAGCGCTTTGTTAAACTTGGATCCCTTGAACAAGGATGGTAATGACTTCATCGTGGCTTTAATGGCCTTGTTGTCATTACCGACAATGAACGCGCCAAACGCACCACCAAAAATCATGAGGACTTCTAATGGTTGCCACAATGCCCCCAAATGTCCTCCAGCAAGCGCATATCCACCGAAAATGGTACCGCAAACCACAATATATCCAATGATGACGAACATGCTTATGCACTCCTGAAAAAAATATATACTTCTGACGTATTAATAATTAGAGTCAGAATATCAAGAGGCTTGGTAAATCAATCTATCGAATAAAGGGATATTTTTAGGTTTGTATTACGTATCGAAAAAATCTGTGGAACGAATTGGATTTAACCAACAACATGATGAGAAAATCTAGAACAATAATCGATTTTTTCTGTTAGGTAAAAACTAGGAAATTCGCCAGACATAAATCGTTGGAGAGTTTCCATACCCGGCGATACGCATACTTGGAGGGATGCCAGGAATTTCAAATTCCAGACTGATAAGAAGGCTGCCAGGCTGCATTTCGTGGCACGCTTTCTCCCACAAAGCCGGCATCGCAGCAGGTGATAGATAGGCAAAAATTACATCGTAATCAGCGAAGTCCAGCGACAGATAGTCACCTAATTTAAAGATTGCTTTACAGCGCCGAATTTTTGCGCGTAGAAAACTTAGCAACCATGGCAAAGGTGCAATTTCAATGCCTTCGATATGACAATCTGGCCTTGCCTTGGCAATATACATCGACATATCACCCAAGCCGCTACCAATGTCTATTAAACGCACCGATCTGTTCTTTGGCATGACTTTGGCTACCTGCCGCCATACTACTGGACGTGAAGGAAAAAATGGAACTTGGCTTCGGAAAGTAGTCCAGAATAAAGTCAGACTTATAATAAAACCAGTTAAATAAGCTTCATTAGGAATGTTCCAGCCGGACATACCCCATATGGCAACAGGAAAGCATAAATGTATCCAGCGCCACCAGATTGCCATACCGGCTAAAGAAGAAAATACTGCAGCGATTAAAGCCTGCATGCATACAAAAGTAAGAATCGGAAACGTTAAATCCACTTTAAAACAAATTATTACAGCTAACTGAATGCCCCATAAAAATACAGTCACCGCTATCAATGCAGCACATTGTATTAAGACAGCTAAAGTCGCCGGCTTTAAGCGTGTTTCACTTATACACTTCATTAGCGATCTTGATATTTCGAACACATCTAAGCCAACGTATTGATTTACATTATGTTTTTCAATATATCGCTTATTAAGTGTTTTACCCATGATTCGATTTTAAGCTGTCATTGAAACCAGTTTATATGTGAGCTCTTTCGCTTTCTTGGTTTTGCCAGCGCGTGAAGGTACATGACACAGGTTGCATACATAGTTCTGGTTCAAATCGTAAGTATTCACGATAAACTCGCCTCCGCAACAGGTGCAACTTTTCATTCTCAGCATCTTGCTTTCTACAAAACGCACCAGTGTCCAGGCACGTGTTAGCGATAATACCGGCTCAACTTCTGAGTCCGGTTCTACAACCTGTTGTTGATACAGACTATATGCCTTTATAATAGCGTCAATGCCTTTTACATCTGCATAATCCACCATGAATTTGTAAATATTATAGAAAATAGAGGAATGGATATTGGGCTGCCATGTCAGGAACCAATCCGTAGAAAACGGCAGCATGCCTTTAGGTGGCGATACGCCTTTCAATTCTTTGTAGAGCTTGATCAAACGCTCGCGGGACAATGTCGTTTGAGATTCAAGCAACTGTAATCTGGCGCCAAGTTTAATCATTTGAATGGCCAACTGGATTTGCTCTGATTCGTTTACTACGCTTTTCGTTTTCATCATCATCACCCTTTATCTAGAATCAATATCTATCTAATGTTGAAATAATTCTCTAAGATTCTTACTGCATCGCACCGGCATTTTGACCTGCCATCAACACGGCAGTATGCAGATGGGCTTGTGAGCGATCTTTTGTATAGTTAGTCAGCATGCCTAAGATTGTGCTGTCATCAAAACGGAAGCGTGCCAACATCATATTAGTGCTGCATAATTTGAGCAGTTGTAAAGTGCTTAATCCTTCAAGTAAATCGGCAATATCTTTACTTATCCCTAAACGGAAAATCGCCGTCGCTTTGTCCGCACGAATTAATTGCTGAGCCAATAATAAATAATTTAGGTTAGCGTCTTTAATTTCTGCCATCATTTCTGTTTCATTCATTTTATTTCCCCGATCATTTTTCTGTGGTTGTTAAAAAGTTTGCAGTTCGTGTTAGGCGTACTTTGAGCTTTTTAATAAAAACAAAATATTGGGGTTTGTCGGTTTTTTTGGTAGGACAAGCGGACGCACCCATGTAGGTGTTTGTCTTACAAACACCTACATGGGGCTAAAGATAATGATATATTTCAAACACTTAAATTATTTAAAACGTCGCCGAATTTAATTTAAGCTCTGCCAGAAACAGTTAATTCATATATTCCATTTAAAAAATATCCTAAAAGTATTTAAAGTTTTCTTGGTTTCTGCCGTTATTCACTTCCTACACTTAAAACAATGTTCCACTAAAAACATTAACGGCATCACTTCATAAATATTTATCGGCAAAACTTTAAAAAACTTTAGGGTATTGCTTAAAAAAACTAAAATTATTTTATATCTCATTGTTTTTTATAATTTAAATATTTAAAAAAACATTAATCTTTTCTTCCCACCCAAGAGTCATCTACCTGTCGGCTTTAGGAAAGGCCAGTTTTAACCCTTTTATTCTCAAGATACAAACGTATTGATTTACTTAATAATGAGTTCATGAGCAAAAGTAAGCAGCAAAAAAACAGCATGCTTTCTTAATGGATAATTCATGGAGCAGATATTTTAGGTAGTCGTTATGGCAGAAGACAGCGATTTAGAAAAAACAGAACAGGCCTCCCCCAAGCGCATAGAAAAGGCTCGGGAAGAAGGTGACGTGCCCCGCTCGCGTGAGCTGGCTACCTGTACTGTGCTTTTCGCAGCAGGCTTAAGCTTATTGGCAATGGGTAATCCGCTGGGCCAGGCATTAAAAACATCCATGAGTGCAGGCTTGCAATTTGACAGGTCGATGGCTTTTGACCCAACCGCATTGTTGATGAGAATATCAGACATAATCTATACGCTGCTTATAGCATTTGCGCCATTTGCGCTAATTTTACTGATTGTGGCAATTGCATCTCCGGTTCTGATTGGCGGATGGATATTCAGCGGCAAAGCGTTCGTTCCACAATTTAGCCGTCTTAACCCAATACGTGGCCTGGGCAATTTAGTTTCCAAAAATGCTGCTGTCGAACTCATGAAATCTATCGCCAAAGCCTTATTAGTGGCAACAGTTGCCTATAGTGTGATTTCGCATGACATGGAACCGATTCTTTCGCTTTCACTATTACCCTTAAAGACTGGTATTTCTCAAGTAAACGATTTGATGCTGACAGGCTTCTTATCGATTGTAGGTGCTTTAGTGTTTATCGCAGCTATTGATGTGCCCTACCAGCTTTATCACTATGCCGACAAACTCAAAATGACCAAAGAAGAGGTGCGCCAGGAATCCAAAGAGTCTGAGGGCAATCCGGAAATCAAGGCCAGAGTGCGTCAACAGCAGCGTGAAATGGCAAAACGCAGAATGATGTCTGAGATACCGACTGCAGATGTCGTTATTACCAACCCGACACATTATGCAGTTGCTATTAGATACCAAGATGCAGGAATGCGTGCGCCAGTTGTAGTGGCCAAAGGCGCTGATGCAATTGCCTTAAAAATTCGCGAGATCGCTGCTGAAAACAATGTGCTCACAATGGAGGCTCCCAAGTTGGCGCGTGCATTATTTGCACATACCGAGTTAGGGGATGAAATCCCTGAAGCACTATACTCTGCCGTCGCCGAGGTGCTAGCTTATGTATTCCAGATGCGTATATTTAAGAAGGAAGGTGGCTTCCGCCCTGAAGCGCCTAAATCTTTACCTGTTCCGGAAGATTTGGATCCCCATAGTTTATTGCCTGCTGCAGGCGTTCATGATTCAGAGTTATTTGAATCGAAAGTGGTAGCCTCATGAATCCTATCAACATGCCTATCTGGATGAACAAAATTGGTGGCCGTAATGTAGCGGCGCCACTCATCATCATATTGCTGCTTGCAATGATGATATTGCCTTTACCGGCCTTGATATTAGATGTGCTCTTCAGCTTTAATATTGCGCTATCTATTCTTGTGCTTCTCATTGGTTTACAAACCAAAAAAGCGCTTGATTTTATTGCTTTTCCAACGGTGCTGCTGGTAACCACCATGTTGCGTCTATCTCTTAACGTTGCCTCAACACGGGTAGTGTTGACTGAAGGTCATACCGGGCCAGATGCTGCAGGAAAAGTAATCGAAGCGTTCGGACACTTCTTAATTGGCGGAAACTACACAGTTGGCATCGTCGTGTTCGTTATTCTAACCATCATTAACTTTACCGTCGTCACCAAAGGTGCTGGCCGTATTGCTGAAGTCGGCGCGCGCTTTACCTTGGACGCCATGCCTGGCAAACAGATGGCAATCGATGCTGATTTGAATGCGGGTTTAATTGGTGAAGATGAAGCACGCCGCCGTCGTGCTGAGATCGGCCAAGAATCAGAATTCTATGGTGCGATGGATGGCGCCAGCAAATATGTGCGCGGGGATGCTATCGCCGGCATCATGGTCATCATCATCAATATAGTAGGCGGATTGATTGTAGGGATAGTACAACATGACATGGCGTTCGCAGATGCCGTGAAAAACTATACGTTGCTCGCTATTGGTGACGGTCTTGTTGCACAGATTCCATCACTCATCATTTCAGTAGCTGCTGGCGTGGTGGTGTCTCGCGTAGCCAACAACGAAGACATTGGCGGTCAGTTGATGACTCAGCTGTTCTCTAACCCTAAAGTCATCTATATCACTGCTGGCATAATTGCCGGTATGGGAGCGATACCAGGCATGCCGCATTTTGCATTTCTTATGTTAGCCAGCGTACTTGCCGGGATAGCATATATAGTTGATGAGCAGAAAAGGAACGCTCAGGCTGAACCGGTGCTAGAAAACAAACCGGAAGTAAGCACAGAAATAGAAGAAGCCAGCTGGGATGATGTAACACCTGTGGATGTCGTCGGACTTGAAGTGGGCTACCGCCTGATTCCATTAGTGGATAAAGCGCAAGGTGGCGACTTGCTCAAACGTATTAAGGGCTTACGCAAGAAATTCGCACAAGAAGTCGGCTTTCTGGCACCTACTGTTCACATTAGAGACAATCTGGAACTCAAGCCATCGAGTTACCGCATCACGCTTAAGGGCGTAGAAATTGCTAGCGGTGAATCGCATTTTGGTCAGTATCTGGCGATTGATCCAGGCATGGTGAGCGGCTCGCTGCCTGGCCTTACCACCGCTGATCCGGCATTTGGCCTGCCGGCAGTCTGGATAGAGGCTAACGTGCGTGACGAAGCGCAAAGCATGGGTTACACCGTAGTGGATGCTGGCACTGTAATAGCCACTCACCTGAACCATATCATATCCACGCATGCCGCAGAATTATTGGGCCGTCAAGAAGCGCAGCAGCTACTCGACCATATCAGCAAAGAATCACCAAAGTTGATTGAAGACCTGGTGCCTAAATTATTATCCCTATCAATTATTCAGAAGGTATTACAAAATCTGTTAGCTGAGGGTGTACATATTCGTGATATGCGCACCATCGTTGAGACACTTGCAGATCATGCATCGCATACCCAGGATGCAAATGAACTAACAGCGTTTGTTCGCGTACAGCTTGGTCGTGCTATCGTGCAGCAGTTATTCCCTACTGGCAATGAAGTGACTGTGATGTCACTGGACAATAGTCTCGAGCGCCTGCTTATGCAAGCCCTGCAAAACAACACGGCAACCGGCGCAGCAATTGAACCTGGCATAGCTGAAACATTGTCTAGACAAGCTGAAGCTGCCGCGAAACAACAAGAGCAACTAGGAATGACGCCAGTACTGCTGGTCCCTTCACCACTTAGAGTAACGCTCTCAAAATTCCTTCGTCGTGCTATTCCACATTTACGTGTGTTATCTC
This sequence comes from uncultured beta proteobacterium, assembly GCA_963701715.1. Taxonomy (GTDB): domain Bacteria; phylum Pseudomonadota; class Gammaproteobacteria; order Burkholderiales; family Methylophilaceae; genus Methylotenera_A. The sequence continues at coordinate 28,272 of CAVPAX010000002.1, forward strand.
ACGAAGAATTACCTGATTCAAAAACCATACGTGTCACTAGTCTTATTGGAGGTCAAGCATGAACATTAAACGATTCTTTGGAAAAAATTCACGTGAAGCACTCAGCATGGTACGCAGAGGGCTTGGGGAAGATGCAATCATCATCTCTAACCGTGCAATAAATGGAGGCAATGAAATTATGGCCTACCGAGAAGAAGACATGAATGCCATGATTGCAAGCAAAGCTTATCAAGAATTCGAACCTAACGATGAAAGCGGCGAACCAACAACATTGTTAAAGCATATTAATATGAAAAATAAAACGCAGAATCTGGATATAGATGCCATTAAGTCTGCGCCATTGAATACTGAAATTGATAACCGAGTTAAAGCTGAAAAACCAGAAATATTGCCAAAACAAGAAAAGTTGAGTAAACAAGCTGCCACTCCGCAGTTATCTTCAGTAAATAATCCTGAACAACAGGTATCCAGCCAACAGATGGCGGCAATGCTTAGAGAAATGAAAGAGATGCGTCGCGTAGTTGAATCCCAACTCACGGCTATTTCATGGGGTAACATCCAACAGCATGACACTATCAAATCAAAAACTTTAAGCGTCCTATTAAATGCAGGTTTTAGTGCCTCACTATCCAGACAGTTAGCTGAAAAATTACCCCCTGATATGGATAGCGGGAAAGCTACCACTTGGATAAAAAGCATACTTACCAAAAACATGAGTTCTATAGAAAATGAAGCCGAAGTGTTAGATAAGGGCGGTGTGTTCGCGTTGATTGGCCCAACCGGAGTAGGAAAAACCACGACTATGGCAAAACTTGCAGCCCGTTATGTCATGAAACATGGTACACAAAACTTAGGGCTCATTACGACCGATGCTTATCGTGTCGGTGGTCATGAACAACTCAGAATTTATGGCAAAATTCTTGGCGTAATGGTACACGCAGTCAAGGATGAAGCTGATCTTAAAATCGCACTTAATGAGCTCAAAAATAAGCATACCATTTTAATAGACACTGTAGGCGTGAGCCAGCGCGACCAAATGGTTGCCAAACAAATTAGCATGCTTTCAAGCGCCAATACACCTATTAAAAGATTGTTATGCCTGAATGCGACCAGCACCGGTGAAACGCTTGCTGATGTGATAAGGGCATACAAAGGCAATGGGCTGGCAGGCTGCATCATTACCAAACTTGATGAAGCGGCGACTATAGGAAGCACGTTAGATGTCGTTATCAGGGAGAAGCTCAAACTCTATTACACGACAAATGGTCAGCGCGTTCCTGAAGATATACATCTGGCAAATAAGCAGCAGCTGATTGAACATGCGCTAAAACTAAGTTCTGCCAGAAATTGGCCGTTCCAGTTCCTGGATGAGGAATTGCCTTTCGTTATGGGCAATACCGTATATCCTGCAAATGCCTCTCAATTTGCGGAGGCAAGTTATGTTTAATTTCCATAACAAACAAGTGCATAACGATCAGGCCGCAGGACTCAGGCGAATTATGGCCACGCCAAAACCCAGGGTGGTTTCAATACTTTCCACCACACCAAGCCGCGATCAAGCACGCCTTATGGCAAATTTGGCAACCCCCATAGCGGCTGACGGAAGTGATGTATTAATACTGCACGCATCACATGAATGCAGTGAAAGTATTTATGAAATTAACAAGCTACCAGCTCTGTTGGATGTGATTAATGAAAAGTCTTTATTGCAGAGCGCTATAAAGAACTCCGGCAACGGATTTTCTGTTGCCAAACTGATGCCAAGCCATCAAGTCGGCACTCCGCTGGACAGCTTTCTCGGCGAACAACTAAACGCTATTTTTGTTGGACTGGCACAGCAATATGAAATCATTTTGGTCGATACCGCATTAAACTCGAGCCATTTATTGCCCCTGAAAGCTCTAAATGACAGTGAGATCATTATTAAGCTTACTCGGCACCCCGAGTCGATCAAAGAAGCATATTCATTAATTAAGAAAATCTACAGCCAACTTGGCAGCCGCTCTTTTGGCATCATTGTCGATAACGCATCGGAAGTTCAGGCACAAGTGGTATTCAACAATATCTCACAAGTGGCAAGACGCTTTATGCAGATTGAACTGGAGTACTTTGGTGCAATTCCGCCTGATGTCCACCTCAGCCGTGCAGCAAAGCTTGGCCGCACCGTAATGGATGCATTTCCATTAGCGTCCGCCTCGGCCGCAATCAAGCAAATTGCCCAACGTTTAGATGGCAAGAACGACCATCCAACTAAAGACAAACTTGCCTCAATTATTTAAGACTAAAGGTTATCTATGTATACAATTCATGGAAAGAAAGATCAAAAAGACGAGATGCTCAATCAACATGCATCTTTAGTCAAGAAGCTTGCCTATCAGCTTAAGGCAAAGCTGCCTCCAAGTGTAGAACTTGACGACTTAATACAAGCCGGCATGATGGGTCTGCTGGATGCAATTGGCCGTTATGAAGACATTCATGGCGCACAGTTCGAAACCTATGCTGCACAAAGAATTCGCGGTTCAATGCTCGATGAGTTACGCAACACAGATTGGCTGCCACGCAGCATGAGAAAAAACATGCGTGATATGGAATCTGCAATCAGCCAGCTTGAGCAAGAATTTGGACGGCCGCCTACTGAAAAAGAAGTCGCAAAAAAACTCGAACTTTCACTGGATGATTACTATGAAATGCTCGGCGACTGCAGTGGGCATCAATTGGTTTATTACGAAGATTTTCATGAGTCCGATAGCGGAGAACATTTTCTTGATCGTTTTCAGGGCGATGATACCAGCGATCCTATCAAAGGTTTATTGGCAGGTGATTTTCGTGATGCACTTATTGATGCTATCGATTCGCTGCCAGAACGTGAAAAGATATTGATGGGACTTTATTACGAACAGGAACTTAACCTTAAAGAAATTGGTGTGGTAATGAATGTTTCTGAATCTCGCGTAAGCCAATTACATAGTCAGGCCATTGCTAGACTACGCGCAAATCTTAAAGAGAAAGCATGGACTGGAGCAGTTTAGGCGGGATTGGCATTGCGCTAATCGGGATTCTATTCGGGCAAGCCATTGAAGGCGGGCATGTCGGTTCTTTGCTGCAGCCTGCAGCTTTTGTCATTGTCCTGTGCGGAACATTCGGTGCCGTATTGCTGCAAACCAACGCCCAAAGCTTTATTGCCGGCATTGTCATGGTGCGTCATGTATTTTCCACGCCTATCGATGATAGACAGGCTCTCGCCAAACGCATTAATGTATGGAGCACGTTTGCCCGTAAAGAAGGCATATTTATGCTGGAATCTTATATGAAAAAAGAAACCGAACCTTTTATCAAAAAAGGTTTACGACTCATGATAGACGGCACACCTCCAGACAAAATACGGGAAATATGTGCCATTGATATGCACTTCTATGAAATACAGCAGCGCAACGCAGCAAAAGTGTGGAGCGCTGCCGGTGGTTACGCCCCCACCATAGGTATTCTAGGTGCAGTGCTCGGATTAATCCACGTGATGGAAAACCTCTCCGACCCAAGCAGGCTTGGTAGTGGCATCGCTGTAGCCTTTGTCGCAACTATCTATGGTGTAGGTCTGGCAAACTTAGTATTTCTACCAATTTCAAACAAGCTAAAAGCATTGATACAACATGAAATGATGCGCCGTGAGATGCTACTTAATGCCTGGGTTTCCATCGCTAATGGTGATCACCCAAGAATTGTTGAAGAGCGCCTGCTGGCCTATCTGCGTTAACTATGTACAAATTGAATAATTAACCCCAGGCCCGACCATGATTAGAAGAAAGCCCATAGAAGACGATGATGAAAGTCCAGACCGCTGGCTAGTTTCGTACGCTGACTTCATTACACTTCTATTCGCTTTTTTTGTAGTGATGTATGCTATTTCATCCGTCAATCAAAGCAAATACAGTGACCTTACTTCTTCCATGGGCACGGCATTTTCTGGTGTAAATCCATCCGATACTGAAGGCCATATTAAAAACAAGCCAGGTACAAGCAACAAAATAAAAGGACAGCAAAGCTCACTTATCAAGCCTTTGCCTTTATCCCATCTTTATAGTGAAAAACTGCGGCGTGAGCGCGAATCTATGACTAACATGGGGATAGATTTATCTAACATACTTGCCCCTCTCATCAGCGAAGGTAAGGTGCGCGTGTTACAAAACAACCGTGGCATCCGTATCGACATTCATGACAGCCTATTATTCGGCTCAGGTTCAGCCGAGTTGGCTACAACTGCATCGAGTATTCTGAATGAAATAGCCGCTTTGATTAAAGATAATCAACGCCTGATTCAGGTGGAAGGTCACACCGATAGCACTCCCATCCATAATGCGACCTTCTACTCTAATTGGGAGCTCTCTGCAGTACGTGCCAGCAGCGTAGTGAGGATGTTAAGTGACGCAGGCATTGCTGACAACCGCCTAAGTGCATTAGGATTTGGATCTGTCCAGCCAATCAGCGAAAATGACACGCCACTTGGGCGTGCCAAAAACCGCAGGGTATCTATCATGATTTTATATGAACAGAAAAATCAAGAAGATTCGGCTCTGGAAATCATGCCGCAAAAAACTGAGGCTCAAAACTAGTTGTCTTGTTTTAAAGCTGCATTAAACTCGTTAATAGGTACTGGCTTCCCAAACATATAGCCTTGATAACGCTTGCAGCCATTACTCAAAAGCAACTCCCTCTGCTGTTCTGTTTCTACCCCCTCAGCAATCACATTCAAATAGAGGCTTTGCGCCATGGCAATGATGGTTCGCACAATCGACCTATCATGACTATCGGTCACAATGTCGCGCACGAAGGATTGATCGATTTTGAGCTGAAACAGAGGTAAACGTTTAAGGTATTGCAATGATGAATAGCCAGTACCAAAATCATCTAATGAAAACTGCACACCTATTTCGCCCAAAGCAGTCATGGAAGCTATTGTATCTTCAACGTTTTCTAATAAAAGACTTTCTGTCAGCTCTATCTTGAGCTGCATCGGGTCGATTGAATGACGCTCTATGGCAGCGCGTACTTGAGCCACAAAATCAGGCTGGCGGAATTGTTTGGCACTTACGTTAATCGATAGCGTGAGGTCTCGGGTATGCGCATTTTTATGCCATGCCTTGATCTGGGCACAAGCGGTATTCAGCACCCAATTGCCGATAGGCAAGATTAGCCCGGTCTCTTCTGCCAACGGAATAAACTGTGCAGGTGACACTAATCCACGCTCGGGATGTATCCAGCGGATTAAAGCTTCCGCGCCTAATGCATGGCCAGAGTTATCCACTTGGATCTGGTAATAAAGGTGCAATTGCTTGTTATCAAGAGCTTTACGCAATTCACGCTCAAGTGCAACGCGGGCAGTGATGCTTATCTGCATCTGCGGATTAAAGAACCGTAGTGTATTACGGCCAGCTTTTTTGGCCTGATACATGGCAATGTCGGCCTGCTTTAACAATTCCTCTATTGTGGAATGGTGGTTTTTAAAGACGGCTATACCGATACTTGGGGTAATGTGGTGTTCATGCGCATCAAGCTGATAGGGTTGATTGAGGGAGGCCAGAATTTTGTTTGCAATGGTTTCGGTTTGTGCTGCTGCTTCCAGATCCTGTTCGCTCAGATCTTCCAGCACCACCACATATTCATCCCCACCCAGGCGGGCTACAGTGTCGCCTTCACGTACACAGGCCGTCAGGCGCTCCGCAACCTGCTGTAATAACAAGTCGCCAATGTCATGTCCGAGTGAGTCATTGAGTACCTTAAAATGGTCCAGATCTAGGAACAACACCGCGCCTTGTCTTCCACTGCGCGCCCCCGCAGCTATGGCGTGCTTGAGTCGATCCATCAACAGCCGCCGGTTTGGCAGCTGGGTAAGAGAATCAAAGAATGCTAATTGCTGAATCTCTTCAGCCGCCGCCTTCATCATGCTGATATCAGTGAAAGTAGCCACGTAGTTGGTAATAATGCCCTTCTCACCCTTTACTGCAGTGATGGTAAGATTCTCCGGGTACACATCACCACTCTTGCGCCGGTTCCAAACTTCGCCTGTCCATCTGCCAGTTTTGTTAAGACTACCCCACATCTCAGCAAAAAAAGCAGCATCGTGTCGCCCAGAAGCGAGCATACTTGGCGACTTGCCAACGACCTCTTCGTCAGTGTAGCCGGTGATCTTTGTAAATGCCCTATTAACCTTCAGAATCTTATTTTCAGCATCAGTAATCATCAAGCCATCGTGCGACTCAAAAGCAATGGCCGCAACCCTCAAATCCGCCTCAGACTTTTTAATCATGGTGATATCTTCAAGAGTAACGCGCAACATTGATTGCTCGTCTTGATCACTCATTCTTGCGCAATTGAGATTGGCCAGAAAACTCATTCCATTATGCAAGGTAAATTTAAGGTCGAAACTTAATTCTTCGCCTTCTGACAACTCTTTCATTGAGGCAAACATACGTGACCAGCGGCCCTTGTCGCTTTCATCAATAAACTGGGTAATACGCTTATGCACAATGTTCTTGCGATCCAGACCTAGCATCGCTGACGCTCTCCAATTAAGCTGAGTAATCAGCCCGTGACTGCTGATAGTGATATAGCCAATAGGAGCAAACTCGTAAAGATCTTTAAACCGGTCAAGTGATTCCTGCAATGCAGCCTGCATCTGCAATAACCTGGTTTCCACTTTCTTAGTCTCGGAAATATCGCTTTGCGTACCAATCATACGCAAGGGGTTTCCATCCTCACTGCGACTGACAATCATGCCCCTGCTTAGCATCCACTTATAGCTTCCATCTTTACATTTCAATCGATACTCAACCACATAAGCGTCGGTCTCACCTTCCAAATAAGCTTGACCTGCCCCTAAAACGTGCTGTTTGTCATCCGGATGAATCCGAGATATCCATTCCTGACGATTTGTCATAATGTCATCTTCGCTATAACCCAGCATCTCTTTCCATCGCTTGGAGTATTTTGCTTCATCGGTCTGTACATTTACATCCCATACACCGTCACCCGAACCTTCTACTGCAAATTTCCAGCGGTATTCACTTTCTTTTAGGGCTTCTTCAACTTTCTTGCGCTCACTAATATCGGTAATCGTCCCAATCATCCGCAATGGCGTACCATCTTCACTTCTGCTTACCACTGTGCCACGGTCAAGCACCCATTTATAGCTACCATCTTTACAGAGCGCACGGTATTCGTGGATATAATTTTGGGTCTTTCCATCAAGGCAATCTTGCGCCGCCGCAAGCGTCGCTTCCTTATCATCTGGGTGGATGCGGCTTTCCCACTCATCCAAGCTATCTGTAATTTCCCCATCGGAAAACCCAAGCATTTGCTTCCAAGCTTTTGAGTGATGCATCGTTCGGGCAACCTCATTGCAATCCCAAACACCATCGCCAGCGCCTTCTAAAGCATATTTCCAGCGATATTCACTGTCAATCAACTCTTGTTCGATCTGCTTCTGCATGGTGATATCTTCATCAATCCCCAGCAAGCCGATCGTTTCATTGTTTTGATTTTTGAGCGGAACTTTAGAGGTGCGGGTCCACATTTTCTTGCCAGTAATAGGCGATATAAAAGATTGCTCATAAGAAAGTTTAGGGATGCCTGACTTCATCACAGCAACATCATCAGCACGATAACGTTCAGCTTCAGCCGCCCATTCAAATTGCGTATCATCTTTGCCAATCACGCCGGCAGGAGAATCAAACCCAGCATCGATGGCAAAAGCATTATTGCAACCAACATAGCGCGAATCCAGATCCTTCCAGAACACTTGCACAGGTGCAATATCGATAATTGTCTTGAGCATATTCCGCGACTCCACGACTTCTGCCTCTATCTGCTTTCTATCAGTGATATCGGTGATATAGCCGTGCCAAAGTACAGCGCCATCCAACTCTTTCTCTGGCAGCGCATTACCATATAACCAGCGCACTGTGCCATCATCAAACTTAACCCGGTACTCTTGAAACCACGGGGTTAGTTCTTTTGCTGAAACCTGAATGGACGCAACAACATCGTCATAGTCGTCAGGATGAATTATGGCAAATACTTTAGATGCATCCTCACGCACTTCCTCAGGACTAACGCGGTAAATTTGATGGATAGCATCGCTGGCATAAGGAAAACAAGAGCTACCATCGGGACGCAAACGAAATTCATAAACCACTCCACGCAACCGGCTGGCAATTTTCTGGAATCGATTCTGCAATTCCTGTTTTGCCGCTTCCATCTGCTTGCGTTCGGTAATATCGCGGGTGACACCGAGAAGTGTGGTTTCACCTTCTGACAGCAGCGGCACGGCGTGAGTCTCCAGCCATCTGTGCCCGCCCTTAAGACCAATGACCTCAAACTCCAGCTGCATTGATTCACCAGCAATCACGCGCTTATGCAAATCAGCAAAGGCTTCACGATATTTCGGTACAACGACGTCGATCAGCGAATGCTCTGCCAGCTGCTCAAACGAATCAGCCTCAAGCATCGCTAACCCGGCCGGATTCATCTGCCTCAGGTATCCATCGGCGGATATAATCTTGATGCATTCAGGCTCATTATCAATAATAGCTTGCAAATAGGATTGGCTTGACTGCAAAGCTTTTTCTGTCTTCTTACGTTGTGTAATGTCATGTAAGAAAACCACAAATTGCCCATTACTTATCGGCCTATATTGGGCATTAACCTCAATCGGGAAAGTACTTCCATCCTTGCGGCGATGTCGTGACTCAAAACGATCTTCACCTTTCTCTTTGATTTTCTGGCGATGAAGAGCGACTTCATCTTCTGATTCAATAGCTTCCAGATCGTGAATATGCATCGTGAGCAGCTCCTGCTCACTGTAACCGCTCATCCGGCAATAAGCATCATTGACCTGTAACAGCAATCCGTCACTGTCTGTCAGCCAAAAACCATTCATCGCCCTGTTTATTATAGAGCGATGTATCTCATCGCTTTCCTTGATGAAACTCTCTCGCTCCGTTGCTTCGAAATTCAGACTAAGATTCTCTAATATCTTTTTATTAAGATGAAATAAAGTAGCGACTATAAAGCCAAGATAGAGAAGTCCTGTGCTACCCATCTCGATAGAATATTTGTCTCCCAAAAAAAACAAATGAATGATGAGTGGCAACAGAACACACACGCTGAACACAACTGCACTTATAAGGTCTACTGAATATGAGACAACGACAGCAGTTGCCATGCCTGCCAATAAAAAAATTAAAAACATCTGATGTTCTGGGTCGTTCGGCAGTAACATTAAAATGCCTGTCGAACCCCATAAAATACCAGCAATGAATATGCTTGCCCGAAAGTTTCTTAGCCTGGTTTGAATAGTAGAAAGATCATTGGCAGGCGACTCTATATAGTTTTTAGCCATTGTCAACCGAACCAATGACAACAATACTAAGAGGGTTAGCCACGAGTAAAGCAATGTGTTAGCTACCTGCCCATTCATAATGAAAGCGAGAATGGAAGAAAGTGCTATAGAAAAGAATATTGCACTCTTACTGCTAGCACATAGGAGTGCCAGTATTGCAGATTGTATTGCCGTCTTTTTATTCGAGTCGCTCATCTATTTATTATATGTAAAGTTAAAGTTGAATTTAGCCAAAAATATCGGTACTGCTAAAGTTTCTAAATTCGGCACAACAATAAGATTAAGAACGGTAATAAATACAAGAATACATAAGAAAGCATCCTGACTATTATACTTAAGCCTGTTTTTTTCTTATTCAATATTCAGCCTACATGTCATCCTGCAAGCTTTTACTTAGAAAGTCAACATTACCATTACTAGGTAGGTAGAAAATTGAAGGCTGGAGAAAGGGCTTAAACCACTAAAGCAGCACGCTTCGCCGATTGTGTTTTTGCTTGACCGTTCCTGCCATAAACATCACCGGCACTTGAATTGCCCTGCAAATGATTGAGCAGCTGCTGATTAACACTGAAATGCCTGTTGATCAGCATGCCATTGAGCCGGTTGAGTTCTTTTGCTTGAATTAATGTTTTTTTAAAAGCTATCCAGGCTTGATTCAAAGCTGGTTTCGCTTGCTGCTTGAGCCATTCGCTCATTCCTGCCTCGTTAGCTTCAAATCCATTCGCGGCCAGCGCTTCATAGCGGTTCGTTACAGCAGTATTCATACGCTGTAGCAAGGCGGACTTTTCATCTAATAAAGTTTCTATCGCATCAATATCTGCCCTCACCAAAGCGGACTGTTCGCTTCGTATAGCAGCCAATAATTCTTTTGCTAATTGAGCGTCCTGCTCAAAAGAAATGGCTTGAATAGAAATTGGTGCGTTCATGCTGTCCTCATGACTTTTTAGTATTTAGTAAATCTTTCACTGTTTCAATTAAACCATCTGCTACTTTTTCAGAATCCACCTTAAACTGACCACTCGCAATAGCCAGTTTAATAGCTGCCACTTTTTCAGCATCAAATACATTATCGGCTGCTATTTTTGCTTCCAGGGACTGCAATTGCGCTGACATTGGTGACAACGTAACGTTTTCAGTTGCCTTGGTGTCAGTTTGAAGTTTCTCGGCTGCCTTACCTGCGCTGGCTTTCTCAGCGCCTGCTTTATCAAGCCCAAGACCTACCTTGTTTTTAAATGAATCATTGATTTTCATGAGAATTTTCCTTTTCGCTTAATTTACCTTGCGCAACCATCATGTATTCTTAGCGCATCTATATGGTTTGTATCGGCATAGTTTAAGCGAACTTTAATGCTTTGTAAGTGTTTTATGTAACAAAATATCCATCCCAAAAATCAGCCACATCTTCTGCACATTAAAACCTGACTTCTACTTGACCACCGTTATGCGCAATGCCAGTAATAATCTGGCCGCTAGCCACCTTAACTTGTACTACCTGCCCTTCATTTGCCTTGGTCACTGCCTGACCTTCGGCTGAGACACTAAATCCATTCCCAATTGAGGTCAGCATGACGGTTTGGCCTTGTTGTACCACAGGAGATATTTTCAGCATCTCTTGCCTTAGCACCGTGCCCGCATTCATTGAGATGTTCACAGAGCGTCCGATAGCCTGTGCCTGATCGGTAAAAACGCCTGCCGGTAACTGCGTCAGATCACCATTCTCAAAAACAAGATCCTGGCTTGTAACAATCTGTCCTTGTGCCAAAGGGGCCGCTGCCACCAGATATTGTGCAACCACACTTACTTTTGCCTGCACGTAGATTGTCCACACACTTGGCGCATTACATCGCACGCCTACACTGGTTTTCCCCCATGCACGACTTCCTGTAGGTAGAAAAACTTGCATATCAGCACATTCTGCAAGCTTCAAATTAGGATCTATCGCACCTGCTTGCACACTGACCTTCCCAGGATAACCAACCGTTTGTGTCTCCAAAAATTCCATGATTTTGGATTTGACCATACCAAGATTCTGTTTAACAGGAGACATGGAAACGGGCTCGGCAAGGCACACCATTGTCGCCATGACACCAGACAGGATCAAGACTATCCGCATCGAAATCGATCGCAGGTGTTGACTCGTATAGTTCATATCTAATCCCATCAGTAATGGCAAATTTATGAATATGCATTCTACGGAATCTTCTGTATAGCAAAGCGAAGAAAAGCAAGAGTTTTACCCTTTTACTTTCTCAATTAAAGGCAACCTTTTAATCCTAAACTAGCCCTCATACATGTTAACGGCAAAAAGTGTCATTTCTTTAAGAGGTTAGAAATTGCGCGCTGTTATGAAAGGAAGTAATGATGTTAAATAAATTAGACGAAGCTTTGAGTTTTCATCAAACCGCATTAAGGGTACGTGGCCAGCGTCAAGAGCTTATTGCGGCCAATATCGCTAATGCCGATACGCCGAATTACAAAGCACGAGATATAGATTTTAAATCAGCCATGCTGGCTGCCACTGCTGGCATCAGCAGAGAATCTTTCAATACTGCCAAAACATCTGTAGGTCATTTAGATGGCATACCTTCAAATGGCATCCCATCCAGCGCCGCTCCAGGCGAGCCATTATTCCGTCCTATTATACAAGGAAGCGTGGACGGCAATACTGTAGACATGGATGTTGAGCGCAACCAGTTTGCCGATAATGGAATTCGTTATGAAGCTAGTCTGACCATGATAAACGCACAGCTTAAGAAAATGCTTGCCGCTATACAAGGCCAATAAACATTTATTAACAGGAGAAAAAAATGTCTCTATTTAATGTATTCAATATTTCCGGTTCTGCCATGAGCGCTCAGTCACAGCGATTAAACACGGTAGCTAGCAATCTTGCCAATGCAGATAGCGCAACCAGTGCCAACGGCACACCTTACAAGGCCAAACAGGTAGTATTTAGTGCTATACCAACCAAATCGCCTGATGCCAGCGGAGTCAAGGTACAGAAAGTGGTTGAAGATACTGCACCGCCAAAAGTGGTGTACGACCCGAATCATCCGCTTGCAGATGAAAAAGGTTATGTGACGATGCCCAATGTCAATGTGACAGAAGAGATGGTGAATATGATTTCTGCTTCTCGTGCGTATCAGAACAATGTAGAAACCATGAATGCTGCCAAAACCATGTTACTTAAAACTCTCACTATCGGTCAGGTATAAGTACTAGCCACTGACACCGGAATATAAAGGAAATTACTATGTCCACAGTACAAAGCACTACAAATACCGCATCGCAAGCCTTACTAGATAGCGTAAATGGTAAAAAAAACACCGCTAAAGGAAGCGTAGATGCAGCACAAGACAGATTTATGACACTGCTCGTTACGCAGATGAAAAACCAAGATCCGCTCAACCCGATGGACAACGCGCAAGTAACCAGCCAGATGGCGCAGCTCTCCACCGTCACCGGCATCGATAAACTCAATAACACACTGGAATCGCTGATTGGCAGCGTGCAAACTGGGCAATCTTACCAGGCGTCCAGCATGATAGGTCACAACGTGCTGGTATCAGGCCACGAGGTAAGCACTAATGGTTCTGGTGGATATTTTGGTGTTGATTTACCGATAGGCGCCGACAAGCTAACAGTTACGATTAAGGACTCTGCCGGCAGCACCGTCAGAACGCTTGCTCTTGGCGCGCAGGATGCCGGAATATTGCCTTTAAGTTGGGACGGATTTGCAGATGATGGCTCTGTCGCAAAAAGCGGCAGCTATAAGTTTGAAATTGCCGCGACCTCATCTGGCCAAAGCATTGCCGCAGATGGTTTAAGTTACGCCCAAGTGATGAGCATCTCTAATGATGCGGACGGAATCAAGCTTAATTTAAGCAATTTGGCATCGGTTAGCACAAGCGAAGTAAAAGAAATTTTTTAATCCATTTTTTAATATTTAGCACAAATAATTAGGAGAAAATCATGAGTTTTCAACAAGGTTTAAGCGGTTTAAATGCTGCTTCTAAGCAACTGGAAGTAATCGGTAATAATGTATCTAACGCCAACACGGTAGGTTTCAAGCAATCTCGTGCTGAATTCGCAGATGTGTTTGCCAACTCTCTCAACGGTGGCGGCGCATCGCAAATCGGCATTGGCACTAAAGTTTCGAATGTGGCGCAACAGTTCACACAAGGCAATATTACCGCCACCAATAACTCGCTGGATATTGCCATTAATGGCGGCGGTTTCTTTCGTATGAGTAATAACGGAGCCATTACTTATTCGCGCAATGGCCAGTTTCAAATGGATAAATTTGGGTATATCGTTGATGCAGAAAATAAACGCCTCACAGGATATGTGGCCGATGCTTCTGGTGTTTTATCGACTGGGGCCCCATCGGAGCTTAATATCAACACTTCAGATTTACAACCTTCCGCTACTGCAGAGGTGGTTGGCTTAATCAATCTTGATTCCCGTAACGGTACGCTTACTGCAGCAGGGTTTGATCCTGCCGATCCAACCACCTATCATAACTCTACCGCTGTTACCGTATTCGATAGCCTGGGCAATTCACACACTCTGCAAAGCTTCTTTGTAAAGACGGCGGCGGGCTCATGGGATGTATTTACTGCGGCTGATGGCGTGCCTACTACCGCACTGCCAACACCTACCGCCACACTGACCTTTACCGGTACTGGTATAGCACCGACTGTGACGCCAGCCAGCGCCGCTCCTGTGTCCTTTGCGGTCACTACAGGGGCAATTACTCCTGTGCCAATGACTCTGGATTATTCCGGAAGTACGCAATTCGGTTCAAACTTCAGTGTCAATAGCCTATCACAAGACGGTTACACTTCAGGTCGTCTAGCTGGATTTAATACCGGTTCAGATGGCACCATTGTCGGGCGTTACACCAATGGTCAATCCAAAACATTAGGGCAGGTAGTACTGGCCAGCTTTGTCAATCCGAATGGTTTGCAATCACTGGGCGGTAATGCATGGGCTGAAAGTGCCACTTCTGGCTCAGCACTGGTTGGCACGCCAAATAGTGGACCATTAGGCGTACTGCAATCGTCATCAGTAGAGGATTCCAATGTGGATCTTACTGCAGAGCTGGTGAACATGATTACAGCACAGCGTGTGTATCAGGCCAATGCACAGACCATTAAGACCCAGGACCAAGTGTTGCAAACCTTGGTAAACCTGCGTTAATAACTAACATCTCTTAAGGAGAAGCGCTATGGATCGTATGATTTATACCGCCATGACAGGTGCAAAACATATACTTGAGCAACAGGCAACCACCGCACATAACTTGGCCAACGCCACTTCTACCGGCTTCAAGGCGCAAGTAGATTCATTTCGGGCAGTACCCGTGATTAGCGAAGGTTTGCCGACCCGTGCCTTTGTTGTGGATGCGACAGTAGGTGCTGATTTCAACCCTGGGCCTATCCAAGCGACCAATCGTGATCTGGATGTCGCTATTCAAGGCAAAGGCTGGTTGGTCGTACAGCGCCCTGACGGCTCAGAAGGATATACCCGCAATGGTTCGCTCAAAGTAAGTGAAAACGGCCTTCTGCAAACAGCATCCGGCCTCACCCTAATGGGTGATGGCGGCCCTATAAGCATTCCGCCTGACGTTACGATTTCTATCGCCAAGGATGGCACCGTATCATCTGTGGCTAACGGCACTTTGCCTGGGCCATCGAATGTAATTGGTCGCCTAAAACTGGTCAACCCCCCAGAAGTAGACTTGATCAGATCAGCCGACGGCACTTTTACCACCCGAAGCGGCAGTGTCGAGGTTGACACAAACGTCAATGTTATCAGTGGCGCACTCGAAGGCAGCAATGTAAATGTGGTTGAAGCCATGGTCAGCATGATCAGCCTGGCTAGACAGTTCGAAACACAAATGAAACTGGTACAGAGTGCCGAGAATAACGCTAATAAAGCCAGTCAGCTCCTCAGTATGGGTTAAGTGCAATTAGTTTAATATCAGTTTAACAGCTGAATTTTAAGGAAAATAAAATGATACGCTCACTATGGATTTCAAAAACCGGTCTTGATGCCCAGCAAACACAAATGGATGTGATTGCCAATAACTTGGCAAACGTCAGCACCAATGGTTTCAAGCGTTCACGCGCTATATTCGAGGATTTGCTGTATCAGAATATTCGCCAACCAGGCGCGCAATCATCACAGCAAACACAATTACCATCCGGCCTGCAGCTTGGCACGGGCGTAAGGCCTGTTGCCACAGAGCGTATTTTCACGCAAGGCAATCTGCAGCAAACCAGCAACGATAAAGATGTTGCCATTCAAGGCGCGGGCTTCTTTCAGGTGTTGCTGCCTGATGGTACTACCGCATATACCCGTGATGGCTCTTTTCAGGTAGACAGCCAAGGCCAACTTGTTACCGCAAGCGGATTCCCGGTACAGCCCGCCATTACCATCCCGGCCAACGCTCAAAGCCTGACCATAGGTCGCGACGGCACTGTTTCTGTGACGACTGCCGGCTCGACGGCGGTCACACAAGTGGGCTCGCTGCAGCTTGCAACTTTTATTAATTCTGCCGGTTTACAGGCTAAAGGCGAGAACCTGTTTGTAGAAACTGCAGCTTCCGGCAATGCCAATACCAATACACCCGGTGCAAATGGTGCAGGCATTCTGTCACAAGGTTATGTGGAGACATCAAACGTTAATGTAGTGGAAGAACTGGTCAACATGATTCAAACCCAGCGCGCTTATGAAATCAACAGTAAGGCGATTACTACATCAGATCAGATGTTGCAAAAACTCACACAAATGTAACTTGGGCTAAATATTGATAAGTAGATAACAACTTTTAAAAAATCGAAGAAACGATAATGTTTAACACTAAAGTATTTTTTATTGGCAGCATGTTAACCCTAAGTAGCTGCGCTATAACGCCAGACTCTATTGTTAAGGAACCGACGACTGCCAAGCCGCAGGCGGCTTCATCAACTTCGGCTAGCAAAGGCGCAATCTTTAATATTGCTGCATATCGTCCAATGTTTGAAGACAGGCGTGCCAGACTGATGGGCGATATTCTCACCATCAACATAAACGAAAACACAACTGCTACCAAAGCTGGCGGCAGCTCAGGGAGCAAAACAGGTTCTGTGGATACCTTAGTAAAAGTACCAACGGGCTTGCCGATTCGACTACTTAAAGAAGATGTCACTATCGCTGCGAGCTCCGACATTGAAAACGAGGATAAAGCAGCAGCAAACAATAGCAACAACTTCAATGGCTCAATCACTGTTACTGTGGTGGAAGTACTATCTAACGGCAATTTGGTCGTGAGCGGTGAGAAGCAGATTTCTCTCGACAAAGGAACAGAATTTGTCCGCTTCTCCGGCGTCGTCAACCCGGATACGATTACCACTGGCAATGTCGTATCCTCTACCAAAGTGGCAGATGCACGCGTCGAATACCGCACTAACAGTAAGATTGATGCCGCACAAATCGCTTCAATTTTGGCACGTTTCTTCTTAAGCTTTGCTCCACTGTGATAAATAACATGACAAAATATACTTTTAGACAGTTTGTGAAATCCGCCCATAGACATCAAGTGTTTATGAGTCTCATGCTGCTTATTTTAATTGCTTTAAGCATGCCTGCTCATGCAGAACGTCTCAAAGATTTAGCAACGATTCAAGGTGTCCGCAGCAATCAGTTGATTGGCTATGGCTTAGTGGTAGGCCTAGATGGAACCGGCGACCAAACTACACAGACACCTTTTACCATACAAAGCATTATCAGCATGATGCAGCAAATGGGTGTCAGCTTGCCTCCCGGTACAAATCTACAACTTAAGAATGTAGCTGCAGTCATGATTACAAGTAGTTTGCCAGCTTTCGCACAACCAGGCCAAACTTTAGACATTACCGTATCTTCTATGGGAAACGCAAAAAGCCTGCGCGGCGGGACCTTGTTGATGACACCGCTTAAAGGTGCGGATGGGCAGATTTACGCGATTGCACAAGGCAACTTGGTTGTGGGCGGTGTTGGCGCCTCCGCGAATGGCAGCCAGACACAAATCAACCATCTGAGCGTAGGCCGCATTTCAGATGGCGCCACCGTTGAGCGTGCGCTACCCAGCCCGATTAGCCAGACTGACAGGGTAAATCTAGAATTAAAAGAATCGGACTTTTCCACAGCCGCTTTAGTCGTAGATGCCATAAATCGTAAATTTGGTCAAAACACCGCTTTCGCACAAGACGGCCGTGTAATTCAGGTGCAACCTCCTGCTGGTAATAGTCGTGTTTCATTCCTTGCAGCACTGGAGTCCATCAACATTTCACCTGCAGCGGGTTCAGCCAAAATCATTCTGAACGCACGCACAGGTTCCGTCGTAATGAACAAAGCAGTCACTTTGGAAAGCTGTGCAGTATCACATGGAAATTTATCAGTAGTTATTGATACTGCGCCAGTGATTAGTCAGCCTGGTGCGTTTTCAAACGGCCAGACTGTTTCGACTGCAGTTTCAAAAATTGACATCAACAAAGAACCAGGCAAAGTTTTAAAACTTAACAACGGCGCCAATCTTTCCGATGTTGTCAAGGCACTCAATGCAATTGGCGCCACACCACAGGACCTGCTTGCGATACTTCAGGCTATGAAGGCAGCAGGCTCTTTGCGTGCCGAATTGGAGATTATCTAAAGATGATAAATAGTGCAGATTTATCTGGAAAAGTTGCTTTTGATGCCAATGGCCTAAACAATCTCAAGCAAGCTGCAAAAGAAAATTCGCCGGAAGCTATCAAGGCTGTAGCCAAACAGTTTGAAGCGATATTTATGAACATGATGCTGAAAAGCATGCGCGAAGCGACTCCGCAAGACAATCCATTTGATAATGAACAAAGCCGCACTTTCACTTCAATGCTTGACCAGCAACTAAGCAGCAACTTAGCCTCGAAAGGGCTAGGATTAGCTGATGTGCTTGCCAGACAATTGAGCAAAAGTGGTTATGCCGCAACAAACACCTTGCAACAAGCGGTAGCAGATGAGTCTGCTGTGTCGGGGTCAAACCTGCAAGGAGGATCGGCGCTTATCAACAATCCACTGTCCCCTAATGCTGCACCAAAGCCTATGGAAAACAAGACAACGCTAACCAATAGCTTATCTTCAGCAAACAAAATTTTAAATAACAACAGTTCATTAAGCGATAGTTCGACCGAATTTCAAAACCGCATGGCGCCTCACGCAGAGGTCGCAAGCCGCGCAACTGGTCTACCAGCCCATCTAATGCTTGGTCAGGCAGCGCTGGAAAGCGGCTGGGGGAAACGAGAGATTAAGGCCATAGACGGCACTCCCAGCAACAATCTGTTTGGTATTAAAGCCACAGGCAACTGGGATGGCAAAGTAGTTGAAGCCGCTACGACTGAATACATCAATGGAGTAAAACTAAAACGTATCGAAAAGTTTCGTGCTTATGATAGCTACGCGGATTCGTTTAAAGACTTTGCCAACTTGATGCGCAATAATCCGCGCTATGAAAAAGTCATGTCTAATCTGCAAAACGTGAATGGTTATGCGCAAGCTATGCAAAAAGCTGGCTATGCCACGGATCCTAATTACGCTAGCAAATTAGCTAGTGTGATTCAGAAAGTACTGGCATCGTAAAATTAATTTAACTGTTCGGCCTAAAGTTTTAAATATTTATGCCGTCATCAAACTTATATTATAGATTTTGACGAAAAGATATCATGGCTTCTAACATACTAAGCATTGGAACAAGCGCACTAAATGCGG
Source organism: uncultured beta proteobacterium (assembly GCA_963701715.1). Lineage (GTDB taxonomy): Bacteria > Pseudomonadota > Gammaproteobacteria > Burkholderiales > Methylophilaceae > Methylotenera_A. The sequence goes on from CAVPAX010000002.1 coordinate 47,434, forward strand.
CACAGGTTGGTCTTAGCACCACTGGGCACAATATTGCCAATGCTTCTACGCCGGGATATTCAAGACAGGTCGTAGTTCAATCTGCAGCAGAAGCGCAAAACTTTGGCTATGGCTATATTGGTCAAGGAACTGAAATTTCGGCAGTAACGCGCGTTTATAATGAAATACTGGCTAGACAAATGGTCAACAGTCAGGCTGTCAGTGCAGGCATCGATGTTTATAGCTCAAATCTTAACGCCGTTGAGAACATGTTATCAGACTCCTCCGCAGGACTTAATCCGGCACTAAATGATTTCTTTGCTAGTGTCCAGAGCCTTTCTGCCAATCCCGGCGACATGCCTACACGGCAAACCATGCTGTCTTACGCACAATCTTTGGTAAATCGCTTTCAAAGCACGAGTAATCGTCTTAACGAAATCCGCGACAGCGTCAATACACAGCTCACATCCAGTGTAAATGTGGTAAACAGCTATGCCAAACAAATCGCACGACTTAATGACGTAATTGAGAAAGCCGTTAACGCTGCTGGAAATCCACCTAACGATCTGATGGATCAGCGTGATCAATTGGTGCTAGAACTCAGTAAGCAGATCAAAACTACAGTGGTACCGCAAAATCAAGGCAGCTATAACATATTTATAGGTAATGGCTTACCATTGGTGGTAGGCACTGTTACCAATTCACTCATTACTACTTCATCGCCAACAGACACCAGTCGGCTGGAAGTTGGATACCAAAATAAAACCAAGACTACGGTTTTGGGTGTCGACAGTCTCCCTGGCGGAGCAATTGGCGGTTTGCTCCAATTCCGCAGCGAATCGCTGGACACAATACAAAATCAGCTAGGACAAATTGCTGTAACACTTGCAGAAACTTTCAATAGCCAGCATGCACAAGGTCTGGATAAAAATGGCAATCCAGGTGGCGCCATATTTAGTATTCCTGATCCGGCAGTAAGCAGCAGCAGTTATAACACCGGATCCGCAGTCATTGATAGCCAGATTGTCGATGCTCATGCAATCACCAGTAGCGATTACCGTCTGCAGTATGATGGCACCAACTATACGATTACCCGCTTGAGCGATAAAACTGTACAGAGCTTTACCAGTTTGCCTCAAACGGTGGATGGCATGAGTTTCAGCCAGACTTCTGGCACAATGGCGGCAGGCGATGATTTTGTTATCCGCCCTACGCAAAACGCAGCAACCACGATGAGCTTGGTAATCACAGATGCCAGCAAATTAGCTGTAGGTGGGCCTGCATTAAGCTCTACGGCTAATGTTGCGAATAGCGGGAATGCCGCTATCAGTGTGCCTACTGTAGATAGTAACTATGCAGCAAGCCCATTGTCCAGTCCGATTGGACTTACCTATAATAGCGGTCTTCCCAGCACACTTACCTTGGCACCATCAACACAGCCCGTTACCGTAACTTCCGGTGGAGTAGCGACTACCTTCCCCGCTGGCACACCTATTACCTATACCAGCGGCGCCACTATCACTGTGGGTGGTTTAAATTTTTCAATTACTGGTGTCCCATCAAATGGTGATCAGTTTACGGTTACTCCAAATACCAGCAATGGTTCTGGCGACAACCGCAACGGTTTGCTGCTTGCAAGCTTACAAAGCCAAGGTACGCTGAACAATGGCAAAACCACTTACTCAGACGCATTTGGCCTAGTCGTCAATACCGTAGGCAACAAAGCACGTGAACTGAAAGTCATCGGAGCAACAGAAGCCAAAGTACTTGAACAAGCGACTGCAGCGGTACAAGCAGAATCTGGCGTCAATCTGGATGAAGAAGCGACCAATCTGCTTCGCTACCAGCAAGCCTATCAGGCCGCAGGCAAGATGATGCAGATCGCCAGTCAACTTTTTGATGTGTTATTACAACTTGGCCATTAGGTTAAAAAAGCATTCGAGGAAATAAATCATGCGTATAAGCACCAATACTATTTACCAAAGCGGAATCTCTAAAATCACCTCCCTGCAAACAGATCAAAGCAAACTTCAACAGCAGATTTCTACCGGCAGGCGCATTTCATTACCTTCGGATGATCCTATTGCCTCAGTACGTGCTTTAGAAATTTCACACACACAGGAAGTCAATTCGTCTTTTGCTGATGGCAGGAAAACTGCTCAAATCAAACTCAACACGCTGGAATCAAGCCTGACCAGTATTACCAGCCTTCTTGTATCCACACAATCCACACTGGTAGGTGCTGGCAATGGTGCTTATTCTGATTTAGATAGAGGATTTATTGCTGCAGAACTTAGTGGCACGCTTGAATCGTTGATTAATCTCGCAAATACACAAGATGCATCTGGAGACTTTATCTACGCAGGCTTTAAAACAGATACTAAGCCATTTGTAGCCAATGCCACAGGTGCAAGCTATGTTGGAGATAGTAACCAGCAATTGATACAAGTAGACGCCCAACGTCTAATGGCAGCAAACGCCACTGGAGATAACGTTTTTCAAGCTGGAGGTAATGATGTATTTGCTACTTTAAGTAATCTGGTTACATTGCTGAATACACCAATCACAAATGCTGCCACACAAGCAGCTTTCAACGGCGGCTTAGCAACAGCCATTACCAATCTTCAAGGCTCGGTAGATAATATACTCAATGTGCGTGCTGATATCGGCTCTAAACTGAATGAACTTGATGCGCTGGATACCACTGGTTCAGACCGTGATCTACAATATAGCAAAGCCCTTTCCGAGCTTCAGGATCTTGACTATGCAAGCGCCCTATCTGACCTTGCAAAACAACAAACCATCATGGAAGCGGCACAAAAATCTTTCGTTGAAACAACCAAACTATCTCTATTTCAATTTATATAAATCCTGTCTTATTATTTTATAGATTGGCTAGGGGTTATCGATGATGTTTCAGACACCGCTATTTGATGCATATTACTTAAACCTTGTTCAATAATATTTTCAATCGGCTTTAACATGCTTGGCAAAGCCAGCGCCAGGACTACAAACCCTACACTTAGTGTAACTGGAAAACCGATACCAAAAAGATTCAGCTGTGGCGCAGTCCTAGTAAGGATGCCTAGTGCCATATTTGTAATAAGCAGTGCTACAACCACAGGCAAAGCTAGCAGCAAACCTGCACTAAAAATCGTTTCACCCCACAAAGCAACCTTCATAGGGTTTATTCCGCCTCCGCCAACTGCGATCGGCATGGTGATGAAACTATTCGCCATGGCCGTTACAATCATCAAATGTCCATCCAAACTTAAAAAAATCAACAATGTAAGTAAGATCAAAAATTGATTGATAGCAGCACTCTGACCCTGTGACTGATGATCATAGAAAGTAGCAAAACCAAGGCCCATCGACATGCCAATGAGTTGTCCTGCCAAATCGACTGCAGCTACTACCAGACGCATGCTAAACCCTATCGCCAAGCCTATAACCAGTTGTTGTATTAAAACCAGCAATCCTTCAAATGAAAATATTTCAAACTGTGGTAACGGAGGCAATGTCGGCATGATGATCAATGTGAATACAATACCTATACCTAATTTGATGCGGCCAGGAATGGCGTTATGGCTAAATATTGGTGCAGTAGCAATCACGCCCAGCACCCTGGTCAAAGGCCAGAGTAAACTGACAACCCAAGTCTGAAGGAGCTCGCTGCTAATTGAGACCATTTTTTGATATTTGCTTATTTTTAAGGCATTAGCTGGCCATGGCCGGTATGCTGGTAAATACCAAATGCATATAATCCACCATGGTCGTAAGCATCCATTGACCTGCAAAAACCAGTGTCACAAACACACCCACCAGTTTAGGGATAAATGACAGCGTAGCTTCGTTAATCTGGGTTGCTGCCTGAAAGATACTAACCACCAGACCGATTGCAAGAATCACTAACAGAACAGGGGCTGCAACAAGCAAAGTAATTTCCATTGCATCTCTGCCAAGAGTCATTACGCTTTCTGGGGTCATTTAGTTATCCTCTACAAAAACTGGCTAATAAAAGCTTTGCACCAGCGAGCCAAGCAGCAATTGCCAGCCGTCCACCAGCACAAACAACATCAATTTAAAGGGAAGTGACACAATCGAGGGTGATACCATCATCATCCCCATCGCCATTAGCACACTGGCAACCACCATATCGATAATTAAAAACGGAATAAATATTGCAAAACCGATCTGGAAAGCCGTTTTTAATTCACTGGTCATAAACGCGGGAACCAAAACCCTCAGTGGCACTTGCTCTGGCGTTTCAATTTTTTCAATCTGTGCCATTTTTACAAACAGTGCCAAATCACCTTCGCGCGTTTGTTTCATCATAAAAGCCTTGAGTGGCTCAGCACCTTTATCCAGCGCCTCCTGCATTGTGATTCTATTCTCCGACAGCGGTTGATAGGCATCGGTGTAGATCTTGTCTATTACTGGACTCATCACAAAAAAAGTGAGGAACAAAGCCAAACCTATCATTACTTGATTAGGCGGCGCAGACTGCGTACCTAACGCCTGGCGCAACAGCGACAATACGATAATAATGCGGGTAAACCCTGTCATCATAAGTACGGCTGCAGGTAAAAATGTCAAAGATGTTAAGAGAATTAATGTCTGCAAGCTCAAAGTGTAATTCTGCCCCCCGCCTGCAGCTGGCATAGCATTCACTAACGGCATACCACTCTCTGCAAATGCAGCTGCCGGTAACATATATATTGCAGCCAATAGCAACATACATAAGATTTTTAACTTGTTAAGTTGCATCTTTTTTCTCTGAAAATTTTGGTTCCGTAAACTTGATTGTCGACTTTTTAAGCCATTGTGCAAATGTTGGTGCCAATGATTGCGTAAAATTACTCATACTAGTATTAAGCGGACTATTTGCATCTATACGGGCTCCTACTAGATTCTCTGAAAGTTGCATGGAACCTGCATCCAGATTGGCAAGGCCGTTGACTTGACCGGACGCAACACCCACCACAATCCAGCGTCCTGCAACCTCTAGCACTACGACACGTTCTCGTGAACCAACACTAACGCCGCCTACAACGTGCACGACTGATTGCTTGCTGCCGCCGATACCTGGCATCATACGTTTCAACACCCAAGTGATCAGCGCCATTACAGCCAGGACTATGACTAGGCCCAACAGCATTTTGAATACGCCGCCCGATGGCGATGCAACCACAGCATCAGCAGCCTGTGCGCCATAAGGGATGATTAAAAAACTCAAAGACATTAAATTTAAAAGCATTTTCATGGATGATTTTTCTAATTAACTTACTTGTTAATTTTACGAATTCGTTCTGCAGGTGTAATAATATCTGTCAAACGGATTCCGAATTTGTCATTTACTACAACTACTTCGCCTTGTGCAATCAGGCATCCATTTACCAGAACATCCATTGGCTCGCCAGCCAAACCATCCAGTTCAACAACCGAACCTTGCGCCAATTGCAGTAAATTCTTAATGGCGATTTTGGTGCGTCCCAGTTCCACTGTAAGCTGTACTGGAATGTCCAGAATAAAATCAATATCGTTTTGAGTTTCATTCAGCTTGTTTTTGGGCGTGAACTCACTAAAAACTTGAGCTTGCTCAACATTGCTGGTTTGTAAAACAGATGACTCTGCTGCTGACTGCTCAGCCATTGCCGCACCCCAATCATCCTCTTCGACTACCTCGTTGACAGGCTCTTCTATAGCATCAGTCGCCATAAGGTTCTCCTTTAATATATTCAGTTGAGTTAGATCTTAAAAGCTTCTCTACGCGCAATGCATATTGACCATTAAACAATCCATATTTGCATAGCATCACAGGTATGCCATCCACTTGCCCTTCAATCTCTTCAGCAATATTAAGTGGAATGACATCACCCACTTTCATGTTAAGTATTTCACCTAGCTGCATTTTTGTCTTCGCCAAGTCCGCGACAATCTCGATCTCTGCCGCCTGTACCTGTTGGGTCATCAGCTTTATCCAACGTTTATCTGCCCCCAAAACTTCGCCTTGTAATGAAGAGCTTAGTATGTCTCGTATAGGCTCTATCATCGAGTAAGGAAAACAAAAATGTAACTCTCCACTTGCCGGACCGAGTTCAACATTAAATGTAACTGCCACCACTACTTCATTTGGGGTGGCGATATTGGCAAACTGGGTATTCATCTCGGAACGGACATACTCAAATTGCACCGGATATACCGGTTCCCATGATTTTGAATAAGTTTCAAACACAATATTGAGAATACGATGAATAATCCTTTGCTCTGTCTGCGTAAAATCACGTCCCTCAATGCGAGTATGAAAACGGCCATCTCCGCCAAACATGTTATCCACCACAAGAAACACCAACGTAGGATCAAACACTATCAGCGCATTTCCGCGCAGTGGCTTCATTTGTATCAGGTTTAAATTGGTAGGAACCACCAGGTTACGAATAAAATCGCTGTATTTGATAATGCGCACGGGTCCGACAGATACCTCAACCGCGCGCCGTAAAAAATTAAATAGCTCAATACGCACTAAACGAGCAAATCGCTCGTTGATAATTTCAAGTGTTGGCATGCGCCCGCGTACAATGCGCTCTTGCGTTGCCATATCATAGTCACGCACACCATCGTTAACGGCAGTGGATGCAGCAGCATCAGTATCGTCGTCGACACCTTTCAATAAGGCATCAACTTCGTCTTGAGATAAGAATTTATCAGCCATGACTAAAAAATGTTCTGATTATTGGATTACAAATGATGTAAAGAAAACACCTAAAATCTCTTGTGGTTTAGCTCCGGCAGAAAAAGGTTTTTTCACCTCAGCGATAATCTCATCACTTAATTGCTGCTTGCCTTCCATGCTGGAAATATCAGTCGCCCTCTTGCTGGTTAATAACATCAGCAAGCGATTGCGTACAGCCGGCATCTGCGTTTTTAAAAGTTCTGCCGCTTCCGGGTTTGCAACCTGCATTGATAAATCCAATTGCAAAAACTTTTCATCGGGATCAGGTTGAAGATTCACAGTAAAGGTTTCTAAGGTAACGAAAACAGGCGCTTTTACAGGTTCTTCATGCTTGACCTCCTTTTTGTGATCAGGCTTCTGATGCATGAAATACCAAGCTGCTCCACCGCCGCCGCCCAGAAGCAATATCGCCGCACCAATAATAAGGATTAATTTTTTTTTGGAAGATTTCTCTGGTACTGCAACTGCTGCCTCTTCAGATTTTGGATCTTGTGCCATATTTATGCCTTTCCATATTGGCTGTGCCTAGTTGCTCATTGAACAAACATCGGCGTTACTGATGACTCTATTATGAAAAGAAACAGTCTATTAACAAGCATGAATAAGAAGGGGAAAAAGGCGTTAAATTAAGGTTTCCCGATCTATGGCAATATGATGTATGCAGAAATTAAATTGACACCATATAATAGCTATAAAAATTAAATGGTTAGGCAAAGGTATCTACTAAGCCGTTAGCTGTGCGAACTAAAGTAGTTGTGCTGCCAGTTTTGTCCTCTTGTGAAATTATGACGCTGTTGTCCGATCGTGTGGAAGCAGCTCTATTTTGCATAGCCTGATGGAATTCCTGCTGTGCTTGTCCTCCAGAGCTTATGTTGGCTTGACCAAGCTGAATGCCTGATTCTCCCATTTTTTCACGCAAATTAGATATGCCATCTTGCAAAGCCTGCCTGACCTCCGCATTATCCGAAATAAATGTCGTATCTGCCTTATCATTATTTACATTAATCACTACTTGCAGTGGACCTAGATCTGGTGGATTCAGCGTCAAGGTAGCTGTCTGCTCTCCTGCCCCTACCATCCACACCACTTTTTGACTAATTGCCTGATCCCAACCAGCCTTTCCAGGATAAAAATTAATGCTATTGGCATTAGCTGCTTGTTGCATAGGCAAACTTGTATTTATCTGCGCTAATGTATGCTGAGGCAGAGGTGTTGCCATATTTTTTATTGCCAGATCATTAATTTTTTCGTTAAGGCTATCCGGTACCAATTTTGCAGCCGCGGGCTCACTATTCACAGTTCGCTTAGTTATCGGTTGCATCGCATCCGGTAATTGAAATTGCTCCGTCGCCACTTTGGCAACAGGCAAGTCTTGAACCTCATCCTGTTTTTGCTTTGCATTTTCTGGTGTAAGGATTATTTGTGGGGATGTATTGGTAACAGGAGAAACTGAATTCTCAGGCACATTGGCCATGCTTACAGGAGTTAAAACAATTGGTGCCAGTATAGGCGCTACAGGAGCTGTTACAGAAACGTTTGTTGCCTCATTTAACATTTCCTTTTCGTCAGCATCCTCAGCTACGCTGCGTTCTTTAGGAGTACCCGACGTTTGCAATGCGGCCATATCCTTGGGATTTCTTGCCAACTCAACATATTCGCTCATGCTTCTATCAATGTTTTTTTTATCATTGGCAGCCACTATAAACTCGGTGTAATCAGCCACAACCGGGGCCTTTTGTTCACTTTCATCTCTATTACGCACGTTTGAAATTTTTTGCGGCTGTTTATGTTGAGCCAATTCCTGCCCGCCAGAGGGAATCTGGTTTTTTACTTGTTTCTTCAGCAAAGTCTGAAACGATACGTTTGGCGTCTGCGTCCCCGCACTGTCTGCACTTGCATTGTTGTTTGCCACATCCATCGTCTTTTTCAACGTGGTTGTTGGTGCCATTTGTAATGTCAAATTCTGCATATTTCCTAACTCCAATAATTAACTGCCACTTACTTCAAAATGTTTCCCGCCACACATCTTACTAATCGACCATTTTATAAATGCTTGGTCCGGGTGGTGCGCAAAGCAAATTCATCCATCATTTTCTGATCCCTTTTTTGCTCAACTTTAAATTCTCGCTGCTCTGAGCGCTTTGAAAGTACTTCATACGAAAGTTTCTTACGTTGGCTTTCTTGCAAAAGCCCGCGCTGTACCATCACTTGTTGCTTTGTAAATTCAACCACTTCCTGCTGACCAATAACAGCCTGATCCAGCTTGCTTAAAAAATTCTGGAAATTCCGATATGTTTCCGCACTCACTCCTGTTTCCACAAGGCTATTGAGACTTTTAAGATAGTCCTGCCGATATTCACGCAACATACGCTGCTTATTCTGTGCTTCTTCTGCTGTTTTCATAGCCTTCGCTAAAGCCTCCGCTGCCAAATCTACCTCCTTGGCGGCCAGATGCTTTAAAGTCTTCAATACTCCAGTTGAATTTACTGCCATATCGCTTCTATCTATTTAATTTTTTACTGTTTGAGGCCATATCTAGTTTAATGCCGACTCATCAAGCACATGCGCTAAATTGTGGATACTTTCATCAAGCCCTGCACGTTCAGAAATGTCTTGTTGCAAAAATTCGTTAATACTTTCATGTTTAGCAATTGCAATATCAAGCACAGCATCACTACCCGCTTCATAGGCTCCAACATTAATCAGATCTACACTCCGCATATAGCGTGAGTTAAGCTGCTTAAGTCTGCGCGCCAGTTTCTGGTGCTCAGCGCTGGTGATATTGTGCATAGCACGGCTGATAGATTGCTCAATATCAATCGCGGGATAATGACCACTCTCGGCCAGACCACGGTTTAATACAATATGTCCATCTAGAATGGCCCGTGCCGCGTCAGCAATAGGATCCTGCTGGTCATCCCCTTCTGTAAGCACAGTATAGAAAGCGGTAATTGAGCCCTCGCCTGGCTTGCCATTTCCTACGCGCTCCACTAATGCAGGCAATTTTGCAAATACTGATGGCGGATACCCCTTAGTAGCAGGCGGCTCACCAATCGCCAATGCAATCTCGCGTTGTGCCATCGCAAAACGCGTTAATGAATCCATAATCAGCAGCACATTTTTACCCTGATTGCGGAAGTTTTCTGCAATGGTTGTGGCATAGTTGGCGCCTTGCAAACGCATCAATGCAGGCGCGTCAGCCGGCGCAGCGACTACAACCGAGCGCGCCAGCCCTTCTGGACCAAGGATTTGTTCGATAAACTCCTTGACTTCTCGTCCGCGCTCACCAATTAACCCGACCACAATCACATCGGCTGTGGTGTAGCGTGCCATCATGCCAAGCAGCACGCTTTTACCCACACCGGAACCTGCAAACAGTCCCATCCGTTGGCCTCGGCCAACAGTCAACATGCTGTTAATTGCTCGTACGCCTACATCTAATACCTCTTCAATAGGTGCACGCATCAATGGATTCATAGGGCGGGCATTCAATGGGGCGCTTTGCGAAGTTTCAATCTTGCCCAAATCATCTAGCGGATTACCGGCACCATCAACCACCCGTCCCAACAGTTCATTACCTACTGGCAAATGGCGTGCGATATCGGTGACCCTTCTACGGGGCGGCTGACCGAAGCGTGGTTTAGGCAATGCTTTGGCTACTTCTAATGCGAACACCTTGGCACCTGGAACCACACCATCGACACTGCTTTGCGGCATTAATAACAAACTCTCACCATCAAATCCGACCACTTCAGCTTCTACCCGGCTACCCTCGGTCAAGGGTACATAGCAGGCACTGCCTATAGGAAGCTTAATGCCGACCGCCTCCATTACCAGTCCCGTCAATTTTGTGATGCGTCCTGCAATTTCTACAGGCTCGACAATGCGTAAAATTTCCTTGCAATCACGCACGTGATCATGCCAACGCAGTTGATGTAAATTCTGTTCAGTCATGGCAATAGCCAATTATTATTCTGTGCCAATGCTTCGCTGATTCTTTTCCAGCGTACTCCATTGGTAGCATCAATCTGATTAGCGCCTGTTTCGACCAGACAACCGCCACGCTCGACACTATTGTCCTCCTGTATCTGCCAATGCTGGCTGGATATTTCATCCGCTAAATACTCGCGCAAAATCTGTGCGTCTTCATGATGGACTAGAATTCTGGCGGGCTTCTGTACATAGGGAAGATAATGAATGGCATCCATGACCACTGGCAAAATCATGGAAGGATCTACTTCCAGTTTAACCTTCAACATGGATTTTGCTATATCAAGAGCCAATGACAATACATCATCTGCAATCTGCTCATCCGACTTCTCAAGCGCATGGCTAAACGCTGTCATCAGTTTGAGGAAACTCTGCTTATCCTCATAGGCAGCTTCTCTGGATTTAGCCATGCCTACTGCAAATCCTTCCTGCATTCCTTTAGCATAAGCCTCTTTGCGAACGCCATCGAAAATCTGCGATACAGATTCGGCATTAGCAGCAATGCTCTCCTTCTTCTTAGGTTTGCCGCTAGCAATACTGCTATTGCCTTCAGTAAACGATGACATCTGCCATCTTTCATAAGCCGTTTGCTGTTCTTTGGGAGTCGCTAAATTAGACATATTAAGCACCTTTATACATATTGATCATCATCACCTTTACCGGCCAGCATGATTTGGCCTTCATCTGCCAATCTGCGAACGATTTGCAGGATTTGTTTCTGTTGTGCTTCCACTTCCGAAATCTTGACTGGTCCTTTAGCTTCCAAATCTTCCTTCATCATTTCTGCAGCACGGGATGACATATTTTTGAATATCTTCTCGCGCATTTCATCGGTTGTACCTTTAAGTGCAACAATAAGTGTTTCTGATTGCACTTCTTTCAGAATGACCTGGATTCCTTTATCGTCAATATCCATAATGTTGTCGAACACAAACATCTGGTCCATAATTTTCTGAGCCATTTCGTCATCGTAACTTTTCAGTCCTTCCATAACACTGGCTTCGTTATCACCGCTCATAAAGTTCATGATCTCTGCTGCCACCTTGATGCCACCCATTGTTTGCTTTTTGATGTTTTCGTTACCTGTTAACAGCTTAGTCATCACATCATTAAGCTCTCGCAAGGCTATAGGTTTAACGCCATCCAGTGTCGCAATACGTAGCATCACGTCCTGACGTAACCGGTCAGTAAAATGGCCAATGACAGCAGATGCTTGGTCGGGCTCTAGATGCACTAAAATTGTCGCAATAATCTGCGGGTGTTCATTTTGGATAAATTCAGCAACAGTATAGGGATCCATCCATTTCAAACTGTCGATACCGCTTGAGTCACGCGACTGCAAAATACGGTTAAGCAAACCGGAAGCCTTATCTTCGCCAAGCGCTTTATTCAATACCGAGCGGATATACTCATCAGAATCCAGGCCAAAATTACTACTCTGTTCAGCTTCTGTCAGAAATTCTGTCACAACGTTTTCCACTTGATCACGACCTACGGATTTCATCGTTGCCATAGCAGCGCCAAGTTTCTGTACCTCTTTGGGGCTGAGGAATTTCATCACCTCTGCGGCTTCATCTTCTCCGAGAGCCAACATCAAAACTGCACTTCTCATCACGCCATCATCGCTCATTTTTATGACCCATTCCCATTCGTCCAGTTGGCGACCACACTCGCAACCATACGTGGATTATCTTTTGCCATTTGTTTTGCTACTACTAAATTCTGATCAAAGCCCGGTGCAGCTAATCTGCCCTGCTCACCGCTAAGGCTTACAACAGAATCTTCACTAACTGGCGAGTTCAGCAATTTTGGTGATGCCGTCATTAATTTATTTAGAATGGGCTTCAAAGCACGTGAATAAATCATAAACAACACAACAATCCCAACAATAAAACGCAAGGCGTCTTTGGCATACTCGATCGTTTCAGGGTTTTTCCATAAAGGCACTTCAGGAGCAATCTCTACAGGCTCACCAGCAAATGAGCTATTCACCACAGTCAGTGAGTCTCCACGCTCCTTATTGAACCCCATTGCCTGCATTGCCAAATCATTGATCTGTTGCTTCTCTGCAGCCGTCAATGGGCGATATGTCACTTTGCCTGTTTTATCCACTACCGGCATATTGTTAACTACCACAGCAACATTCAGGCGCTTGATGCCGCCCATAGCCTGCTGCACATAGCGCACGGTCTTGTCTACCTCGTAATTCGTAGTCATGTTCTTCTGGCTATCTACCGGCATCGCAGCAGCAACCGTCCCCGCGCCTGCTTCTGCTACGGCAGGAGCTGTGATTGGCGCAGTAGCATTTGCTGGCGGCTGGTTCGACAGCGCTCCTGGCACGCCAGTCGCAGCACTGCCGTTACTTGTAATTGACTCGTTGCTTTGCATGCTCCGTACAACTACATCTTCCGGTTTCTGATTAGGTTTATAAGTCTCTGCTGCCTGCTCAAGGCTAGAAAAATCGATTTCTGCACTTGCCTCAGCGCGTACATTTTTAGCACCTACAATAGGCGTAATGATAGACTCAACACGTTTAGCAATGCTTTGCTGAATGTCATCGACATATTTCAGCTGAGTCGGATCCAGGTTGTTAGCTCCCATTTTTTTGGAAGTATCTGAAAGCAAGTTCCCATTCTGATCCACCACCGTTACATTGGCGGCGGGCAAATCAGGCACACTACTGGCTACCAAGTGCACCACTGCACCCACTTGCTGTGCATCCAAGCTGCGACCAGCACGAAGATTCAACAACACAGAGGCCGTAGGTTTTTGCTGATCTCTAACAAATACTGATGCTTTAGGAATAGCAAGATGAATTCTTGCTACTTCGACTGCGCCAATTGATTGGATGCTGCGCTCCAGTTCACCTTCCAGCGCACGTTGAAAATTGACCTGCTCTACAAATTGTGAAACACCGAATTTTTGATTTTCTAAAATCTCAAAACCGATATTGCCGCCTTTTGGTAAGCCATCTGCAGCCAATTTAAGACGTGCCTGATGCACCTGAGCGGCTGGCACAAGAATAGCTGTGCCGCTGTCGGAAAATTTATAAGGCACATTCATCTTCTCTAACGCGGCCACAATAGCGCCGCCATCTTTATCGGAGTAATTTGAGAATAAAACACGATAATCCGGCTGCTGGCTCCATAGCCAAAACACCGCCATCACGGCTATCACTGCAGCCACGCCTGCCAATAAGAGCAATTTGTTACCTATTTGAGAGACAGAACCCATCGTACCTCCACCAGTTAAAACTGCATCATTTGTTGCCGCCATCACAATTCCTTCATTTGCACATACCAAACACTTCTGATTCAGGCTCGTATTTAACCAACTATATTTATTGCAATTACCTGCCTGACCGATTAGATACCATTATGCTGATTGATTGGATTTTCAAATTTAAGAATAGAGCAATTTTCATCGGCCTATTTCTGCACTCATGCTGGTCTTGAAGTGTTAAATTAGTCATTAACGTAATTTTGTTCGGATTCGCACTTAATTGAATAAAATTGCTTTGTATGTGTTTTTGAAATGAAATGGAGGTAAGCCATGAAAGCAGGTGGAATAGACTCAAGCAGGATAGAATCCATGCTGGCCCAGCTAAAAGCTGCTGCACAACGCCCGCAGAACGAGGCCATAGGTGGGTTGGGCTCTTCTATAGGTATGCAAAACGCGCAAGGTTCATCAAAGGTTAATTTTTCAGATGCACTGAAAGCATCACTAGACCAGGTAAACCAAGTACAAGTTAACGCCGAAAAACTGGGTAAAAATTTCGCCATGGGCGATGACAGTGTCAGCCTTTCCGACGTGATGATAGCAGGGCAAAAAGCCAACATTTCATTTCAGGCAACGATACAAGTGCGCAACAAACTTGTATCTGCTTATCACGACATTATGAATATGCAGGTTTAGCTAGAAACAATATCCTTCACGCTTACTCTATCTTCCTCAAGTCGATATAACCAGGCCAAAATCTCGGCTATTGCTAGATACAGCTCTGGCGGAATATGGTCATCTAAGTCCACCTGCATCAATAGTGCAACCAGATCTTTGGATTCATGCACAAATACGCCGTTTTCTTTGGCTTTTGCAATAATCTGCTCGGCAATCAGGCCACGGCCTTTAGCCACAACTCTTGGCGCATAATCACTCGATTCATAAGCCAATGCAATGGCTTGCTGATTCGCATTGGGCTTATAAGTGGCGACTGCACCAAGTTTATTGTCGTGACTATTATTCATGATGCGTGATAGTCAAAGCCTCCAGTTGTGGGCCAATTTTTTCAATCGCCTTCGCCAGATTTTGTCTTTGGCTTTTAAGTATATCCAGTGTTTGTGTTTGCTCGGCCAGTATGCCAACCCGTAACCGCCCATTTATGATGCTGAGTCTGGCTGACACTTTGCCGAGATGCGGCAAATGCAGCGTCATCTCACTCGCAATCGGTCTATCTTCACCGGCTTTACTATCGAAGGAAGATTGTTGACCACTATCTGTCTCTTTTTGCTGCAAATAAACATCCCAATCCATCCTTTGACCAGGCCATACCTCGCCATGCCACGACATACGCTGATTTTCAAGTATAGCTAATTGCTGTGACATTAGCGCTGCAAGCGGTGAGTTGGCTTGGTTCTGTGGTTCCTGCTTGATAGCCATTAAGGATTGATTGCCCTGCACTATATCTTTGAGGTGCGATTCATAAAATAATCCACTGTTACTCACGGCGTGCTTTAAATCATATGCCAGGACCTGTGCATTATTTGGCGCATGTGTAACAACCGAGATAGCCTCGAAGCGAGTTGACACGCCCTCGCTATCTGCTTTTTTAAGATATTGCCCAATAATCTGTGCGGCTGGACTAATGTCAATGGCACTTCCAGAATCTTTGCCATGTGTGGATAAAAGTAAAAATGTCGGTGTTGGATTTTCGTGTATATATCGCAGCAATAAAGCTTGCCCACTCTGTGCGGCAGCGCCAAGATCCATTTTCAGGGTAACGCCTTTTAAGTCTCCACCTTCGACTTTGACATTGTATGCCGTACCCCCTGCTTTTGATAAAACACGAGCAATATACTCTTGTCCTTTAACTAGCTGAGCAGCCCGGTCACCAAGCTCCTGATTGTAACTGCCTATGGTATCCACAGTCAGCACGGGTGTAATTCTGGATACAGGGTTAATGCTGGCTTTAGTAGCTAGGCTGTCGGGTTTGTTGAGCATAATCATGCAGCTGGGTCATTTAGCCTATATATTACTGACCATAGACTCGTGTCAGCTTCTTTCCTGTCTGTGTGCTGTTAATCAGTGAGCTCAATTTCGCCATTCTGGGTGAAACCAAGTCACGTATCTCACGATCATCTGCAAGAATACGCTTAATATTAGCTACCTTGCGTTTACGCGTGTCGTTTGTGAGTGGCAACTCATCCTTGAAAAATTTAAGCTTTTCAATATGCTGTGCACAGTTTATTTCCAGCGTTGCCAGTTTATCCCAATCGTCCTGTTTAGCTGCAATCAGCATTTGATTTGTCAATTCGGCAATAGCTTCATAAATTGCAAATGTATCTTGATATTCCATCAATCAAACTCCGGCGTAGTCAGCAATTTGACGATCTGCTGAAGATGGTATTTGAGAAATCGCTAAGGACTTGATCTGATCCTTCTCAATAGCTTCCCAAGCACCTTTCAAGTCAGTTAAAAGCTTAATTACCTCGTTTACCAGTTCAGGCTGATTACGAATATTAGCAATCGTCAATCGATAGCTCATATAGGCATAAAGGCTATCCAGACTTGCCGCCACCTCACCGCCCGCCTTTTTGTCCAAGCTGAACCTGAGGCCGCTCTCTATGATCATGATGGCTTTCGACAGCATGACACCTTTGTTCTGAATGTCTTTATTCTGCATATGTACAATCGCACTGCGGCATGCCGTAATAGCGCCTTCATATAACATAACAATCAGCTTATTCGGACTAGCCGCCAGCACACCGGTTTCCATGCCGATTTTGGCATATACATTAACCCCGCTTTGATTTAATCCAAACATCATTCTATCCTTTACTTATTTATTTACTATTTGCACTAAGTGCTGCAATTTGCTGCGTAAGGAAACTACTGGTTGTGGACATGCTGGATAACAATGTATCGAGCTTGGTAAATTGAGCACGGTAACGTGCCTCAATTGCAGTCAGCCGCAGATTGATAGCATCCGTCTGTTTATCCAGACGTGTAATCGAACTTTGCATGCCTTGTGTTCTGGCCGCCAGCAACCCGTCTTCACTTAATAGGCTTGTAATTATCCTATCCAACTGCGCAGCATATCCAATAGTAAAGGTAACAGTACCACGTGCACCTAATGCACCACCGTTTACTTTAATACTCAGACCTTCACTTGAATCTCCTGTGGCGCCAACCAAGTTGGTCCCGCCACCTGTTGCTGTTATGCCATTGATAGTTCCTGCAGCATTCACGAGACCTGTTCCGAGTTGGCTGACTTCTACTGCATAGGTTCCGGCTTGCGTTTTGCTCGTGCTGTTTGAGAAAGTAATTAGTGGGTCTGTTGCTTTAGCGGATGGTGCAAATAAAGTTGCAATCTCACTAAAATTTGACGTAACTGCCGATGCCAGCTTGCTAGCATCCAGCGCCAATTTTCCGTCGCGCTGAAAAGATACACCAATCTGGCTGAGTGAATTAATAGTGCCGCTACTCGTAATGGTTTTCGTCATCACAGTTTTGATCTGATTGATGACAGACCTTGCCGTAGCGTCTCCCAGCAGCACGCCTGATGTCTTGCCGGTTTCATCGTATTTAGTCAGGCTACGTAATGTGTCATTTAATTTATTGTATCCCTCAACAAATGCGGTGACTGACTCTTTGATCTTGTCTTGATTAGTCGTGATACCTAGATTAACGCTGCTGCTGTTACTCGTAGTTAGAAAATTCAGCGTCACGCCCTCTATGGCGTCTGTTACCGTGTTGCTGGACTTAATTACAGTAATCCCGTCAATGTCCAGAATAGCATTTTTGGCAGCCTGCATTTGCGTCATATTTTTCCCACTACCTGCGATGGCAGTTGGGTCATACGCCAATCTCGACAATCCTGAAGCATCCAAATGATTAGTATCGTCATCAGCTACCGAAATTTTCAGACTATTCACTTCGCCTGTATCTTTCGATGTGATTACCAGACGATTGCTGCTGCCATCATTCACAATAGTGGCACTTATGCTTGAATTAGAAGCATTAATAGCATCACGTACGCCGGCCAGCGTATTATTTGAGCTATCAATCGTAATAGTCACATCTGTTTTAGCTGTGTTTGGCGTAAAGGAACTAGGCGTGGGTGGCGTGATTATCTCTGGCATAAACGTTCCAAATGAAATCGTCAGCGTTCCTGTGCCTACAACATCTGAAGTGTTTGTAAATCCATCCATCGCCAGTTTCTGTGACTTTGCCAGCTGGCTGACTGTCACCGCATAGTCACCCAATGTGGCATTGCCATTTGCTGTAGCTGTAAATACTGACGTATTGCCAGATGTTGCGGTCTGTGCATTAAATTTCGCAGGGCTGGAAAGCGCCTGTACCGCAGTCTGAAAAGTAGACAATGCGCTCTTCATCGTGCCATACGCGGATATTTGAGATTGATAATCTGTTTTTTGTTTGCTTACAGCGGTTAATGGTTGTTTCTCAACATTCATTAAACTGGTAACAATAGAATTTACGTCAAGGCCAGATCCAATTCCTGGGGAAGAAATAGACATATGTATGTTCCTTTAGTGTTTACTCATTAATAATGACCAGTTGCAAATTTATGTTTCAAAACATTCCATTCATTGGTTAGGCTGTCTGTCTAATCACTAAACCTTGTAACTTATCCAAAGTCTTGGACATTGCCATGACTTCCTCATTAGGAATCTGCCTTAATACCTTCTGTGTTGCCGTATCCACCACCTTAACAATCATGCGTTTAGACTCGTGGTCCAGAGAAAACTCTATTGTCTGCAAGGCGGGAGCTACATACTCATTCAGTTTCTTTACAGCGCCAGCAAGCGTATCTTTATCAACCTGTGTAGCTTGTCTGCCTTCTACTTTTTCAACTGCTTTTAATCCTGTATTTACTAATGCAGTATGGCTGGCGGCAATATGTTGCGAGCCAGCCGGTTTATTAACAGAACCAAGAGCATCCAAAGATGGATTCAACATGATGATCTCCTTAGCAAAAGTCCACAGGATTATTGCTAACCCTGTGGAAGTTAGATCAATATACTTGCGATTAGCCTCTTAATAGCGCCAATACACCGTTAGGTATTGAGTTAGCCTGCGCTAACATTGCAGTACCTGCTTGTTGCAAGATTTGACCACGTGTCAAGTTTGCTGTTTCTGCTGCAAAGTCAGCATCCATGATGCGGGATTTAGCAGCGGCTTGGTTTTCTGCAGAAACTTGCAAGTTGCTTACCACAGATTCAAAACGGTTTTGTACTGCGCCTAATGTAGCCCGTGTTGTATTAACGGCGTCTAAAGCAGTATCAATTGCACCGAGAGCGGTTGTAGCATTAGCAGCAGTTGTAACATCACCAGTGATAGTGCCTGCAGTTACAGCAGCCACTGTAATCGTTTCGCCACTATTGGCGCCTACTTGGAAATCTTTAGCAGCACCGAATACGGAGCTACCGTTAAAATTGGTTGTTGTACCGATACGTGTCACCTCTGCTGTAAGTTGTTGGAACTCAGCATCCAGATTGGTACGGTCTGCAGCGGTGTTGCTACCATTGATAGACTGCACTGCTAATTCACGCATACGTTGCAATGCATCGGTTTGTTTTGCTAAGCCGCCTTCAGCAGTTTGAGCAAAAGAGATACCATCGTTAGAATTACGAATCGCTACATTCATGCCACGTAATTGTGAGTCCATACGTGTAGCAATTGATAAGCCTGCCGCGTCATCTTTAGAACTGTTGATACGCAAGCCTGATGACAAACGTTGCAATGAGGTATTAAGTGCACCTTGTGATGCGCTTAAATTACGTTGTGTGTTTAATGAAGCAATATTGGTATTGATTACTGAAGCCATGATAAATCTCCTAAATAAATAAGTTAAATTTCAATTACACCACCTGCTTAAGCGTTGCAATCCAGTTTGAATTGCGCTGCAGTTAAATCTATTATCGGTAAGCTTCTGAGAAAATTTAGGGTAAGTTCCAAAATTTTGATTCAATTGCAATTTTCTCTCGAACTTGATTTCCGTCTAATACCGAATAAGCAGTCCCGATGTAAACGATGTCGGCAGTAATTTTTAAATCTTTAGGGTCATGCAAAATACTTTCAGTTGTCTATATCATAAAGAGCGCATTAAAACCTGACAACATAACTCTTCTTTCCACCCCGTCATTACTGGCTTGGCGAGGAAAAAATTCTAGATGCCAATTTAGATTTTAATACTGAATATCAACAACAATAATAACTAATAATCTGGAGAGATAAAGATGTAATACAGGGGGGAAAACAGGTTATATCTTGACT
This sequence comes from uncultured beta proteobacterium, assembly GCA_963701715.1. Classification (GTDB taxonomy): domain Bacteria; phylum Pseudomonadota; class Gammaproteobacteria; order Burkholderiales; family Methylophilaceae; genus Methylotenera_A. The sequence goes on from CAVPAX010000002.1 coordinate 67,649, forward strand.
TAACGAATCTAAAATCTTTGCTGGTACTCGTGATATTCTGTGAATCTGGTACTTAATAAAAATTCACACCAGATGAAGTTCTGTAGCACATGGGCATTGTGCCGCACGCTTAACTTAGATGTAGAACTTTACAGGTTGAGTATGAATAATTAATAAACCAAATTGTTTTTAATTGCATAATGGGTGAGTTCTGCATTATGACGCAAATGCATTTTTTCCAGCAGGCGCGTACGATACATGCTCACAGTCTTAACTGAAAGAGATAACTGATCTGCGATTTCACCTACAGATAAGCCAGATGAAATCATCACCATCGTTTGGAATTCACGGTCTGAGAGCGTTTCATGCGGTGATTGCGGCTTTTCCATACCAACCTGGTCTGCCAGTATTTCGGCTACTTCGGGCGTAATAAATTTCTTACCTTTTGCCACTGTGCGAATTGCATTCAATAAATCAGAAGAAGCACTTTGCTTACACAGATATCCTGCGGCGCCCGATTTCAAGGCACGCACGGCATATTGCTCTTCCATATGCATTGACAGCATAAGCACTGCAATGTGGCTATTTTCACCTTTAATGTATTTGAGCACGTCCATGCCGCTGCGGTCTGGCATTGATATATCCAACAACATGACATCCGCATCAAATTGGCGAGAGAACTTAATCGCTTCCGTGCCATTCTGCGCTTCAGCAATTACTTCAATATCATCTGTAGCCGATAGAATCTGATTGATACCAGCTCTTAAAATCGCATGATCATCAACAATGATCACTTTAATTTTATTTTTGTTATTCATACCCGTACCTCTTATGTGCTGTAGTTATTTCGACGATTGTGTGTAATTTTTCATCAGCAAAAATTGTTTTTTTACAGTTTTGTGCCAATACAGTTATGTATTTGCAAACTACATGCCAGCTTTTGCTATGGTTTATTAAGCCAGCCAATTTAATGTGAGATGAAAGGTTTTTTATTGAAATAACTTATAAGCAATGCCCGTTAGCTATTATGTGAGTAGCTGCAGAACTAAACTGGGATGAAACACTGAGGTGAAACGTTGTTGAAGCTGGTAACCGCGAACCTGAAAAACTGTTACAAACTATTCGATGATTAAATCGGAAGCCTGACTGTAATTACAGTGCCTTGCTGGCCAGTCCCCGGTTTACTGATTTTGAAACTCCCATGCAGTGCAGTTGCGCGCTCCTGCATCCCACGCAAACCAAACGAATCTGTTTTTAACTTATCATTAGGCTTAATACCGATCCCGTTATCACTAATCATCATCGTTACTTCGTTTAGACTGGCATTTAATGCAACATTAACATGAGTCGCCTTTGCATATTTAGCGATATTCGACATCGCCTCTTGGCAAATACGAAACAGTGCCATTGACTGATCTGTACTGAGCGGTATCTCTGCATGATTGCTGGTAAATTCGCAGGTAATATCTAATTGCTTCTGAAATTCCTTGGTTTGCCATTCAATTGCGTCAACAATGCCTAAATCCAGAATGTTTGGTCTTAAATTGCCTGAAATCCTGTGCACTGTTTCAAAAGTAGTATCTACTACGGACAACAAACCTTTTGCGTGCTTCAATAAAGCAGCTTGATCAGGTTTGAGTTGGTCAGCCAAGGATGACAGGCCCATCTTAATTGCAGTTAAGTTACCACCAAGATCATCATGTATTTCGCGCGCAATTTTTCTACGCTCATCTTCCCTAATCGTATTCATATGCGCTGTCAGTTCGGCCAAGTCACGCCGCGACTCTTCAATCTCCGATTTCTCTTTCTTGCTTTGCGTGATATTGATCATAATGCCATCCCATAGAATAACGCTATTATCAAGCTTCCTGGGTGTTGCGCGTATGTTAATCCACTTGGTATCTTGCCAGCCATCAATCCACACGCGGCCTTCCCAATCCAACACACTAAGTTCCGCTGCAGATGTTTTTAATCGATTACGCAATGTGGCGTGATCTCTGCCATTCATCATCGAATAAAATTGTCTGGAATTCTGGATCAACTCATCAGGAGCAAGTCCAAGCAATGTCTTACTGCCATCGCTCAAATAAACAAAAGCTATATCACCATCACTCTCCAACTGGAACTGAAAAACCATACCTGGCGTATTGGAGACAATGGCCTGAAAACGAGATTCACTCTGACTCAATGCCTGCAGCATTTTTTCTTTGGATAATAAGTCGTTCTTAATAACGAGAATATATTCCTTCTCGTCAGCCCGCATATGTATAACTCGCAACTGAAAATCGCCAGTTTTACTGATAATGGGTTCCTGATCCAGAGACATCTCAATAAAATGTGCCTGGTTTCCAATACGATCCGTATGCTCCTGAAGTGTTTGCTTGCCCACTCCCAGCAAGCTTTCTAAACTTTGTTGCTTAAAGCTATCAAGATCAGTGCCAGAATTTTTTAACGCACTTTCACTGACATTCACAAGCTGCATAGATGAAGCATCAATCAGATAAACCTCATCCGATACGCCTAACATCATGGCTTTTAGAAATAACTGGTTATTGATTAAAGGAAGCAATTGAAACCACCTTTTTTATTTTTGTTAATAAGCGTCAATATATCTACGATTATTATAACTAAATTTTCATATGCTATTGGGATTCTTCAGTTTTCAAATCATTTTCAGTCATCACACGATTTTTACCTGTTTTTTTCGCAAGGTACATTGATTGGTCTGCACGATGCAATACTGCAGCCTCTTTTTCGTTATTTTTTAGCAATGCTACCCCGGCACTAAAAGTAATGAGTAATCTATCGTTATTGCCCATAAAAAACTGTTTTGTCAGTGCGCGCTGCAAACGCTGGATAGTCGTGACAGCCTGATCTAGACCAGTATCCGGAAGTAATATTACAAACTCTTCACCGCCAAAACGTGACACTACATCCGTTGGCCTTACCGTAGCTTTTATTACTTTAGACAAGTGCTGTAATGCCGTATCTCCTACATGGTGTCCATAGGTATCGTTTAAACTTTTGAAATTATCAATATCAAGTAGAGCAACGCTTAGCTGATTACCTCCACGCTGAGCGCGAGAAATCTCTCGAACCATAGCTTCATCAAGGCCGCGCCGATTAAGTACGCCTGTCAACTGGTCTACCCGCACCGCTTCACTAAGTTGTGACAACTCCTCTTGCAGTTTGCGAATTTTTTCTTGTGCTGAATCCACATTATCACGTTGCTGCAATAATGCCTCTCGTGAACGCACAATTTCCGCCTGCATTGTATGCGTATCCTGCATCAGATTTTCCAGAATGTCATTAATTTGTAAGATATCTTCAGTTTCTGATAACTTGTCAGCATACCCTTCAATCTTCTCTTGATAAGTGCCGCTTGAATCAGACATGTGGACCAGACGATCCGCAAAAGTCGCTATCATATTTTTAAATGAACTTTTAGCTTCATTCAAGCTATGTTTGAGCATGCCTTGCTTGTATATCACTTCTTTCAGGCTTTTTTCAGCGTCTTGAATCAAGGCTCTTTCAAGTGGACTTGAAACGATGGTCTGCACCACGGCAATCTGACCGCGAATCCATTGATCATCCGCCACTAATTCACTGATATTATCCACTAATAATTTGAGTAATCTCAGTAGATCCTGCTTCATCCCCTCTTCGCTAGCGCCAACCAGTTCAACACGCACCAGAAGCGCTCTAAACTGTTTGGCCATAAACTGCCAATCCTTTAATTTACGCGCCTTTTCGGTAAGGATAAAAATCTCCAGCGCTTCCTCTTTAAGTTCCGGATAGCCATCTAACCTTGGAATCAGTCCATGATTAAGTGACTGTTTCAGCATATCCTGCAAGATGCGGAAGGTTTCCTGAAACTGATCTGTATCATATGGTGCAACGGTAGACTTCTCGATGGGTTTAGAATCAATATTTGCAGAGACAGTTAAATCGGCGGAGGGGGTTTTAACAGCAAGTTGAACAATGGCCTCGTCCTCAACTTCTTTAACATCGATTATTTCGCCAGAATGCAACCCCGCCTTGCTCACCCCATATTGCATCCATCCATTCGTCATGGTCTGGATTTTTTGCGGTAACAGCGGATCGCTGCCGTAATTGATAAGAACTCTTTCTAATAATTCTTTTTTTTGCGATGCATCCAGTCCTACATGTTTAGTATCCCAGCTAAGCAAAAGTTGCCGAATTGCATCTGGCCACTGCTTGGAATACGTGACGCTGGTATCCATGCTTGCACCTAATAATGCAGGCAATGCAGTCCAGTTGCGCTGTTTTAATAATTTTTCCCAGCGATTAATCCAATTGTTTTGTTCAGGCGTTTTGTTTGGCAATCCCCTGAGTGTTCTCTTAATTGCACTGTCTAGGCTTTCTGATGTTGAAATTCCAGAGATTTCGTTATAGATAGTCTGATAATTATCTGGTGTAGGCTCTACTTGGCGCGCAGCCATCTGTTTGATAGTTTCACGCGCAATATTGATAGGCACAAGAGCCGGGGGTTTTTGTTTACTGACATTAAGCATAGTATTTGTCGACTGATTAGCTATTTATCAAAATATATATTGGTTATATTTTCCTACTAATAGTCAAAATCAAAAGCGAATTAAGGAGTACTTTTACCGCTCAATTTTAAAGAAACGCCAACCTTTTACTCTGCAAACAATGAAAGTATCTGTAAAAAATCCTATCCAACTCACTGACAATTTCTCAAATTAAGGTAAAATCACGGTCGGCGGGCCTCCCCGCATTGTAAAGTAGCCAACTTGGTCAGGTGCGGAAGCAAGCAGCCACAACTACCGAGCAAGTGCCGGGGGTAAGGCTCGCCCCTTCTTTATCTTTTTAGCTATTTAGCCTTAGACGAAAACAAGATTTTCAGCTAAAGTTAAGGTTATGTCATATCAAGTCTTAGCACGCAAATACCGCCCGAAATCTTTTGAAACTTTAGTCGGTCAGCCACATGTCGTACGTGCGCTGACGAATGCATTAAGCCAGCAGCGTTTACACCATGCTTACTTATTTACAGGCACGCGCGGCGTGGGTAAAACCACACTCGCGCGAATTTTAGCAAAATCACTGAATTGCGAAACCGGCATCACAGCCAGCCCCTGCGGCGTTTGTAACGCCTGCACTGAAATTGACAGGGGCCGTTTCGTAGATTTATTAGAAGTAGATGCCGCCAGCAACACACAGGTGGATGCCATGCGAGATTTACTTGATAACGCCCAATACGCACCTACGGTAGGTCGTTTTAAGGTATATATCATCGATGAAGTGCACATGCTTTCTAAAAGTGCGTTCAATGCCATGCTAAAAACTCTGGAAGAGCCGCCCGCACACGTTAAATTTATTCTGGCGACAACTGACCCCCAGAAAGTCCCTGTCACCGTACTATCGCGCTGCCTGCAGTTTAATTTGCGGCAAATGGCCAGCGCTACCATTGCGGATTATTTACAGCACGTTCTGACTCAGGAAAAGATCGGTTTTGAGCCTGCCGCCATTAGCCTGATTTCGCGTGCTGCTGCAGGAAGTATGCGTGATGCGCTCTCGCTGACGGATCAAGCCATCGCTTACGGCAATCAATCCGTGAATGAGGCTGAAGTGCGCAGCATGCTGGGCGCGATTGACCAGACTTATTTGTATGAGATTATTCAGGCACTCATACAAAACAGCGGTGTTGCATTGATTGAAAAGTCCGAACAGATGCAAATGCGCAATATCTCATTTGAAGCTGCGCTAAACGATTTAGCCAATATTTTGCATCAGATCGCCATCGCGCAAACCGTACCTGAAAGCATTGCTAACGACTTGCCAGAACGCGCTTTACTGATTGATTTAGCAGGTAAGCTAAGTCCGGAAACGATCCAGCTTTATTATCAAATTGCGCTACTGGGTCGCCGTGACATTGGTTTAGCCCCCGATGAATACGCAGGCTTTACCATGACTCTGTTACGGATGCTGGCATTTGCACCGCAAGAGGCAGAGAAAACTGGCAAGACTGTCAGCCAGCCTAACAATGTCCAAGCACAGCCTGGCGCAAAGCAAGTCGCGCAAAGCTTACCTCAAACACAGCCCATTGAATCGGCACCAAAACAAGTTAAAAATGCAGAAATAGAGGCCCTGGGAACCGCACCGGCATTGCCTTCCAGCCCGATTGTTTTTGATGGGGACTGGCGAAAACTGGTTGAACAAAATCTCAAGCTCGGTTTGGCGCGCGCATTGGCACAGAATTGTGAGCTAGTGGCTTTTGATGAAAACAGCCTGACTTTGCGCGTAGCTGAAAATCAAAAACATTTAGTGAGCGTTAATTATCAAGAAAAACTGTCAAATGCAATTGCCGAGCATTTTGGCAGAAAAATGCGCCTGAATTTTGAAATTAACAGTGACGCCAACACCCCTGCCAAACAAAATGCAGTGGAAAAAGCCAATATAAAATCTAACGCGGAGGCCGCTATTATGCAGGATAGTTTTGTGCAGGCACTTATACAGGATTTTGACGCGTCTATCATTCCCAATTCAATTAAGCCCGTTTGAAAAATATAATTTTTCAAAAATTTAAACATTAAAAAGGAGCAGTCAATATGATGAAAGGTGGCATGGGCAATATGATGAAACAAGCCCAAATGATGCAGGCCAATATGCAGAAAGCACAAGCAGAGCTAGCTGTAACCGAAGTGGAAGGTATTGCCAGTAATGGCATGGTAAAAGTGACAATGACCTGCAACAACGCGGTAAAGCGTGTGGTGATTGACGATGCGGCGATGGATGACAAAGAAACGCTGGAGGACCTGATTTTAATTGCCCTGAACGATGCGAGATCAAAGGCCGAGGCAACTTCTAATGCGCGGATGAGCGGCATGATGCCAGCCGGTTTTAAATTGCCTTTTTAGATTAAGCTTCAATCAGCTTCTGTGAAAAACCCTCCAGCCTTAGAGCACCTGATCGAATCACTGCGCTGTTTGCCTGGTGTTGGGCCGAAATCGGCACTGCGTATGGCTTACCACCTATTGCAACGAGATAGAAATGGTGCCAATAGTTTAGCTTTATCACTTGAAAATGCATTGCAAGTGTTAGGTCATTGTTCACTTTGCAATAATTTTTCTGAAACTACTGTTTGTCCGTTATGCGAATCTGAAAATCGCGATGCTGCCCAACTTTGCGTTGTGGAAATGCCGACCGATTTAATGATGATGGAACAAACACAATCCTACAATGGTATGTATTTTGTGTTGATGGGGCGATTGTCACCCCTGGATGGAATCGGTCCGAAAGAAATCAATCTGGACAAACTGATTAAACGCGCGCAGGACGGCATTGTAAATGAGGTGATTCTAGCCACTAATTACACGGTCGAGGGCGAAGCCACTGCGCATTACATCAGTGAGCTATTAAAAACTCGTGGGGTCGCGGTAAGTCGTATTGCACGCGGATTGCCAATGGGCGGTGAGATTGAGTATGTGGATAGCGGAACTTTGTCGATGGCTTTGTTAGGGCGTAAGCCTTGTTAGACGAAGCGCTGATCAGATAACAAATCCAACAATTCAGCAGGTGTTTGTATCAGTGCATCTGCACCCCACTCATTTGGTCTATCGCTGACGTCAATGTAGCCAAATAAAGCAACTACGGTTTTCATCTCCGCCGCTTTGCCTGCCTGTATATCACGCTCTGCATCACCCACATAGATACAGGACTGCGGTTTAACGCTTACATGCTTACAAGCCAGCAATAATGTTTCCGGGGATGGTTTCGGTTTCGGTGCGTCATCCCCACTGATAATGCATGCTGCGCGGTCCTGCAAGCCCATTCTTTCAATCAAGCGGCCCGTAAAACGGCGCGGCTTATTGGTCACAATCCCCCACTTTAGTTGTTTACTTTCAATCGCTTGCAATACTTCTTCTATGCCGTGTAATAATACCGGACTACGGGTAAACACGTCGTCGTAAATATTCAAATATTCTTCGCGCAAATCTGAAAATTCAGTATCCTGCGGCCTAATACCAAAACCCAGCCCTAACAGGCCTATTGAGCCATGTGAAGCATAAGGGCGTATCACTGCATCAGTTAAGGTGGGTTTGCCGTGTCTGGCAAGCAGAATATTCAGTGCATAGCCCAAATCCGGTGCGGTATCTATCAAAGTACCATCAAGGTCAAAAAGTATTGTACTAATCAAACTATTCCTTAATGGTATGCATTATATAATTAACTGAAACATCATCCCCAAGTCGGTAATGTTGCGCAATCGGGTTATAACTCATACCAATCTGATCATTAAGCGAGAGGCCTGCGGCCCTTACCCAGTTTGCCAGTTCGGATGGCTTGATAAATTTGGCGTAATCATGCGTTCCGCGTGGCAGCATATTTAAAACATACTCAGCACCAACCACTGTAAACAAGTAAGATTTTGGATTGCGATTAATAGTAGAGAAAAATACATGCCCGCCGTGCTTGACCAGCTTGGCACACGCAGCGACCACACTGGCTGGATTTGGCACATGTTCAAGCATTTCCAAGCAAGTCACCACATCAAAACTCGATGGCTGTTTTTCGGCCAGCTCTTCCACAGCAATTAACTGATAATCTACCACGACACCACTTTCCAAACTGTGTAGCTGCGCGACTTTCAGCGCCTTTTCGCCCAAATCGATGCCAGTGACTTGTGCGCCTTTTTGCGCCATGGATTCGCTCAAAATGCCTCCGCCACAACCTACGTCAAGCACTGTTTTACCTTTAAGCGAAACGGCTGTATCAATATAATTTAGGCGGAGTGGGTTAATATCATGTAAGGGCTTAAATTCGCTGGTTTTATCCCACCATTTATGCGCCAACTCACTGAATTTGTTCAGTTCTTCTGTATCTACATTTGCCATAATTTTCGTTAGAGTTCGTGAATTCACTATGCCTTAAATTCGCTTAATTTGGTTTGCCATCTGGCAATAATACCAATTAGCTCTTGTGGCTCAACATTTTGATATGCACCTTCTCCACCGTTTGGTCGATGAAACTTCAGATCACCATTCACCCAAACATGGCTCACATGCTCACGTCCAGCCACATAAACCAGATGTGATATCGGATCAAAACAAGGTTGCGTTTCTATATTGGTCAGCTTTACTGCAGTTAGATCTGCCAACTTGCCTATTTCAACCGAGCCTATTTTATCATCCAACCCCAGTGCTCTGGCACCATTTATCGTTGCCATTTCGAGTGCTTGATGTGCAGAAACTGCAGTAGCATCACCGCTCTGTCCCTTTGCCAACAATGCAGCAAGTCGCATTTCTGAGAATAAGTCCAGACGGTTATTACTGGCTGCACCATCGGTTCCCAAGCCGATATTGATGCCATGTTCCGCATATTTACTAACGGGTGCAATACCGCTTGCCAATTTCAAATTTGAGCTTGGACAATGCGCGATGCTACAACCATGCTCAGCAAGCAGATTAATCTCTGCATCATCTAGGTAAACACAATGTGCAAGTGTAAGTGCTGGACTTAATAAACCCAAATTAGCAAATTGAGCTAATGGCCGTAAACCGCGTTTTTCCTCACTATCAATAATTTCCTGCTGAGTTTCATGCATGTGGGTGTGCACACCGATGCTTACTTGCTCGGCCATGGTCATGATGCGCTCAAACGTAATATCTGAAACCGTATAGGGTGCATGCGGTGCGAAACTAAAACTAATCAGCGGTTCATCTCGCAAACGGTCCCGTACTTCTAGCCCGCGCTGAATATATGTTTCTGCATCGTTGGCATATTGCGTAGGAAACTCCACAACAACCAAACCCAAGTTAGCACGCATACCCATTCTCAGACAGGCTTCTGCGGCAGATTCCGGGTAAAAATACATATCATTAAAGGTAGAAATACCACCACTTAACATTTCTGCGCAAGCTAACAGTGTGCCGTCATACACAAAACTGGCTGAAACAAATTTTTGTTCCACAGGCCAGATATGGTTTTCTAGCCAAGGCATCAGAGGCAAATCATCAGCCAGGCCCCGCATCAAGCTCATGGCAGCATGTGCGTGCAAGTTAATCAACCCTGGAATCAGCACATGCTCATTTAAATGCACGGTTTCGCTTGCTTCATACATTTGGCAGGCATATGCAATTGGGCAAATATCAATGATCTTACCTGATTGAATGGCTACTGCCTGGTGTTCTAATAGTGTATTGTTTGGCACAATCGGGCAAAGCCAGCGCGCTTCAATGATGAGGTCAACAGTCTGTTTCATGTTCATATTATAACGTTTAAAATCGCAGCCATAAAAAAGCCCCGCTAATGCGGGGCTTTTTTTAATGCTTAAATTTTACTAAAATTAAGCATTAACTTGTTATTATTTGCACTCATTCTCTTGATGCTTTCTTTCACCATGAATTTCAACGCGACGGTTAGGTGCTAAGCATTCAACCAAAGCTTTCCCTCTAATACCTTTACACTCAACTAATGGTTCTGACTCACCTTTACCAACAGCACGAATACGATTAGCGTCAATATCATGTGAAACTAAGTGTGCTTTAATTACGTTAGCACGTTGTTCAGAAAGTTTTTGATTGTATTTCTCTGAACCAATTCGGTCTGTATGCCCTGTTACCACTACTACTTCAAACTCAGGATGTTCTTTTAATGTAGCAACAACACTATCAAGCTCAGCCACAGCGTCGCCGTTTAGCTTAGATTTGTCGAAACCAAACAACCTTTCGGCTTGAAGCGTAACAGTTTTGAATTTTGGTTCACATGGTGCTGGAGCTGCTACAGGAGCTGGCTCTGGCTCTGGTGCTGGCGCCAGTTCTGGCTCTACCGCAGCAATCGGTGCTGGCTCAGGCGCTGGTTCTGCTACTACAGGAGCCGGAGCACCAAAGCGAATCACACCGCCCAAGTTAAATAGTGTGTTGCCAATGGTTTCATCTGCATCAACAGTTCTTGCTGCATTTTGCGCTTCAGCTTTACTCCATTGATGACGTAAATCAGCTTGCAGGCCAAATGAATCATTGAATAAATACTGGGCACCCAAGCCCAAGCCAGCTAACCATGAGGTTTTACTTTTATCTGTCAAACCCAAACCGCTGTAATCAACATCATTACGCGCAGCTCCCAAGCCGGCCAATAAGAATGGACGGAACTTATCACGGCTAAACATGTAAAGGGCATCTAAGCCTAGAGTTGTTTGTTTATATTTACCACCAGCTCCAGCAATATTTGTATCTTCATCGGCACGGTTGTAACCTAAACGACCTTGCAAATCCCAGCTTTGGCTCAATTCTTTACCAATACTGATAAAGCCGCCTGCACCATTATCAGCATCTAAATCGCTATCTGTGTTCATATAACTTACACCTGGCACAGCGTACCAAGCACCACGAAACATATCTTCTGCAGATGCTGATAAAGCTGTCAAGCCAAGTGTTGCTGCAACAGCTAAACCTATTAAATTCTTATTCATTATTAAACTCCTGATTATAAACGCCCATTTAAGCTTCTCATTCATGACTATACTTAATTCAACTTAGCTATGCAATGCTAACCCCAAGATTTTATGGGCATTTACCCTATATTTGTTGTGTGAGTGCAACATATTTCTAGCTTCAATGACTTTGTCTTTTGATAAAGCTGCATTACGTACCGAATTTTCGCATACACCACCCCTAAAACCAATGTATGTAGGATTTATTTCTAATAGAAATTCTATATATTGTGTTTTTAGTGAACCAGCCAGGCCTGATCTGAGTTGATTTTTTTCACACGATTCTATAAAGCTTTGCAAAGTATGTTTTGTTTGCATAGCCAACAGGTCATGTGTTTTGCTCTTTGTGTCCAACATCGCCCCATAAAAACCAGCTTTTTGTAACACTGGCAATAAAGCAACATCAATTGCCTCATCGGAAAAAAATACTGCCACGATTTTAATATTGGCCATCGTCAATTTAGCCATCTCTAGCAAAAAATTTTCGACATAAAACAGCCTGGAAACCGCAATCTTAATGATATCCAACCCCATTTCAGCACGCGCTTCAATATCACGCACCAAATCGATCAAGCTAGTATGCTGCTCACCTACAGTCGCGCTTAAAAGTCCAAAGCCACCAATCGCTTGAATTATGCGTCTGGTTTCTTTTACATCCAGAGCGCCAAGGGCACCTACACTCGGGTCTTTCAAATCGATAATATCTGCGCCTGCATCCAATGCCAGCAAGGCTTCCTCGACATTTCTTACACTGATTAATAGCTGCGTCACGCCTGATTTTCCCCAAACTGATCCGCATAAAAATTGTCAATTTTCTCAGTCAGCCAATCCCATGCCTGTTTTTCGTGCTCCCCTGCCGTTTTTTCGATGGCAATTTGCAAATATTGCAATTCATCCTGGATTTTCTCGCGTGACAACAAATGCAGCCGGCTAGCAAGCACTGCCAGTTCTATCACCGCAGCCTGCGCACGGTTAAAACCGTTAAACGGTTGGTGGTTTTGCGTTTCGATTATTTGCATCACTAACTGCGGGCGTATTGTATCATCTCGCACCTCTAACAGCTTCAGCTCCATATGCGACAAGCAACTGGAGAGCCGAAAACCCTTAATTCTAGAGGCTGGTATAAGTATCCATGGCTGCCTTCCGGTAAGAGCACCTGCAAACACACGCACATCATCGGTATTATTCATTACCGCACAGCTGGTATCTAAAATATTATTAAGTGTTGTAGATGGTTTGTATGGTGCAATCACGATACATTCATCACCCTCACGCCGTACGCCAAACGGCGCCACATGCGGATTTCCGGCAGCATCAATACTTGTGACAATCGTTTCAAAAATCATTTAAAACTCAACATTTAAGTTATTTTTCGTATTTCTTTTCTTTTAACGAAGCCTCGCGGTGTGCTTTATTTGTAGCTTTCTGCTGAGCGTTGCTATTCACGCCCCAACTCAATTCTTCATCCTGCACATAGCGCTTTTTGAGTTGCCAGGCAATTTGCGCACGTGCCAGTTCTACGCCCAAATAGAATGCATGTGAAGCGTCATTTTCCACTCCAAGATTTGTGTAGAATGCAAAAGGATCTATGTCGAGCAAATGCCCGTCGCGGTTATATACATGCACACCAGACTCACTGACCATAATCCTGAAACTGGGATCTTTGATTTGCGCTGCGAATTCACTGATTTCATCGTCATTGTATGGAAACGGCCTTCTGTCATGCAACCCTAGCAAACCGTTGCTGTAACTGCGTGGCAAGCGGTTATCCTGACTTGCACGATGCATCACACGCCTTGCATCATCCGCCTCTGCAATAGCGTTGACTGCATGCGGGCTTACCGAAGTCGCCAGCACTGAATTTATTTTTAATTCACTGATCAGGCCAAACAGAAGGGCATTAATGCCAGTGGTATCAGCATCTGTCAGCTCAGTTAAATTGCCGACTCCCATCATAACCTGGATCTCCGGATATTTTTTGCGCAACTTGCTGTAACGCACAATCGACTCAGTAAGCCCAAAATGTATTGGATCTAGAATTGGGTCAGCAATAAACGATTTGCCTTTTTTGAGGCAGATTTCGATAGCACGATACAGCGACGCCATGTAGCCCGGCTTAGCTGGAATCAATATCGGAACTGCTTGCACGGCATCGGCAATCCACAGAGTTTTTTCGGTCAAACTTAGCAGATAATCCGCACCCGCTTTGCCTGCCAGCAATAATTCTTCGGCACTCATTGAGTCGACACTCACCTTGGAACCTGTTGCTTTAAGCGCTTGGATAGTCTCAGCCAAATGTGGGAATGGTCTGTTTGGCAAACAGCCCAGATCAATCACGTTTGCACCCTGCGTCTGAAAACGTGCGGCTTTGGTCAGTATCTGCGCTACTGTCAAATCTGGAGCATCCACGATCTCGGCAAAAATCTGCACGCTGTATTGACTTAAATCGGGTACTTTACCTTGTTGTCCAAAATATTGCGGCAAGTCTTTTAGGTCATTTGGTCCTCGCTCAACAGGGATGCCATATTTGGCTTGCAGGCAAGTTAAATCGCCTTGGCAAAGGCCAGGTAAAATCATTTTGCTGGCATCACCAACCGCGTTTAATCTGCGCGTAATTAAATCAGGTGTCATTAATGCAGCAACGGATACACCCATTTGCTCAACACGGTATTTAAATTTAGGGGATTTGGTGTTTCCCTGCACTTCCTGCAATACTTTGTTTAGGCTCTTTTCAGCCAGTTTGCCTGTCAGAAATAATAGGCTGTCGGTTTTCACTTAATCTCTGTTAGGCGTTCATGAATGACGTGCGTTAATTCTGCCATATCAGCGACCACTTTTGTTGCTTCAAAACAGGCTAGTTTCGCCACGTTATCCAAATCAATCTGGCGCGGATAAACTTTTACCATATTTTCACGTGGTGCTTCAGACTCAAGCTCTGGTGCGGTATCACAAGCAAATACGATACTGGCCACTCGGGTTTTTCCTGCTTGCGCGAACAAATTTGTGACTAAGCTGTCCGAAAATCCGTACGCCATTTTCGCGATGGTGTTTGAAGTGGCAGGGGCAATGACCAAAGTATGATAATGACCTTCATAAAACAGTTCAACCGGCACGCTGCTGGCAGTTTTGTCCTGATACACGCGGTGCCCGGTTTCTTCTAATTGCATTTGAAAGCCATACTGCCGAATAATCTCGGCCGCAGCTTTGCTTAAGAAAATATCCACATTTTGCAGCGTGTTTAGTATAGCCAGCGATTCGCGCAAATAATGCCCTGAACCGGTAATTGCCCACGCAAGGCGTTGTTTTGATGCGACTTTCAATTAAGCAAAAGGATGCTCAATCACGATAGTCTCATCCCGTTCTGGTCCGGTTGAAACAATCGCAATCGGCACACCACATAATGCTTCTAAACGTTTAAGGTAGGTTTGCGCATTTTTTGGTAAACCATCCCAAGTTTTTACACCGAAGGTGCTTTCTTGCCAGCCCGGCATAGTTTCATAAACAGGCTTGCAACCAGCGACCTCATCAGCTCCTACTGGCAATAAATCTAACTTTTTACCACCAAGCTCGTAACCAGTGCAAATATTGAGTGACTCAATGCCATCCAGTACGTCCAGTTTGGTAATGCATAATCCCGTAAGTCCGTTAATCATAGCAGAACGACGCAATGCTGCAGCATCAAACCAACCGCAACGACGTTTACGTTTAGTTACGGTGCCGATTTCCTGCCCTTTGGTAGACATTTGCGTACCTGGTGCGCCATCAGTTTCAATATCCAATTCACTTGGGAAAGGCCCACCGCCCACGCGTGTTGTATAGGCCTTGGTAATGCCAAGCACATAATGCAGCATATTCGCACCAACGCCTGTACCTGCTGAGGCCTGTCCTGCAATACAGTTGCTAGAAGTCACATAAGGATAAGTGCCGTGATCGATATCTAGCAATGTGCCCTGCGCGCCTTCAAATAGCAAGTTCTCATCTCGCGCATTGGCTGCATAAAGTTCTGCGGAAATATCTGCAATCATAGGTTTTAGTGCAATGGCATGTTGCATGCTGGAATCATATTGCTGATTAAAATCGACTGCTTGCGCATCCAAATAATTGGTTAGCACAAAATTGTGATAGTCCATAACTTCGCGTAATTTTTCGGAAAAACGTTCTGGATAGAATAGATCATACACACGCAAAGCACGACGTGCGACTTTGTCTTCATAGGCAGGGCCAATGCCTTTACCAGTCGTGCCAATCTTTTTATCGGCACCACGCTTGGCTTCCCGCGCCAAGTCTACAGCTATATGATGACTTAAAATGAGCGGGCAGCCCGGGCTGACTTTTAAGCGATTTTCAACTTCTAAACCATCTTTTTCCAGCGCAGAGATTTCTCCCAACAAATGACCTGCATCAAGCACTACGCCATTACCTATGTAGCATTTCACACCTGCGCGCACGATGCCAGACGGCACTAAATTGAGCTTATATACACGCTGTGCATCACCTTGGCCTACCACCAGTGTATGTCCAGCATTGTGGCCACCCTGAAAACGCACCACTCCTTGTGCATGATCGGTCAGCCAATCAACGATCTTCCCTTTACCCTCGTCGCCCCACTGTGTGCCAATAACTACTACATTTTTTGCCATAATTTACAACTTTTATAGATTTAAATACTTAAAAAATTAATGCTTGGTAAATGCCTCAATCAACCATTTACCGTCACGTAAAGCCAGCTTGCTATCGCAATTAAGTTCGGCTGCATTCAATTGCATTTTAGGCAAAGCCTGAATCACAATAAGACCATCCGCACGTAAGGCTTCAATTTCATCTAGCAATGCCTTATCATTGCCTTCCGGTGCCAAAATCGCTTTAGGTAGCGTAGCTGGCTCAAACGCAGTAACCACTCCACGTAAATCCAGGCTGAAACCGGTTGCCGCCCGCGCACGGCCAAAAGCGACACCAACTTCGTCATAACGCCCGCCTAGAGCCAAAGGCCCTGCGTAACCTTTTGCATAAGCCGCAAACACGATGCCGCTATGGTAGTGATAACCGCGAAGCTCACATAAATCAAACGAAATATGTACGTTCAAATCGCTCAATTTTGTTGCCACATCACGTAAATCTGTCAAAGCCAATTCAATTTCAGGCAGTTTTGGCAAAACATTTTCAGCTTTTTGTAGAATAGCCACATCGCCATTTAGCTCAGTCAAGCTAACCAATGCCTGCTGAATAGATACATCCAGTCCACTTGCCAACTCGGCCGCCGCCGCTTTGTCTTTACTTTGCAAGGCAGCATAAAGGGTTTGCTCCAAATCGGCACTGATATTGCCAGCCTTAACCAAACTCTCAAAAATTGCAACATGGCTAAAATCAATGTGCAGCTCTTCCAATCCTAGCAGCTGCAAGGCTTTTATCATCAGGCGTTGAATCTCAATATCGCTTTCGATACCGGCGTGTCCAAACAGCTCCGCACCCACTTGTAAAGGCTCACGTGTGCGTGCAAGTCCATCTGGTTTGGTGCGTAATACTGTGCCTGCATAACAAAGGCGGGATACGCCTTGATGATTGAGCATGTGCGCATCTATACGCGCCACCTGTGGCGTCATATCTGCGCGAATACCCATTAAACGCCCAGTAAGCTGGTCAACTACTTTAAACGTAGCCAAATCAAGATCATGCCCTGTGCCGGTAATGAGTGATTCCATATATTCCAAAGTAGGTGGAATCACATACTGATAGCCGTGAACCTTAAACAAATCCAACAATTTACGACGAAGTTGCTCTATGCGTGCGGCCTCAGCAGGCAACACATCTTCTATATATTCAGGAAGTAACCAGTTTCGCATTCCGTCATTATACTTGGATTATAGTAAAACGGCTTACGCGAGCAGCCTAGAATTAACGACTTAATAGCATTAGCAATAAACCGCCCATAATTGAGATAAGACCGATAAAACGCAATTGACCATCTTTGAGTTCTATCATGCGTTTAAACGTTTCGCGCCATGCTTTTGGTGCAATAAACGGCAAAAGCCCTTCAAACAATAACATAAGCCCAAACGCAGTTAACAAGATAGATCTCAATTAAGCTTTCCTGTTACTTAATAACTTAATGCTTCTGACCACCAGCACCGCGCATGTATTTAAAGAAATCCGAGTTGGGGTCTAGTACCATTACATCCGATTTATTTTTGAAGCTATTTTTGTAAGCTTCCTGACTACGATAGAAAGCATAAAACTCAGGGTTTTTGCTATAGGCATCAGAGTAGGTTTCGGCAGCCTTTGCATCACCATCCCCTTTGATTTTTTGTGCATCACGGAATGCTTCAGCAATAATTACTTCACGCTGTTTGTCTGCATCAGCACGGATTTTTTCAGATGCTGCAGCGCCTTCTGAGCGCAGCTGATTAGCAATACGTTTACGCTCAGAAATCATGCGGTCATAAACTGATTTACTGATCTCCTCTGAATAATCAACACGTTTCAGGCGCACATCGACGACTTGAATGCCAATTTGACGTGCTTCAGCATCTGCGCGCTTGCGCAAGTTATCCATAATTGCTTTGCGCTCACCTGCAATCACATCATGCACTGTACGCTTGCCAAACTCGTAGCGGAAACCCGCATTGACAACTTTGGAAAGCCTGTCTTCGGCTGCTGCCTCACCACCTTCTTTAATCGAAACGTAGTATTTTGCCGGATCGATAATGCGCCATTTAACGAACGAATCGACCATCATGTATTTGTTTTCACTCGTGTTAAATTTTGCAGGGACTTCCCAATCTAATGTAACAATGCGTTTGTCAAAATACTTTACATCATCTACCAGAGGTGTTTTGAAATACAGCCCAGGTTCCTTTTTGACAGACACAATTTCACCCAACCTAAAGACCAAAGCATATTCACGTTGATCTACAGTAAACGCAGACATGGCCAGCAACACCAAAACTACAAACATGCCAATTAAAAATGTACCGATATTTTTCATAATTTCTCTTTCGCCGATTAGCGACCATCTCTTTCGCGACTCCGCAGCATTTCGCGCGATTGTTCAGTTGTATTCACTTCCGCATTACTGCTTGAGCCTGCCGCTCCTGCCACGCCCGTACCCGGAGGTGATGCGGTCGTAGTCGCCATGAGTTTATCCAATGGCAAATACAGCAAACTGCCGCCCTTTTGGTCAACTATCACTTTGCTGGTGCTTGATAAAATCTGTTCTTGCGCATCTAGATATAAGCGTTGTCGCGTAACTTCCGGCGCTTTATTATATTGGGTTAAAATTTGCTCGAACCGGCTGGCATTACCTTTTGCTTCGTTCTCAACTTTTAGTTTATATCCTGCAGCCTCTGCAGCCAGGCGTGATGCAGTACCGCGTGCCTTAGGAATCACGTCGTTGGCATAAGCCTGTCCTTCGTTAATCTGGCGCTGGTAATCTTGATTTGCACGGTTTACGTCTTCAAATGCTTCCTGCACTTGCTCGGGCGGCTGCGCACTCTGTAACGAGACACTGGTGATAGTGACACCGGTCTTATAGCTATCCAAAATTGCTTGCATACGTTCTGAAGTATCTGCCAGCCCTTTCTGCAGTAAATCATCCAGCTTACTCTTACCTACTACTTCACGAATCGCAGTTTCTGCAGCAGACATTACAGCATCGTCTGTCGAACGGTTATTAAATAAATAATCTTTGGCATTATTCAATTTGTATTGCACCGCGAATTGCAAATCGATAATATTTTCATCTTCGGTCAACATCAAAGCTTCTCTTGGCACCTTGGTTTTGCCTCCAGTGCCTTCGCCACTGGTTCTATAGCCGACTTCCAGGCGACGTACTTGCTCCATATTCACCACTTCAACCGATTCTATGGGAAACGGCCAGTGCCAGCGTGGGCCAGGCTCTGTAGTTTGTATATACCCTCCGAAACGTTGCTCTACACCAAGTGAACCTTGATCGACTATATAAAAGCCTGTTGCCAGCCAAATAGTAGCAACAATCGCCAAAATAGGTGCAATTGGAAAGTCAAAACCCTTATTGTCATTGGGCTGGCTATTGTTGTTGCTTTTTTTACCAAAAAGATTATTCAATTTTTGGTTTAAGTCACGCAACACCTCATCCAAATCCGGGGGGCCTTCGTTATTACGTTGACCGAAACCTGGGAACTTAATCATTCATCACTCCGATTTTAAGCATATGCACTTTCTTCAGTACTTAATTTTTTTAACAACTGCTGGTGTTCCGACAAAGCAAGCCTAATAAACTCTAAGCCTGCACCTGTCTTGGCAGAGACACGAACTTTGTAAATTCTACCATATTCATCGCGTTCCATCCCTGCTTCGCCGTCCAGCCTATCAATTTGGTTTAGCACCAGAATTTGTGGCACACTCGCTGCACCAATTTCTTGCAACACATGATTGACTTGCGCTATTTGCGCCTCACGGTTGGTGCTGGCCACATCTACCACATGCAACAACAAATCTGCCTGTGCAGCCTCTTCCAAAGTGGCACCAAAAGCCTCAATCAGAGTTGTAGGCAAGTGCTTGATAAAGCCTACCGTATCAGACAGCACGACAGGGTTTCCTTCTGGCAAATACATTTTTCGAGACGTTGTATCCAACGTAGCAAATAACTGGTCTGCCGCGTACACGCCCGATTGTGTTAGCCGATTGAACAAAGTGGATTTACCTGCATTAGTATACCCCACCAGAGACACTGTCATTAAATTAGAACGTTTGCGCGCCCTACGCTGCATACCGCGCTGCTGCTTAAGTTTAGCTAGTTTTTCACGTAATTGTTTAACGCGAACACGCAACATACGACGATCCAATTCCAATTGCGTCTCACCAGGCCCGCCTCGCACACCGATGCCTCCCTTTTGACGCTCTAAGTGCGTCCAGCCACGTACCAGTCGGGTGGATAAATGCTCCAATTGAGCCAGCTCGACTTGCAGCTTACCTTCATGACTTTGTGCACGCTGCGCAAAGATATCAAGAATCAAGCCGGTACGGTCCACGACGCGGGCCTGCAAAAAGCGCTCCAAATTGCGCTGTTGTGATGGGCTCAAGTCATGATTAAAGGCAGCCACTTTAGTTTCACTGCTTCCCAGCATTAATTTAAGCTCGTCCGCTTTGCCGGATCCGATAAACATTTTGGCATCGGGAGTGCTGCGCTTGCCTTCTAGAGTTCCTCTAATCTGCAAGCCGGCGCTGATAACCAGTTGACGGAGCTCGTGTAAACTTTCCGCGTAATCTGGCTCGCCAAAATCAATGCTGACTAATATGACTGCATCACTACCTGAAGGTCTATCGAACATTAAATCCTTTATTCATCCTGCTCGGGCATTGACATACTCACTGCGCGTGCTGGCACAATAGTAGAAATGGCATGTTTATAAACCATTTGGGTAACAGTGTTTTTGAGTAAGATCACATATTGATCAAAAGAATCAACCTGTCCTTGCAGCTTAATGCCATTGACTAGATAAATGGACACTTGTACATGTTCTTTTCTGAGGGCATTTAAAAATGGATCCTGCAGCATTTGTCCTTTGTTATTCATATTTTGCTCCTTGTAATTGTAATTAAAGTTGGAGTAGCTCTACTTAAAAAATATTAAGCAATAGCCAATTCTGCTAACCATATGACTATGATTGCGCCTTTTTGTTCGCATTTCAAGTGTCTGGCAACAATTATCTGACGTATTTTTGTATTCTACTGAGCGTTTCCTGCTGCCCAAGCAAAGCCATCACTTGGTCAATACTGGGTGATTGCGCAATGCCAGTCAGCATAACCCGCAGCGGCATGGCAACTTTAGGAAACTTAAGCTGATATTCTGTAACGACCAAATTAATAGCTCCATGAATTGCTTCTGCAATCCAGTCAATATTGGCCAATTTTTCACTTAAGGATTGAAGAGCTGGTTTGATATCTGCTGTAATATGTTTTTCCACATCGACTTCGCTGACCTGTGGCAAAGTATAAAAATAAGCCACGTCTTTCGCCAGTTGATTTAAGTTATTAGCGCGCTCGCGGTATAACGCAAGTACATCTTCTAACTTTGGTGCTGACTTCACCTCAACACCCATGTTTGCAAGACGATTTTTAATATCATCAGCAAGCGCATCCATATCAGCCTCTTTAATATAATGCGCATTCAGCCAATTCAGTTTTTCGGTATTAAACTGTGCTGCAGATGGGGTGATGTGATCTAAATCGAACCACTCGCAAAATTGCTGCATATTAAAAATCTCAGCATCACCATGACTCCAGCCCAAACGCGCTAGATAATTTAATACCGCTGCTGGCAAATAACCATCCTCATGGTATTGCATCACACTCACCGCTCCATGACGTTTTGATAGTTTCTGCCCATCGTCACCCAGAATCATGGACAAATGTGCATATTGCGGAATCGTGGCGCCAAGCGCCCGTAACATATTGATTTGGCGCGGCGTATTGTTGACATGATCATCGCCGCGAATCACATGTGTAATGTCCATTTCCCAATCATCTACCACCACACAGAAATTGTAGGTCGGTGTGCCATCAGCACGGGCAATAATCAAATCATCCATCTCGGCATTGGCGATTTCAATTCTACCTTTCACCAAGTCATCCCATGCAACTATGCCTGTTTGTGGATTTCTAAAACGTATGACAGGTTGAATATCTTTGGGAACTTCTGGCAATGTTTTTCCCTCTTCAGGACGCCATTTCCCATCATACCGTGGCTTTAGTCCTTGCTGCATTTGGCTTTCACGCAAAGCATCCAGTTCTTCTTTGCTACAATAACAGTAATACGCACTGCCGTTATCCAGCATGGTCTGCAACATTTTTTTGTAAGTCCCCATGCGTTGCATCTGGTAAAACGGACCTTCATCGTAATCCAAGCCCAACCAGTGCATACCATCCAGAATGGCTTGTACGGCTTGGGGCGTAGAACGTTCAACATCAGTATCTTCAATCCGCAAAATAAATTGGCCGTGATGTTTTTTTGCATAAGCCCAAGAAAATAACGCGGTACGTGCGCCACCAATATGTAAAAAACCGGTGGGGCTAGGCGCAAAACGGGTACGAACTGTCATGTGTGGTTTACTTTATAACTTAAAGCTTGAATTTTACCATGCAATCATTACTACTTAATTACCAATAATATGATTAAATTAAACTTGATTATTCAATGATTTATTATTATATTTTCATACATTACATTTAGTTTAAATAAAATCACCGCCCCAAATTTAGTTTTCTTTCCGATGAAAAATATTATTCAACACCTGTTCGGTTCAAGTCCTATAAAAAAAACCAACAAACTCTTGGACTGGATAAGTGATTTGAAAGAAATGGATGACTTAACGGCGTTGCAATATTCCACAAAGCAGCTAGCACTTTTTCTCAGCCAAACTGAAGTGCAAGAAGCGCTAAGTATTCAACAGCAATTTAATTTAATTAGCGAACTAGAAACACTCAATCAAGAGCGCTTGGAAAAACTTTCCACGCAGTTTTCTAACGTTGAGAATATGAAACCCGAGCTGGAAAATAGCATTTGCGAAACTTGTTATAGCTATTGCCGGCAATCTTATATTTTTCATCTAAAAATCATCGAGATAGTGTTTGATGTCAACCAGACACAGCCAGAATACCATGTCAAGCTGGAAGGAAATGCACCTGTTCTGCTGATGGCGCGCGCATTTTACACTGCCTTTAACATGATCAAATGGCGTATGCTCAGTCAATCTAATCCGCCGGCCAAAGTATGGCTGCAGATTAATGTACTGTATCGAATTGCTGCGCAGCAAATGCTGTTAAATAACCCAGTGGAACTATTTGATTTCTCGCCATCAACCACTCTTTCAGCCTTTTATGTGCAAACATGTATGCTGGGACAGTTGGCGCAGGCAAGCATGCAAAAATACCATCTCGAAATTGCAACACGAATTTTAAACTCCCTGTTAACGCGTGCGTATATCAGTAATAAATCTACTCCAGAGCAGTACCTGTTTTATATTGATTTAGAAAAGGACTTTCCCGCAAAGCGCATGCGCGACTTTGTGCCGAATGACAATTATCGCTACTGGGAGCTTGACGAACTGGAAAGGCAAATAACTGTAGCAATTACAGTAACAGACCGCGGGGAAATCCCTCAAAGCCTGGCTTTCTCAAAAATTGACAATGCAAAAAAACTGAATGAAACCCTCAAAATCCTGCTCGAGGAATGGAGAAAAGATGGTTACATCAGGCAACGCCGCAAAATCACGCGTCAGGCTAGCTCAAAAACGGCCAGAGTTAATGCTGGTATCGTGAACATTTGTAACCAAGTATATCAAGCAAATCAAATTAGCAGCGGATTGCGAATGTCACATAATGGCGCATCCCTGGACGAACGAATAAGAGCACATACTGCATTAAAGCAAACCAGCATTTTATCTGCCAATAGCGGCTCGCTCGATACATGGATTATCACGGATGAAAGCCCACGGGGCTTGGGAACGCGCGTTAACAAGTACGCCAACATCTTGGCCAGACCGGATAAACTGATCGGGCTGGTCATAGACGAAAACTACAACAAGCTTGTTATTGGAATGATCAGATCTGTCAAACCGACACAGGGCAGCCAATTAAGGGTAGGTATTGAGACCATCTCGCACCACCCAACTTGGGTGCAATTACGTCAAATACGTTCCGGAGAAATTTTTCATCCTACCGAATCCACAACTGCACTGCGCAGTGAAATCGGCACAAAAAACACCGCTAGCACTATAGATATTGGCTTATTTTCCGGTATTTATTTGCCAATCGAAGCAGGAATATCCAGCTCATCCATGATGATACTGCCCAAAATGAATTACAGCGCAAATAGTAATTATGCCGTGAGTATTGATGGCTCCACAAAACACGTCCAATTAGGTGAGCCTATCGAATCTCGCGATGACTGGGTTAAAGTCGCTTTTCCATTTTAATGGGGTTGGGTCTCTTGAGCAGAGAAAGCCGCACCCTTCCAATCACCACCCAAAACTTTAAATAACTCAACTGTTGCTAAAAAAGTTGCTTGTTTGGCCTGTATCACTGCAAGTGATGCCTCGTTATGTACACGTTGTGCATCCAACACTTCCAAATAGGCTGAATAGCCTGATTTATAGCGATTCTCTGCCACTGTTAGCGCTTTTTTTGCTGAAGCTTCACTTTGTTGCAAACTTTGCTCGCGCTCAGCATTCAGGCGTCTCGTAATCAACGCATCATTGACTTCTCTAAATGCATTTTGTATTGCAGCCTGATACTGCGCCAATGCTTGTTTCTGCCTCGCAGAGGCTTGCTCTACACGCAATCGACGCTTGCCTGAATCGAAAATCGGTAAATCCAGCCCTAGTCCCAAAGTCCAGACACGGGCGCCAGTTTTTAACAGATCGCTTAACTCCAAACTTTCACCCCCATAGCTACCCGTTAACGTGATACTTGGGTATAGTGCAGCCTTAGCAACGCCGATTCTGGCATTTTCCGCTATCAGCACCTGCTCTGCCCGTCGAATGTCAGGGCGACTTTCCAATAGTGTGGAAGGTAAGCCGGCCGGTGGTGTAGGTGGCAAAGGTAAAGTACGTATATCTGCTGTCTCTAATTTCAAATCCAGCACACCGCTCAGCACCGCAAGCTGATATAGACTCAGCGCGCGTAAACGGTTCAGTTCGATGAGCTGCGCTTCTAGGTTGCTCACTGCCACTTCGGCTTGACTCACTTCCAAAGCACTTGCCACACCGCCTGCAAGCCGCCTCTGATTTAAGCTAAGCGCTTCTTTACGACTTTTTTGATTGTCCTTGGTTACTGCGATTTGCGCATCCAGACCGCGTAATTGTAAATAATTACTTGCTACCAAACCTATCAGGGAAAGCTCTACTGTTTCTTTCGCATTACGTGTTGCCAAAACGCTTGCTGCTGCCGCTTCCTTATTACGCTTTAGCCTGCCCCAAAAATCAATTTCATAGGAGGTATCAAGGCTGAATGTATAATTATTGCGAATCGGCGAAGTAAAGGTTGGAAACGGTCCTAGCTCAGTTACCTTGCTGCGTTCTGCTTCAGTGGAAAAATTAATTTCTGGCAACAAGTAGGCACCAACTTCACGCATACTTGCATCCGCCTCTTCAATGCGTGCAACTGCGAGCTGAATATTGGTGTTATTTTTAAGGGTGAGTTCAATCAATTCATTCAGTTTTTCGTCCTGATAGTGCTTCCACCATTGCTTCATTACATCATTCGACGCATTGGGTGCTATGTCTTCTTCGCTAAATACGGCCGGCAAACCTGTTTCAGAGCGCTGGTAATCGGGTCCTACCGCTTTGCAGGCAGTCAAACACAATATCAACAGCAGGCTTAGTTTTTTCATAATGCAGTCTCGTTAGGCTTATCTTGCCTATTTTCGATTTCATGATGGCGATGCACGGTTTTTCCAGACAACCATGAGAAGAACAATGGAATAAAAATCGTGGCAATAAATGTTGCCAGCAGCATGCCACCAAACACGCCAGTACCCATACTGCGGCGTGCGGCAGAGCCTGCACCGGATGCGACCAGCAACGGTGTAATGCCTAGCACAAACGCCATGGAGGTCATGACGATCGGCCTAAAACGTAACCGAGCTGCCTCTACTGCCGCCTGCAGGACAGGTTTCCCTTCTTCCATTTTCTGGCTGGCAAACTCCACAATTAATATGGCATTTTTAGCAGCAAGTCCAATCAAGGTAATCAGGCCGATCTGGAAGTAAATGTCATTCGGCATGCCGCGCACAAACACAGCCAAAAGCGCGCCAGCCAGTGCAAATGGCACCGCCATGATAACGGCCAAAGGCAATGCCCAGGTTTCGAATTGCGCCGCTAAAATTAAAAATACCATGATAATGGCAAAACTAAAGGCGAACAGTGCAGCTGAGCCAGTGCGTTTCTCCTGATAAGCCTGTCCTGTCCAGGCAATTTGATAGCCTTCTGGCAAGTTTTCTTTTGCCAGTTTTTCAACCAAATCAATCGCATCGCCGGAACTGATAGTAGAAGCACCACTGCCCAGTATTTTTGCAGATAATAAGCCGTTATAGCGCTCAAGCTGCTCGGCACCAATGATACTGCTAACTTTACTTAATGAAGACAGCGGAATCATTGTCCCTTGTTTGCTGCGCACATATACTTTACCGATATCCTCCGGCTGCATACGGAATTGCGGTTCGGCCTGCAGTTGTACCTTATAGGTACGACCGGACTTATTAAAATCATTTACATATAGCTGGCCCATGGTGCTCTGTAAGGTGGCATAAATTTCAGAAATAGGCACGCCCAACGATAAGGCTTTAGCCTCATCCACCTCAATATACAACTGCGGTACAGTCGGCCTAAAAAAAGTATTGATGCCGGTCAGTTTGGGGTTGGCGCGCAGCGTGTCCACAAAACTATTCAATACCGCCGCCAGTTTTTGTGGATCAGTATCAATACGGCTTTGCACATACACCTCAAAGCCTCCAGCACTGCCCAAACCGCGAATTGCGGGTGGATTAAACGCTATTGCCACCCCATCTGGCTGGTTCATCCCGAGGCCAAACAACTTGCCAACTATTTGCTCGGCCGTTGTCGTACGCTCTTCCCAATCTTTCAGACGCACAAACATGGTGGCCGCACTGGTTTTATTGCCGCCGCCAATTAAATCAAAGCCGTTTACAGCAAACTCGTGTGCTACGGCAGGATCTTGCGCAATTCCCTTTCGCACCGCTTCTGTCGTTTTTTCAGTACGGTTCAAAGTTGCACCATCTGGCATAATCACGGCAGTTATAACGTATCCCTGATCCTCTGCAGGTACGAAGCTATTAGGTACGCGGTTAAGCAGCACAATACATATCGCAATAATTGCTGTGAATACAACTGCACCAATAATTCTGTGATGCAGCGTTAAATCGACAATGCGCGTGTAAAAATGCGTAAGTTTATGGAAACCTTGATTAAATGCGTTAAAGAACGCAGATTTCTGATGTGTATTTTTCAATAGAATCGCGCATAAAGCCGGAGTAAGCGTAAGCGCCACCACGCCTGAAATCACCACTGCGATTGCCACAGTGACAGCGAACTGGCGGTACAGGGCACCGGCAATGCCGCCCAAAAACGCAACGGGAATAAATACCGCGCATAGCACCATCACAATCGCCACTACAGCGGCAGAAACCTGTCGCATGGATTTAATTGCAGCATCCATAGGTTTAAGTTTTTCTTCAGTCATCAGGCGCTCGATGTTCTCCAGCACCACAATCGCATCATCAACCACAATACCAATCGCTAGAATCATTGCAAACAGCGTCAGCAAATTAATGGTGAAGCCGAGTAAATACAGTCCAGCAAAGGTACCAATCAGCGAAATTGGCACAGCGATGATCGGGATCAATGTTGCACGCCAACTCTGTAAAAATAAAAATACCACCAGAACCACTAACACCAAAGCTTCGCCTAGTGTTTTAAAAACTTCCTGAATGGTTGCTTTTACAAAATCGCTGGTATCGTAAGGAATGCTAAATTGCATGCCTTTTGGAAAGCGTTGCTTCAGCTCTGCCATTTTCAGCTTGATATTTTTTGCGGTTTCGAGTGCATTGGAGCCTGTTTGTAAAAATATCGGGATCGCTACACCTGTCGTGCCATCTAGCGCCGAGCGTACATTATAGTTTTGCGCCCCCAGTTCAATACGCGCCACATCTTTCAGGTATAAAATACCGCGCGGTCCATCGGCCTTGATGATGATGTTGCCAAACTGTTCCGGCTCCAGTAAACGCCCTTTGGCTGTGACGGTATACACGATTTGCTGATCATTCGGTGCTGGGTCCTGCCCGATTTTACCTGCGGCGTATTGCGCATTTTGCGATTGAATCGCCTGTGCAATATCTGTTGTGGTTACGCCCAGCTGCGCCATACGATCCGGCCGCAACCATACCCGCATGGCATAATCTTGCCCGCCAAATATCAATACATCGCCCACACCCTGCACGCGCTTCAATTCATCTAATACATTGAGCGTAGCGTAGTTACTTAAAAACAGTCTGTCGTGTTTTTTATCTTCTGATGTGAGCATCACCACCAGTAGAATATCATTGGATTTTTTCTGCACAATTAAACCGTTGCGCCGCACTTCGTCGGGCAAACGCGGCGTGGCAATGTTCACGCGATTGCTCACGTTAAATGTCGCCTGGTCAATATTTGTGCCCACTTCAAACGTGGCGGTAATAGTGAGTGTACCGCTGGAATCTGCACTTGAATTGAAATACAGCAAACGCTCGACACCACTTAGCTGCTCTTCAATTGGCGCAGCTACGGTTTTAGAAAGCGTCTCTGCGCTCGCGCCGGGGTAAACCGCAGTAATCGTCACGGTTGGCGGGGCTATTTCCGGATACTGCGCAATAGGCAGCTTAAGTGCTGCTGCTGCACCGGCCAACACAATGATGATGGATAAAACGCCAGCAAAAATGGGACGGGTTATAAAAAACTTAATC
The DNA here is from genome assembly GCA_963701715.1 of uncultured beta proteobacterium. GTDB lineage: Bacteria > Pseudomonadota > Gammaproteobacteria > Burkholderiales > Methylophilaceae > Methylotenera_A. The sequence continues at coordinate 96,592 of CAVPAX010000002.1, forward strand.
ATGGCTTAAAAATTTAATCTTCATTGATTATTCTTTGCTATTTAGTAGGTGCTTCAGGAGGCAAGCTGGGAGCGGCTCCCAAAGCATGCGGTGCAACAGGTGCATTCGGGCGCAATTTGATTAAATTATCCACAATCACCTTATCATTCGCCTTTAAGCCTTCCAAAACAATCCAATCTTTACCCTTCCATTCACCCACCACTACAGGCCGAATCGTCGCTTCATTTTTCTCGTTCGCAACATACAAAAATTTGCCTTGCTCGCCTGTAAGCACTGCAGTTTGCGGCACCAGAAACACACCTTCACGTGTGCCAGTTGTAACGCGGGCACGCACAAACTGGCCTGGAAGCAGACGTTTATCGGCATTATCAAATGTAGCGCGCAATTCTTGGGTACCGAGACTGGGGTTGATCTGATTGGCCGTAAAATTCAATTTACCTTTTTTTGCATACTCACTGCCATCGGGCAAGATCAAGCTCACTTCACTCACATGCTTGGCGTTAATATGGCCCCCTAAACTTTGCAACTCACTTTCAGACAAACTGAAACGCACCCAAATCGGTGACACTTGAATAATCGTCGTCAGCAAGCTGGTATTGGCTGCTACCAACGCGCCTTCGGAATACTGGAAACGTCCGGCAATACCGGATACCGGCGCAGTGACGTTGGTATAAGAAAGATTCAGTTCGGCTTCTTTAACATTTGCCTGTGCCCGCATCATGTCAGCCTGTGAAATACTGACATCCGAAGTGGCATTGTCGTATTCGCGCTGGCTGATAGATTGTGTGGCTAACAACTCTTTTAATCGGTTAGATTCACGTGAGGTTTGTGTGATGCGCGCACCTTGCCCGGTAGCTTGTGCTTTGGCTTGCGACAGCGCGATTTGATAAGGCACTGGGTCAATCTGGAACATCACCTGCCCAGCCTTTACTGGCTGGCCTTCTTCAAACATCTTTTTCAAGATGATACCGCCTACGCGTGGGCGAATTTCAACTTCGCTTGCACCCTCGGTTTGCGCAACAGCTTCTACACTCATCGGCACAGATGTTGGCTGCACAGCGATCACACTCACAGGCATTGCAGGCATCGCCATGCCATTCGGCGGTGCGGAGACCTCTTTTTTATCGCATGCTGTAACGAGAATGGTTAACAGAAAGCTTATTATTATCAATCGTGCGTTCATAAAATTATCCAAAATATGCAAAACTTACTTAATTAATCTTAAAATACCAATTAAGACAATAAGATACTTGCGTTATTTAAAGTGTTAATGCATTATACACCTGACAGTTATTGTTAATAATGACAGTTTTAAAGCAATGGCGGGCAAAATGATTCTAACTGGCGAAATCTACGGAAAACAAACATCCAGCAAATTTGTGATGTACAACGTGCTTAAAGTCACTAAAGCCGCTATCACACTGCAAAATATTGACAATCCACTCAGCCTGTTTGAAACCACCGCACAAAAGTTAGTGTCCTCCGGGTACGTACGAATTAGCCAAACACCCTACATTAATATTGAAATCACGGGCGCTAAAAAGAAAAAAGTGGCTAAAAAACCTATACGCTGCCCTTATACTTTAGACTTTTTAGAAGAACGTGCCGATAGCGAACGCCCTGCCCCGGTATTACCCGATTTATTTACGAATTAAGCCTTAGCTGCAAACTCCGCCACACGCACACCCAGCAATCTGGCCGTTTCCAAATCACCCTTAATCGCCTCATCCGGCGAAGCATCGCTCGGCGTAGTCATTAATGCGCCAGTAAATCCGCCTACATAATTCACATCACCATGCTTAGCCGCTTTGCTATTAGCAGGCATTAAACCTGTGCCCACCCACATACCGGAATGCTGCATGGCAAGTGTGACAAAATATTGAATCGTAGAAAATTTATCACCATTCATGGTGGCAGAATTAGTAAATCCCGCAAAAATCTTGTTTTTCCATTTTTGTGTAAACCAGGCTTTTGAGCTTGCATCAGCAAACTTTTTAAACTGCCAGCTCACGCTACCCATATAAGTCGGGGAGCCAAAGATAATCGCCTTTGCCGCATCCAGCTTGACCCAATCCGCTTCCGTGATATCGCCGTTGGCATCAATCGCAATCAACTCAGCCCTTGCACCTGCTGCAACCGCTTCAGCCTGTTTTGCTGTGTGCCCATAACCACTGTGATACACCACCGCTACCTTTGCCATGTAATTTCCTTTTACGTTTAATTGATTTAGTGCATCATATCAACTATAGTTACTAAAAGTAAGTAGGCACTTAATTATCATATAGGTACTTTATGGATACTAACGAACAAATCCAGGAAACAATCGAAGAAAAAACCAATGCCTGCGCATTTAGCGCAATCTGCCCGACGCGTTTGGTACTCAATAGAATCGCAGATAAATGGACAGTGCTGGTGGTAATTCTGTTGCAGGACGGCACCAAACGATTTAGCCATTTACAACGTGAGATAGACGGCATTTCACAAAAAATGCTCACGCAGACCTTGCGCAATCTAGAACGTGATGGACTTGTAAGCCGAACAGTGCATGCCACCGTACCGCCAAAGGTAGAATATGCCCTCACCCAACTTGGGCACACGCTTAAAGACATGCTCTACGCGATTAAAACATGGTCGGAAGCTAATATTGAGGCTGTACTTAGCGCACAGAAAAGCTACGACGCGCTAAATGAAAAGTAACTCACGCACCCAATAAATATAATGCCCTGCAAGCCAATATCCATGCGCCATTCAGGGCGTACGTTTGAGAAAAATATATTGGGTGATTACTAAAACTCGTTATGAATTTAGCAATGCATTATCTTGCCAACGATATACCAACACGCAATTGCGTTCCACGCCGATGGTTATAATCAATTAAGGTTTCACCATAACCACCAAGTAATTGAAAATGTAAAAACGTACCTGTACGCCCAAAAAGCTTATCACTTATAGGATACGACAAATCAAACTGACCTTGAACATAACCCCCTGTTCCTTGACGATATAACCCGGTTAAAATTGCACCGTCTTCCCTTCCGTAGCGCGCCATCCAATCAACGTATCCGCGATAATGGTGAATGTCCAGATTGTCTGATTTTTCAATATATTGATATATCTTCGGCATAAACGTGAATTGTCTACCGCTAGAAAAATCCATACCCCAAAATGGCTGCACAAATGCAATATTTAATGAACGAGACTCATCTCCATCTCTACCATTAGATTCATGTTCAAGCCCGAATTTCCACCTATTAGGATTCAAGCCCTTACCACTTTCTTCCCAATTATAATAAATACTAGGTCGATAACTCGTATCTTTAAATGGACTGGAATCGCTGCCGATATCCCATATGCTGGTTTGAGTATAGGCAAAATATAGGTTGCTGGCATAAGGTATAAATGTTGCAACAGTCGCATCTGGATCAAAGGGACGATATTTAAAACTTAGCTGAAACCTGGCATCAAAGTTTCTTTCTTTACTAGAGCCTACAATAAAATATAGCGGCTCATTTGCCGTGATTGTCGGGTCTTCTTTGGGCGCTGAAATAACTATCGTACCGGACTTTTCTGCAGAATCGTCTACATTATCTTTTATCGATGCGGCTTCTTGCTGACCAGTCAAAATTTCATCTGGTGCGGCCTCAACTGTGTTTGCGGCCAACAATAAACGGTTAGATTCAAGATGCGCAAGTTCGGCGCGCACATTACCTTCAAACTTAGATTTAGCGAAGCCTTTATATGTGCGCCTTATGTCGGTGCTGGCGCCCTTTTCGACCAGCATAATTTCTACTTGCTCATGTGAGTTCTGCCCATCAAGCAATAATGTCAAGTTATCAGGCCATGTAGTCATGCTGCTTGGCTTAACTACTTCTATCAGCAACTCTCCATTGCTATTGAGCAATGCATTCGGAGTCACAATCAGCCAACCCTCTGATGCAAAAGAAGTCTTTATAAACAACAAGATGATTACTATCCAAGATTTATTTATCATCAGTTCGTCCTTACGTTTAAAAAAAGCTTTGCATCATTCCGGCGAAAACACGGACTGACAGTATATGCGGAATTTGACTTTCAATGCGCTAGCCGCGCCTTCGGCTTGAGCAACAGATGGATAAGCGGGGAGGACTGTTTCAGGGCGTAGCCCAAGTTCCGCAACCGCCCAGAGCTCGCAAAAACCGAAGTGGAAAACTGGCAGCGGGGCGTGCTTTTGGCTCCGGCCGCTTCGCATAACCTAAAGATTAGCCTACGCCGCAACTTCGTTGTCTTTAGTTTCTTTCTTTTGGCTAAGCAAAAGAAAGAAACTCGCCTAAGGGCAAAAAAAACAGTTAGGTCTTAAAGTTCAGTTGAATAGCTGGGTATGATTTACTAACTGAATCGTAAGAAAATAAAAGAAATGCTGATGTAATCTGCAAAAAAGGGCCAAAGCTTACTGATGCTAACTCAGCTTTTACAAAATCAACAGCCAACATCGGCTCATCAGTGAATAAGCAAACCAAAATGCTTACATATGGTCCGCCATTATAGTTTTTCTTATCTTTTTCACTTAGGCGGTGTTCAATAAGTGACGCTAACTCACTCGACTTCCAAACACGATATACATTTTGCCCCTGTGCATTGAGTCTAGCTGCGTCACTACAGACAACTTCTGTAACTTCAATTGCTATATTGTTACCTTCTACATCTTTGCAGACGCAGTCTGGAGGGTCTTGTTTGTAAACTGTAGGTGAATGTAAACCTAGATTAGTTGTGTTGTTGAGAGTGGTAAGAAGTTCCTTAACTACGCCAAGTTCCTTTATCTGCTTATCAGGCCACTCAAAAAAAGAAGCATACTGTCGCCCTTTAATAAGAATTTCCAATGCGCTTTTTAGGTCATCGCTCACAATAAATTCTAACCCCTAGGTGGCCCACCCCTTAAATCATGCCCATCCGCGCTATAAATCTCCACTTCCACAAAATCACCGGGTTGTAAGCCTTCGGCATCCTGGCAATACACAACACCATCAATCTCTGGTGCGTCGGCTTTTGTGCGGCCAACCGCTTCGATATTGCCTTCTGCGTCATGTACAATTTCATCCACCAGCACGGTTTGCATCGTACCGATTTTATGGTGAAGCTTAGCCGCACTAATGCGCTCTTGCACCGCCATAAAGCGGCTCAGGCGTTCTTGTTTCACTTCTTCCGGCACTTGGTCGGGCAAATCATTCGCCTTGGCACCATCCACCGCAGAATAGGCAAAACAACCCACTCTATCTAATTGCGCTTCTTCCAAGAAATCGAGCAGCATTTGAAAGTCATCTTCCGTTTCACCCGGAAAACCCGCGATAAACGTACTGCGGATGGTGATATCCGAGCAGGTTTCACGCCATGCTTTAATACGCGCTAAATTATTCTCAGCATGCGCAGGGCGTTTCATCGCTTTTAAAATACGCGGACTGGCGTGCTGAAACGGCACATCCAGATACGGCAAAATCAAGCCATCTGCCATCAGCGGAATCACGTCGTCCACGTGCTGGATATGGATATACATAATGCAGACGCACCCACACACCCAGTTCGCTCAAGGCTTTACTCAGATTAGTCATGTGCGTTTTTACCGGGCGGCCATTCCAGAAGCCGCTTCTGTACTTCACATCCACGCCATAAGCAGACGTATCTTGCGAGATAACTAGAATCTCCGAAACACCTGCATTCACAAGGTTTTCCGCCTCGTTCATCACCTCGCCTATCGGGCGGCTGACCAAATCACCACGCATGCTAGGGATAATGCAGAAGCTGCAACGGTGATTGCAGCCTTCTGAAATTTTCAAATACGCATAATGGCTAGGCGTTAAACGTATGCCTTGTGGCGGCACTAAATCTACAAACGGCTCGTGCAGTTTCGGCAAATTGGCGTGCACATGCGTCATCACTTCCTCCAGCGCGTGCGGGCCAGTCACGGCTAAAACACTAGGGTGCGCGTTGATGACCACGTCTTTTTTCGCACCCAAACAACCGGTAACAATCACCTTGCCGTTTTTGTGCAGTGCTTCGCCAATCGCTTCCAGGCTTTCTTGCACAGCGGAATCGATGAAGCCGCAGGTGTTGACGACGACCAAATCGGAATCTTCATAAGTTGAACTGATTTCGTAGCCTTCAGCACGTAACTGTGTGAGAATGCGCTCGGCATCCGAGCCTGCCTTGGGGCAGCCGAGGGATACAAAACCAACTTTTGGTGTGGATGTTTTCATTTATATTAATTACTCTAAAAACTTTTACTCTAAGAAATAGCCAGCAAGCCAAATCGAACTAACGCCACAGGCAATGAGCACTAATTGTGAAATGGTCGCGTGAAGTTCGGTGCGCTTATGCAAACTGGGGATTAAATCGGCTACTGCAACATAGAGCATGCTGGCGGCGGCCAAGCCCAAAATAGTCGGAATCCAGCCTTGCACTTGACTTAAAGCAAAGTATGCAATGGCGCCACCCACAACTGTGGCAAAACTGGAAACCAAATTGAACGCAAATGCCTGTTTTTTGCTGTAGCCTGAATGCAGCAGGATTAAGAAATCGCCGACTTCTTGCGGGATCTCATGCGCAATAATCGCAATCGCTGTCACGATACCGACTTTTACATCCACCATAAAAGCAGAAGCAATCAAAATGCCATCGACAAAATTGTGGAATGTATCGCCAATCATCACCATCATGCCACTGCGGCCATGATCATGTGCATGAGAATGCGCATGATGGCTTGCAGCATGCAAGTTCATTAGAGGCTGCTTAGTGCTGACCTGCTTATATTTGGTAGTGTGAGAATGCGTTTCCGGACAGTCTTCCTCGGTATGAATGGCGTGCACCTCGCAATGGTCACCATGGCAATGCCGCCATATCACCAGTTTTTCAAGTGTAAAAAATAACAAAATACCGAACAGCACTGTTCCGGTCATGTATTGTACATTGCTGGCAACTTTTATCGCTTCTGGCAATATCTCTAAAAATACAGCGCCAAGCATCGCACCAATCGCATAGCTGATTAGCATGGGGATAGCCGTGGCACGTGCGTTCAAAGCCACCAATGCGGCCCCTGCCACGCTTAAAATACCGCCGACGAGGCTGAATAATACAATCCAGAGTAATGCAGAAAAGTCAGGGATAGTCATGAATCAATACAGAAAAAAGTTGTAGCATTATAAACTAAGCTAACCAGATCAGCGTCGCCATACGCCCGGTGATATTGTCCCGCCGGAACGAGAAGAACTGCTCTGGGTTGCTGTAAGTACAAATTCCGCCGCCATAGACTCGCGTCACGCCGCGCTCAGCAAGGCGCTGCTTGGCTAACATGAAAATATCTCCCAACCATTTTTCACCATGTGGTTTAAACGCAGCTTCTGCCTGTGGCAGTTTTTTGATAAAAGCATCGCGTACTTCACTACCGACCTCAAATGCCTGAGGGCCAATCGCGGGCCCAAGCCAGACCAAAATCTCACTAGGTACGGACAGCATTTTATCCAGTGCACATTCAATCACTCCATCCAGCAAGCCTTTCCAGCCGGCGTGCACAGCTGCGACCTCTGTACCTGCCTGATTACAGAAAAGTAAGGGCAGGCAATCTGCCGTCATGGTTGTGCAGACGACATTGCGTTGTCGGGTGTAGCTGGCATCGGCATCCGGTGGCGCGCAATCCACCTTCTCCGCATCTATCGTCAGCGTACCATGTACCTGATTCAGCCATACTGGCTCGCTAGGCACAAAAGAGGCTAACCGTTGGCGGTTTGCTGCAACATTGAGTGAAGCATCACCTACATGGGCGCCAAGGTTCAGCGTGTTATAAGGTGCAAGGCTAACACCACCGGTGCGCATTGTCTGCAAAGCATGCACATTGGGAGGTGCAGGCCAATCTGGAACGATGAAGTCACTATTCTGCATCGTTTAAAACATCGTCCCCGTCGTCTTCAAAATCGTCATCTTCACCTTCATAATAATCAGTCTCTTCATAGGAAAAATCAAAAGGCTCATCTATTGGCGCATCTTCATGGCGCATCGCTTCAAGCAAGGCCTTCATGTCATCTGCAAGTTCAATTTGCCATTCCATCGGTTGGTTAGTCTTAGGATGAATCAATCCTAGTTTAATCGCATGCAGTGCCTGTCGCTTAAACCCAGAAACCGCATCTTTCAAGGTTTTTGTCATGAGTTTATGAGGAATAATATTACCTATGCCATAGACAGGGTCACCCAGTATTGGCGCCTTCAAAAACTGTAAATGCACTCGAATCTGATGAGTACGGCCAGTTTCAAGAATACAACGTAAATAAGTATGCACGCCAAAACGTTCCAGCACTTCATAATGCGTCACTGCAGGCTTGCCCGTGCGGGTGACCGCCATCTTGGTGCGCGCATGAGGATGGCGACCTATCGGCTGGTTGATTGTGCCATTGCGCCAGATTTGTCCCCAGACAATCGCGCGATATTCACGTTTCACCGTACGCGCCTGCAGCTGGCGTACCAGGCTGGTTTGCGCTTCGAGTGTTTTTGCGACTACCAGCAAGCCGCTGGTGTCCTTGTCCAGTCGGTGCACAATACCGCAGCGTGGAATCTCAGCTAACTGCGGCGCATGATAAAGCAAAGCATTCAGCAACGTGCCGCTCCAATTACCTGCTGCTGGATGCACCACCAGACCAGCAGGTTTATTGATAACGAGCAATTCGTCATCTTCGTAAACAATATCCAGCGGAATGTTTTCTGGCAAAAACGCTTGTTCTTGAGGATTAACCTCTGGCACAACATTGACCTGCTCCCCGCCCCAGACCTTGGTTTTTGCAGTGACAGCCTGATTGTTAAGCGTCACCAAACCCGCTTTTATCCAAGCTTGCAAGCGGCTGCGTGAATGCTGCGGTAACATTTTCTGCAATGCAATGTCCAATCTTTCGCCACCCAAATCCATGGGAATGTTGAGCGTAATATCTGTCTTTGTTTGCATCGGTTTTTTCTTTGGCATCAGTTATAATGAAACAAATTTATTTGCAGGTTTTCATTTTGAAATATATCGTGAAACGTATTTTACCGCTTTTATCCATCGGGCTTTTAGCTTTATTTATGCAGGCATGTGCTATTTTCGGTGACCCTACCGAATTGGATGACACAAAAGGCTGGCAAGCCGATCGAATCTACCAAGAAGGCGAAGCCAAAATGATAGACAAAGACTATGATAAGGCCATTGTCTATTTTCAAAAATTGGAGTCACGCTTTCCGCACGGTAAATATGCAACCCAGGCGCAGCTTGAAATTGCCTACGCTTATTACAAAAAAGGTGATCCTGTTTCTTGCGTGGCCGCGACGGATCGCTTCATAAAATTACACCCCAATCATCCGAATGTTGATTACGCTTATTACTTAAAAGGCCTTGCCAGTTTTAACGAGCGCGGGATTATAGAAAAATACACCGCACAGGAAATTAGCGACCGTGATCCGAAAGCGCTTAAAGTGTCATTCGCTGCATTTAAAGAACTGACAGAACGCTACCCGAAAAGCCGCTATTATAAAGATGCCACACAACGCATGGTATATCTGGTAAACACGCTTTCTCAACACGAAATGCATGTTGCGCGTTATTACATGAAGCGCCAAGCTTACCTGGCAGCGCTTAACCGCGCCAAATATGTGCTGGAATATTATCCGAACTCTATTTCTGTAGAAGAGGCGCTTGTCATTAGCATCAGTGCTTATGACTATATGGATTTGACAGATTTAAAAGAAGATACCTTACGCGTACTTAAAACCAATTATCCACAAAATCCAATGATTACCGGCAAAGTCATCGAGGATGAACGCGTGTGGTGGAAATTCTGGGAAAGCCTGTACTAAAAACTTAACTGTCATCTGCTACCTACCATGAGCTACTTGAATAAACTGCCAGGATTCATCAGATCACCGTCAGGATTTGAATGGGTTTTATTTAAAAAAATACCGCTTATCTTCGCAATTGGGACGGCAATTCCTGGTGGCATAATGATAGATCTATATTTTAACAATGCTGTACTGACGCCAGAACAGCAAAAAATCATCTACCAATGTTTTGGCATTCTGTTTAGCTATTGGTTTTTAGTGGGCGTGGTTGCAATTGGGTGCATCCTGGTCATGATCATGAAAGGCCCAGCTTATGTTGCAGATCCCTATGAGCTGCCCAAGGAAAACAAACTTCAAGATAAATAATGCTTGCCGAATATCAAAACACAAGAAAATCAGTGTTTTTTAGCGCGTCTGCCCTTATCTTCCGCTTCCTTCTTTGCCTTCAATTCAGCACGCTGCGCGGTTTTACGGCGGCGCATACTCACAATACCTTCCCCGGATTTGCGTTTATCTGGTTCAGCAAACGGGTTATCACCCTGCTTAAACTGTACACGCAATGGCGTACCGGTCAGCTGAAAAGTCTTACGGAAAACACCCTCTAAAAAACGTTTGTAACTGTCTTTTACACCATCCACATGATTGCCATGGATTACGACTATCGGAGGATTCATGCCACCCTGATGTGCGTAGCGCAATTTGGGACGGATACCCTTGCTGACCGGAGGCTGGTGTTGCGCTATAGCATCAATCAGCACGCGAGTGAGTTGAGGTGTGGCCAGTTTGGCAAATGCAGCTTTAAATGCACCATCTACCGAAGCAAACAATTCGGGCAAGCCTTTTTTGCGAAGTGCGGAAATATAGTGGAATTTAGCAAAATCTAGAAACTGAAGCTTGCGGTCAATTTCACGTTTAATCCAATCGCGCTCATCTTCTTTCAAGCCATCCCATTTATTAATGGCCACCACCAAAGCACGCCCGGCATCCAATATATACGCGGCCACGTGGGCATCCTGTTCAGTGATACCCTCTTGTGCATCCACCACCAGAATCGCCACATTCGCGTCTTCAATCGCCTGCATGGTTTTCACTACAGAGAATTTTTCAATAGATTCAAACACTTTGCCACGCTTGCGCACACCTGCCGTGTCGATAATCACATAATGTTTGCCATTTTTTTCCAGATCAATTTCAATAGAGTCACGCGTGGTTCCAGGTTCGTCAAATGCAATCACACGTTCCTCACCTAACAAAGCATTCACCAATGTCGACTTACCTACGTTAGGCCGCCCGACAATCGCCACTCTTGGCACCTTGTTACGATTCTGAATAGCCTCATCTTCTTGCGGTTCAGGGAAATTCTCCAAAGCAAGTTCAATTAAATCTTTCACACCTTCGCCATGTGCAGAAGAAATAGACAAAGGTTCGCCAAGACCTAGCTCATGAAAGTCAGCTGACACAATCGCCTTTTGCATACCTTCCGTTTTATTCACCGCAAGCAATACTGGACGCTGGGCCTTACGCAGTTTATCCGCAATAATATATTCTTGCGGCGTAATGCCTGCACGACCATCGACCAAGAAAATGACCACATCCGCTTCATCAATCGCCAACAATGTCTGGCGCGCCATTTCTTTTAAAATGCCACTTTCTGCAGTTGGCTCAAAGCCGCCGGTATCAATCACCAAATATGGCTTACTTGCGCCGATACCACGTCCATAGTGCCTGTCACGTGTTAGCCCAGGCAAATCTGCCACCAGCGCATCACGGCTTTTGGTCAGGCGATTAAATAAAGTGGACTTTCCGACGTTGGGTCGGCCAACGAGCACGATAGTAGGTAACATAATGAGTAGTTAAGGCCCCGTATTGGGTAGCGTGATGCCTGGCGCGCTGCTGTTATCGGGCTGTTGACCTGAATCTTGGTCGGGCAACAAAATTGAATCATTATTGAACAGAATACTGCGTTCTGTTCCAGTTGCCCCTGAATCGGGTGATGCGGGTTCAGCCGAAATTTCTGCCGGAGCATTTACTGGCGTTGCTTCTGGCACTTGCGCCGGTTTGAGATTGTTTTCTGCAACGCTGATAGCATACAAGCCACCGTCACGCGTTTCGGCGATAAGTTGTGTTGAAGTGGCACCGGGGACGAGCGACATGACAGCGTTGCTATCTAATTTAATGCGGGCGGCAAATTTACCTTCATCACGGGTTAAAAAGTGGACATAACCCTCTAAGTCGCCTACAGCAATTACCCCACCCATCGGCAGTGGCGCGGTTAAGCGGCGGTTTGCCAGCGCACCTTGACGCCAGAAGGTTTTACCAGTGGTGTAATCTAGAGAATACACAGCACCCAGTGTATGCGATACAAATATTTTGGCATCTTCTGCATTTAAGCCGCTGTAGCTAGAAATATCGCGATTCCATAAGACTCTGCCGCTCATACGATCTACTGCGGCTATTTTTCCTTGATACGCTACTGCGTACACCAAAGGCCCATCAACGACGGGTAAACTGGTAATATCAGCAATGCGCTCAATCTCGGTCACACCCTTAGGTTGCGCAACCGTGGCTTCCCATAACAATTTACCGTTATCTGCGCGAATCGCAACTAATTTACCACCTGCGAAACCTGCATATACCGCACCACCATCCACCACAATGCCGACACTGCTTCTTAAAGTCAACGCTGGACTGATGCGCTCATATACCCATTTGCGACTTCCGTCGGTGGCATCCAGGCCAAAGATGTGATTATCGCCGGTACGCACAATCGCTATCCCCTCAAAATAGCGAGGCACGCTCAAAATCTCGCTGGAAACCTTGGCTTTCCAAAGTAATTTTCCCGCGATGTCATATGCATGGACATTACCTTTATTCGTGCCTACCAATAAAATACCGGCACCAACTCCAATACCACCACTAACAGGTTCACCAATATTCACACGCCATAATTGGCGTCCATTACTAATATCAAATTTGATAATCTCGCCCACTGCGTTAGTAGCATACACAGCGCTTGAATCCAATGCGGGGGTGTAATCGTATCTTTCAGTCTTCCCAGCATTGCTGGACCAGTCAATTTTTGCTGTATAAGTTGCTTTGATATCTTCAAGTACTGCGGGTGGGTTAGGCGGTTCACGACCGAAAACCTTATCCGCAAGGTCTGATCTTAGTTCAGTTAGCGTGCTACATCCTGCGAGGGTTAATAAACCGAAGATTAAGAAATATCTAAATTGTTTTAAAAAGATCATGACTTCCTGTTATTAATTCGTATCGAAACTTAAATCAAACACCAAGCGATTCGAGTTTTTGTTGTGTATATTGATGCACTTTTCCCTGACTATCCAAGTTTTCTAATGCAGTCTGATAGGCCTTTTTGGCTTCTGCATTTTTACCCTGTGCAAACAATACATCACCCTGCAAGTTTGCTTTTAATCCGTCGAAACCTTTGTCATTAATCGCTGCAAGTACTTTTTGCGCTTCGTCATAATTTTTTTCTTCAAACAAAATACCGGCCAATTGCAAACCAGCAATTGCTTGAACAGCACTTTCCTTAGAATTCTTGATCGCCCATTCAAGCTGCAATTTTGCACTTTTGCTGTCATTAGCCGCGAAATTGGCTTTTGCTGCCAATACGGCAGCACGACCCGCATATGGCGTGCCTGAAAAATCTTCCATTAATTTGGCAGACTGCACCTTGATTTCAGCAGTTTTCGCTAAATCTGTTACTGCTAATGCCTGATATAAACCGGAAGCTTCCATTGCTTTTTTATTTTGAAACCAATGATAGCCCTGCCAAGCAGAATAGGCTACCAAGGCTGCCAATAACAAGTTAGTAACCATGTTGCCATTTTTTTTCCACCAAGCTTTAAACTCATCTAACTGCTCTTGCTCTTCTAAATCGTATGCCATAACTTTCTTTCTAACACTTTAAAATTTATAAGCCTAAGCCGCTTTTCGGCCTGGAATTGCATTTAACAACTGCTGTGTGTAAGGCTGTTGCGGCGCGTTATAAATGTCTGCTACCTTGCCCTGCTCCACAATCCTACCCTGATTCATCACTACCATTTCATCCGCAATATGCCGCACTACACGCAAATCATGGCTAATGAAAATGTAGCTTAAATTCATCTCCCGCTGTAACTCTTTCAGCAACAACAATATTTGCGCCTGCACGGACACATCCAATGCGGAAACCGGTTCATCACACACCACCACTTTAGGTGCTAGGACTAGCGCACGCGCAATGCCGATACGCTGCCGCTGTCCACCTGAAAACTGGTGCGGATATTTTTGTGCATCCGTCACTTCGAGCCCTACGCGCTCAAGCATCTGGTGCACTTTTTCTTTTTGCTCCTCAACACTGCCCAAATTATGAATCAGCAGGCCTTCGCCCACAATTTCACCCACTTTCATACGTGGATTCAGCGAAGCAAAGGGGTCTTGAAACACCATTTGCAGATGCTTACGAACCTCACGCAGTGCTTGACCTTCAAGTCTGGCAAGGTCTTGCCCTTGAAAAAGCACCTCGCCGCTGTCAAAAGGGTGTAATTGTAACAGACAACGTGCTAACGTGGATTTGCCGCTGCCTGATTCACCTACTACCGCAAGCGTAGAGCCGGTCTTTAATGCAATACTGACATCATCCAGCGCTTTGACTTGCGTGCTGCTAAATCCAAAACGTCCACTACGCTGCGTGTAGATTTTTACTAAATGGTTCGCCTGCAAAATGACATCACTCATGCTGCATTCCCTAGCCATGCATAATCAATCGGTTTCAGCAATTTCTTACCCTCTGCATCCGGTACGCAATCCAATAAAGCCTTGGTGTATGGATGCTTTGGTTTTTTCAACACTTCATGCTTAGTACCTGTTTCGACAATTTCGCCCCTGAACATCACAATGACATCATCGGCAATATCCGCCACTACGCCAAAATCATGGGTAATAAACAGCATGGCCATATTCATGCGAGTTTTGAGCTCATCCAATAATTGCAGAATCTGCGCCTGCACCGTCACATCCAGCGCAGTAGTGGGCTCATCAGCAATCAACAATGCGGGTTCACAAGCAATGCTCATGGCAATCATCACGCGCTGACGCTGTCCGCCAGAAAGCTCATCGGGGTAGCTATTGGCACGCTCAATCGGGATGCCAACTTGCTGCAACAAGCTTTCTACCCGCAGCTTGAGAGCAGCTCCTTTTAAGCCCAAATGCGCAGTCAACGCCTCTCCAATTTGATAACCAACTGTGAGTACAGGATTTAGCGAAGTCATCGGCTCTTGGAAAATCATGCCGATTTTTGCACCGCGTATGGTCTGCATGGCTTTATTATCCAGGCTGGTTAGCTCCTGTCCTTGAAATCGTATGCTGCCTTTTGCTTGTAGCTGGGATGATAGCAAACCCATGACACTCAAGGCTGTCAGGCTTTTCCCACTGCCGGATTCACCAACGATGCAGGTAGTTTTCCCCGCCAAAAGTGTCAACGAAACATTGTTTACAAGCAAGCGGCTTGGCATGCTTCTTGGCGTAATACTAAGATTTTGAATGTTTAGAATTTCTTCCATATTATTCAATGTTATAAACGATGGTGACAACTACTCGCGCGGTTTTATCGATAGTAGATTTATCGTAAACTCCGCCATAACTATTATCACTGTCCTCGCCCCCACCTACAGGAAGTATATAGAACGCGCCTTGTGAGGCAGATTTCATTACACCAACCTTCACACCGTCCTGCTTAACGAACTCGGTAGCACGAGTGCGAGCGTTTTTAGTTGCATCAGCGATTAGCGACATTTTAATTTCTTCCAAATTGCTCACCAAATATTGTGGCGGTTGTGCGTTCACCAGATGGTTGTCGGCGCGTAGCTGCAGTATTGCCTTGTTTGCATTGGTGATTTTGTCTAAATCCTTACTCGAAACATGGAAACTCTGCGAGCCGTCGTAACCATTACGCACTTGGCGCGGCGTGTCTTTAATGAATACTTCGTCATAGTGATCGTAAATATTCTCCACGTCCACAGCAATGCTTTCTTTAGGCAAGCTCTGTTTCACTAGGAAATCTTCCAGCACCTTGCGCTCGGTCGCCAATTTTTGTAATGCGCCACGCTGCGTGGAATCCGTCACGCCAATACTGAGTGTCCATTCCGCACTATCGGCCTTAATCGGCTTCTCTGCCAAGCCTTTTACGGTAATGCTCTGTTGGCCGGAAACCGCACGCTTGGCTTGCACACCAAGGATAAACGCCGCGCTAGCCATGCCGATCGCCAACAGCAGACCAAGCACAATGATAGCCTTGGGGTATTGGGATGAGTTGGTATTCGTTTCGTTCATTTGGCTACCCCTATGTGCGTTGCTACTTGGGCAAGCTTATAACGAATTTGTTCACCGGCTTGCAGTAAAGGTTTGAGCGAGATTTCACCCGCCGCCGCTTCGTCATCGCCCAAAATCGCAGCGAATCGCGCGCCACTTCTATCGGCCTTTTTCATTTGGGATTTAAAACTGCCGCCCCCAGCATGCAGCACTACGCTCAAACCCGCACTGCGTAAGGTTTCTGCTACGTTAAAAGCCTGTTTTTCCGCTAATTCGCCAACATTCACAAGATAAACATCTGGCGAACTAGTTGCAGTAACTCCGTATTCCTGCATCAGCAAAAATACACGCTCTAAGCCAATGCCAAAGCCACACGCAGGTGTAGCGTTGCCACCCAAACGTTCTACTAATGTGTCATAACGCCCACCAGCTGCAATGGTACCTTGTGCACCTAGTTTTGTGGTCACCCACTCAAATACAGTGCGGTTATAATAGTCCAGACCACGCACCAGACGATGGTTAATTTGATACCTCATACCTGCTTGCGTCAGTAATTGACATAATTTCTCAAAATGAGATCGACTAGCCTCGTCCAGACTGTCCATCAGTTTAGGCGCAGCTTCGCAAATAGCTTGCATACGTGGATTTTTGGTATCCAGAATGCGTAACGGATTGGTATATAATCGGCGTTTAGCATCTTCGTCCAGCACATCTGCGTGCTTTTCGAAGTACGCAATTAGAGCATTTCGGTAAGCTGTTCGCTCCTCTGCATCACCGATGCTATTAATTTGCAACTCAACATCTTTGATACCTAGCGCTGTCCAAAGCCTTCCCAGCATTACAATCTGCTCGGCATCGACATCGGGTGACTCAAACCCAAATGCCTCTACGCCAACCTGATGAAACTGGCGTTGACGACCTTTTTGTACATTCTCATGCCGGAACATTGCTCCGCTATACCACAGGCGCTGCGGGCCATTGTAAGTCAGGTTATGTTCAATCACAGCCCGCACGCAGCCTGCAGTGCCTTCAGGTCGCAACGTTAGTTTGTCACCGTTTAAGGCATCTTCCCAAGCATACATTTCTTTTTCGACAATATCGGTGTGCTCGCCTACGCTACGCACGAATAATTCCGTGGTTTCCACCAGCGGCATGCGAATGTTGTTGTAGCCATACTGTGCCAATATGCGTCTGGCTGTATCTTCGAGTTTAAACCAAAGCGGGGTAGCTTCTGGTAGGATGTCGTAAAAGCCTTTAATGGATTGAAACTTTTGATTCATTTTAATTTTAATTAACAGCTGAAATTGGAATAGTTTTTTGAGTTAAATTGACACGGAGCTTGCCGCCTTCTACATAGTTTTTTTGCACATAATCTTCGACAATCGCCTGAAACTCTTGCGCGATATTATCGCCTTTCAAAGTCACGGTTTTTTCGCCATCTACAAACACTGGGGCAACTGGCACTTCACCAGTGCCAGGCAAGCTGATACCGATATTTGCTAACTTAGATTCACCTGGACCATTTACCACGCAGCCCATTACCGCAACGTTCATATTCTCCACACCCGGATAACTTTTGCGCCAAACCGGCATTTGATTGCGCAGATAGTTTTGAATCTGCATAGCAAGTTCTTGAAAATAAGTCGATGTCGTACGTCCACAACCCGGGCATGCCGTGACCAAAGGCGTGAATGAACGGATACCCATGGTCTGCAGGATCTCTTGTGCCACTACAACCTCTTTAGTACGTGACTCGCTCGGTTCCGGTGTCAAACTGACACGAATGGTATCGCCGATGCCATCCTGCAAGAGTAATGACAATGCGGCTGTAGATGCTACTATTCCTTTGGAACCCATCCCTGCTTCAGTTAACCCCAAGTGCAAAGGGTAATCGCAACGCTTGGCAAGTTCACGATACACTTTAACCAGATCTTGTACGTTACTGACCTTGCAAGAAATAATGATTTGATTAGGCAGCAGGCCAAGATTCACAGCCTGCTGTGCACTTTCTAGCGCCGATTGAATAAGCGCTTCACGCATCAATTCTTCTGATGACATGGGGTTGCTTGATTTGCCGTTATCATCCATCATCTGCGCCATTTTGGCTTGGTCTAAACTGCCCCAATTGACACCGATACGCACTGCTTTTTGGTATTTAATCGCCGCCTCTATCATGCTAGAGAACTGTTCGTCGCGCTTGCTGCCTTTGCCCACATTGCCTGGATTGATGCGGTATTTGGCTAGAGACTGAGCACAATCCGGGTAAGCCGCAAGCAGCTTATGGCCGTTGTAATGAAAGTCGCCCACCAGCGGCACATTGCAGCCCAGCGCATCCAAACCAGCGCGGATATTGGAAACCTGTGCCGCAGATTCTGGTGAGTTAACCGTAATACGCACTACCTCAGAACCTGCTTGCCATAACTCATATACCTGCTGAATAGTCGCTTGTGCATCGGCAGTATCGGTATTGGTCATGCTCTGCACAACAACTGGCGCAGTCACCGTGCCATGCAAACCACCACCAACAGGCACATGGCCTATCATCACTTGTAAAGAATTACGCCGCATATTGAGAAACTACTCAAGCTTGATGTGTGCTACGTTTTGGCGTGAATGCGGCGCTAAATCGACCGGCTTGCCATTCATGCTAATGCTGGTAGCTCCCGCATTGCCCACCACCACATTCACAGGTAGTGTAATATCAATGCTTTCGCGGCTACCAGCAAAAATTGTCTTGTTGAAAATTTCTTTACCTGCCGCATCAACTACACTCACCCAAGTTTCTTGAGTTGCACTTAACTCTAACTTAACCGCACCATTAGGATTAGGTGCAATAGAGGTTTCTATCGGTTGACCATTTGTTACTGGCACTGAAGGTGTGTTTGCGATAGCAGTATTATCCACAACAGCATCTGTAGATGGTGCTTGATTTATAATATCAGCTGCAGTAGTCGAACTAGTATCTGCAGGGGGCAGTTGTAATTCTGTTGCCGGTTGCGCAACAGCCGCGCGCTCTGCTGCTGGCAATGCAGCTTCTGGCAAGGCCTCTACAACACTTTCTGTCACTGTAGGTTTGGTCGGGCTAGGTTTTTCGACATAGCTTTGATAAAACAGCCACGTAGCCAAACCCACCAACAAGGTTAACCCAGCCCAAATGTAATTCGCTGTTTTCGGTTTGTCGTAACCGGTCATTTTCATAGTTGAAGTTGGCTTTATCGTGAACTCATGCGGTGCGCTGCTTGGCACTAGTACATTATAAGCATCTAACAGAGGCTCTACATTGATCTTAAGCAGTTTTGCATAGTTACGGATAAACCCTCTTACGATGGTAGGTTCTGGCAAAATTGCAAAATTATCAGCCTCTATCGCCTCAATTTGCCTAGTACTTAATCTAAGACGGCTTGCAATATCCTGTATGGACAAACCTTGACTTTCACGTGCCAAGCGTAACGCGCCACCACAACGAGATCGTTGATAAATGTCGTTCTCGTATGAATTCATCTCTCCTGCCTGAATAGATTTGTTCTGTGTCATTTCATTTTTTTGAGTAGACTCTTTGGTTTTACGCGCCATGATGTCACCTTAATGTATAGCACCTTATCAATTACTTATTGCTATTGACCACTCAATAACAATCGCGTTTGTTCGGAGTTAGGATATTGCTGACGTAACTGCAACGCATAACTGGCTATATTATCCTTGTCGCCCAAAACTCGCGCAATTTTAATGCCCAACCACAAAGTCTCAGCGCTTGGGGACATCACCAGGGCGTTTTGTAGCGTCTTTTGTGCAGTCTTTACATCACCGCGCTTAAACTGGATTTCTGCTAATTGCGTGGCTGCAGAATGCGTAAGCGGCTGAATCTGCAACGCTTTATTGAGGTATATTTCTGCATTTTTGACATCATTTTTACGCGCAGAGCAGATGCCTGCATTGGCATATGCTAGGTTAGGTGTCGAATATAGTGGATTTTTAACCGCCTCTAAAAACTGGACAATGGATTCATCATAACGGCTACGTGAACATAAAAAACTGCCGTAATTGTTATGAGACTCAGAGCTACCTGGCTGAATTTGAATGGCTTTTTTGAAATTAGCATCCGCTTTCACATCTTCATTCAACGCCGCATAGACTAAGCCCAAACCATTGTATGCCTGCCCATAGTTGGGATCGATTTGAATTGCATGGTTAAATTCATC
Source organism: uncultured beta proteobacterium (assembly GCA_963701715.1). Taxonomy (GTDB): domain Bacteria; phylum Pseudomonadota; class Gammaproteobacteria; order Burkholderiales; family Methylophilaceae; genus Methylotenera_A. The sequence continues at coordinate 116,925 of CAVPAX010000002.1, forward strand.
CAAGGCGATTTCGAGTTTATTTTGCTGATAATAAGCCGCTCCCAAATCCGTGTGCGCGCGCGCGCGCGCTGTAAGTCTGCTTTCGCCATAACCATCTGCTCCGCCCTGCGGAGTCGTAGTGCATGCACTAATCAAAACTAGCAGCATAGTAACCAAGCTGAAATTTATTAATTTTAACTTCATGCAACCGCCTCTATTGAAATTTTTAAATTACGTTTTGTTTTATCCAGCACTTTTCCTGCTAACTGCCCACATGCTGCATCGATATCTTCACCACGCGTTTTGCGAACAGTCACTACATAGCCCGCTTGCATTAAAATATCACGGAACACGCGAATATGGCTAGGTTTAGATGTCTCATAACCGCTGTTGGGGAATGGATTAAACGGGATTAAATTAAATTTACAGGGAATATTTTTCACTACCTGTAACAACTGGTGCGCATGTTCCACTGTATCGTTCACGCCGTCCAGCATCACATACTCAAAGGTCACAAAATCTCTCGGCGCCTTCACCAGATAACGCTCACATGCGGCCATGAGTTCTTTAATCGGGTATTTTTTATTAATCGGCACCAGCACGTCTCTCAATTCGTCGTTAGGTGCATGCAGGCTGACAGCCAAAGCAACAGCGCAATCCTCTTTCAGCTTATCCATCGCAGGCACGATGCCGCTGGTAGAAAGGGTCACACGTCGGCGACTCAAACCGTACGCGCTGTCGTCCAGCATAATCTGCATAGCAGTCACCACATTATCGTAATTGGTGAGCGGCTCGCCCATGCCCATCATCACCACATTCGAAATAATGCGCTCACCTGCCGGCAACATGTCATAGCCATCGGCCTGACGCAATGATTTGTTTGCCAACCAAAGCTGGCCGATAATTTCAGAAACACTCAGATTGCGGTTAAACCCCTGCCTGCCCGTGCTGCAAAACGTACACGCCAGTGCGCAGCCTACCTGGCTGGATATACATAAAGTGCCTCTATCATCCTCAGGAATAAACACAGTTTCGATGCTGTTCGCTTTATCAGTTCCGCCTTTACTATATACATCGATGAGCCATTTGCGCGTGCCGTCGTCCGACACTTGCTCCAACTGCACGGTTGGCGGTGAGATTTCTGCCTCGATTTGCAATTTTTCGCGCAAACTTTTGGCGATGTCAGTCATTTGACTAAAGTCGTTCACGCCAAAATGATGTATCCAGCGCATCATCTGCTTGGCGCGAAACGGCTTCTCACCGAGCCCGACAAAGTACTCAGCGAGCTGTTGTTGATTGAAATCTAAGAGATTAACCAAAGAAGTATTTGATCTCGATGGCAGCATTTTCCAAACTGTCAGACCCATGCACCGCATTCGCATCAATGCTCTCGGCAAAGTCTGCGCGAATCGTACCTGGCGCAGCTTCTTTCGGGTTGGTAGCGCCCATTAATTCACGGTTTTTTGCCACAGCATTTTCGCCTTCTAATGCCTGAATCATCACAGGACCGGAAATCATGAATTTCACCAGGTCATTGAAAAAAGGACGTTCTTTATGCACGGCATAAAAACCTTCTGCTTCCGCCTTAGTGAGATGCGTCATTTTTGCTGCAACGATTTTCAGGCCAGCGTTTTCAAAACGTGTATAAATTTTACCAATTACGTTTTTTGCCACCGCGTCTGGTTTAATAATGCTAAGGGTACGTTCTACTGCCATGTCGACTCCAAAAATAAATATTAAAATGAACTACTTAGAAAGGCATGCACTTTAACATTTTTAGTAATTTTTATAAACCATCAATTTGTAGCATTTTGTAAATCATAATGCCAAAAATGTGGCAAAATCAGATGTTATGAATTCCGATAACGGTAATACCAGAACAATGATGGCCACCTGTCCGGCCTGCGGTTTATTGTGCGATGATGTATTGATTGAAAATAATCAAAATAAAATCAGCGTGCTGGAGGGTAGCTGCACAAAAAGCATCAGCTTTTTTGAGCAATCCATTGGCAATATCACACCCCTAATTGCAGGTAAGCCAGCCACCTTTCAGGAAGCCATTGCAAAGACAGCACAAATTCTAAAAATAGCCAAAAACCCATTATTAGCGGGATTGAGCACCGATTTGCAAGGCTTTAGGGCAATATACGATTTGGCGCAAAAAACAGATGCAACACTTAGCCATATGAACGCAGCCAGTTCGCAACGCAATTTGCGCGTGCTGCAAAGCGCGGGCTGGCAGATTACGACCCTGACCGAAGTGAAGAACCGGGCCGATGTGATTGTATGCATCGGCACGGACGTTGTGACGCATAACCCACGCTTTTTTGAACGCATTATTCAGCAAGACGGCATGTTTATAGGTGCTAAAGAACGCGAGGTTATCTTTATTGGCGAAAATATTCAGAAAAATGATACTCTGGAAGGCTCGTCCCTATTAGCTTGCAGGGCATCCGATTTACCTGAAATCACACTTGCTATGCGTGCTTTGGTGCTTGGCAAAAAGTTAAAAGCTACACAAGTTGCCGGCGTCAACACCAGCGACTTACAAACGGTTGTCGATAAACTGAAACAAGCCAAATATGCTGTACTGGTTTGGGTTGCAAAAGACCTGGATTTCCCGCATGCCGAACTGACCATTCAGAATATCACTGAAACTGCGGTAGTTTTAAACCAAATAACACGCGCAGCCGGACTTCAACTAGGCAGCAGCGACGGCGATACCGGCGTCAATTATGCCAATACCTGGTTGAGCGGTGTAACTTTGAAGGAAGATCAATCCATTCAGCATGATGCCGTTGTTTGGGTAAACAGTTTTAGCCCAGACAAAAAGCCGCCCTCGTCTGATAGACCGTTGATTGTACTGGGCAATGCCAACAGCCAGTTTGGAAATAAACCCGATGTATTTATTCCAATCGCCACACCAGGCCTGGATTGCGGCGGCCTATTATTCAGGGTGGACGGCTCGGTCACGCTACCACTGAAGAAACTGCGTGAAACCGGCTTGCCGACGTTGAGTGATGTCGTTAGCCAAATTAAGGTGCTGCTCGGATGATTACGCTGCTCAAAAACGTTAAATTGTATGACCCTGTGCACAACAAAAATGGTGTACTAGACGATATTTATATTTTCCAAGGGCGCATTATTTCCAAGCCTCTGAACACCGAAAAAATCAGCCAAACTTATGATTTAACTGGCAAAGTGGTAATGGCAGGCGCAATTGACATGCACAGCCACATTGGCGGCGGCAAGGTGAATATTGCACGCATGATGTTGCCTGAATTCCAAGATAAAAAGCTTCAAGAAACGAAGAACTATAGCGAACCTGAAGCGCATATTTGCACACCATACTGTTCACACAACGCCACGCCCAGCACGACGGATACGGGCTTCCGCTACATCGAAATGGGTTATACCGCTGCCTTTGAGCCTGCGATTTTGCCTATCAATGCGCGTCATGCCCATCTGGAAATGGGCGACACGCCGATGATAGATAAAGGTGGCTATGCCATGCTGGGCAACGACGATTACTTTTTACGGCTTTTAGCGAGTCGCGCAGACCAAAAAGCCATTAACGACTACGTGGCGTGGACGCTCGCAGCAACCCAAGCCATTGGCATTAAAGTGGTCAATCCGGGGGGCATTTCGGCTTTCAAATTTAACCAGCGCAGGCTGGATTTGGATGAAAATAATGTGCATTACAAAGTGACGCCACGAGAGATTCTAAAAAGCCTAAGTAACGCAGTATATCAATTGGGCATTGCAAAACCATTGCATGTGCATTGCAACAATCTTGGGGCAGCAGGCAACTTTGAAACTACACTCAACACCATGGGTGCAAGCGAAGGTTTGCCCATGCACCTTACTCACATTCAGTTTCATAGTTATGGCACGGAAGGCGATAAGAAATTTTCATCTGCCGCAGCCCAAATCGCGGAAGCACTCAATAAAAATAAACACATTACTGCCGACGTCGGGCAGATTCTATTCGGGCAAACCGTCACCGCATCTGGCGACACCATGATGCAGCACCTGAACGCCAAACTCGCCAACCCTAAAAAATCTGTCATCATGGATATTGAATGCGATGCCGGCTGTGGTGTTGTGCCATTTAAATATCGCGACCAGAACTATGTTAATGCGCTGCAATGGGCGATAGGCTTGGAGATTTTCCTTTCTGTCGAAGACCCTTGGCGCATATTCTTGACTACAGATCACCCGAATGGTGCACCATTTACCAGCTACCCGCATTTGATTCGCTTGTTGATGGATAAAACCTTTAGAAACGAAACATTTGCAAAACTGAATTTGGATGCGCAAGCCATGAGCAATCTCGCATCGCTCAATCGAGAATACACTTTGTATGAAATCGCCATTATGACGCGTGCTGGTGCAGCCAAGCTCATCGGGCTGAATGACCGCGGGCATTTAGGCATAGGCGCCGCCGCAGACATTACTATTTACACGGACCAAGCCGACCGTGAAGCCATGTTTGCTAAACCTGATTATGTATTCAAGGATGGTGAACTCGTGGTGAAAGACGGCAAAGTCATCAAAGTGGTTTGGGGCGCAACCCATACTGCCAAACCTGCGTTTGACATGCGTGTGGAACAAGGATTAAAAAAATACTTTGAAAAATACCATACTATTCAATTAGATAACTTCAAGATTTCTGATGATGAAATTACTGAGGATGGACGTGGAAAAATCATCGTTCATGATAAAACATCATGATTATTAACGGCGTAACAATTGACGACACCTTTGCCGAGGCATTCAACATGCGCGGTACACGCGTGCTTATTACTGCACAAAACCTGAAATGGGCTTACCACGCGGCAAATGCCATGACAGGCTTTGCCACCAGTGTGATCGGATGCGGCGTAGAAGCTGGTATAGAGCGGGAGTTAACGCCAGATGAAACTCCTGACGGCAGGTCAGGTGTAAGTATTCTCATGTTTGCTATGGGCAGTAAAGTGCTTATGCAGCAGCTGGAGACCCGCATGGGACAATGCATCCTCACCTGTCCGACTGCCGCTGCTTTTTCCGGTATGGAAGGTGAAGATCAAATCAGTTTAGGCAAACACCTGCGCTATTTTGGCGACGGCTACCAGATCTCCAAACTCATCTCGGGCACACGTTATTGGCGTATCCCGGTGATGGATGGCGAATTTCTTGTGCAGGAAACTACAGGCATGGTGCGGGCGATTGGCGGCGGTAATTTTCTAGTGCTTGGTCAAAGCCAGTCACAAGCACTGGCGGCGTGCGAGGCCGCAATCGAAGCCATGCGCAAAGTACCAAATGTGATCATGCCCTTCCCCGGCGGGGTGGTACGTTCCGGCTCTAAAGTGGGCAGCAAATACCCCAAAATGTTTGCTTCGACTAATGACGCTTTTTGCCCAACGCTTAAAGGTCTTGTCAATACTGAATTAGATTACGACATTGAATCTGTAATGGAAATTGTGATTGACGGTTTAAACTTTGACGATATCGCCAAAGCCATGAAAGTCGGCATAGAAGCTGCATGCAAGCTCGGCACAGCAGGCGGCATCAAACGTATTTCAGCTGGCAACTACGGCGGAAAACTTGGACCGCATCATTTCAAACTGCATGAGATTTTGGGTGAAAAAACATCATGACCGCCCTTACATTCACACAGAAAACCAATCCTGCATTCAAGCTGGACTGCAGCCGTTTAACACCAAATGAACTGATCGGACTAAGTAATGAAAAAATTAAAAACCTTAGCCTGACTAATAGCAAGAACTCACCCAAAGTATCTGATTTTTTCGAGGTTTCAGGCGAAAATACAGAAATAATCATTTTTAAAAATCCCAGCCTTCAGCTCAATTATATCGGCCACAAAATGCGCCATGGCAGCATTATGATAGAAGGTGATTGTGGTGATTTCTTAGGCGCCAGTATGCAAGGCGGCAGCATTGTCTGCCAAGGCAACGCAGGCGACAGGGTCGGCGACTGCATGCGTCGCGGCCTGATTTTAGTTGATGGCAACGCAGGTGACTATTGCGGCAGCCGCATGATTGCTGGCACCATTGGCATATATGGCAAGGTTGGAAATTACGTCGGATTTAGCATGAAGCGCGGCACTTTGCTGCTCACCCACACGCCTCTGCATGCTACGATTCAAGATTGCGGTATGCACACCCTGCCGTTTCTGGCGCTGTTATTTCGTGCCTTCAAGCCGCTTCCCAGTTTGTTCAGCAACATTCAGGCCAAGCGTGTGCAACGCTTTGCAGGAGATTTAGCGTGCGGTGGCAATGGCGAAATCTTAATCATTTCTCCTTAAGAGGCGCGAATGCTAAAATGACGCTTTGTGTTATTCAGTAAGTTTCATGCCCAAATACCTCACCGCCGCGCTGTACAAGTTTGTTCATCTTCCAGATTATGCTACCCTGCAGCCAAATATTCATGCGGTCTGCGTGGCATGCAATATTAAAGGCACGATTTTATTGGCGAATGAAGGCATTAACGGCACTATTGCCGGCCTGCCGGATGACATTCACAAAGTACTCGATTACTTAAGGCAAGACCCGCGTTTGGGAGATTTAGAACATAAAGAATCTTACGCTGACGAACATCCCTTTTACCGTATGAAGGTAAAACTCAAAAAAGAAATCGTCACCATGGGTGTGGCAGATATTAACCCCAATAAGACCGTTGGCACCTACGTCAAACCAGAGGAATGGAATGCGCTGATTTCAGATCCGGACGTCATTCTACTAGACACGCGCAATGATTATGAAGTGCATATCGGTACATTCAAAGGCGCGGTTGACCCAAAAACCACGACATTCCGCGAGTTTCCGAAGTTTGTTGAACAAAATCTGGATAAATCCAAAAACAAAAAAGTCGCCATGTTTTGCACCGGCGGCATCCGCTGCGAAAAAGCCTCATCTTTCATGAAAGAACAAGGCTTTGAAGAGGTCTACCACCTGCAAGGCGGAATTTTAAAATATCTGGAAACTGTGCCGGAAGCACAAAGCCTGTGGCAAGGCGAATGCTTTGTATTCGACCAGCGCGTGGCTGTAAAACACGGACTGGTAGTCGGCGATTACGACCAATGTTACGCCTGCCGCATGCCGCTCTCACAGGAAGAAATGCAAAGCTCACAATACAACCCAGGCATTTCATGTCCGCACTGCTACGATAAAATTGCTGAAGAGAAAAAAGCTGCTTTAGCCGAGAGGCAAAAACAAGTGGTATTAGCTAAACAGCGCGGTGAAGTACATATAGGAGAGAAGCAAAAAAACTTAAAGCCAGAATGAAAAAAGCCAACTTCACAGGTGACTTTTTTTAAATTGGACTGGCAACAACCGATCAACCCCTATAGCCTAATAAATGTAGACACATCACTTAAGTTATAAATTAAAACACACCCTCAAATGTACCCAATAAAGCTTAATGTTGTCATTCCTATTAATCTTTATTATTACTCTTAAGTAATAAAGCTTTAGCTTCTGCAATATTAGCTGCTACGTCTTTCGCTAAAGTACTATCTTCTTTGTTGATTAAAGGCTGTAGTCGCTCCCACATGCTAATTGCTTTTGCGTAATCAGTTTGATTAAACGCGATTGTGCCGGCTAACAACAATGCCTTTTGGTGGTTTGGGTCTATTTTTAGTGCCTGGCCTACTAACTCTATAGATTTAGCATCAAACTTGCTATTGTTTGTCACTGCCAACGCATCTGCATAATCTGCAAGCAATTGTGGATCACTCGGGATTAGATTTACAGCTTTTTCAAAAGCACCAACCGCATCTTTGTGCTGTTTTAACTCTACATAACTATGCGCAAGCAACACCCAGCCATCTGCGTTTTCTGGAGACTTTTCCAACTTAGCCGCAAGTTTTTGGGCCATAACACCTAGGTCGCCCATCTCATGGCCTTCACCTATCGGCTCTACCGTCCCCATACCCGCTGGCGCCAAAGTGGTCATCGGAGCGCTTACGCTTACTGCATCTGGGTTACCGGTCTTCCAATAAAGTAAACCTGCCAAAATTGGCACCAGTATAAAAATAGCTATTACAGGATTGGCTTTAAGACTCTTTTTGTTAAGCAGCTTATTTTCTGAAGACATGAAACTTGATGTAAAAATAATTGTTGAAACCGCACCCAATATAAAACCAATAATTAATGAGGTAACGCTCATGGCTTCTCCATCTGAAAGTTAACTACGTTCATGGTTTTTAGCATGCCTGAACAGCACTGAAGTACATAATGAAAACACAAGGAATCAGGGATAAATGATTAGTTATTAAAAATCCCACCTATATCCAACAAACATGGATTCACGGGTTGATTTGATTTTTGTATCAGTATTATCATCTGAATAAGACTTCTCAAAACCAAGCTCAGCTTCTAATAATCCCGCATCAGTTAACTGATAAGAAACGCGTACATTAGGCGCCACTTTAAAAATTTTTAGGTCATTTAGGCTATTGTCGCTTTTTTGATGGTAAAAATTAAGTGAGCTCGTCACATGCCATTTAGTGCGGAACGTAGCCACATTTGCCAAACCAAGAGTCTCGGCATAATAAGCAGGGTCATCTACATAGCTGCCATTTATTACTGCCGTATCATCAGCAAATATAACGTTAGTCCCAATCGCCTGCAGTGAATAGGTATAAGCCGTTCCAGTGCTTTTGGTAGACAAAATGCCTGGCACAAATTCAATCCCTGTGCCTCTTGTGCCAGATGTGCGATTCATGCGGACATCACCACCCAGTTGCCACTTGGGTGTGATTTGTTTAGTAGCACCAAATAACGCTGTATCTGTGTCTGCTGTAACATCATTTACAGCCTTAATAATCTGTTTGTCAGTCATTACTTTTTGCAGACTTCCTACTGACACCACCCCTGCCACTGCGGGTATCGCGCTCTCAGCATACAAAATAGGTGACTTACGATGGTCTAGCAGAACGTTATAGGTAATATCATTATTGCCTATCCAATTGCCTTGCAACAAAGCGATATTAACTCTGTCATAAACGGTGTCGTAGTCTAGCAGACCAAACCAAGAGGTTGAATTGTTGAAATAACGCATCTCTGTGCCCAAAGCGCGCCTTTCAGTGAAGCCATCAGCATTTTGCTGAATGGCATAAACATTGCCGCTAATATTACTAGCAGATGTCCCAAATTCTAGAGCAGTACCATAAAATTGCCGATTTGTTCTAATAGGTGAATGAGAACCATCATCCGGTACACCAGCTACACCGGTAATTCTAAAATTATCGTTAAGTGAATACTTTACAAAGCCACCATCAAATCTGCCCAGCACACCTTGCGAGTTACCTGGTTGGCGTCCCAAGCGGAACATATAGCCCAGAGACTTATCTTCATGATCCCAATAAGCTGCATTTAAGCGATTAATGTCTCTGAAATTATCGCCTGGCGGAAAATTGTGGGTTTGTGCATCACGAAACACCACTTTGTCATCATACTGGTTATGGCGCCAGCGGCCTGTGATATCAAAGCTAGTTACCAAAGCAGATTGGTCAGTCAACCGATCATGAGTTTTCACCCCCGCAGTATTAGTGTCTGTTGCCGTCCGGCCACCATAGTAATACTGAGATAAGCTACCAAACACATTGGTTTGACTCACTTGGTTGATTTGTTTTTTTGTTGACACCTTGTTTTCAGCTACTTTTGCCTTACCCGCATTAATATCAGCTAGCCTAAGTTTAACCCGCAAAGCACCTTCGCTTTCTGGGTAAAGTTTTAGGTAAAGGTTGTACTCGATTTTGGCCTTAGCAAAATCTCCATTATTTTCACGCGCATTACCTACTAGTTCTTGCGCCTCTTGTGAAAATTCATTCGGCGGAAAATTTAGCAAGCGGTTAAAAATCTGTGTGGCACTTTCGTACTCTCCAGCCGCCATAGCTGCCTTGCCAGAGGTCATCAAGTGTTTTGCTGATGCGCCCTCTGGAGGTATTGCCACAGTCAGCGCAGGCTCTACAAAAGTAGCTGCAGGTTTTTCAAGCAAAGGTACACGAACAATGATACTGTGGTTATCATCGCCCAGCCTGACTTTGTAAGTGTTTATGTTGGCAAAACGAATAAGAAGCGATTTATTTGTATCGACTCGATTCTTAGTAATGTTGCAAACTGCATTACCAGTTTGCACTTTGATTATTTCAGGAAAAGTAAGCGTAAATGGTGTAATTGTGTTGGTTTTTGGTGAATTCTTTGACTCTTGCACCACCAGTTGTTCTGCCACGCATGGGTCAGTTATATTGATTGCAATCCGTAACGTGTCACTTGGGCCCTCTGGGAAGCTACGAAGATATGTAATTGGAGTCGTAAAGTTAATCCTTATGTCGGCCTCATCACCCGCAACCACTACATCTGGCTCATCCAGTATCTGTGCAACTTCTGATTGGACTGTAACTCCCGCAAAGGCCGAACTTGCCCAAAAAAACAGAATAAAAAGCCGCATGCTGCGCATTACAACCCCTCATAACCTTATAATTATCATGCGCTTAGTATAGCAACTTAATGCAGATTAGCAACCAAATTTTATATTTTGTGTGATTTTTTTACACTCGCTTTTACCAATCTACTTGTCAAACGTTTTTGTTGTATGGCAGCTACTGCAATCAGCAGTTGTTTTAGGGTGGTCACCCTCTTTACCTTTTGCAAACGTTCCGTTATGGCAGCTAGCACAACCACTAGTAATCCCCGTGTGATTCATACTTGCCCCGCTAAAGCTAGTCGTGTTCTTATGACACTGGTCACAGCTCTGTGTGCTAGGCAGGTGGTTTGAAGGCTTACCTTTAGCTGTCGTGCCGTTATGGCAACTTGCACAAGTTCCTGCAACAACACCAGTATGATTAAACGCTGCGCCAGCAAATGACGTGGTTGATTTATGGCAAGTTTCACAACCAGCACTGGTTGCAGGATGGGTTGCAGGCTTACCTTTAGCAGTCGTGCCGTTATGGCAAGTTGCACAACCTGTCACAATGCCAGTGTGGTTCATCGTTGCGCCAGCAAACGTAGTAGTGGATTTATGGCAGGTCTCACAACCTGCGCTTGTTTGAACGTGTGCAGGAGTTTTACCTTTAGCGCTTGTACCGTTATGGCAAGTTGCACAGCCCGTCACAATGCCAGTATGACTGAAAGTAGCAGGCACCCATGCAGTGGTACGATGACAAGTATCACATGATGCAGTTGTCACAATATGATTAGCAGGCTTACCTGTAGCGGTTTTTCCATGGCAGGTTGCGCAAGAGCCAGGGGCGACGCCGGTATGGTTGAAGGTCGCTCCAGCAAATGAGGTGAAGTTTTTATGGCAGGTTTCACAGCCAGCAGTAGTGACTATATGTGTAGCCGGCTTGCCTAATGCTGTTGCCCCGTTATGGCAAGTCGCACAGCCCGTCACGATACCTGTATGGTTCATGGTTGTGCCGGTAAAGGTTGTAGTTGATTTATGACAGGTTTCGCAACCAGCACTGGTTTGAATGTGCGTAGCAGGTTTACCTAATGCTTTAGTGCCATTATGGCAGCTGGCACAGCCAGTGGTGATGCCGGTATGGTTCATTGTGGCACCGCCAGCAAAGCTAGTTGTAGATTTATGGCAAGTCTCACAGGCCGCAGTGGTGGCAATGTGCGTCGCTGGTTTCCCCTTAGCAGTCGTACCGTTATGACAAGAAGCACAACCGGTGGAGATGCCGGTGTGATTCATCGCACCAGTGCTAAATGTTGTGGTCGATTTATGGCAAGTCTCACAGGCTGCAGTGGTGGCAATGTGCGTCGCTGGTTTCCCCTTAGCAGTCGTACCGTTATGACAAGAAGCACAACCGGTGGTGATACCGGTGTGGTTCATTGTGGCACCGGCAAAGCTTGAGGTAGACTTATGACAGGTTTCACAGGCCGCAGTGGTGGCAATGTGCGTCGCTGGTTTCCCCTTAGCGGTCGTACCGTTATGACAAGAAGCACAACCGGTGGAGATGCCGGTGTGATTCATCGCACCAGTGCTAAATGTTGTGGTCGATTTATGGCAAGTCTCACAGGCTGCAGTGGTGGCAATGTGCGTCGCTGGTTTCCCCTTAGCAGTCGTACCGTTATGACAAGAAGCACAACCGGTGGTGATACCGGTGTGGTTCATTGTGGCACCGGCAAAGCTTGAGGTAGACTTATGGCAAGTCTCACAGGCCGCAGTGGTGGCAATGTGCGTCGCTGGTTTCCCCTTAGCAGTCGTACCGTTATGACAAGAAGCACAACCGGTGGTGATGCCGGTGTGATTCATCGCACCAGTGCTAAATGTTGTGGTCGATTTATGGCAAGTTTCACAGGCTGCAGTGGTGGCAATGTGCGTCGCTGGTTTCCCCTTAGCGGTCGTACCGTTATGACAAGAAGCACAACCGGTGGTGATACCGGTGTGGTTCATTGTGGCACCGGCAAAGCTTGAGGTAGACTTATGGCAAGTCTCACAGGCCGCAGTGGTGACAATATGAGTGGTAGGTTTGCCTTTGGCTTTGGTGCCGTTATGACAGCTGGCACAGCCACTGGTGATGCCGGTATGGTTCATCGCCGCACCTTTGAAGCTGGTGGTAGACTTATGGCAAGTCTCACAGGCCGCAGTGGTGACAATATGGGTGGTAGGTTTGCCTTTGGCTTTGGTGCCGTTATGACAGCTGGCACAGCCACTGGTGATGCCGGTATGGTTCATCGCCGCACCTTTGAAGCTGGTGGTTGAGCTTATGGCAGGTCTCACAGGCCGCAGTGGTGGCAATATGAGTGGTAGGTTTGCCTTTGGCTTTGGTGCCGTTATGACAGCTGGCACAGCCACTGGTGATGCCGGTATGGTTCATCGCCGCACCTTTGAAGCTGGTGGTTGAGCTATGGCAGCTCTCACAGGCCGCGGTGGTGGCAATATGCGTCGCAGATTTAGCCTTCACATTAGCAAAGTTACCACCATGGCAAGTCGCACAACTAGAGGTAATGCCGGTATGGTTCATCGTCGCAGGCTTGAAGGCAGTGGTCGATTTGTGACAGGTCTCACAAGCAGCAGTCGACGGTATATGAGTTGTTGGCAACCCTTTAGCGGTCGTGCCGTTATGACAGCTCGCACAGCCACTGGTGATGCCGGTGTGGTTCATCGCCGTTCCCTTGAAGCTGGTGGTGGACTTATGGCAAGTCTCACAGGCTGCGGTGGTGACAATGTGGCTGGTAGGTTTGCCCAATGTCGTCGTACCGTTATGGCAAGAAGCACAACCGGTGGTGATGCCGGTGTGGTTCATCGCTGCACCACCTTTGAAGCTGGCGGTCGATTTATGGCAAGTCTCACAGGCCGCAGTGGTGGCAATGTGCGTTGTCGGTTTCGATTTCACATTGGCGAAGTTACCACCATGGCAAGAGGCGCAACCGGTGGTGATACCGGTGTGGTTCATTACCGCACCTTTGAAGCTGGCGGTTGATGTATGACAGCTTTCACATTTAGCGGTCGTTGGAATATGTGTAGCTGTTTTACCTTTCGCCGTCGTACCGTTATGGCAGCTCGCACAACCGGTGGTAACACCCGTGTGATTCATCGCCGTTCCCTTGAAGCTGGTGGTAGACTTATGGCAAGTCTCACAGGCCGCAGTGGTGACAATATGAGTGGTAGGTTTGCCTTTGGCTTTGGTGCCGTTATGACAGCTGGCACAGCCACTGGTGATGCCGGTATGGTTCATCGCCGCACCTTTGAAGCTGGTGGTAGACTTATGGCAAGTCTCACAGGCCGCAGTGGTGACAATATGGGTGGTAGGTTTGCCTTTGGCTTTGGTGCCGTTATGACAGCTGGCACAGCCACTGGTGATGCCGGTATGGTTCATCGCCGCACCTTTGAAGCTGGTGGTTGAGCTATGGCAGCTCTCACAGGCCGCGGTGGTGGCAATATGAGTGGTAGGTTTGCCTTTGGCTTTGGTGCCGTTATGACAGCTGGCACAGCCACTGGTGATGCCGGTATGGTTCATCGCCGCACCTTTGAAGCTGGTGGTTGAGCTATGGCAGCTCTCACAGGCCGCGGTGGTGGCAATATGCGTCGCAGATTTAGCCTTCACATTAGCAAAGTTACCACCATGGCAAGTCGCACAACTAGAGGTAATGCCGGTATGGTTCATCGTCGCAGGCTTGAAGGCAGTGGTCGATTTGTGACAGGTCTCACAAGCAGCAGTCGACGGTATATGAGTTGTTGGCAACCCTTTAGCGGTCGTGCCGTTATGACAGCTCGCACAGCCACTGGTGATGCCGGTGTGGTTCATCGCCGTTCCCTTGAAGCTGGTGGTGGACTTATGGCAAGTCTCACAGGCTGCGGTGGTGACAATGTGGCTGGTAGGTTTGCCCAATGTCGTCGTACCGTTATGGCAAGAAGCACAACCGGTGGTGATGCCGGTGTGGTTCATCGCTGCACCACCTTTGAAGCTGGCGGTCGATTTATGGCAAGTCTCACAGGCCGCAGTGGTGGCAATGTGCGTTGTCGGTTTCGATTTCACATTGGCGAAGTTACCACCATGGCAAGAGGCGCAACCGGTGGTGATACCGGTGTGGTTCATTACCGCACCTTTGAAGCTGGCGGTTGATGTATGACAGCTTTCACATTTAGCGGTCGTTGGAATATGTGTAGCTGTTTTACCTTTCGCCGTCGTACCGTTATGGCAGCTCGCACAACCGGTGGTAACACCCGTGTGATTCATCGCCGTTCCCTTGAAGCTGGTGGTAGACTTATGGCAAGTCTCACAGGCCGCAGTGGTGACAATATGAGTGGTAGGTTTGCCTTTGGCTTTGGTGCCGTTATGACAGCTGGCACAGCCACTGGTGATGCCGGTATGGTTCATCGCCGCACCTTTGAAGCTGGTGGTAGACTTATGGCAAGTCTCACAGGCCGCAGTGGTGACAATATGGGTGGTAGGTTTGCCTTTGGCTTTGGTGCCGTTATGACAGCTCGCACAGCCTGTAATTATACCAACGTGGTCAAATTTAACCCCGCCCTTAAATGAACTGGTAGAGCTATGGCAAGTTTCGCACGCAGCACTTGTTGTAATATGGTTGAGTGATTTGCCTTTGGCCTTCGTGCCATTGTGGCAACTGGCACAACCGCTAGTAATCCCCATGTGATCAAAACCAGCTGCAGGAATCCATCCAGTAGTTTTATGGCAGGTCTCGCAGCCAGATGAAGTGGATAAATGATTTGCTGGTTTTCCAGGGGCCGAGCTACCGTTATGGCAATTTGCACATGACGCACCTTGCATTATCCCTGAATGGCTAAATACTGCTGGCTTCCATGAAGGTGATATGTGACAGGTTTCACATTTATCAGTGGTTGGGATATGTGAAGCAGGCTTGGCAGTTGCATTCATGCGGTTGCCATTTACGTGACAACTCGAACATTGCTTTGGCGTACCTTTAAAAATTCCATTGATGTGACAAGTTTCACACCTTGCAACGGCATGCTGCCCGGTTAGAGCGAAGCCGGTTTTAGAGTGGTCGAATTTAAACCCACCTTTAATGGTTTTTGTTGCAGCTACAGCGGAGCTCGCCAATACAATAGAAATGCAGCATGCTAATAAGAATGCTGGGAATTGTCTCCATTTAAATTGCATACCGGCCGTCATTTATAAACCGACTCCAAACATCACAAATTAGCACCCAACAACTAAAATGTGGGAAATTTATACACGATTTACGGATTTTATGTGGGAAATAATGATAAGTCAAACTGTATTTATATAATATTATATGGAATTTAAAACATATATTTTTTAGTTATAAGTTTTAAGTTCACAAAAACCATTACAGCTTCTTATCTACCTACACCGGCATTTACCTTTATTTCTCTAAAGTTTGTATTGACATGGCATCGATCGCATTGCGGGCCAAAACTACCACTATGCACGTCATCACCTGCGTGACAGCTGTAACAAGTAGTGCTTTGTTTAACTTTGCCAGTAAACGTAGCCTTATGGCAATCCAAGCATGCTACGTCCTTGTGGCCGCCATCAAGCTTAAATTTAGTGCGCTTGTCGTGGTTGTAATCCCACACCGCCCAATCCCTCGCGTTGTGGCAATCTTCACATAATGTGCCCAGTTGCTTTTTATGCTTGTCGTCTTTTTGGTGGCAAGAATAACAATCCGACTTGGCTTCTTTAAATTTGCCGGTCAAATGACATTTCTTACACTCAACCAGACCGTGTTTGCCAAGCAATGGAAACTTAGTCTTGTTGTGATCAAAGTCTTTTACTTTCCACGTGTTCTCAGTATGGCAATCCTCGCACTTTTTACCCTCAGAACCTTTATGCACGTCATCACGCTCGTGACAAGAATAGCATGTAGCCAGTGGCGATAGTTTAGAAGGAGCTGGTGGCGGTTTGTGGCAAGTCTCACACTTGGTTTTAATGTGCTTACCTTTTAATGGGTATTTAGTATCTTTCGTGTGATCGAAGCTGGTGGTTCTTTTCCAATCCAAGTCGTTATGACACTTCTCGCAACTTACGCCGAACACAGATTTATGTGGATCATCCTTTTGGTGGCAATCGTTACAACCAGTTTTAAGTTTTTCTTCTAAACCGTTTTTATGGCAGCTCTCGCATTTGGCAGGTTTATGCTTACCTCTGAGCGGGAACTTGGTTTTATCATGGTCGAAATTATCTTTCTTCCAATCCTTAGCGTTATGACAATCCCCGCACTTCTCACCAAACTTGCCCTTATGAGCATCATCTTTTTTGTGGCACGAATAGCAATCCATCGGAATCTTTTCATACTTCAGGCCACCCGTTGTATGACAAGCTTCACACTTGGCTGATTTATGTTTATCTTTAAGTGCGAAACGCGTGTCTTTATCGTGGTTAAACGTAGACGTAGACCAACTGCGCTCATGGTGACAATCCGCGCAATTTTCACCCAATGTGCCATTATGCTTATCGTCTGCACGATGGCAACCGATACAAGTTTTGGGTAATTTTTGCCCTGCTGACTTATGGCAGCTCTGGCATTTAGCGCCATCATGCTTGCCCAGCAAGGCAAACTTCCCATCAACCTTATGATCGAACGTTGACTCTTTCCAGTTCTTATCCGTATGGCAATCAGCACATTTCAGACCAAATACACCCTTATGGTCATCATCCTTCTTGTGACATGAGTAACAATCTTTTGGCGTTTGTTTGAATAAATTATCTTTGTGGCAGTCTTTACATGCCACCTTGGTCTCGGCATGTGCGCCGCGGAGCTTAAAGTCACTTTTGTCGTGATCAAACTCTATATCTTTCCAGTTCTTCTCGACGTGGCAATCTATACACTTCTCGCCCAATGACCCTTTGTGTTTATCATCTTTTTTATGACAGCCAATACATGTTAATGGCGCATCTCTATATTTAGCCTTGGGCTTGTGGCAATCTTTACACCCAACCTTCTCACCCAAGTGCCCGCCCTTTAACTGAAAGTCGGTTTGGGTATGCTTAAAGTTTTTTTCGTCTAAATTGACTATATTTGCACTACGTCCCTTGTGCTCTGTATGACACTCGGCACAACTCCGCCCTTCTTTTAGCCTGCCATGAAATCCTTTTTTATCGGCAACGTCTTTGTTAATGTCTTTATGACAATCTTTACATAGCTGGCTTTGCCCTTCTTTGTCGAATTTTTTATGGCATTTCTGGCAATTATCCTCCCACTTCAGATGCCCCTGAATCACCTTGCCCGGCATCATCACGCTTTCAAGCGTATCTGCGCCAGCAGCGAATGACAGCAAAAAACTCAGAATAAATAAACTAAAAAAACGTAGCATATGATTGTCTGTCAGTACATGTGCACCCAAATAACATGGAATACAGCCGTAGCTACCATCATATACATCAAAGGTATATGCAAAATGTGCCATGCGGAGAATATCTGCTCGAATTTTTTGAATTGAGCTACCGTTTGAATTTGTATTAAATACCTACTGACCAAGTTAGAAGCTTCTTTTGCAAGATCTTGTTTCCCTGGTCCCAGCTTCAAATATATGTAGCGCTTACAGCGCCATGCAAGCAACATGCGCCGTACATCAAAACTGAGGAATAATAAGACGCCTGCAAAAAATCCGCGTTTTTTCTCCAAAGCTTCATATTCGAAATTTTTGATTTTCTTTTCCACTTTAGGAAAAAAATGTAGTTTTGACTTTACGTCCCCTGAACTGCCAGCCATTTCTTCATAAGCTTCCTTTAGGGTAGAGCGACTACCATAAAGCCCTCGATGAATTCGGGTGTAAACCAATCTGCCAACCAAGCCACTGCCTGCCACCAATAGCATGCAATATAGGGCCACAGTGGCATTAATTGACGCTGTGCGAAACGTAGTATGAAACAAAACCAAGGTCGGACCTAACACTCCCAACATCATATGAATACGGAACCAATGCTTAAGTTTGCCTAATCCTTGCATAAACTTAAGATGCTTGCGCATGGAGTAAAGCAACAAGGTCAGCATCATCAAACCACCCACCAGCCCCAGGTTGTAACCCAGCCCCTTGCCAGGCTTATAGTAGTTACCTTGAGCCACCTTCCACCCAAGCCACACAAGCACAATCAACGATGTTAATATAGCAACCCGATTTAGCAGATATCCTATCTTGCCTAGCACTGCAATTCCTTAACACCATGTTTCATCTTTTTTAAATTGGCTAATGAGCGCATCATATGATCCCTTATAGACTTATTTTTTGGAAGCAACCATTAAACTCTACAAATTGACGTGTGTAATTTTCTCACATATTATGTACCATTGTAATCGATGATATTATAAATTGGTCAAATTGAGATAATGATTTTTAATTAAATTGAAGACTGTTATTCTCTAGCCATATTGAATATGCCAAATACAACCTTACTTATTTACCTCACGCCGTTCCTGCTAATCCTGGCCTTTTACGTTACCCGCCAAAAGCAAATTAATCGACGTGGCCGTGCGCGCTTACATGAAGCAAAAGAAGCTGGCCTTACCGAGCCTGCATCAATACACCCGCATATTGACCTAAGTCGCTGTTGCGGCTCTGGCGCCTGTGTAAAGGCATGCCCAGAAAAAGCTCTCAGTATAGTTAAAGGCAAAGCCATGCTTACCGACCCAACGCACTGCATTGGTCATGGCGCTTGTTTGGCGGCATGTCCTGTAGAAGCTATAGAATTAGTATTTGGTACTGAAAAGCGCGGCATGGACATTCCCTACGTTTCCCCTTCTTTCGAAACCAATGTTTCCAATATCTTTATCGCTGGTGAACTTGGTGGTATGGGGTTGATCCGCAAGGCCGCTGAACAAGGAAAACAAGCCATTGATTCTATTCTGAAAAAAAAGAATGAAGGCAATGAATATGACGTAGTCATCATTGGTGCTGGCCCTGCAGGACTTTCAGCATCACTTGCCGCCAAAGAGCATCAGCTTAAGTGCATCACTATAGAGCAAGAAGACTCTCTTGGAGGCGCTATTTATAAATACCCTCGTAATAAAGTCGCAATGACGCAACCCGTTATGCTACCTATTGTCGGCAAGGTAGAAATGTACGATATCAGCAAAGAAGAGTTGCTAGGATTTTGGCAACGTGTATTACGCGACACAAAACTGAAGGTCAATTTTAATGAGCGCATGGAAACAATTGCCAAAACAGCTATTGGCTACGAGGTTAAAACATCTAAAGCTACCTACCAAACTGCCAATGTATTACTTGCTATTGGTCGCCAAGGAACGCCACGTAAATTAGAAGTTCCCGGCGAGGAGCAAGCCAAAGTAGTTTACCGGTTAACTGACCCTGAACAATATCGCGGGCAGCATGTATTAATCGTAGGCGGCGGCGATAGTGCACTCGAAGCTGCAATCACTATCTCCGAGCAGCCAGGCACTACAGTCACACTTTCTTATCGTAGCGAAGCCTTTGGCCGTGTGAAACCAAAAAACAGAGAGCGCCTACAACATGCGGAGGCTGTAAAGCGACTCATGGTACTACTCAAATCAAACATCAAAGAAATACGTTCAGACACAGTACAAATTGAACTGGCTAATAGCGAAATGATCGAAATTCCAAATGATGCCGTTATCATTTGTGCTGGCGGCGTATTACCCACACCACTTCTAAAGGAAATTGGAGTCATGGTCGAAACTCATTATGGTAAGGCTGCCGCATGACATATAATTTTCTACGGAAATTTATTAGCAGAATATAATTAACTCAACTGAAATGAACATACATCTCGCCAACGCTTCAGACAAGACCAAAGCTGCGCTGCACAAAACTCTGCGGAAAGTGTTGCGCCCCTTGGTGCGTCTGATGCTATCAAACGGCATTAACTACACTATGGTGCTGGAGGATTTAAAGCGTGTATTTGTAAGCGTGGCTGAAGAAGAGTTCAGACTCAATGGCAAAGCTCAAACAAATAGCCGGATCACCTTGTTGACCGGGGTTCATCGTAAAGATGTGCATCGCATTCTTAGTGAAGAAACTGAGCCTCCTGAGCCGCCACCATCATTAGGTGCTCAAATTATCGGATTATGGCTAGGTAATAAGGAATATCTAGATTCTTCTGGCCAACCTTTGGCTTTACCAAGGCTAGCCAGTCATGGTGCTGTATCGTTTGAGTCATTAGTGGCCAGCGTCAGCAAAGATTTTCGTTCACGGCCCGTACTAGATGAATGGCTAAGGCTAGGCTTTGTTAGTCTAGACAACAACGATTACGTGCATTTGAACATTCAGGCATTTATTCCAAACCTTGATTTACAAGAAAAATTAGCTTTTTTTGGCATGAATGTGCACGATCACATGGCGGCAGCGGAGAGCAATTTGAATAGTTTGAACAATCCTATGCTAGAACGTTGTGTTTACTATGATGGCCTAACCACTGAAAATATAGAAATATTGCATCAATTTGCCAAACAAAGTGGCATGACTGCTATTAAAACGGTAAATCGTCGTGCGGCGGCACTTAAGGCTGCACAAACGGAAACGACTGCACGGAGGCAATCTGATAAGGCAACTCAAAGAATGAATTTTGGTGTGTATTTTTACCATACTGATGATGATAAAAATAAGCCTTCATAAGGTCTGCTAAATGATGCAACGCTTTTTAGCAATCATAGCTACTATTACGTTAATTTTATTAACATCAACCGCTAATGCTGATGTCTGCAATAGAGGTATCGGCGGCACCGGTCATCAGCAGGACGGTATCGGTGGAACAGGACAACAAGCGCATGATGGTATTGGTGGAACGGGCATCGAAGCATCAGACTCAGGCATTGGCGGGACCGGAGATTTGGCAAATGAGGGAATTGGCGGCACGGGTATTGTCGGTGTTATTACCGGATTTGCAAGTGTTTGCGTGAATGGCCTTGAGGTACAGTATGACAACCAGACAATCGTAGATATTGATGGACAACCTGCTTCAATTAACGCGCTTAATATTGGACAAGTTGTAGCGATTGAATCAAGCAATATGGGAAATCAGCTCAAAGCGCAGCATATTAGTGTCTCGCATATCATGGTGGGCAAAATAGAGAAAGTCGACTTAGCCCAAAACACCATGCAGATTATGGGGCAAACAATTAAACTTAGCCGCAGCACCTTAGGCAGCACTGATTTAAAACCAAATCGAACAGTAAAACTAAGCGGCTTAGTATCCAAAAACAACCTTGTGCATGCATTACGGGTAGATCTTGCTGCACCTAATACGCCCTCCCTAATAGCTGGCACTGTCGATCAATCAGGCAAAATCAATGGCATCAATGTAATATCCAACAATCGGTTAAATGTTGGTCGCAACCTTCAGGTAAGAGGACATTGGAACGGTCGTGCTTTGCAAGTCAACCAAATTAAAGAGAGCGCAATGCAGCGCGTGATTAAGGGAGCTGAAAACGTAGTCATTCAAGGGATTGCGCCAACGCTATCGGAACGCAAGCTTAACGTGCAAAATCAAACCGTTAATATTGATGCTAACACCAAAATCAAAGGGGTAATCTCCAGTGATAATCAGACAATTATCGTGCGCGGCAAGATAGACCACGCAGGTAATATCAATGCACGTACCATTGAATATTTATCTGAAGATAAAATTTTAGAACGTGGCGGAAGCAAGCAACGCCCAGACAGCACTGATACTATTAAATCAAACTCTGTTAAAGAGCGTTCTGATCGTGAGGTAAGCACTGTTGAGAAAGTAGAAATTGAAGATAAAGTCGAAAAGCCTGAGCTTGCCGAAAAGCCTGAGCTTGCCGAAAAGCCTGAGAAAGTTGAAAAGCCTGAGAAAGTTGAAAAGCCTGAGAAAGTTGAAAAGCCTGAGAAAGTTGAAAAGCCTGAGAAAGTTGAAAAGCCTGAGAAAGTCGAAAAGCCTGAGAAAGTTGAAAAGCCTGAGAAAGTTGAAAAGCCTGAGAAAGTTGAAAAGCCTGAGCATATTGAACGGCCCGAGGATTAATGCTTCGGTTCATTCTCTTTGGCACAATAGTATCAGTCAAGTATAAAATACAAACTAAAATAATAATGAAAAAATTAACATTTATAGCTCTAGCGATCACATTCAATCTAGATGCCATAGCAGCTGAAGCCAAGCTTGGATTCACTACCGGGTTAGATTATAGCTCTGGAAAATATGGACAATCTGAAGTAACGAAAATCAAATACGTCCCCTTTACTGGCAAGTATGAACTGGGTCGCTGGCTAGTAAGAGTAACCGTACCATGGCTAGAAATTGACGGGCCCGGAGGGGTTACTGGCGGTGAAAGTAAAATAATCATCGAGGAAAATATCAACAAACACACACGAGAGTCTGGTCTAGGTGATATTGTCAGCAGCTTAACTTATACTGCTTTTCAATCCGAAGATCAAAAATTCATTCTTGATGTTGGTGGAAAAGTTAAATTTGGAACTGCTTCTGTCACAAAAGGACTCGGAACCGGTGAAAATGATTACGCTTTACAGCTAGACGCATATCAAATGCTCGACAGGCTAACTTTATTAGGTACCATTGGCTATAAAAAAATGGGCAATCCGGATCATTCAGAGTACAAGTTAGATAATGTTTGGTATGGTACCGTTGGTGCTGCTTACAAAATAAATGCATTAAACAGTGCCGGCTTGTTGCTGGATTTGAGGCAAGCCGCATGGAGATACAACTCAAACATCCGTGAATACACACTCTACTACTCACATAGATTTAATCCAACCTATAACTTACAATCTTATATAACTGCTGGTGACACCAAATCTAGCGTTGATTTAGGCGCTGGACTAATGTTAGGCGTAAGTTGGTGACAGAGCAAATAGATTTATAAGTTACCTAAACACCCTACAAGAAGAAAACTCATTCGGGAAGTCTATTTTAGGATAATTTTATTGAACTTTTTGTTAAAAATAAATACATAATTAGGTACCTTAAGTCTTCTTACTAGGATTAATATGATTACACGTCTAATTTCCATATTCAGCTTGATCACATTACTTGGCGGGTGCGCATCGGATCCTTTAGCCGAGCAAAAACAGGCAATAAAGCTGATGGAATACAAAATACAGGTACATGGTCCGGCCTGTGAAAAACTGGGGTTCGAAAAAGATACGAATGGATGGCGAGAATGTATACAGAAAGAGTATGAGCAGGCCGTGATTCGCCAGCAGTATCGACAGAACTATCCTTACTGGAATCCTTACTACGATCGACCTTACTATTACCGTCGTTGATTCTCTGGCATTGAAATAGTAGAACAGGCGGTACTGTGTCAGTTTTGCCTTAAGGCTATTTTGCCATCTCTCACATGCACTCATTCACTCATCGTCCAACCGAGCAGCGCTCGGCTGGACGAACCCGATTTTCAGGTTCTCATCAACTAATTCTGCAAACAAAAATACCACCGTCAAGGTGGTATTTATTGTTTGGTGGAGCAGGCGGGAATCGAACCCGCGTCCGCAAGCCCTCCACAGACAGTTCTACATACTTAGCCTGGTTGTTTAGTTTGATCTTGCATGCACCAACCGACAAGCATCTGCAAGACGAGTTACCTTAAGGTTAATTCTACGCTAAGTAACCCAACGTAAAACGTATCCCGTGTATATGACGCTGCGATGGTTTTTAAGGCCACCCACCCCACGGGAGAGATGGTGCAGCGTCCAGCCGGTATTAAGCGGCTAGAGCGTAAGTTTCGTCGTTTGCGACTATACTTTTTCAGATGGATTTACGAGGAAACCTGAACCCTCGGTATGCCCTGCACTGCTTTGCAACCCACGTCGAAACCTGGTCAGCCCCTTGTGTTTTGTAGCAATAACCCTAAGACTCGAGAAAACTTAATTTAGTTCACTCAAGACTAGATTATACGCTTTTAAAATAAAGGTAAAAATTATTTATTATGCGCCCGCATAATACGGCCTCTTTCGCGCTCCCAATCGCGGGCTTTTTCAGTATCGCGCTTGTCATGCTGTTTTTTGCCTTTTGCCAAACCGATTTGCAACTTGATGCGACCTTTACTGAAGTGCATATCCAGCGGCACTAGCGTATATCCCGCGCGCTCAACCTTGCCAATCAGTTTTGCAATCTCCTCACGATGTAACAACAGTTTACGCGTACGAATCGCATCCGGTCGAATATGCGTAGAAGCCGCGCCGAGCGGCGTGATGTGGCAGCCGATGAGGTAAATCTCGCCGCGCATAATGACGACGTAGGCTTCTTTAAGGTTGACGCGGTTATCGCGGATAGCCTTGACTTCCCAGCCTTCCAGCACAATGCCGGCTTCGTATTTCTCTTCGATAAAATAATCAAAAAAAGCTTTTTTATTTTGGGCGATGCTCATAAAACTTAGCATTTGTTCACTAATGACTTAAAATGACATTTTACGCTAGTATTAAAAATTTAATGGCGCAAGTTGAAAAAACCGTGTTGGTGATGCATTCTGCAGAGCAAATGTATGCTTTGGTTGATGCCGTAGAAGACTATCCAAAGTTTTTGCCTTGGTGTGGCGGCGTTGATTTGCTGGAACGCACAGAAACCAGCACCAGCGCGACTTTACACATTAATTATCATGGCTTAAAACAGAATTTTACAACGCAAAATCATAAGGTTTTTCCGCACACGATGGAAATAAAGCTAAAAAATGGCCCATTTAAGCATTTGGAAGGCGATTGGCGCTTTATTGAGTTGCGGAAAGATGCCTGTAAAATCGAGTTTAGATTGAATTATGAATTTGCCAACGGCTTTTTAGAGAAAATCATCGCGCCCGTGTTTAACTACATCACAGATACTTTTGTGGATGGCTTTGTAGCGCGTGCAGATAAAGTTTATGCCAAAAAATAAAATTATTAATCTAAGAGATTGATTATGGGGATCGATTATGAGCAGTGAACAACATATGACTGTAGAAGTGGCTTATGCCCTGCCGCATCAGCAACTCATCATTCCCGTGCATATGCCGCCAGGAGCTAATGCGGAAGCGGCAATTCAAGCATCCGGCATACTGCAGAAATTTCCCAGAAATTGACCTGAAAGTAAATCAAATAGGTATTTTCGGAAAGCTCACCAAACTTGATACCACATTGCGCCATTTAGACCGCGTCGAGATTTATCGCCCATTGATTGCAGACCCAAAAGAAGTACGTAGGCAACGTGCTGCAGATGGGAAGATCATGAAAAAAGGCGGTGGGGATGCACCGCCAGATAATTAACTTAACTGAGCCTTAATTACAGTTTTCGTCGATTTCTCTTTGCGCTTGCGCTTTTCCGTCCTGTAAGTCTTTATCAGACATATACTCGCGCTCACCTTTTTCGTTCATTTTATATACGCGCCCGCCTTGAGTATAAGTTTCGTAGTTGGCTTTAGCAGCCTTGCAATTTTCTGCTTTTCTTTTAGCCTCAGCCTCTTTTTCCTGTTTGTTTCTTTTTTCGGCTTCAGCATTACGCTGACGTTGCGCAGCAGCCTCATCTTCGACACTCACAGGCGGAGGCGGAGCCGCGTTGGTTACTGGCTGTGTCTGCTGGACATTTCCCACTGGCGCCAATGGCTCTTTACTTGCCGGATTCACAGGTTTTTTTTTGCCTCCAATGGGTTCTTGTTTAATATTCGAAGGCGGCGGCGTGTCGGTATACCTTGTCGAACCGTCCTTATCTTTCCATTTATAAATTTCCGCATGACTTAACACCGGCGCTGCGATTAAAATCATTAAACCCAAAAGCAAATGTAGCGATTTCATTTATGTTCCTATCCAATTCATCATGCCGTTTTGGCATATCTTAATTTAAACAACGTTTTTATCAAAAAGTCAGTTTACTTAATGCCGATTAATTTAGATATTAATTGATGATTTAACGATTAATTCATGTTTTTAATCATATTTTAGGGCAATTCAGCTTACCAACTTTTAATAAGCATTGCAAATCTGTATAATCTCGTTTTGGAAATTAAGGATAACTCATGCGTTTGCTGCAACAAGCTCTTACCTTTGACGATGTTTTATTAGTTCCCGCGCATTCTGTGGTGATGCCACGCGAAGTTAATTTAAGCACTCATCTCACCCGCAACATCAAACTCAATATTCCGCTGGTTTCTGCGGCAATGGATACCGTGACCGAAGCGCCACTTGCCATTGTTTTAGCGCAAGAAGGCGGCTTAGGCATTATTCATAAAAACATGACCCCGGCACTACAGGCGGCGCATGTTTCACGCGTAAAGCGCTTTGAATCCGGCGTTGTGAACGACCCAGTCACAATTCAGCCGCATATGACGGTTAGAGATGTGTTGGCACTTACACAAAAACATAAGATTTCCGGTTTGCCCGTGGTGGATGGAGATAAAATCGTCGGTATCGTCACAAATCGTGATTTGCGGTTTGAGACTAATTTAGATCAGGCCATCAGCAACATCATGACGCCACGCGACAGATTAATCACTGTGCGAGAAGGTGCTCCGCGCGAAGAAGCGATTCACCTGCTGCACCAATATCGCTTGGAGCGCGTGTTGGTGATTGACGACAAAGATACGCTCAAAGGCCTTATCACTGTCAAAGATATTCAAAAATCGCACGATCACCCGTTTGCCTGCAAAGACAGCAAAGGCAGACTGAGAGTTGGCGCAGCAGTTGGCGTGGGCGAAGGCACAGAGGAGCGTGTGGCGGCGCTTGCGGCAGCAGGGGTCGATGTCATCGTCGTGGATACTGCGCATGGACATTCGCAAGGCGTGCTGGATCGTGTCAACTGGGTGAAGAAAAACTTCCCAAAAATTGAAGTCATCGGCGGCAACATCGCCACTGCAGATGCTGCCAAGGCATTGGTTGATGCAGGCGCGGACGGCGTAAAAGTTGGTATTGGCCCAGGCTCAATCTGTACTACGCGTATTGTTGCTGGCGTTGGCGTGCCGCAAATTAGCGCAATCAGCAATGTAGCAAAAGCGCTCGAAAAATCCGGGGTACCTTTTATTGCAGATGGCGGCATCCGTTTCTCCGGTGATATCTCGAAAGCAATTGCAGCTGGAGCACATTCGGTGATGCTCGGCGGCATGTTTGCCGGCACAGAAGAAGCGCCCGGCGAAATAGAATTGTTCCAAGGCCGCTCATATAAATCCTATCGCGGCATGGGCTCGATTGGCGCCATGCAAAAGGGCTCCAGCGACAGATACTTTCAAGACAATAATGGTAATGCAGACAAACTCGTACCAGAGGGTATTGAAGGCCGTGTTCCCTATAAAGGTAGCGTGCTTGCAGTCATCCATCAATTGATGGGCGGTTTGCGCGCCTCTATGGGCTATGTTGGCTGTGCCACAATCAACGACATGCGCAACAAAGCCGAATTTGTACAGATCACGAGCGCCGGCATGCGTGAATCGCACGTGCATGACGTGCAAATCACCAAAGAAGCTCCTAACTATCGCATAGACTAGCCTGCAGACCCCATAGATAGTGGCTCTGCAGGCAGGCATTTTATATGAATCATTCAAAAATCCTCATTCTCGATTTCGGCTCACAAGTCACCCAACTCATCGCGCGCCGTGTGCG
Organism: uncultured beta proteobacterium; assembly: GCA_963701715.1. Lineage (GTDB taxonomy): Bacteria > Pseudomonadota > Gammaproteobacteria > Burkholderiales > Methylophilaceae > Methylotenera_A. The sequence continues at coordinate 144,876 of CAVPAX010000002.1, forward strand.
CGAAGCGCATGTCTATTGCGAGATTCATCCATGCGATGTGTCTGACGACTTTGTACGAAATTTTGGCGCGCAGGGTATTATTCTTTCCGGCAGCCATGCCAGTGCTTATGAAGAGGATACCGACAAAGCGCCGCAAGCAGTATTCGAGCTGGGCGTGCCCGTGCTTGGCATTTGCTACGGCATGCAGACCATGGCACAGCAACTTGGTGGGCGCGTAGAAGCTGGTCAGAAACGTGAGTTCGGCTATGCTGAAATCCGCGCCCGCGGCCATTCTGCACTTTTTAGAGACATTCAGGACCGTACTAATACAGAAGGTCACGGCCTGCTTGATGTATGGATGAGCCATGGCGACAAAGTCACAGAATTACCGCCAAATTTCAAAATCATCGCCAGCAACGAAACTACGCCAATCGCCGCTTTTGCGGATGAAACACGTAAATTCTACGGCGTACAATTCCACCCTGAAGTCACCCATACAAAGCTCGGGCAAACGATATTAGAACGTTTTGTACTGGAAATATGCCAAGCAAAACCTGACTGGGTGATGAAAGACCACATCACCGAAGCCGTAGAAAAAATCAAGACACAAGTTGGCGATGAAGAAGTCATTTTAGGCTTGTCAGGCGGCGTGGATTCCAGCGTGGCCGCCGCACTGATACACCGTGCCATTGGCGATCAGCTTACTTGCGTGTTTGTTGACCATGGTCTGCTGCGCCTCGATGAAGGCAATATGGTCATGGAGATGTTCGTTGGAAAATTGCACGCAAGAGTTATCCGCGTGGACGCGGTTGACCAGTTTATGGGACATTTAAGCGGCGTGACCGACCCCGAGGCCAAACGCAAAATTATCGGCCGCGAATTTGTGGAGGTTTTTAAAGCAGAAGCAGCCAAACTGAAGGCTGGTGATGGCGGGCATAAGGGTGCGACTTTCTTAGCGCAAGGCACCATCTACCCAGATGTCATAGAATCCGGCGGCGCAAAATCCAAAAAGGCGGTCACCATTAAAAGCCACCACAACGTCGGCGGTTTGCCGGAAACATTAGGCCTGAAGCTGCTGGAGCCACTACGTGACTTATTTAAGGACGAGGTACGCGAACTCGGCGTCGCACTTGGTCTTCCGCACGATATGGTGTACCGCCACCCCTTCCCTGGGCCAGGTTTAGGAGTACGTATTTTAGGTGAAGTTAGAAAGAATTACGCCGATTTACTGCGTCGTGCCGATGCCATTTTTATCGAAGAGTTACGCAACACCAAAGACGAAAAAACCGGTAAAAGCTGGTATGACCTCACCAGTCAGGCTTTTGCCGTATTCTTGCCAGTAAAATCTGTCGGCGTGATGGGAGACGGTCGTACCTATGACTACGTAGTCGCCTTACGTGCCGTAATTACAAGCGATTTCATGACCGCACATTGGGCAGAATTGCCTTACGATTTGCTTGGCCGTGTTTCCAATCGCATTATCAACGAAGTACGTGGCATCAACCGCGTGGTGTATGACATTTCTGGCAAACCGCCCGCAACAATTGAGTGGGAGTAGAATTTTGAGTATGCTAATATCTGTCTATTGGATTTACTCAATAAATCAATAAGATAACGAGGTCACCATGAAATATTTTATATCTTACTTTTCATTCGCAGCATTTGCCCTACTTGCAGGATGTGCTACTGATAAACACACGACTTCTGTTTATCCGCAGAAGATTTTTGAATCAGTGAATGTTAAATATCCTTCTGACAACAACACGCTTATTTTTATCGGCGCACCTGAAGGTTTTGTAGCACCTCGCCTAGCTAACTGTGAAGTAGAAAAAGATGTCGACTCGGGCAAAGTGGTCGCAATTGTAAGTGCTCTCGCCCTTAAATCTAGAACCGTAATTGTCGCAGGGGAAAATGAATCGCTCACCGCAACAACTATGGCAAAAGCACTTACTAGTGGAAAAGATAAAATCAGCGGTGCAAAAGCCATTGTAATAGGTAGTAAAGATATGCAAAAGGCACTTGCAGACTTAGCCAACGCAAGCGGCGTTGCGCTTGAGTTTATTGATAATCCTGTCTAACACGTTATAAATTCAACAAGCCAAGAATAGCTAAAAAGCTAGCTTGGCTTAAAATTTTTTATGAGCCGCGGATTTGTAAAAGAAGATGATTTAGAACACGCTGGCACAGATGTGCCCGAGCGTCCCGTCAGTGCGCATCCAAATTACGTTACGGTCAATGGTTATGCGCTATTGCAGCAACAAGCAGAGGCGTTGGAAGAAGAAATATCAAATCTTGCTGAAAGCAAAGAAGACTCTGGCACACAGCAAAAACTTGCTGTTTTAAATCGTGATTTACGCTATCTTTCCGCCCGACTGGAAAGTGCTTTAGTGACTAAGCCTGATGCAACCTCCCAACAAGTACTGTTTGGCGCAACAGTAACGGTAGAGGATGAAAATGGTGAAAGCCACATCTATGAAATAGTAGGCGAGGACGAGGCCGACATTAAGGCTGATAAAGTCAGCTGGACATCGCCATTGGCCAAAGCGCTTATCGGGCATAAAGTTGGCGAAAGTGTCATATGGGCACGCCCTGCAGGCAATACCGTACTAGAAATTACCGCTATACATTATTAAACGAAAGTTAAAAATGAACGTTACAGAAGCCATCGTTAAACGCCGTTCCGTAAAGGTTTATGATCCGCAGCATAGAATAACTGAGGAAGAAATCTCCATGCTGATGTCACTTGCCATGCTCTCTCCTACAGCATTTAACATTCAGAACTGGCGCTTTGTGCTTGTTACCGATGCATCCCTGCGTAAAGATATCCGTGCAGTCAGCTGGGATCAAGCACAGGTAGAAGAAGCCTCATTATTAGTTGTGCTTACTGCAGATTTGAAAGCATGGGCTAAACAACCCGAGCGCTATTGGAAAAATGCACCCAAACCCGTGCAGGATTATTTAATCCCTGCTATCGGCCAGTATTATGATGGAAAAGAGAGCGTTCAGCGCGATGAGGCCATGCGGTCATGCGGCATGGCGGCGATGACAATTATGCTGGCGGCCAAAGAAATGGGATATGATACCTGCCCCATGGACGGCTTTGATTTTGATGCAGTAGCGAAACTGTTGAATTTGCCGGCAGACCACACACCGGCTATGTTTGTAGTCATAGGGAAAGCATTAAAAGAAGCACAACCACGTGGCGGACAGCTCACGATGGATGAAGTCGTTATTTACAATAAGTTTTAATATAGTCTCTCATTTTTTAAGGTAAATCTGTGTTAATTAGCAACAATATCACCATGCAGTTTGGCGCTAAGCCATTGTTTGAAAACATCTCTGTCAAGTTTGGCGAAGGGAATCGCTACGGCTTAATCGGCGCCAATGGCTGCGGAAAATCTACCTACATGAAAATTTTAGCGGGCACGCTAGAACCTACATCTGGCAACGTTACGCTGGACAATCACGAACGTATGGCATTTTTGAAACAAGACCAATTTGCTTATGAAGAGCTACGTGTGCTAGATGTGGTGATGATGGGCCATGAACAAATGTGGAAGGCCATGCAAGAGCGTGACGCGATTTACGCGAACTTAGAGGCGACTGAAGACGACTATATGCGTGCTGCAGAGCTGGAGGGTGTGTTTGCGGAATACGGCGGCTACACCGCCGAAGCGCGCGCGGGCGAGCTTCTGCTGGGCGTCGGCATTCCCATCGAGCAGCACAATGGTCCCATGAGCGCTATCGCGCCAGGCTGGAAGCTGCGCGTACTCTTGGTACAGGCATTGTTCGCCAACCCTGATGTTTTGTTGCTGGATGAACCGACCAATAACTTGGACATCAATACCATCCGTTGGCTGGAAGACGTGTTGAACAACCGTGATTGCACCATGATTATCATCTCGCATGACCGCCACTTTCTAAACCAAGTATGTACGCACACCTGCGACATGGACTACGGCAAACTGACCGTGTATCCAGGCAATTATGACGATTACATGGAAGCCAGCATTGCCGCGCGCAACCAGCAAGCTAAAGACAACGCCAAAGCCAAGCAGCAAATTGCCGATTTACAAGATTTTGTGCGACGCTTCTCCGCCAATGCTTCTAAAGCCAAACAAGCTACCAGCCGTGCCAAGCAAATTGATAAAATTAAAATTGAAGAATTCAAACCTTCCAGCCGTCAATACCCTTTTATTCGTTTTGAATTCGATGAAAAAGATAAACTGCATCGCAATGCTGTGGAACTAAAAAAGCTCAGCCATGGTTACGATAAGCCGTTGTTCAATGATGTTGACATGATGTTTGAAGCGGGTGAAAAAGTTGCGATTATTGGTGAAAACGGCATCGGGAAAACTACTTTCCTGCGCTGTTTGGCTGGTGATTTAAAACCAAAACATGGCGAAGTAAAATGGGCAGAAAAAGCAACTCTTGGCTACTTTGCGCAAGACCATGAATACGAGTTTGAAAAAGATGTAGATTTGTTTGAATGGATGACACAGTATCGGCAAGCGGGTGATGATGACCAGGTAGTTCGCAGCATGCTAGGCCGATTGTTATTCTCTGGCGAAGACACAAAAAAATCTGTAAAAGTATTATCAGGCGGCGAAAAAGGTCGCATGCTCTATGGCAAGCTTATGCTAGGCCGCACTAATGTATTACTCATGGACGAACCCACCAATCACATGGATATGGAATCCATCGAGGCATTGAATACGGCACTGGATAAATACAAAGGTACACTTTTCTTTGTCAGCCACGACCGTGAATTTGTAAGCTCTATCGCTACACGCATCTTAGAAATTAAGGCGGATGGCATTGTTGATTACACCGGCAATTATGAAGACTACTTGGCAAGCCAAGGTGTAGAATAAATTTTGCTATTAAAAGGCTAAAAATACATGCCATATAAGCCCCATGGATATTGGCTATCAGAGCATATATTATTGATTATTTTAGTGCGCTAATTATTGCAGTTTGGAAAGGTGGCAGAGAGGCTGAATGCACCGGACTCGAAATCCGGCATACGTTTATGACGTATCGAGGGTTCAAATCCCTCCCTTTCCGCCAATAAAAGCAAGTTTATGCAGGTTTTTTATGTAAACCTGTCTAATATCCGCGCGTTTATTTTTTGTAGACAGGGATTTCTGTTTACCAATTAATAGGCTGCAGCCGGCAATTTTTCTGATGTGCCTTAATGACTTAAGCTTCTAAGTTGTCAGATTTTTGTAAGGAACTAAGTCTAATGTAGCGACCTAATACTAATGTACATGCTAAAAAGAACATTACAACTAAAATCCAAATCCTACCCTTTATTTTTACTACTGGGTTGTACTCTTCTATTGCAACCTAGCATAACATTCGCTGACGACTCTGTTTGGTATAATAGTAGCGACCCGCTTAAAACTGAGGCACTTACCCCGCCTGCGATTCCCGATGGCTATTTAGAAGGTTCAGCTTGTACCGCTATTAATTACGACAAAGTGCTTACATTAGCCAATGTTGCTGATGCGGCCTTATGCAACAATCCTCAAACACGCGAAGCCTACGCCAGTGCAAGAGTTCAGGCAGCTCAGGTTGGTATTGCCAAATCAGCCTACCTGCCATCAGTAAATGATAATGTTTCCGGTAATCTGAATGTGGCACTGCCAGAGCAAACGTCGAGGAGCAACCCCTATAGTAATCTGAGTAATAACATTGTTGCTTCTTACCTTTTATATGATTTTGGCAATCGCGACGCTAATCTTGAAAATGCACGCCAACTATTACAGGCAGCTAGTGCTACGCAAAGCAGTGTCGTGCAAAATGTATTGCTTAATGCCATTCAGGCTTATTATCAAGTGCAAGCCAATATTGCTGCTATCGAAGCTGCACGCGAGTCAGAGCGTGCGAGCGAGGAAAGTTTCAAGGCTGCTGAAGCGCGTTATAACGCAGGCGTATCAACACCCGCAGATAAATTACAAGCACAGACCCTTTACGCGCAAAATAGCCTGACGCGAATCACCGCTGAAGGCAATCTAAAAACCGCTTATGGCACACTGGCAAATGTAATGGGCTTAGCTGCAAATCAAGCACTTAAACTAGTGGCTAGAACTTCAGTTCAACCTCAACAAAATATAGATCAAGATATCAACGCTTTGATTGAACAAGCACACATTCGCCGTCCCGATTTGATTGCCAGCGAAGCACAAGTTAAGGCCGCCCAGGCCAGCATAGAGGCCAGCCGCGCAGCCGCAAAACCAACAATATCAGTAGCTGTTTCCAATAATTTACAGGATGGTAGTAATTTATCATTCGGCAGCAATTCTGCCTTGGGTGTCACAGTTTCTATTCCTATCTTCGATGGTTATGGCCCAAGCTATAAAATTCGTTTTGCTGAAGCCAATGCCGAGGTGCGTACTGCACAGCGAGATCAATTGCGCTTGCAGATCTCCTTGGATGTTTGGCGTGCTTATCAAAGTTTACGTACCGCGAATGAGTCAATACGGGCTGCAACTGTGCTGGTCAGCAGCGCAGAAGAATCATCACGTGTAGCACACGGACGATATAAAGCCGGTGTTGGCAATATTCTCGACAGCATCAATGCACAGAGCGCGCTGGCGAGCGCACGTCAACAACAAATTCAGGCCAACCTCAACTGGAATGTTGCCCGTGCAACACTTGCCCAATCAATAGGCGGGCTAGATAATGCCATGATTCAATCGCTACCCGAAGGCAGCAATCAACAAACCGGCTTAAGTCCCCTTGAAAGACAGCCATGAAGAGTATTATAAAAAAAATCATCATCGCGATCATATTGCTGGGCCTAGCTGGTGGAAGTTATTACTACTATCAAAAGCGGACAGCATTACAGTCAGAACAACTTTACCGATTACAGGAAATCACGCGTGGCGATGTAGCACAAAGCGTTTCAGCCAATGGTACGCTTAATCCGGTTACACTGATCAGCGTTGGTACCCAAGTGTCTGGCCGGGTAAGCAAGCTATACGTCGATTTCAATGACCACGTTGAAAAAGGTCAAATATTATTAGAACTGGATGATGCGTTATTTACTTCGCAAATCGCTCAATCTGAAGGTAACGTACGCAATGCACAGGCTTCTGTTGAACTAGCTAGAGCTAACGAAGCTCGTATGCGTTCCCTATTTACACAGGAATACGTTTCGAAACAGGAACTTGACCAATCAGTCCAAGCATTAAAATCCGCATTAGCCCAGCTTGACACTGCACGCGGACAGTTGCGCCGAGACCAAACCAATCTAAGTTACTCGATCATCCGCTCTCCAGTTTCTGGTGTTGTAGTGGATCGTGTCGTTGATGTCGGCCAAACCGTTGCTGCAAGCTTTCAGACACCAACATTAATCAAAATTGCACAAGACCTGTCTAAAATGCAGATCGACTCCAGTTTTGCTGAAGCTGATATTGGTAATATTAAGGTCGGGCAAAAAGCAAAATTTAATGTAGATGCCTTCCCCAATCGCAATTTTGAGGGCATTGTAAAACAGCTGCGTTTAAACCCGACAGTCACCGCCACCGTCGTGACCTACAACGTTGTGGTATCCGTCGACAACCCTGATAAAATCCTGCTCCCTGGCATGACGGCGTATGTCAATATTATGGTTGCCAAGCACGATAATGTGCTACTTGCGCCTAATGCAGCATTACGCTTTAAACCTAAGCAAGATGAAAATCAAACTGGCAAGACAACAGGCGGGAATGGTCAAGGTCAAGGTCTAAACAAGAAAAAATCTGGGCAAGAAAATGTTTCTAGCGGAAAAGTTTACATCATCAAAGACGGGAAACCAACCCCTGTACGCGTTAATAGAGGCATCTCTGATGGGCGATTCACTGAAATCTCAAGTAATGACCTCAATGTAAACGATAAGGTAATTGTTGGCGAAAACCAAGCTGATGGTGAGGTTTCTGCACCCACTTCTAGCAATATGCGCTTTAGGATGTTTTAATGGCGCAAAGTCTGGTTCTAGTGCAAGATTTGTACAAAAATTATCAGACTACTGCAGGCCCAATCTCTGTGCTAAAACAGGTTAATTTTAGCATGGAGGCCGGTGATTTCATTGCCATCATGGGTCCTTCTGGTTCCGGTAAATCCACTTTCATGAATATCCTTGGCTGTTTAGACAAGCCTACCAGCGGCCATTATGCGCTTAATGGCCACCCAGTAGCAGAGCTTGATGGGGATGCCTTGGCTCAGATTCGCAACCAGACCATAGGTTTTGTGTTTCAAGGATTCAATCTGTTATCTCGTGTCAGCCTTCTTGATAATGTTGCACTGCCTTTGGTGTATTCAGGAGTCGGTAAGAGCGAGCGCCGAGCACGTGCTAAATCACTATTGGAAAAAGTAGGATTAGGCAAACACATCCACTCTCTACCCAACCAGATTTCTGGCGGTCAACAACAACGTGTAGCGATTGCCAGGGCATTAGTGAATCGCCCTAGATTAATACTCGCCGATGAGCCAACAGGCAACTTGGATAGTGCAACAAGCCAAGAAATCATGACCCTGTTTTCTGATCTAAATGCCGAGGGCATTTCAATCATTCTGGTAACTCATGAATCCGATATCGCCGCGCACGCAAGTCGCCAAGTACGTTTCTTAGACGGACGTATCGTACAAGATGTGCGCAGTAAAATAAACAAAAGCGTTGCCGAAACTGGGGCATTAAATTGATGGACTCTAAATAATGTTCTCCGCTATGTTAGGTGAAGCTTGGGGCGCAATGGGTGCCAATCGTTTGCGTACTTTCCTAACAATGTTAGGCATGATGATTGGCGTAGGTGCGGTTGTACTTATGATGGCCATTGGTCAAGGTGCACAAGAGTCAGTTAAACAATCCATCAATGCTATGGGTAGCAATATTTTTATTGTGCTTTCCGGCTCATTTACCTCCGGGGGCGCTCGATCTGGTAGCGGCGGCACCAGCACACTTACAGTGAATGACGCAGATGCGATTAGCGAACTGGATGGTGTTAACAATGTGGCGCCTATTAGCATGGGTAATGCACAAATTGTATTTGGTAACAATAACTGGAGCACCAGCATTATTGGCACCACACCAACCTATTTGGAGATACGAGGCTGGGATTTAGATGACGGTTATGTGTTTTCGGATTCAGATATGCGTTCTGCCACCCGCGTTGCACTTGTCGGAAAAACCGTTGTAGAGAATATATTTGGTGATGTTGATCCCATTGGCAAAACCATTCGTATCAAACAAAACCCTTTTGTTGTATTAGGTGTGCTGAAAGATAAAGGTCAAAGCTTGGATGGCCGCGACCAAGATGACACTATCATCGTTCCGCTAACCACAGCGCAGCGCAAAATTCTCGGCAACCAATTTGCAGGCAGTGTTCGCCAGATTATGGTGCAGGCGATTTCGTCAAAAGCCATGTCCATGGTAGAACAAAACATTAATGGCTTATTAAAACAGCGCCACAATATTCGTGAAGGCGCTGAAAGTGATTTTAATGTACGTAATCTCACAGCCGTTGCCAACTCAGCGGCAGAAACCACTCGCACTATGTCTTTATTGCTGGGAGCAATTGCCTCAGTTTCACTGTTGGTGGGTGGTATTGGCATCATGAATATCATGCTCGTTTCAGTTACCGAACGCACGCGTGAAATCGGCATCCGCATGGCGATTGGTGCTCGTGAGCGTGATATTCTCTTGCAATTTTTGCTAGAGGCTATCGTTATTTCTATTATAGGATGCCTGATAGGCCTATTTATCGGAGTCAGCGGAGCAATGCTAGTCAACAAGCTAACACAAGCCGCTGTGGTCATCTCAGGAAACTCAGTGATGATTGCATTTGGAGTAGCAGCCAGTGTAGGGATATTTTTTGGTTTTTATCCCGCACGCAAGGCTGCTCGTATGAACCCTATAGAAGCGCTACGTTATCAATAAGTTATTTCAAAAAACTTAAATTTAAACCCACGAAGAGCAACAGGAAAAAACATTGTTACCACAAATCACACTTAAGGCTAACTGATTGAATTTATATAACTTAATTTTTTACCTCATTTGATTTGCGTCAACACACAAACAAAGTAAAAGGTACATATTAACGATCAAGGTTGGGATATGTAGTTTATTGGTTGTTATTCGAGGACTTTAATTATGAAATTACTAACAAATCTGCTCACATCTGATTATGGTTTGATGAGCTTGGCCGTAATTGTGTTTGTATTGGGAATGAGCGTTTGGTTTTATGCCTTTTTTAAGCGCCATATGGATGAAGACGCCAGAAAAGCAGGCAAATAATCCTTTAGAGTTAGTTTAGTATTTACTTTGCGGATTTTTTAGTTCCGCAATGTAGTTTTTTATATTGATGCTATTCTTTCAATGCGCGTTTACGCTCATGTTCTAGCAAATGGCGTTTACGGATGCGAATATTTTTTGGTGTAATTTCTACCAATTCATCGTCATCAATAAACTCTACAGCACTCTCTAGCGTTAGTGCCACAGGCGGCACCAAGCGCACCGCTTCATCCGTGCCAGAAGCACGCACATTTGTGAGTTGCTTGCCCTTGATAGGGTTTACAATCAAATCATTATCACGACTGTGAATACCAATAATCATGCCTTCGTATAGCTTGTCACCAGGCACTGAGAACATTTTGCCGCGATCTTGCAGTTTCCAAAGCGCATAAGCCACTGCTTCGCCATGCTCTGCAGAAATCAATACGCCATTGCGACGACCTGGCATATCTGGTTTTACAGGCGCATATTCATCAAAAATATGTGCCATCAATCCGGTACCGCGAGTCATGGTTAAAAACTCACCCTGAAAGCCAATCAAACCGCGCGCTGGAATCTTATATTCCAAACGTGTACGTCCGTTGCCGTCAGATTCCATATTCTGCATTTCACCGCGGCGGCGGCCCAACTCTTCCATCACCGCACCTTGGTTATCATCTTCTAAATCTACAGTGAGAATCTCATATGGCTCGCACTTCTCGCCATTTATTTCACGAAACACTACACGTGGTTTGCCTACAGCAATTTCAAAGCCTTCGCGGCGCATATTCTCAAGCAAAATTGTCAGATGCAACTCGCCACGGCCGGAGACGCGGAATACGTCGGTATCTTCGGTATCTTCCACACGCAAAGCAACGTTCACCAGCAGTTCTTTGGTGAGGCGATCTCTAATTTGGCGCGAAGTCACAAACTTGCCTTCTGTTCCAGCCAATGGTGAGGTATTTACCATAAAATCCATCGTTAGGGTGGGCTCATCCACGCCTAAGTGCGGCAAGCCTACAGGGTTGTCCCGATCGCAAATAGTGAAGCCAATACCAATGTCGTCAAGACCTGAAATAATCACAATATCGCCAGCCTCAGCTTCTTCCACAGGTACACGCTCCAAGCCTTGAAAACCCAATACCTGGTTAATACGGCCTTGTGCCACTTGTTCGTCCTCACGCATTACTGCCACTACCTGGCCTGGTTTAATACGGCCATTACGCACACGACCTACACCCAGTCTCCCTGTATAAGTTGAATAATCTAATGCAGAAATTTGTAACTGCAGAGGTGCATCAGGATCACCTACTGGCGGCTCCACATGTTTAAGAATAGTTTCAAACAAAGGACGCATTGTGTCGCTAGGCGTTTTCATATCCAGCGTTGCAAAGCCATTGAGCGCGGAAGCATATACCACAGGAAAATCCAGCTGTTCATCTGTTGCACCCAAATTAGCAAACAAATCAAAAGTATGATTAATCACCCAATCAGTACGTGCTCCAGGGCGGTCTACCTTATTAATGACCACAATTGGCTTTAAGCCAAGCGCTAGTGCTTTTTTGGTTACGAAACGCGTTTGCGGCATTGGGCCTTCTACCGCATCCACCAGCAGTACCACGCCATCCACCATGCCTAATACACGCTCCACTTCACCACCGAAGTCGGCGTGGCCGGGAGTGTCTACAATATTAATATGTGTACCCTCAAAATTCACTGCTGTGTTTTTAGCAAGAATAGTAATACCACGCTCTTTTTCAAGATCGTTGCTGTCCATCACCCGCTCGGTCACGGCCTGATGTGATGCAAACGTGCCTGCTTGTTGTAGAAGTTTATCGACCATGGTTGTTTTGCCGTGGTCAACGTGAGCGATGATTGCGATATTTCTTAAATTACGAGCCATGTGAACTGCCAAATGTTTGAAAGGGCGCGATTTTAACACACTTCGTACAATTAAATTTGACTTTAGAAATTAAATGGTTATACTGCGCGCAACTTAAAACTTTTATTTAACTCAAAAGTTTTTAGATTCATTGCCCTGACCCTTCTGTAACTCGTGATTTGTTGAAGTTACTGTCTTATTTACTGGTTAGCGGCTATGCCCGTGCGCTGGTAAATAAAGCTTTATTAAATTAACTGCTTTTGCGTTTATATTGAGAGTCTCAATGTATTGTTTGCTTGCGCCCTTTTTTGTTTTTATTGAAAGGGACTACTTTGTCTTTTGAATCATTAGCTCTACACCCATCCATCCTGCGCGCTGTTACTGAAGCAGGTTACGACACCCCTACTGCGGTGCAAGCACAAGCCATTCCGCTCGTATTAGAAGGCCGCGATGTCATGGCCTCTGCCCAGACAGGTACCGGCAAAACTGCCGCATTCACCTTGCCAGCACTTAACTTATTAGCGACACCGCATGAATCTAAAAGCCGTGGGCCACGTATCTTGGTACTTACGCCAACACGCGAACTAGCTGCACAAGTCAATGAAGCCGCACGTAAATATGGCAAATACATCCGTGCCCGCACAGTAAGTATTGTAGGCGGCATGCCTTACCCTCTACAAAACAAATTGCTATCCCAGCCATTAGATATTCTAGTTGCTACACCAGGCCGTTTTATTGACCACATGGAACGCGGTCGTATTGACTTAAGCCGCTTGCAGATGTTGGTGCTAGATGAAGCTGACCGCATGCTGGACATGGGCTTTATGCCAGATGTAGAACGCATTTGTGCTGCACTACCATCTGAGCGTCAAACGCTATTATTCTCAGCCACCCTAGATGGCATCGGCCATATTGCCAAACAATTCTTGCGCAATCCGGTCACCATTCAGGTGGCTGGTCAAAAAGAAAAACACGCCAACATTGAGCAACGTTTACATTTTGTAGATGACATGACGCACAAAAACAAGCTTCTGGAACACCTGCTGATTGGCGCGGACGTGAATCAAGCCATTATTTTTACCAGCACCAAACGTCACGCAGATGTATTGGCAGAGGACTTGTATGCCGCTGGCCACAAGACTGCAGCTTTACATGGCGACATGACCCAGGGCGCACGCAACCGTACACTCACAAAACTGCGTCATGGCGATGTAAAAGTGCTGGTAGCCACCGATGTGGCAGCACGCGGCATTGATGTACAAGGTATCAGCCACGTCATCAATTACGATTTACCTAAATTTGCCGAAGACTATGTGCACCGCATTGGTCGTACTGGCCGTGCGAATAACACCGGTGTGGCTATTTCATTCGCATCTAATATGGATAGACATATCCTGCGAAAAATTGAACAATTTACCGGTCAACGTTTAGAAGCTGCTGTGATTGAAGGTTTTGAGCCAAAGCGCGCAATGAAAATGGACGGTCAGGCAGGCAAGCGCAGTAACGGCGGTGATAGAAATAGTCGTGGAGACAGATCTGCAGCGCATAAACCTGGTGGCCGTGGTGGTTATCAGCCGCGCAGTAATGACCGCGGTTCAAGTTTTGGTGACCGTATCATGGGTGAAAAATCAAACGGCAGAGCACAGGGTCGCACATTTTCTGACAGATCAGACAAGCCAGTTCGTGATGTATCCCAAAATCGTGAACGTTTTTCAAATAATGAGTCTATCGGTAATCGTGAACCAAAATCAGTCGAAATCAATGGCAATAGCCGCAGCTATACCAAAGACACTGATATGCAATTTGCACGTGAGTTAAGTCGTGGGTTTGGCGACAGAGCTTCTACACCCAAACCATATGGACGCAAAACTGAAGGTGCGGGTCAGCCACGTAGCAATTACCGTAGTGAAGGCGCTAAAAACAATACTAGAGGCGATGCTCCACGTGCTAGAACAAATAGCACAACTGGTGAAAAATTCGGTAATCCGCGTCCTCAACGTAGCAATGACCGATCAGCTTCTAGTGGTCGTTCTAACGCTAATACAAGTCGAAGTGGTGGTGACGCTAGCCCTAGACGCCCACGTAGTTTTGCTTAAGTTAATTAATGGAAAAGATAACCAATAATTCAGAAGTAACGTTTGACATGCTAGGTCTCGCTGCCCCTTTGTTAAAAGCGGTGAGCGAGACGGGTTACACAGTACCAACGCCAATACAAGCCAAAGCGATTCCTTTGGCTTTACAGGGCTTGGATCTAATGGCTGGCGCACAAACCGGCACAGGTAAAACTGCAGCTTTTGCGCTACCTATTTTGCAAAAACTATTACCGCTTGCCAATAGCAGCACTTCGCCTGCAAAGCACCCAATACGTGCACTGGTACTAACGCCTACGCGCGAATTAGCCATTCAAGTTGAGGAAAGCATTAAGGTTTACGCCAAACACTCAGCCCTGCGCAGCTTAGTCGTGTTTGGTGGCGTGGATATTAAAACACAAACACCGCATTTAAAATCTGGCGTAGAAGTTCTGGTTGCGACGCCTGGAAGATTGTTGGATCATGTAGAGCAAAAAACACTCAGCTTAGGCCAAGTACAGATATTAGTGCTCGACGAAGCAGACAGAATGCTGGACATGGGCTTTATGCCTGATTTAAAGCGCATTTTAGCTTTGCTGCCAAAACAACGTCAAAACCTGATGTTCTCTGCGACGTTCTCTAACGAAATTAAAAAACTGGCCGATGACTTCTTAACTAACCCCACCTTAATTGAAGTAGCAAGAAGCAATGCTACCGCTGAAAATGTCACACAAAAAGTTTATCTGGTCGAGCAAAGCAGCAAACAAGCCTTGCTTACGCAATTATTGCGTGAGGGTGACAGCAAACAAGTAATCATCTTTACCAAGACCAAGCTCACTGCAAGCAGGCTAAGCAGATCTTTACAAAAAGAAGGTATAGCAGCCGATGCGATTCATGGTGACAAGAATCAAAAAGAGCGCATGGAGGCATTAGATGCGTTTAAAGCTGGAAAAATTACTGCCTTAGTTGCCACAGATGTTGCTGCACGCGGCCTAGATATTGATCAATTGCCAATGGTAATTAATTATGAGATTCCAAGTGCGCCAGAAGATTATGTACATCGCATTGGCCGCACAGGCCGTGCCGGTGCGAGTGGCGTAGCGATTTCTCTAGTATGCGAAGATGAAGAAAAATATCTGGCAGAAATCGAAAAACTCATTAAACGCACTCTTGATAAGGAAAAAGCTGAGGTAAAAGCAAGCTCACTTAGAGCCAGTCACCGCACTACGCGCGAACCGGCCATGCATGATGGAGACCGTTCTGTTGAATCAAATAGAAGCATGCATCCTACCAAAACCCGTCAAAACGTGCGCAAACCCTCAGTAGACCCTTGGTTTGAAAAGCCGTACGAACCAAATGTGAATAGCAACAACAAGGTAATCAACACTATAAGTGCTACGCGTAAGGCACCTGTTGCAGCATTGCTGGGCGGGTTAAAACCGGGCAGCTTAAAGCCTAATAAATAGAAAACCTATTTCTTAAGCCACATTTCCATCTCTTTGGCTTCAAGTGGCGGCGAGTAAAAATAACCCTGCACATTTTTACAGCCGCTCTCGGATAAAATATCGGCCTGCAATTGATTTTCTACGCCCTCACCTACCAATTGTAGGCCCAACGCATCACCTAACGCCACTATGGCTTTGACAATAACACGGTCTTCCGCACTGCTCACTAATCCATCCACAAAAGAACGGTCAATTTTCACTTCATCAACAGCCCAGCGCTTAAGATATAGCAACGACGAATGTCCCATGCCAAAATCATCTAAAGAAATAGCAAAGCCAGCATCTTTAATCTGACGCATATTCTTCTTGACGGTGTCTCCCTCTTCCAGCAATGCATGCTCAGTAATTTCTATACACATCATTTCAGGGGATATTCCGTATTTATCCGTTATCGCACTCAACATCTTGACCAGACTCTCTGACCGCAGATGACGAGCAGAAATGTTGACAGAGACTCGCGGCACATTAAAGCCTTTATCCAACCAGGTACGGATTTTTGCACAAGTGACATCCATCACCCATTCACCAATCTGGTTAATCAATGAAGATTGCTCAGCAATCTTAATAAACTCTAATGGCGGAATTAAGCCACGTTCCGGATGCCTCCACCTCAGCAATGCTTCCATGCCGACTAACTGATTTTTATCATTTTCTATTTGCGGCTGAAATAACACAAAGAATTGGTTTTCTATTAGCGCATGGCGAATGCCGTTTTCCATGTCCAGCCATTGATGCGCAATAAAATTCAGGTTGCTGGTATAAAACTCAAAATCGTTACGGCCATTTTGTTTGGCACGGTACATGGCTAAATCTGCATACACTACCAATGTTTGCGGGTCTTCTGTATCATCGGGATACACACTCACACCGATACTCGTAGTGCAATACACACGCTGCTGCAAAATTTCAAAAGGCGTTGAAAATGCAGTGATAATATCGCGTACCAAGCGATGCCCATCTTGCGGAGAAGCGCCCTCCATCAACATCACAAACTCATCGCCACCTAGTCTGCAAAGAATATCGGTAGCACGCGCCTTCTCAGTGATGCGCTTGGTCGCCATAATTAAAAGTTGATCGCCTGCCTCGTGCCCCAATGTATCGTTGATTAATTTGAAACGATCCAGATCGAAAAACAGCAGCAAAACTTGCTGCCCGGTGCGTGCAGCCTTAGCAATGGCGTGCTCTAGTCTTTGTCTGAACAAACTGCGGTTTGGCAAACCCGTCAATTCATCATGCGATGCCAAAAACTCCACCTTGCGGTTTAGCGCTACAATTTCACTCACATCTCGCCCGACACCACGATAACCGGCAAAGCTACCATCTTCCTCAAACACCGGCTTGCCAGAAATACGCAAGTAAGCCAGTTTGCCCAGTTTATCGGTAAAATGCACCACAAAATCAACAAAGCGTTTATGCTCTTGCAAGATTTTGAGCATTTCGTTAGAAGTGTGACTATGGCAAGCCTCTGCCAAATCCATCAGGTTATATGAACTCAAACCGGCAGGACCACCACTGGTTGCATTGATTTTAAGCTGGTCATCTGACTCCCAGAACCAATCGGCTGAAGCTTCAGCAAAATCTCTAAAGCGCGCTTCGCTTTTTATAAGCCGTTGTTTTTCCTCATTTAACTCTATTATTTTTTTTGAGTTTTCGTTATTTTCAGCAACTGAAATTTTCATCTTCCGCCTTCCCCGCCTAAGGCCTGTTGTATCCACCTAACCACCACAGCATTGAGATTATTGATTTTAATGCACAAGCTCTCTAGGCATCTCTAAGTCATTAACGTCATTGTATATCTAAAATCATCAAGCTTGGTGAAGTCCGTAAACCGAATAATGATTATTGATTTATTGATTGCGCATAAAATCAGCGACGCCGTAAAGTTGCTCGGCAAGCTTGATCATTAAATCTTCTTCAAAATTCAAGATTTGCATAGCTTTTATCATGCAGTACATCCACTGGTCACGCTCACCTTCACCTATCGGAAATGGCAAATGCCTGCGACGCAACATCGGGTGCCCATAACGCTCGATATAAAGCTGCGGGCCGCCTGTCCAGCCCGTTAAGAACATAAATAGTTTTTCGCGTGCGCTGGTTAAATCGGCTTGATGCATGGCACGGATTCCTTTGGCTCTTGGGTCGCTATCCATCACATCGTAAAAGGTTTCTACCAAACTGCGGATTTTTTCTATACCACCTTGGTCGCCGCCCAGTAACTCGAAAAATGTAGATTTACTGCTACCAGCTTCTTCTATTTTATCCAGCATTAACCTGACCCTAATTACTGGTTTTAACTAAACTTGCAGCCAAGTTCGCACGGCTTCTCGCTTCATCGGTGTCTTTACCTGTCGCCAGCGCTACGCCCATACGACGCTTTACAAACGATTGCGGCTTGCCGAATAAACGCAGATCGCTGCAAGGCACAGCCAGAGCGGCTTCCAGGCCATCGTATTTTAAGCTTTTAGACTCAATTCCACCATAAATTACAGCACTGGCACCCGCTCTAGTCAAGCTCATATCTACAGGCAAGCCTAAAATCGCACGCGCGTGCAATTCAAATTCACTCAGCCTTTGTGAACACATGGTCACCATTCCGGTGTCGTGCGGGCGTGGGCTCACCTCGCTAAACCATACTTGGTCGCCTTTAACGAATAACTCCACGCCAAACAAACCAAAACCACCAAGTGCATCGGTAATGGTTTTGGCTACGTGCTGAGCGGCTTTTAAAGCGTTTGATGTCATAGCTTGCGGCTGCCAGCTTTCAACATAATCACCGCTCTTCTGCACATGTCCAATGGGTTCACAAAAGTAAGTTTGCGTTTCTCCGGTTGCATTTTTGGCACGTACTGTAAGTAAAGTGATTTCGTAATCAAAATCAATCTGGCCTTCTACAATCACCACGCCCTGGTTCACACGTCCGCCAGTTGCTGCGTAGTCCCAAGCCGCCTGCACTTGCGATTTTTCCGTTACACGCGACTGGCCTTTTCCTGAAGACGACATGGTCGGCTTGATAAAACACGGATAGCCGATCCCCGCATCAATACCGGCTTGCAAAGCATCACAACTATGTGCAAAGGCGTAGGGCGATGTTGGCAATTTAAGCTCTTCTGCCGCCAGCCTGCGAATACCCTCGCGGTTCATGGTGAGTTGCACAGCTTTAACTGTAGGGATCACTGTAGCCAATCCCTCGCGTTCAATATCTGCCAAAGCGTCAGTATTCAGCGCCTCAATCTCCGGCACAATTAAATGCGGCCTTTCTTGCGCAACCAGGGCTTTGAGCGCGACCGCATCGGTCATATCGATAGTGTATGCACGGTGTGCTACTTGATGTCCAGGGGCATTTTCATAACGATCAACCGCAATTACCTCTACCCCAAGCCGTTGCAAGGCAATAATAACTTCTTTGCCCAATTCACCGCTGCCTAGCAGCATGACTTTGGTAGCGGAAGGTGTTAAAGGTGAACCGATTTGCATGAAGAACTCCAGTTTTATATTTACTGGAATGATACCATGAGGTGATTATTTTCTAACGTGCGGTACCGGCTGTGCTTAAAGTGTGATGCCGTGTTTATCCATGCGATAACGCATTGTCATACGCGTGATTCCCAGTTGACGCGCCGCTTCTGATACATTGTTATGCGCCGCTTCTAGTGCATTTAGCAACATATGCTTTTCAGCAATATCCAGCGTTAATTGGACTTGATAATTTTCTGCATGATGTGCAGGCTTGGTTGCTGGCAGTGCCAGATCTGTCGCGGTAATTTGTGGCTGAGTGCTTAATAACACCGCCCGACTAATCTGATGGCGCAATTCCCGTACATTGCCCGGCCATGTGTAATTTAAAAGTGCTTCAATGGCTGTTGGGCTAAGTGTATGCTTTTGCAAACCGTAACGCTTTTCCGTAAGACTGACAAAGTGTTTTGCCAGTAACAATACATCGTCTGCACGCTCACGTAGCGGTGCGAGGGTAATCGTCATTACATTCAGGCGGTAATACAAGTCCGAGCGGAATTTTCCAGCATTCACCATTTCGTGCAAATCACGATTAGTGGCTGCAATAATACGCGCGGGCACATTACGTTCTTTAGTGGACCCCAACCGGCGTACCTTACGGCGCTCAAGCACATTCAGCAATTTAGCCTGCAATGTAAGTGGCAATTCGCCAATTTCATCCAGAAACAATGTGCCATCCTCAGCCGCTTCGATCAAACCTGGACGCGCACCAAACGCATTGGTAAATGCGCCTTTTTCATGGCCAAACAATTCACTTTCTATCAACTCCGCTGGCAAAGAAGCACAATCCACATGCACGAATGGCTTATTACTATTACCATCCTGGCAAGAAGCATGCAGCAAACGCGCAGCCACGTCCTTGCCGGTGCCTGTCTCACCAACAATCAGCACGGTGGGTGGCGTTGCATCTGTCATACTGCCTAACTGTGCAATACGCCCGATTTGCAAGCGCAAGTTTTGAATGGCGGGACTTTCGCCAATTAGGCTGACATTCTCTGCTGTATGGATATTACGATGGCGTGAATAATCTAGACTGGTTTTGAGCTCGGCATTTTTTTCATTTTTCTGCACGATCAGCAAAAGCTCTTCTAAATCAATCGGCTTTTTAAGGTAATCGTTAGCACCAAGCTTGATGGCATTCACGGCATCACTAACCTCACCATGCGCAGTCATTACGATTACCGTAATGCCATTTACGACAAGTTCAGGCAATAAGTCCATGCCATTACCGTCCGGCAGACGCATATCTAATAATACCAAGTCTGGCAAAAACTGCTTGGCAATTGCGCGGCCATCTTGCAATGTTTCGGCATGCTCGCACTCAAATCCAGCTTTCTGCATGCGCTTTAATACCGCGCGTGCAAACAAAGCCTCATCTTCCACAATCAGCATTTTTTTACGCTGAGTTAGCTGTGGATGATTGGTTTCAGAATGGTTTTTTTGTGCGAGCAATTAAACCTCTTAATTAGTCATTATCAAAACTGGTAGTTGATTTTTTACCGCCAAATTCATAGCGCACGCCAATCCAGCCCGCACGTGGTGCACCTGGCATCAACATTTTCGATGGTTCATCTTCACCGGAAAACACGCCATCTTCAATCCAATTCTCACCTAACAGACCGCCCGTTGCGTACTCTTTATCAAAAATATTGATGGCCTTCGCAAACACTTGCCAGCCACTATTACCAAATTTATAACGTGTGTCTAAATTTACGACCGTGTAACCACCAACTTTCCCGCTGTCTTGAACATGGTCAGGATTGCCATCATTAGCCTGGTGGTCATTATTTTCATTACCACGGATATAAACATCTGAGAAAGCATTGATGTTGGTACCCACAGTCCAGCTTGGTGTAACTTCGTATTGCAGACGCAATTTCAACGCATGGTCGGGTAAGTTTGCTAATTGATCCCCTTTTTTTACCTGAATTGCGTTGCCATCAGAAGTGGAATTCAGCGCATTGGTCAATTCAAGGTCTGACTCGTAAGTCGCTTTAATGTAGCTATAACCAGCGTTCCAGCTTAGCTTGCCAATAGCTCCAGACAAACCAGCATCTAGGCCCATTCGACGAGTTTTACCTACGTTGTCAAAATAACCCATACCATTTGTTGCATTGGTTGAAATGAAGTGAATATCGTCATGGTTTTCGGTGCGGTAAACCGCTGCAGACCATTTTAAATCTTGTGACAAATTACCACGTGCGCCAAACTCAAATGTTTTAGAAACCACTTCATTTAATGGTGGATCGCCCGCCATCGCATTCGGCAACTTACATGGTACATTCGGATTGGCACATCCAAGCTCCATTGAAGTTGGTGCGCGCATCCCTTCGTTATAAGAACCATAAAGGGTCAGCTCTTTAGTTGGTGTAAAACTTAGACCTATTGCTGGATTCAAACGGCTGAAACTATGATTACCACTAAGCGATATATCCTCGTCTGGAGTTAATGGATCACCATCAACATCCTCAAATGTACCCTTAGGATTTATCTTGTCGGTGTTTTTAACCTTGATATGATTGTATCGGCCAGAGAGTGTCATATGCCATTGTTCAGTGAAGGAAAGCGTATCTGTAGCAAAAACACCCCAGCTGTGAGTTTTGCCATGTAAATTCACTTCTGCCTCATCGCTCATATAGCCCAAGCCATCGACACCACGTGATGCATTCACAAGTCCATATTCCGTAGACTGATCAAATTTAATCCGTGAATAATCATATCCAGCGCCGACAATGAATTGATTCTGTTTTTGGAACAGTGGCTGATTAAACGCAAGCTGAGCATTAAATCCATAACCCTTTTGGTCGGTTTTACTTCTATTAAGTGCCCCGCTACAATTTTCATCTGCGTCTACATCACTCGCAAGACAAGCCGCATTATTTGTATCAAGATCAACACCCAACACAAAATCATCATTAATGTCACCGTTCAAAGTCTTACGTTTTGAATCACGATAATAGGTATTTGCGGTCAATTGCACATCATCGTTAAACCAATGACTACCGTTCAAATTCAAAAAGGACAAGGTGTTTTTAGTTTGGTCAGGCTTGGTATTAATAGTCTCATCACCAAACTCTTCCATCAGTTCTTTTTGAATCAGGCCGTTACCGATCATGTCGTTGTCAGCGCCAGAATAGCTCAGCTCCAATCTTGAAGTGTCATTCTGCCAGCCCACCTTACCGAATATCTGTTTAACTTCAGTTGGCGAATGGTCGCGCCAGCCATCTTCATCAAAATAATTGCCCGCGATAAAGTAATCAATCGAGTTGTCTGCAGACACGCCGCCAAACTCGCCGGCTACTGTGTTGCGCGACCATGAACCAAAGCTGGTTTCAATTGCGCCCCCTTGGTGTGTACGCCCATTCTTAGTAGTCACCGATAACGAACCGCCCAATGTATTGAGTCCGAATACCGGGTTTGAACCTGGCATCAAGTTAATACCGGCAATCGCATTAACAGGGATCAAATCCCAGTTTACGGCATCACCGAATGGCTCGTTGATGCGCACACCATCCTGAAACACGGACAAGCCCTGCGGAGTTCCCAGCAATGGCGATGCAGTAAAACCACGGTATAGAATATCCGGCTGGTAAGGGTTGTTTTGCGTTTCATTCACACTAACCCCCTGCAAATTGTTATTCATATAGTCGGCGATACTTACACTACCTTGTTCTTGCAACTTCTCGCCTTTCACTGTTTGCACGTTTGCAGGAATCAATTCGATGGGTAAGCCAACACCAGCGAGCGGCGTCGTCGAAATCACTTCGATTTTTTCAGTCTTTAATGTTTCGGCTTTATCTTCCGCTAGAGCAGGCGCCGCATAAACTGCCATGATTGCGATTAAGATTAATTTTGGTTGAAATGAACTCTGCATATAACTCCCTAGGATTTAATTAAATACATCTTTATTATTTAAGCAAAAAACATTCCCAGTACCAGAGCTTTATAAAAGTTAAATAAAATCAAATAGTAAGATTACTATCGCGGATGATCTCTTGCATGTTACACCAGAATTATGGTTGTATACAACCACCATTATGGTTGTATACAACCATATTGTAATAAAAACTGCTACTTTAGTTGCCAATCTATCTGCAAACCCATCTCGCTCTCTTCAGCCTTAAAGCGGACATCTACAGCAACATCTGGCAGCAATACCAAATCAGCATCTAAAAATAGTAGTGGAAACCGTTCACGCTGCCACGGTGGAATGCGGTTCGTTTGCAGCAATGCGTTTAAGCGGCGTGTAGGTCTATCTTCTTCGGGCTTAATCGTTTCACCACCTTTGCGGTACCGAATCGTGAGTTTCTTTGTTTTAATGTGGCGCAAAGCAACACCCTCACCCAGTTTTTGACTGATCAGCAAGCATGAATGGTCTGGTAAATTCACCATATCCTCACCATGCCATTCCGTTTGAAAATTCTTATCAAAATTTGGTATGTCATCTACAAAATAAGCATGCTCGTGGTAACGACGGATTGTGATATTTTTATGCACTTTGATTTTAACAGCGGCATCTGTTTTAGCATGCAGTAATTGCTGCGTGATCTGTTGTAATTGTGCGCTGCTAGGTGCATCCATTTCATTCTGCTGCAACCACCAACGTAAGGCGTTATTAATACGTGGCTGGCTCAATTTTTTTAGTGATTGCAGATTAAGCTGTTTGGTATTGGCGGGATTATCTAAACATTGCGCAACATCTAAGGTTGCGATTTCATCTAACAATGCATTTGCTTCCGACATATGCCGTGAAGCACGGCTGATAGTTTGCTGAATTGCCGGATATTGTTTGGCAAGCACTGGCAGCACTTCGTGCCGGATAAAGTTTCGGTCATATTTGGTATCAATATTACTTTCATCTTCAATCCAAACCAATTTATGCTGTTTTGCATAGGTCTCCAACACCGCTCTTGGCGCATCCAGTAAAGGCCGCAGCAGTTTTTTATGCTGCTTTGGCATGCCCGCTAAACCCTTCACACCCGCACCGCGTGCCAGCTGTAGCAACAATGTTTCCGCCTGATCATCCTGATGGTGTCCCAAACAAATAAAATCAGCATCTAGGGCCAGCAGCGCCTTATAGCGCGCCTCTCGGGCTGCCGCTTCAAGGCCTAGCCCACTGTTTTTATTGACTTTTACTTTTGAAGTGGTAAAGGGGACATTCAGTTTTGCGCAAACATTCTGGCAAAAGCTTGCCCATGAATCCGCATTGGGACTTAAACCATGATGCACATGGTGTGCTTGCAATTGAAACGGAAGGGATTTATTACATTCAACAAGCAAATGCAAAACCACACATGAATCCAATCCCCCGCTGAAACCGATAACCAGCTTAGGATTTACTATATTTTTACTAAAAAAAACATCTGCCAAAGTTGCTTTAAGCTGATGCTGAAGCGCTGTTTCTTTTGTTCCGGGTTTTTCAGCTCCTGGTTCTTTACTTGCTGGCAGATTCTTTGAACTTGCCATAACCCATTAAACGCTCATAGCGCGCTGCTAATAATTTGTCTGTACTTTTCTTTTGTAGTGCAGCAAGCTCGGTTTTCAGCGCGCGGCGTAGCGATTCCATGGTAGTACCCACATCACGGTGTGCACCGCCCAGAGGCTCACTCACCACCACATCTACCAAACCTAAAGCTTTCAAACGATCAGCCGTAATCGCTAATGTTTCTGCAGCCTCTGGCGCCTTGGCAGCACTTTTCCACAAAATCGAGGCACAGCCTTCTGGCGAAATTACCGAATAAGTGGAATATTGCAGCATCAATAGCTGATCCACCACGCCGAGCGCTAATGCGCCTCCGGAGCCACCTTCACCAATAATCACGCCGATAATCGGTGTTTTTAACTCACTCATGACATACAGATTTTTGGCGATTGCCTCAGACTGACCACGCTCTTCCGCGCCAATACCAGGATAAGCGCCCGGCGTATCAATAAGGGTAATAATCGGCAAGCCAAATTTCTCAGCCAATCGGAACAAACGCAAAGCTTTACGGTAACCCTCTGGACGTGGCATGCCAAAATTACGGTATTGACGCTCTTTAACATCGCGGCCCTTTTGGTGACCAATCACCATCACAGGCATACCTTCAAAACGTGCAATCCCGCCTACAATCGCAGGGTCATCTGCAAAGGCGCGGTCGCCATGCAACTCTTCAAAATCTGTGAACAAGCTGCTTATGTAATCTAGTGTGTAAGGGCGTTGTGGATGGCGTGCTACTTGCGAAATTTGCCATGCACTTAAATTTTTATACGTATCTTCAAGCAATTTTTTATTTTTTTTCTGTAATTGCTCAAGCTCTTTGGAAATATCCAAATCGTCATGATCGTCATGCGACACTTGTAACGCATCAATACGCTTTTCAAGCTCTGCAACGCCTTGTTCAAAATCCAGGTAACTTACTTTCATACTTTATATTTAGCTTTCGTGTGATCTGTAGTGTTCTATTCTAAACTACATTAATTATAAAGGATTTTTACATTTTCTTTTGACAACCATGTACTAAGATTTTGCAGCAATTCATCCTGCAACTCTACACGCCAGGCATCCCCCAGCATCAAACTGGCTTGGCCTTGGCTATTGTGATACTCAATCTTGACCGGGCATAGTTTTTTATCAGCCTCAGCTGTTTTTTTACAATACGGACTTAGTATTGTCGTAAGTTTTGTAGCGTCAGATTGCCCGTTGCAGGATATTTTCAGCATACTGGCATAAGCACTGCGCGCCGAGGCTAAATCGTACAATTTGCGTGCGTTGACGCGGTTACCACCCGAAAACTCGTCGTGGCTGACGCGCCCTTCTATTACCAAAAGCTGGTCTTCTTTGATTAAATGCGCGTGCTGATTCAGCAGCTCATTGCCTACGACAACTTCAACCCTGGAAACGGCATCATCAATCGTCACAATGGCCATTTTCCCACGCTGCGTCATGCGAATGCGTACCCCAGCCACAATGCCTGCCATTAATTTGGGCTGCTCCTGTGGGACTAAATCTGCCAATGTACCACGCACAAATTGGCTGACATCCTCTTTCATAGTCAAGAATGGATGTCCGCTTAAGTAAAAACCCAGCGCGGCTTTCTCTTGAATTAACGACTCTTCAGGTGACCAGGCAGCCACATTCGGAAGCGCATGCCTAGTTTCCGTTGCTTCGCCGAATAAACTGTTCTGTCCTGCGTGGCTATTGGATTGCTCAGCCGCGGCAATCGCCATGCCAACGCCTGCCAACAATGCTGCGCGGTTCGGCTCCAGCTTATCAAATGCACCGGCACGTATCAGGGATTCAATCACACGGCGATTCACTTTACGTAAATCCAGGCGTGCGCAAAAATCAAACAAATCTTTAAATGGGCCGTCTTGTTCACGCGCAGCCAAAATCACTTCAATCGCTGCCAGCCCTGTGCCTTTTACTGCGCCAAGGCCATACAAAATTTGGCTATTATTTAGCGGTTCAAAACGGTAACCGCTTTGGTTGATATCCGGCGGTAGCACCTCCACCTTATTAGGCGCACAATCGTCAAAAAACAGATGAATGTTGTCGGTGTTGTTCATGTCGGCCGACATGGTGGACGCTAAAAATGCCGCAGGATAATGCGTTTTCAGATAGGCGGTGTGATACGCAACCAAGGCATAGGCGGCCGCATGCGATTTATTAAAACCATAACCGGCAAATTTCTCAAGCAAATCAAACAATTCGCTCGCTTGACGTTCGCTCAAACCATTCTTTAATGCGCCTTCTGTAAAAACAGCGCGCTGCGCGTCCATTTCCTCTTTTTTCTTTTTACCCATCGCGCGACGCAATAAATCTGCGCCACCTAGGCTATAACCCGCTACCACCTGCGCAATCTGCATAACCTGCTCTTGATACACCGCAATACCGTAGGTTTCCTTTAGGATAGATTCGGTTGCCGGGTGGGGATATTCCACACGCTGTTTGCCGTGCTTGCGGCGGCAAAAATCCGGGATTAAATCCATCGGCCCGGGACGATACAATGCCACCAGCGCAATAATATCCTCAAAACAATCAGGCATGGCCTGCTTGAGCATATCTTTCATACCGCGCGATTCCAGCTGGAATACTGCGGTGGTATTCGCTGTTTTGAGTAATTGATACGTGGGTTTGTCGTCTAAAGGAATATTCTGGAAGGCAAGCGGGGATTGGCATGCAGCGATGCGCTGTTTGTTAGAATTTTCAAGAGCCAGCTCCAGAATGGTCAGTGTGCGCAGACCCAGAAAGTCGAACTTCACCAAACCAACCGCTTCGACATCGTCTTTATCGTACTGACTCACCAGACTGCCGCCATCTGCCTGACAATAAATCGGGGAAAAATCGGAAATCTTGCCCGGCGAAATCAGCACACCGCCCGCGTGCATGCCGACGTTGCGCACCAAGCCTTCCAGCCGTAAGGCAAGTTCCAGCAACTCAGCGACTTCTTCTTCAGTCTCTCTTCTTTCCTGCAACTGCGGCTCTTTTTCCAACGCAGATTCAAGCGTAATGCCGAGTTCAAGTGGGATGAGCTTCGCAATGCCGTCGACAAAATTAAACGGCAAATCCAGCACGCGGCCAACGTCTCGAATCACCGCTTTAGCTGCCATGGTACCGAAGGTAGCAATTTGCGAAACAGCATCCAAGCCGTATTTCTGCTTCACATAATCAATGACGCGATCGCGCCCATCCATGCAAAAATCGATGTCGAAGTCTGGCATGGAAACGCGATCAGGATTTAAAAAACGTTCAAACAGTAAGTTATATTCCAGCGGATCAAGGTCTGTAATA
Organism: uncultured beta proteobacterium; assembly: GCA_963701715.1. GTDB lineage: Bacteria > Pseudomonadota > Gammaproteobacteria > Burkholderiales > Methylophilaceae > Methylotenera_A. The sequence goes on from CAVPAX010000002.1 coordinate 172,852, forward strand.
TTTAAACTGTAAGCCACCAAAGAACCTGCACCTGAGCCGCGTCCAGGGCCGACTGGAACGCCATTATTTTTGGCCCAATTGATGAAGTCCGCTACAATTAAAAAATAGCCTGCAAAACCCATTTGGTTGATGATTTTGCATTCAAATTCAAGCCTATCAGCATACATTATCCTCTTTGCTTCCCGCACTTCAGCATCCGGATACAGTATCAACAAACGTGCCTCTAAACCGATTTGCGATTGCTGAACAAGGTAGACGTCAAGGCTTTCCCCATTTTGTGTGGGGAAATTCGGCAGATAATTCTTGCCCAAAGTAATGGTTAAATTACAGCGTTTCGCGATCTCCACCGAGTTAGCAAGCGCCTCAGGAATATCGGCAAATAACTCGCACATTTCCTGTTGCGACTTAAAATATTGCTCGGGCGTGAAGTTTTTAGGACGGCGCGTATCAGCCAGCATATAGCCTTCTGAGATACAAGTCCTTGCCTCGTGCGCCTTAAAATCATCTGGTGTGATGAATTGAATCGGATGCGTCGCCACCACCGGCAGATCATGCTGACTCGCCAGATTTAACGCATTGCGAATTAAGGCTTCTTGCGCAGGACTATCAGTGGTCGTGCGTTGAAGTTCGAGATAAAAACGGTTGGGGAATAACTCAGACCATCTTTTTGCAATAGCCCCTGAAACCTGATGGTTATTGGCTTGCAGGGCATAGCCAATATCGCTCTGCGCATTGCCTGAAATTAAAATCAGGCCTTCCGTGGTTTGAGCATCTAAGCCTTGCAGCCATGCCTGCTTAATCTCGGCTCGGCCACGATACTGGTTCTCAAGGTAGGCTTTACTGATGAGCTGGCACAATTTAAGATAACCCGCATTGCTTTGCACCAGCAATAACATGCGGAACGGCTGATCGCGATTCTTGCTGTTTTCCAGCCAAATGTCACAACCCAAAATCGGTTTAATACCTTTACTGCGTGCAGCTTTGTAAAACTTAATCGCACCAAACAAATTACTTAAATCGGTAAGCGCTACAGCTGGCATTCCGTCCTTACCGGCGGCGTTAATATAATCGTCGATACGTACAATGCCATCTACAATCGAATATTCGCTATGGCAGCGCAAATGAACAAACTGCGGAATGAAACTTTCAGAATTATCTATTGGGCTTTGAGTTATATCTGGCATGCGCTTATTTTACCCGCATGCAATAAAAATGGTGCCTTATAAATAAAAAAACCGCTAAATTTTATCGGTTTATTTATGCAACATCTCTAAAGATATTTAATGCAAAACGCGCTTGGAAGCCAGTAATTCATTGACTTTGCTAATCAAATCATCATCTTGCACCGGCTTGCCGAAGAAGGCATCTACACCAATTTCCTTGGCTAAGTTCTGGTGCTTATCGGCAGTACGTGAACTGATCATAATGAGTGGCGTATTGGCCGTGCGTGCGTCATCGCGGATGTTGCGCGACAAGCCAAAGCCATCCATACGCGGCATCTCAATGTCAGTTAAAATTATATCCGGGGTGGTTTCCTGCAACAACTGCATCGCATCCATGCCATCCTTTGCAACCAACACCTCAAAACCTTCCCTCTCCAGCAGACGACCCAAAACTTTACGCATGGTAAGCGAATCATCTACTACCAATACGCGAGGTTTGGCTACTACTTTTTCAACTTTAGCTTTCCCTGTTTTGACCACGACACTACCTACAGCTAAAACTTCACGGTTAGCCAATTGCACAGGATTTATGATCAACATAATACTACCATCACCCGCTACCGTTGCCCCCACAATGCCAGGAACACGGGCCAGTTGTACGCCGATAGGCTTCATTACAGCTTCCTGATTGCCAATCACCTCGTCAACATGTAATGCGATGTTAAAGGAACCGCTGCGCAGCAACAGCACTGACACATAAGCGTGATCTTCCGGCTGATGTTCCTGATGATCCAGCAGCTTGGATAGGTAATGCAGCGGATATTGCTTGTCAGCCCACTTTATTTCACCTGCTTTGTATGCGTTAATTAAATCTAATCGCTTGATTTTTTGCGCTTGCTCAATCATGGCAACCGGCAAAGCATAAACTTCATCGCCAGAACGTACCGCCAAAACCTGTGTAACCGAGAGCGTTACCGGCAAATGCACATTAAATGTCGTTCCTTTGCCAAACTCGCTATTCAAGTCCACACGGCCACCTAGGCCGCTAACATCATTGCGCACAACATCCAGGCCAACACCACGTCCTGAAATTTGTGAAACCTTTTCAGCGGTTGAAAAACCGGTTTCGAAAATCAGCGACATCAAGGCTTGCTCGCCCACCTCGGCGTTCTTGTCTAGCAGATTGTTTTTAATTGCTTTTTCTTTAATGCGCTGCAGATCAACACCTGCCCCATCATCACTGACAACGATATTAATTTCATCATTCTCTTGGCGCACCCTAAGTTTGATAGTACCTGTTTCTGGCTTGCCAAGTTTTAGGCGCTCAGATGGGGATTCAACGCCATGTGCAACAGCATTGCGCAATAAATGCTCCAGCGGTGCACCTAGTTTATCCAGCACACTACGGTCAATTTCAGTAGTTTCACCATCTATCATTAAGTCTACAGATTTTTTAAGTTCACGCGCGGTTTGGCGCACAATACGTTGTAAACGCTCTGTAATCTGTTTAAATGGCAGCATACGTGCACTAAGCAAGCTTTGTTGCAAATCACGGTTCATGCGGTTTTGCTGTTGCAGCGCCGCCTCGGATTGATCCAAGTTAGAAAGCAAGCTGTGTTGAATGGTAGCCACGTCATTCACACTCTCAGCAATCATACGGGTAAGTTCTTGCAAACGCGTAAAACGGTCAAATTCAAGCGGGTCAAATGCTTCCTGTGTTTCCTGCAAAGTGCTCATACGGGACTGCAATTGCGTTTCTGCTTCAATCTCCAACTCGCGTAAATAAGTGCGTAAACGCGTCACGCTTTCGGTCAAATCATTAGATGATTGCTTAAAGCCTGTGAGTTCTCTATCCATACGCGAGCGAATAATGGAAATTTCACCCGCATCATTAATTAACCTATCCAGAGTATCGGCACGCATCCGCAAAAACTGGGATTTGCGATTTGTGGTGCGCCCAGCCGGCGCTGCATCCGATTTTGCAATCTGACTGATCTGTTTAATAGTTTCTTCCGGCGTGCTATCCACTGTTTCTTCAAAGAAGCTGCCGATTTGATCCAATTGAACAAACATGCTGTCGAAATCAGTCGCAACATTTTTACGCTTGAGAGAACGAATCACATGGTCTTCCAACTCATGCACTGCATCACCTAGCATCGACTGGCCTGCCATGCGTGCACTTCCTTTAAGCGTATGTAAGGCTCGCTGCAATGCATCCGGATGCTCTGTTTGCTTAGGATTGGCGCGCCAGGCACGCAGCTCTGCGCCTATTTCCGGCAAAATTTCGTGCGCCTCTTCAATAAACATTGTAAGCAAGTCTTGATCGACCTGTGACGCATCCAGCTTACCTTTGGCCTGATAAGATTTTCCTTCAGTGATAAGTTTTACTTCAATATCACTTAATTCATCAGGCCCAGTCTCTTCGGCCTCTACAGGCGTATGTTTTTCCGCCTCTGATTCTGCGGCATCCATGACGATTTCTTCATTATCCTCTGACATTTCTGACAATTCCACAGAAAATGCTTTATTTTGTATGGCTTGCTGAGTAGCTAAATTAAGCACTTTGATTAAAGCATTGGCTGAGCGAGGATTACGTAGTTCAGAGATCTTTTGCCACATTCCTGCCAACGTTTTGACAGTGCTGGTATATAGCTCTAAATGTTGTGGCGACCAAATCGTATCAATTTCATCCAACCAGTTTTCTAACGCACGACTTAACTCACCCATCTGCTTAAAACCGGCAGCTAAGGCATTGCTGGCAAGGGTATGATTAGCATGGCGTGCAGCCTTGGATGGCTGCAAACTATTATCTGCAGCAAGTTTGGCGACATCTTGCTCCATTGTTGTAATATTTTGCATGCTTTCATTAATAAAAATATCATACAGCGCACGACTCATCTTGCGCGTACCGCCAATCAGCACTTGTGCCTCAGGTTTTTTAGCTTTAGTTTTACTGGCGGATTTTTCACTTGTGCTAGAAAGTGCTGCAATTCGCTCAAACCAGGCATCCTGATTTACATTCACCTGACTTTTTGTACGCAGCTCTGCAGCCCAATCAGCAAAGGCCGCTGACAGCTGCTCAATTGAACCAATTTGCTGGGGAGTTAGCGTTGATTTTTTATCAAGCACTCCATTTAGAAAGAACTCGACTTTACCGGCAATTTCGCCCAAAGCGCTCAGCCCTACTGTGCGACCACTACCCTTTAAAGTATGAAAACTGCGTCGTACCTCAACCAATGCCTCATGGTCTGTTGTATTCACACGCAAAGCCTGACAGTTTTGTGCAATATGTGCCAGCACCTCTTCTGCCTCGGTAAGGTAAATATCAAGCAGTTCCGGGTCAAATGCCCGATCTGTGACTACTGTACCGCTATCCATTGCCGGAGATGCGACGGCTGCTGAGGTTTTAGCTTGTAAAGCAACACCCTCAGCACCTTCTATATCCGTTTTCTCGACAGCAGACTCAGCGCCTGCATTCGCTTGCATTTGATTATCTGTAGTAGACACGCATTCAAATCAATTTCTGCGAGTACGGCATTTAAGCGTTGCAGAGCATCTTCCAGCGCTTGCTCGGATTCTGCGCGAACTTTTGGCATTTCATCCGCACATAAGCCAACCATGCTCAAACTCTCAGCCACCAACTCAAAATGCGCCTGATTTGGAACATAGTCATCCCGCTGAAAGTGCCTAATAAAACTACTACTTGCATTCGCTATAGCGGCTGGTGCAGGCATGCCCAGCATATCAAATACTGCAAACACTTGTTTAAGCGGTTGCGATGTAAGCATTAACGGGGATTTTTCTGCTGGATTACGGAAATAGCTATCTAGCGCCTGCTCAACAATTTTGAGAGATTCTTTAATATGACCTACCACTGCCTTGACCGTGTCGCGATCCAACTCACCGGCCCTGTCACTTTCAAGTTTATCGTAAATGGTACCCGATGAGATTGATTCTAAACGTAGCAACTCTGAATGTAATTTTTGTATCTTATCTGCATCCAGCTGTTGGTAGTTTTTAAGCGTTGTTTCAATTAGGTTTAAAGCAGCAGCAACCTCAATTAAAGCAGCATGATTTACTTTACTTGCATCATCCCGCAAAGTATTGCTAGCTTGTTGCAACACCGAATAAACATCCACAAGCAGTGTCTGGCTAAGGTTTTGTGTGATTGCATGGCTAGCGGCAAGTGTGTCTGAAAACTTGGTAATTAATACATTATCCAGTTGTACCGGTGCCTGACCTGACTTAGTGTCCAGCTTTGTAAAATCGATGGTATTTGATATCTCATCCCACAATTCTCTCAATTTTTCGAGTTCGCCAATTAGTTGCTGTACCCATGCCGTTTCATCCGCACCGATATTGCTTCCTAAAACATTAGCAGATGATTCTTTATCAACGAGTTGGTCAAGCTCAAACACTTCCTTTACCTTGCGCACGTTTGCTGTATCAATGTTACTGATTGCAATGTAATACAAAATATCACGAAGTAAATTGTAATGCGGCTTGTTCACGCCGTCTGCGAACAAACGTAACTCCTGATCTAACTTTCTGCATAGCCGTTTTGCACCTTGATTTTCTGCTATTTCTTGCTGTGCCAGCGTTTCGGCAAACGCACTTGCCGCCCACCAAAGGGTTTTGTTGTTGGATTTTTGCTGCGCTTGGCTTACATTACTTATGGCTGCAGCCATTGTTTCAACAGCGCTAGCTTGCTTGGTTTGCAGCCAGTTAAGCAGGGATTTTTGATAAGCAATTCGCTGCTCTATAATAAAATTGGTGTACTCTGCATCCGTTAGCGCTATGCTAGGAACATCTTTTGGCGCACTGTTACTGGCGTCGGGAAAAAACAACTCACTCTCTTCCAAGGTTTCACCCTGAGCCGTCACAATCGGATTTAAGACAGGGTATAAACGTAAAGGTATATCTGGTGAGCCATTCAGCAATTCCTGCAAATAGGCTTGTAGTGTTTTTACGGCTTTGGAAAATGCCTCGATAATTTCCGGTGTTGCATTAATCGTCTTCTTCTCGATCTTCCCAGCCAGCTTTTCCAGCTCGCTACAGAAACGTTTGCATCCTTCCAAACCCACCATATCAAGCGCACCACTTGCTTGATACAAGCTTGTTTGCGAAAAACGCATCGGAGAAGTATCGTGAATATTAACACGCACTGTGCTAATATTTTCCAATACAGAGTTAAGCAATTGATTTATTTGGTCTTTAACCCAGCCTAATGAGCTGCTATCAAAATTTTCAGACACCTAGTTATGCTCCGACAGTCTTTACCAATTAAGGTGCATTAAGCCAATTTAAAGCCGGAAACCGAGTCGCGTAGCTCTTCCGCCAGTTTGGTCAATTGCCCTACAGATTCAGCTGTTAGTTTTGTACCCTCTGTAGTTTGCGATGTAATTTCCTGAATTTGCTGCATATTTTTAGTCACAGTAGACGCTACTTGTGTTTGCGCCTCGGTTGCTGCAGAAATAGATTGAATCAAACGTGCCAAATTGTTAGAAACGGTTTCAATCTCAGTCAATGCCTTACCTGCAGCATCGGAGAGGCGCGCACCCTCAACCACGCCCTCGGTACTTTTTTCCATCGCTGCAACAGCACTATGCGTATCTGTCTGAATCGTTTTTACAATTGCGCCAATCTGTTTAGTTGCTTCAGATGAACGTTCCGCCAAACGTTGCACCTCTTCAGCAACCACCGTAAAGCCTCGACCTGCCTCACCTGCGGATGCCGCCTGAATCGCTGCGTTCAATGCCAGAATATTGGTTTGTTCGGTAATATCAGATATCAGCTCCACAATCTCGCCAATTTCTTGTGAGCTTTCACCCAAACGTTTAATACGTTTCGAAGTTTCCTGAATCTGCTCGCGAATGTCGTTCATACCCGCAATTGTATTCTGTACTGCCTGTGAACCCTGCGTAGCAGCTTGCAATGAACGCTGCGCCACCTGCGAAGCCTGACTTGCGTTGGTTGACACCTCCAAGATCGAGCGGGTCATGTTGCTAACGGCATCAGTAGTTTCTGTAATCTGGCGTGCCTGCTTTTCTGCTGCTGTTAGCAATGAAACAGAAGTCGCCTGTGCTTGCCCTGTGGCCGTATTCACTTGCTCGGAAGCGCGGTTAATTCCCGTCACCAGATCTCGCAAGCTGTCAATAGTGTAGTTGATAGAATCGGCAATCGCACCCGTAATATTCTCGCGCACTTCAGCGCGCACAGTTAAGTCCCCATCTGCCAAATCACCCATTTCATCCAGCAAGTTCAACACCGCCATCTGGTTTTGTTGGCCATCATCCTCCAACCTCATCACGGCACTCTCAATTGCCTTAGCTTGGCGTATCCCAAAAAACCAAATCAGTGCCAAAATCAATAAACCCAACAACGCCAATGCGGCCAAAATTATTTTCAATAATAAATTGGTCGATTCTTTTGATTTAACGATTTCTTTTTCCAGTTCTGCAACTAATGAATTCACTCTTAGTTTATTTACCTCAAAAGCTGCGGCCAAATCACCTAGGGGTTTAATTGCTTCTGCGGCCCCTACTTTAATTGCCGGGACATAGTTTTTGTCAAACTCACGATAAAAATTCTCATTTGATTTAATCACCTCCTGAAATGGCCCGCTCATGGTGTCCGCATGAATATTCTTTTTCCAGTACTCAGCTTTGGCCTTAAACGCTGCTTCAGCTTTACTTACTTCTGCCAACCTTTTATCACGTAGTTCCGTTTCGTTATTTGACATCGCTACGAAAGCGGCATTTGCCGCTGCAAAAGCATCCACAGCATATAGAGGCGGTGGCAAAATATCGGCTTTTAAATCATCATTCGCCTTAAGTTTATCGTACACAGGGCCATTTATTCGCACTTGGTTAATGGCATAGAATGCCAAGGCAATAAATACAAGCAGTCCAAGAATAGGAATGATGATTTGACGACGGGTTCCACCTCCACCAACTGCCCCACTTCCTGCAGCCCCCATCCCCAATATATTGAATTTTGCTAAAACATCTTTTATATTCATTGCCATTTTTATTCCCTTTAACCTCTCATTTATAATTTAGCGCTTGCTATATTTGCGCCTAAATTATTAACACAACTATCACAAATTAAATATCAAATTACCTTTAAACCACGTATGGAGTTGCAAACTCTTTAGAGCGCACGAGCTTGTCGCAATCCAGCATGTGCCAAATACGATTTTCGTCATCCAGATAGGTTTGTGATTTTAAGCATACAGTTTCTTCAGCCTGCTCATCGCGTAACTTCATTTCATCCAGTTTACGTAAACCAATCATTTTATCTACCACAAAAGCAACATTCGAAGTGACGGCATCACTTACAAGTAAAAGCCGTGCGTTTGAAGAAATAGCTGTAAATATATTTTCTAACATCTGTGCTAAATCATTGATGGCATACAACACGCCTCGCACATTTGCGACACCTAGAAACCAGGGCTTTACCAAGGGCACACGATGAATATCAGTTATGGGCAATGTCTCCGAAATTTCTTGCAAACTAACCAATACGTTTTTACCGCCAATCACCACACCAAGATAACCCGCGGGCGCTTCCGCACCCGCCTTTTTTGCATTTTCCAGCCTAGCTAGAATGCTGGTTTGATATTCACGTAATTGTGATTCTTTTGCCATATCCTGTTCCGAATAAATCTACGCCGAAATTGGCTCTAACCTAACTTCTCAATAATCGCTTTCAGTTCATCTTTAGGAATAGGCTTTTGAACACAGGCTTTAGCACCCATTTTCTCTGCCCATGAGAGATCGGTCACTTGCAGCTTGCCAGAGCATAAAATCACTGGGATTTTTGCAGTAGCAGGATCTTTTGTCAGTGTGCGCGTTGCCTGAAAGCCCGTTAATCCAGTCATGATGATGTCCATAACAATCAAATCCGGCATAATGTTAGCAGCTTTTTCGACACACGCCTCGCCGCTTTCCAAAGCGACGACTTGGTAACCCAGATCTTCCAGCAGCTCCGTCAGATAAAATCGATCTGTTGCAGAATCATCAACGATTAGAATTTTATTAATTGCCATTACTGCTCTCCAAAAGGTTAATGCTATTTATTTATATAGGTGTTTACTGCTTCAATCAAGGTGTCTTGAGTAAACGGCTTGGTCAAATATTGATCTGACCCCGCCATGCGCCCGCGCGCACGGTCAAACAATCCATCTTTGCTGGAAAGCATGATGACAGGGGTAGATTTGAATTTTGCATTTCGCTTGATCAGCGAACAGGTTTGGTAGCCGTCAAGACGCGGCATCATAATATCCACAAAAATCACTTGCGGATGTTGATCCGCAATTTTTGCCAGTGCATCAAAGCCATCTTCAGCCAAAATTACTTCACAGCCTGCTGACTTCAGGAATATCTCGGCGCTGCGACGGATTGTGTTGCTGTCATCAATGACCATCACTTTTGTACCAGCTAAATTCGCTTGCGCCACTTCTCTTTCCCCTGACATATTAAATTATATGTTTTATATCACAACTAAAAACAATCCAGTAAAAATGTGGTTTTTTATTGTTAAATTCATCTGAATTTTAGGTTTTTATGCATACAAATATTACATTTTTTGAATAAATTTGCAACACTTACATAATATTTGTAATAATATACTTTAACAAAAATAAATAAGCTTTGTAATATATGTAAGAATTAAATATAAATCATTAGACATTTAACATAAAAAATTTAGCAAGGACTACCAGCAATGATTATTAGACAAGAGTCCGTAGATTCTAAAATGGCACTAAAAGATTTACCTGGCGCATCACCACTTCCTGGTGCTAATTTAGTATTGGTATTCGGCTCAGTTAAAAGATTTTCTGAAGGAAAGTTGCAAGGCTTTTTAAAGTCTCGTTACCCCACAGCACAATTGGTCGGCTGCACCACCTCTGGTGAAATTAGCCCTGCTGGCGTATTCGACGACAGCATTCAAATCACTGCGATTCAATGGGAAAAAGCCATTCAACGCGTTGCGCAAACAAAAATGACCGGCATGCAAAACTCGTTCGAAGCTGCCGCTGGTCTGGCAAAGCAACTCAAGGCGGATTCTTTACGAACAGTACTGGTGATTTCAGACGGCTTGAATGTTAATGGCTCAGAGCTGCTTAAAGGCTTTCAAAGTGTGCTCGGCGACATCCCTATCGTGGGCGGCCTGGCTGGCGATGGTGGTGCTTTTGTAAAAACACTGCAGTTATTTAATGATACCGTTTCAGACAACCAGGTAATCGCCGTAGGCTTATATGGCAATGCGCTAATTACCTCCAGCGGCGCGCTTGGCGGATGGAAGCCATACGGCCCACCGCGCAAAGTGACCAAGTCTGAGAAAAACGTGGTGCTTGAGCTAGATGGAAAGCCTGCCCTACCGCTATATAGAATGTATATCGGTGAAGCGTTTTCACGCGGTTTGCCTGGTACCGGCCTAAAGTTTCCACTCGCCGTCATTGAAGAAGGAAAACGCGATGTCGAGAAAATTCGCACCTTGCTTGCTGTTGATAGTAAAAACAACAGCTTGACCTTCGCAGGCAACGTTGAAGAGGGTGAAACAGTGCGTTTATGCCAAACCAACCACGATAGGCTGGTTGAAGGTGCAGGTGGTGCAGCTCACCTGGTGATGGATGGCTTGAGCGCAAACAAAACCAACCAGCCGGGATTGGCTGTATGCGTAAGCTGTGTCGGTCGCAAAGGTGTAATGGCAGAGCAGGTGGTTGATGAAGTGAAACTGGTTCAGCAAATTTTGGGGCCACAAACCAGTGTTACAGGCTTCTACTCTTATGGCGAGCTTGCACCACGCCCGCACACCACTGATAGCGTGCTGCATAACCAGACAATGACAATTGGATATTTAAGTGAGAATTTATTAGCTTAAATTTCTATATTTATGATTTTAAATTGAAAGCACTTGTTCTAAACAGGTGCATTTTGTTTTATGATTGATACTCTGCATTTTATAATTAGAAAAGGGAAAAATCATGTCTAGCTCCGTTATGCTCAAAGGCAATCCGGTAGAGGTTGCAGGCAACTTGCCTAAAATTGGTAGCACCGCCCCTAATTTCACCTTGGTCGATAAAGCACTTGCAGATGTTACTTTGGACAGCTATGCAGGCAAACGAAAAGTATTGAACATATTTCCAAGTATTGATACCCCCACTTGCGCCACCTCAGTTCGCACATTTAACAAACATGCAACAAGTTTAAATAATACAGTTGTATTAAACATTTCTGCCGATTTACCGTTTGCTCAAACTCGCTTTTGCGCCGCAGAAGGTATTGAAAATGTTGTGAATTTATCTAGCATGCGCGGCCGAGATTTCTTAATGAACTACGGTGTCTTACTATTCACCAGCAAACTCGCAGGCTTATGTGCCCGCGCCGTGATAGTACTTGATGAGAATAATGTAGTTAAATATGTAGAGTTAGTGCCAGAAATCGCCAACGAACCTAACTACGATGCAGCCCTTGCTGCCTTAAAATAATTTTTTAATCGTATTTTTTAAAACAAAAAAGCCAACTTAAAGTTGGCTTTTTTGTTTTACTTGATTACTAAAAACAAGTTACTTTTTTGCAAAATAAAAGCGCCCGTAACACACCGCCAAAAACACATACAACACCACTGTGGTCCAGCCAAGCGCATTAATACTGCCCGTAAGCTGAAAATGCAAAGATATCAAAGCAGCAATTGCCATCGTAATAAAAAAACCTTTAACGATTGCCTTGCGTGCGCTGGAATCTTCCGCCCCACTTGCAAACCATAATACCGCCGCATAGGTAAGAATTGCGCTACCGAATAAACGGCTCATAAGCACGCCAACTTCATTCACTTCCACGCTGGTGTAAAGAGAAAGTATTGTTGCCGGCATAAAAATAAATCCGAGGCCAAAAACCAAAGCGATAACTGCATGTATTCTAAAAAATGTACAGAGTTGCATAGTATTTCCCCTTTCATTGATTTTTGTTATCGACCATTCGATAGCAATTTCAATTCTGCTCTAATCTGTGAATAATTCAAGGGACGTGATATGAAACCGTCTAAGTGACGGATGCTTACTAATCCTTAGTATAGGCGGTATATTTAGCGTTACTGCCCTTAACTTTCTCCGCTGGATATTTTTGGGCATTTAGCACTATTTTCTTGTTAGCAGCATCTATCAAATCAATCTCCATAACTTCGGCAATCCTAAGCAAATACACAAACGTATCAGCCAATTCGTGTGCCACTGCATCATGCTTTTCAGGCGATAACTGCTGACTTTCCTGTGGTGTATCCCATTGAAATTGCTCAACCAATTCTGCCGCTTCGACTATCATTGCCATCGCCAAATTTTTGGGCGTGTGAAACTGCGCCCAATCGCGCTCTGCGACAAACACATTAATTTTTGCACGTAAATTATCAAGTGAGTCATTCATGTCGAATCATCCCAAACCATTTAAAAAAGCATTGCCCTATAACCCAATAGATTTGCGGCATCCAGGCCGATTGATTTTACCTTCTGTTGCTACCCGCCACCATTTTAATTTCAAACAGGCGGCATTCCAGCGGCCCGTTGAACAATGGGGTGCGCTTACTAGGCGTAAGCCGCATCAGTTTTGGCAAACGCATGTCGTTGGTTAAAAAATAGGTATTCCAGCCGGCAAATTTGCGTTTGAGCGCTTCACCTATTTTGGGGTAAAGCAATGCTAACTCTTCATCCTCACCAATCCGCACGCCATAAGGCGGATTGGCAATCAATATGCCACTTTCGGCGGGCGGAATGACATCGGTGATATTAGTTTGCGACAACTGCACAGCCTCCAACAAGCCTGCCTCGCTCAGATTTTGCTTGGCCACACGCACAGCGCGCAAATCACTATCGCTGCCGTAAAGTTTCTGAAAACTTACTGGCTGCACTTGTTTTAGTGCAGTGTTCTTAATTTTTCTCCAGGTGTCACTTTCAAAATTTTTAAGTTTCTCGAAACCAAAATCTCTCTTAAGGCCTGGCGCAATATTGAGCGCCATCATCGCGGCTTCCAGCAGAAATGTTCCGCTGCCGCACATCGGGTCTAATAACGGTTGCCCGGGTTTCCAGCCCGATAATTGCAAAATCCCTGCCGCGAGATTTTCGCGCAGCGGCGCCTCAATACTGGCTTTGCGGTTGCCGCGCTGATATAGGGCATCACCAGAAGTGTCTACATAGAACTGATAACTATCGGCAGTTAAATAGGCATGAATGCGCACTGCCGGTGTTTTGGTATCAATATATGGCCTACTGCCAACCACTTGTCTAAATTTGTCGCAAACCGCATCCTTAATGCGCAATGTGGCAAATTCCAGGCTTTTCAAAGGACACTTTACGCCAGTCACTTTCACCATAAAATCATGTTTGACATCAAACCAGTTTGGCCAATTGAGCTTATACGCGGCCTGGTATAAATCATCTTCTGTCGCATAATTGCCGCGCCCACCTGCATCAAGATTCGCGTAGCGATACGCGAGTGTAGATTAGCCGAATAGCAGACAGACAAGCTCGCCCGCGAAGCTCACGCCCCCTTCGGTCGGCTTGATGTCTTTTGCGCCGACTGCCTGCAACTCCTCATGTAATAAGGCTTCCAGCCCGCGCGGGCAAGTGGCAAAATATTGATTCATTATTTCTCTTTTATTTAAAAATTAAACCGGAAGAAGCTGCTTGTTGTCATGCGGGTTATGTTCGCAAAGTTTTTCTAAAAAACTTAAAAATTCAATTTTGTGATCATGCTCAAGTATTTTTGCACGCTCTCGCAAATTGACGATGCGCAAATCTGGCAACTGCTTAAAAGCAAACACAATAATGTTACCTGGCTTGCCTGTAGGAAGCATCAGTACACGGTTTTCAAAGCTTTGTTCCATCCGTTGCAGATAAATATCAAAATTTTTATCACTTCCCCATAAATTTATCGCAAAAATACCGTCGCCTGTCAGCGTCATCTCGCAGCTATCAAAAAAATCCTGTGTACAAAAATCTGGTGGGATTCCATCGCTATCAAAAGCATCAATCATCAGTACATCAGCACTATTTTGATGATTCGCTAAATGCTCGATGCCATCAGCCTCGATAATATTAAACCTTGCATCATTTTCCGGCACATAAAAATGGCTGCGGGCGGTTGAAATTACTTGCGGATTGATTTCTACGACCGTCTGATGAATCTCGGGACAGGTTGCATAAATGTATTTTTGTACCGAGCCGCCGCCCAAGCCTATACTCAACGCATATTTAATCGTTTTCGAAAACAACAAGAAACACATCATGCCACGTGAATAGGCCAACTCCAGTGCAAAAGGAGCTTTTACCCGCATACTGCTCTGGATAGTCATCGAACCCAAATATAAAGAGCGCACGCCTTCCACCTCGATAACTTCAACAACGCTGCCATCGCGCACACTTTTATGGATTTTACTTTTGAAATTCCACATCTATTTTTCCGTTAAATCTCGACACTCTCTTCAATGACTGCAATAGGTGCAGCTTCGACAACACCTTTAAATTTGCAGCTTAATTCCATCAACAAAGTATCTATATGTTTGATTTCTAATAATACTTTGGTACCGACTTTTAAATCTGGCAAACTGGGGACCTTGGTAATGTAGAACATATTATCTATACGTACCAAATTTTCCCGCCAAACTGTTGCTGTCACTTCTGCCAGCTTCTCCTGAATCAAATACTGCAGGCACCAGTAACGCTCCATGCGTGTTTGAAACTCACTATAGGCATTATAGGTTTGATCAAAATTGCGAATAATGACATTAAGTTTGCCATCCTGCACGTTATAAGGCGCAGGCTCTGCTTTTAACATCGCAATCAGTTGCCGCTGATTAATTAGATCTACCGCACGACGTAGAGGTGATGTGCACCATGTATACTGTGCTACTCCCAAGCCTTGATGCTGCTCTGCGGTTGATGTCATGAATACTTTGCCACCAGTTTGTGCGCGGTAAACCGCTGCTAACCCGCTATCTTTTAGCAAACCGCCCCAATGACTGTTGGCAAAAATCATCAGTTCTGCCACCAGCATATCCATAGGAGAACCACGCTCGCGGGGCACAATACTCACAATGCCATCAGTCACATAAAAGTTATAATCGATCAGTGGCGGACGATTAGGATCGTACTTACCCCTAGCTTTTTCCAATGTTACAGCCAGATCAAATAGAAATTTAAGCTTACCCCAATAAGGATGACCGCTATCGGCCTCTAAAGTATTTTCATTAAAAAATGGTTCCAGCGCATCATGCCGTAAGTTGTCGGCGATTTTAATTCGCTCAATACGCGTTTCAGTTGCAGCAATCACAAAATCAGGTGTAACTTCGCAATAGAAACTCAACGACGGCTTGATTTCACCCGCATCCAGGCTGAATGGTTTTACTACACTGTCCGGCAGCATGGTGATTTTATTACCGGGCATATATACCGTAGAGAGCCGACGTAGAACAATAGCATCCAAAGCTGTGTCAGGCTGCACGCTCAAAGCCGGTGCAGCGATATGAATGCCTACGCGCATATTGCCGTTAGCTAAAGTTTCCATACTGAAGGCGTCATCGATTTCCGTGGTAGTAGCGTCATCAATACTGAAACATTCTGCCCTTGCCAAAGGCAAATCCTGTGGGATGGCTGGCAGATCAAAATTAGGGAAACCTGTACCTTCGCTATACATTTCACGCAAAAAAGCGCCGAGATGATAATCATGGGCATTTTTGATTAAGCCACAATCGTGCATGACACTTAATGCCAGCCTGCCCGAAGTCTGTGCCGCTTCGTCTATCGATTTCCACTCCAGCGAATTTTTGTCTGGATTGTATATAAGACCTTCAGCCTTATGAATAAAGGCTTCTGGTAATACTTTATTATTTAATTGCTGCACCCAGATTGCCATCTGTTCGGCTTGCAGTCTTTTACGCTCAACAGCCGCAAGCGCAAGTTTTAAAGTTTCCGCAGGCGCGGCTTTGTAACGTCCTTTGCCTTTACGATAAAAATAAATCGGCGCGCTATGCAGCTTAATCGCCGTGGCCGCCAATTCGATTGCACTAGGTTTTTTGCCATAATATTCTGTAGCCAAATCTTCAAAGCCAAACTCAGGCTCGCCGCAACATTCCCACAAAAACTCAATATCCAACTTATCTGCCTCGGCAGAAGCCGCGTCCATAAAGCCTTCCAGAGCAACATCAAATTGCAGCAAAACAGCATTAGATTTAATTTTAGAGCGTTTACCAGATAAAGATTCTATTTGCATCGAACCTGGGTTTTCAGACATCACCGAGGCCACTTTAAAATGGCCTTCTTCTTCGTAAAAAATATTCATAGCCGCTATTTTACATGGCTTTGGCAAACGCTCTGCTAAAATACTGCGATGGACAATCGCATTCCCGTCACACTACTCACCGGCTTTCTTGGCTCAGGCAAAACTACTTTGCTCAATCATTTGTTGGCACAGCCGCAAATGAAAGACAGCGCAGTCATCATCAATGAGATTGGTGAGGCGGGTCTGGACCACATTCTCGCAACCCAGGTAGATAGTGAGCAAATTGCTGACAATACCGTGCTATTAAGTTCTGGCTGCGTGTGCTGCACACTTAAAAATGAGCTGGCAGACACCATGCGTGATTTGTTTTTTAAACGCGCGCTGCAAGCGATTCCGCAGTTTAACCGCATCGTCATCGAAACCACCGGCATGGCTGACCCCGGGCCGATTTTAGCTAATTTAATGAACGAGCCTGTGATTGAAAGCGTGTTTAGGCTAGATGCTGTTGTCGTCACTATCGACAGCGACTATGGCTTACAACAATTACAAGAGCATGCAGAAGCACGTAAACAGGCGGCTGTGGCAGATGTTTTATTGCTCACCAAAACAGACTTGGCCGCGCCAGAACAGTTGGTCGAGCTTAAAGAAAAACTCATTGAGATCAATCCTGGTGCGGCGCAGCATAAAATTCAGCACGGCAACATCGAACCGGATTTCATTATCGACGTCGGGCTATTCGACCCATCCGGCAAACGCGCTGAGCCGCAGCGCTGGCTGCGCGTACCGCTTAAGCCTGCAAGCATGCTTAAGCAGCACAACGAAGAAATCAGAAGTTTTACCGTTACTCTGCCCAGCCCATTGAATTGGCACGATTTAAAACCCGTTATTTTAAAGCTTTGCCAAACGCATGGCGCAAACCTATTGCGTCTCAAAGGCATTATCCATGCGGCAGACCAACCTGCGCCACTGGCGATTCACGCCGTGCATTTCACGCCCTACCCGCCAACGCTATTAGAAGGCTGGAATGAAGAAGAACCGACAAATCGCATCGTGATTATCGGCAAAGATTTGGATGAAAAGGGGATTAGAAAGATGTTGACGCAGTTTTAATTTTTCTTAAAGTGCAGCTTTGTAGTTTTGCCCAAAAAATTCCATCATTAAAAAATCTTCCAGTTCTGCGCTGTCTTCTACTTTTGCCGACTTAATCACGGTACGCCCCAAACGGTGCGATTCCCAATTAAAATCACCTTGATAATGCTCGCGGATCAACCCAATCATTCTTCTGATCATTACCAGCCTCACATCCTGACCTGTGCTGGCTTCAACTTCAAAATATTGTCGTGTAGATGAGCTGTAATCATTGCGCCAGCCAAGAAATGTAAAGCTCGCACTACGGCTGCTTAAACTGGTAATTTCAAAAATACCATTGGTGCCATTTTGAAAATTACTTTTAATTTTTGCGTCCCTTTTTTCTTCCTCACTTGGGCCAGCTTCACGCGCGGCAGCTTCGGCATTTATTTTTGCGGCTTCGCGCTCAAATTGTTCGCGTTCAGCACGTTTAGCATTTACATACGCCATCATGTCCACCGGCGCATCTTTAGGTTTAGTTTCGGCTGGCGGCAATATTTCTGGCGAAGCTTTATTAGTTGCCAGCACATCCGGCACTTTAAATGTTGGCGAATTTTGCTTTTTATTCGATTTTTGCGTAATCACCTTTTGTTTCTTAACTGGCTCTGGAAGCGGCTCTGGTATTGGCTCTCGAGGCAATGGTTCAGCAACCACTTCCGGTTGTGCAAGCACCACCTGAAATGGCGGCGGCTCTTTTTTCTGATCCGTCTGAAATTTTGGCATCACAATAAAAAGAATGATTGCGTGAATCAATATGGAAACTATTAGGGCAATGAAGGTATTTCGACTGATGTTGAAACGAATCAGCTTGTCACCTTTAGGTGTCAGCAAAAAATCCTCAAAAGTGTAGTCTGTCGAAAGCTTTGTTGTCATCAAGAATTAGTTAAATCTTGCCATGTTTTTTCAAGTCGCTTAATGGAGACTGGAAATGGTGTCTTGAGTTCCTGTGCAAACAATGAAACACGTAGCTCCTCTATCAGCCAGCGATAGTCCTGTAAGGCACTTGGAATAAGGCTTCCAGAGGCATTAATTTGATTTATTTTATCCTGCCATTTTTGCCAGATTAAACCAATGCTCGCCGCATTTTTGCCGTCGCGCTCCGGATTAGCAGGCTGTTTTTCGATACGCAACCGCAAGGCTTTTAAATAGCGCGGGATATGTTGCAAATAGTCCCAGGGCGTTTTGCTGAAACAACCTTTATAAACCAGCAAACCCACTTGGGTGTCTAAATCTCGCTTAAGCCGATTAATCGTTGCAGGCATTTTTGCTTGCTGATTCATTAAAAGCTGATACTCTGTTGCTATCGCTTGCGCCTGCCTTGCAACTGCTTGAGTCACCGCGGGCAGCCTTGTTCTAGCACGAGCTTTGAGCTTCATAAAATCTGCATTGGTACGCGGAAGCTCATCTTCACCAATAAACGCGCGGTCTGCAATGGCAATTAGCATATCTTCACGCAATTCGTCCGGCGACATGATATTTCTTAAGCTAAGTGCATATTGATTAAAATTCGGCAAGCTTTTTTCCAGCTGCTTTATTTGCTCTTTTAACTCAAAGCGCATCAAACGGCACACACCTTTACGATGACTTAGTTCTGCTTCGCTTTCTGTATCAAACAACCTCACCGAAACCGCTTCAATATCGTCTTCCAGCGCAGGATAACCAGTCACTTTTAGGCCATCACGCTCGAAACTCAAGGTTCGTGGCAAATCGCCAAAATCCCATTGTTTTAAGCCGGTTTTCTCAATGTCGGGTGAGGTGTTTCTAAAGGTAAGCTGCGCGGCTGAGCCAAGTTGCTTCTTCAGCGCATTCCAATCGCGCCCCATCGCCAGCTCACGGCCCGCATCGTCTAACACACTAAAGTTCATTAAATGATGTGGTGGAATTTCACTTAAACTCCAGTCTTCTTTACTGATTTTTAACGTGGTCTTTTGCTGAATATAGGCAGCCAGCGTTTCAAGTAATGGTGCCATTGGCTTATTTTCGATATACCCTAGAAACCCTGTCACAAATTCTGGCACCGGGACACACACGCGGCGATAGGTTTTTGGCAAGACTTTTATCAAATAAGTCAGCTTTTCTCGTAACATGCCTGGCACCAGCCATTCTGTTGGCATTGGATCCAGTTGGTTTAATAAAGCCAGTGGTACGGCTGCGGTTACACCATCCAACACATGTCCGGGCTCAAAACGATACTTCAGGCTGATTTCTACGCCATCTAATAAAATTTTTTCAGGAAACTGCACTGCAGTCACCGCATCTGCACCATGGCGCATCAAATCATCGCGCGTGAGGTATAACAATCTGGGATTGAGTTTTTCAGCGTCCATACGCCATTTTTCAAAACTCGCAGCGTTGAAAATATCTGCAGGAATTTTGCTATCATAAAACGCAAACAATTGATGCTCATCTATTAAGACATCCTGTCGCCGCGCCTTGTGTTCCAGCTCTTCTACTTCGGCAATGAGTTTCTCATTCGCGATAAAAAATGCTGCACGTGTGTCAAATTCTCCATTTGCCAGAGCTTCGCGAATAAATATCTCACGAGATTCCTTTGGGTTAATCGGCCCGTAATGTACACGCCGCTTGGGAATGATGGTGAGTCCGTACAAAGAAACACGTTCCCAGGCATTCACCATACCCATTTTTCTGTCCCAGCGCGGGTCGGAGTACTGACTCTCGGACAAACCGCGTGTCAGCGGCTCTATCCAATCCGGTTCAATTTTGGCCACACAGCGCGCATATAGCTTGCTGGTATCCACCAGTTCTGCCGCAATCACCCACTTAGGCCGAGCTTTCTTAAGACTTGAGCCGGGCGCAATATGGAAACGTATGCCACGCGCTCCAGCGTATGATTCACTTTCGCCATCTTTGAAACCGATATTGCCTAGCAAGCCCGCCAGTAAAGCTTTATGGACTTGCTCATATGTAGCTTCCTTTTCGTTGCGCTTAAACCCCATTTCCTCAACAATTTCCAACAGTTGCCCGTGCAGCTCACGCCATTCTTTCAGTCGCAAAAATGAAAGGAAATTACTGTGACATTGATTCAGCAAATCCTTATTGGATTTTTTAGTTTTAAGTGCATTGTCGAAAAAATCCCATAACTTGAGATACCCCATAAAATCTGAGCTATCAGCAGCGAATTTACTATGCGCCTGATCGGCTGCTTCGCGCTTATCCATTGGGCGCTCACGCGGGTCTTGAATACTTAAGACGCTAGCAATAATCAGAATTTCTTTTAAACAATGCTCACGTTTTGCGGCTAGAATCATGCGGCCTACACGTGGATCGAGTGGCAATTTGGCAAGCTGCAAGCCAGTTTCGGTAATTTGCCTTTGTGCATTCACCGCGCCTAATTCTTGCAGCAGCAAATACCCATCGGCAATCAAACGTGAACTTGGTGCTTCAATAAATGGAAACTCAGTGACATCACCTAGCCGTAACGCCGCCATGCGCAAGATTACCGCGGCGAGCGAACTGCGTAGAATTTCCGGCTCGGTGAATTCAGAGCGTCCGTTAAAATCTTCTTCGGAATAAAGCCGCACACAAATACCGTTAGAAACGCGCCCGCAACGTCCTGCACGCTGCTTGGCTGCTGCCTGAGATATTTTCTCTATCTGCAACTGCTCAACCTTGGCGCGCGGGCTGTAGCGATTCACCCGAGCCAAGCCAGCATCGATCACATATTTGATGCCCGGCACAGTGAGTGAGGTTTCTGCCACATTAGTCGCCAGCACAATGCGGCGCAAGCTATGCGGTTTGAATATTTTTTGCTGATCTTCAATAGAAAGCCGTGCAAACAGCGGGAGCACTTCGATATGTTTGAGCTTGGCAGAGCGCCCTTGGTATTTGCGTAAATGGTCGGCGACATCGCGAATCTCGCGCTCGCCAGGCAGAAACACCAGAATATCGCCATCACCTTGACGCAGCAAATCGTCAGCTGCGTCTAAAATCGCTTCTTCGATAGCCTCTTCTTCGTCATCCTCCTCCAGCCAGCGCGCTTCGGTCTTTGCTTTACGTGCGATTCCAAATATCGTCTCGTCTTCTAAATCAAATTGTGCATTTTCAGCGCCAGCCGATTCTTTCGCACGGAACCCTGCTTTGCCGAGTGGCCGGTAACGAATCTCAACCGGATAAGTGCGACCAGAAACTTCAATCACCGGTGCGTCGTTAAAATGTTTTGAAAATCTATCTGCGTCTATGGTTGCAGAAGTCACAATGATTTTTAAATCAGGCCGTTTTGGTAATAATTGTTTGAGATAACCTAAAAGAAAGTCGATATTCAGACTGCGCTCGTGCGCCTCATCGATAATAATGGTGTCGTATGCATTCAGAAATTTGTCGCCCTGCGTTTCGGCCAGCAAAATACCGTCCGTCATCAGCTTGATGTAACTGGATTCTGAAAGTTTATCGTTAAAGCGCACCTTATAGCCGACCACTTCACCTAGGGGGCTTTGCAGTTCCTGCGCGATACGGCTGGCCACAGAGCGCGCTGCTATACGGCGCGGCTGTGTGTGGCCGATTAAACCAGAAACACCACGGCCAAGCTCTAGACAGATTTTCGGCAACTGGGTGGTTTTGCCACTGCCTGTTTCACCGCACACAATCACGACCTGATTTTTCTTTATAGCTTCAGAAATTTCATCACGTCGGCTTGAAACAGGCAGTTCTAGCGGATATTCCGGCTTAGGTAAACTGGCTAAGCGCTGTTGATATTTCTGCTGAGACTTGTGTATTGTTTGTGCAATTTCACCCAAAAGGCGTTGTGCCTTTGATATCGAATTTTCATTAGCCAACTTCTGCAAATCAGCCACATCACGCAGCTTGCGACGCAAACCATGACGATCCGACAACATACAGATTTGCAACACTGTTTCTAGATTGGCAGGATTTAATACAAAAGATTGCTGATTCACAAGTTTATTGGCATTCATAAAAGTAAAATTTTATCATGCAGATCGCATGCTCCTTCAGGAATCAACCAATATGACAGCCCAAGGATAGAAAGTACTATTTGTATAACATAAGTAGGCTATTTCTTGACGTTATTCAAAATTTCCAAGTTGTAACTCGCTTTGAAATTATGATTATCCAGCGCCAGTGCTTTAAGGTAGTGTTGGCGCGCTTTGTCAGGCTGATCTGCAAGAAAATAAGCATATCCAAGGTTATTATGTACTCTTGCTTTATTGGGCGAAAGTTTGGCCGTAGCCTGCCATAACGCAACCTCGCTGCGATAATCAAGATTACGCATGATCGTGAGCATACTGGCTAAAATCAACAAAACAAAGCTCACCAAAATAAATTGTCTTGAGGTAAAAAAAATCGCCATTTCTGCCACCAAGGCCATTAGCATAGGCCAGCTTACCAAGTAAAGCTGCCTCTCGTTGGCGATATCCAGCCTTGGGGCAATCAAATACACAAGAAAGAGATGGATCATTACCCAACCCAGAGCAAAAGCTAGCCAAGGCCTCTGTTTAAGGCGCTTCACCAAAATAAAAGAGGCAATGATAATGGTACAAATCAGTCCAAGGTTGAGTTTAGACGTTGCATTAAGCCCGGTTAAGTCAGGGTCTATATTAAGCCATAACGGACAAAGCCATTGCCCCAGTAGGTAGATTGTCGCATTGGCCTGCACTGCCAAATTTGACCAACCATCATGAATGGCTAGGCTGCGGGCAAGATGATGTGAGTAATTGGTATCCATAAAAAACAAGATAATGCCAGCTGCCAATACCAGCCAGTTTGCCCATGCTTGAGTGATTGAGCTGCGCCATGTGCCGCCGCTGGCAAAGTGAATAAGCAGCAAAGCCAGTGGAAATGTGACTGCCACCTCCTTGACTGCAAGTGCAGCAATAAAGAGTAAAGGTGTCACAACATGGAGGTAAAACCGGTTCTGTCTTTGCCGTCCTGCGAGATAGCTCAACATCCCGCTCAGATAGAACAGCGTCATCAGTGAAGTCGAGCGTCCACTGATATATGTGACTGCCTCGGTATGGATTGGATGAACAGCGAACAAAAGTGCAGTAACTATGCTGATCGACATTGTGAGGGATATTGTTCTATCTGTGTAGCGCATAAAAGTCATTGTCAGAAGCCAGACCAGAATCGTGTTGCCGCTGTGTATCAACAGATTTGTTAGATGGAAACTTGTTTCACGTCGGCTATAGACCCAGTCACCCAGCATCCAGTCGAACGTATAGCTGAGCTTGAGTAGCGGACGTATGCCGCGCCCAACATCCGACCACCAAGATCGCCAAGAGTGAACAACAGCGTTATTGACAATGACGTTGTAATCATCGAACTGAAATACACCCCCTAGCAATGCATTAGTGTAAACGACCAATACAACTGCGATTAACAGTAAAGTGCCTGATAACTTACCGGGTAGGTACATAACTAAAAGCGAGATCAAGAATGTCCGTCGCATCCCACCAGCGATTAGGAGCGTTCAGCAGCACCAGAAGCACGTGTTTTTGATTGCGGATTACGTAAGCAATCAGGCATTTGCCGGCTTTGCTGGTATAGCCTGTCTTTAATCCTGTAATGCCGTCATAACGACCGATCAGTGCATTTTTATTCGTGAGCTGGTAGCTGTGTTTTCCGTCAATCGATCTGATTTTTGTACCAGGAAGTTTTACAGTTGACTGGATAAATCTGTTTTCCAATGATTGGTTAGCCAACCTAGCAAGGTCGTTTGCGCTGGAGTAATGCTTGTCTGCATCATGTCCGCAGGCATTTTGAAAATGCGTATCCAGCAATCCCATTTGCTTTGCGCGATCATTCATCAAACTCACAAACTTTTTTTCGCTACCAGCCACATGGTCTGCTAGGGCATGGCATGCATCGTTGGAGGAGTTGAGTAAAGCGGCCTTGAGTAAGTCTTCAACATAGAATTTACTATTGAGCTGCAGCCCTAAACGGCTACCGGATTCTTTTACAGCAGTCTGGCTGATATTAACTGCAGCATTAAGGGGTGTACTTTCAGTCACCAGCAAGGCCATCATCAGCTTTGTCAAACTAGCGGGAGGCAACCGCGTGTTCGCCTGTTTTTCCCATAACGTCGTGTTATTTACTTGCACCAGATAGGCGCTTGCGACACTCGGAAAAGGATTGGGTTCTGCCAGCGCACAACGCCACGCCAGCAGGAGCCCAATCAGCAGAAACTTCATGTGCAGCTAGAAACCGAAAGCATCCTTCAGGCCTTTGAGTGCCTTCTTGCCTGTTTCCACAGCATCTTTACCTGCGTTATCAGGATTGCTTGTGGAGCTTTGTCCGGATGTACCCGAGCTTGATCCAGGATCAGTGCTTGTTGAGGAATCGCCTGATGAATTCATATCAGCGCCAGCCAAGCACTTCGCTTTGTCGCCGGGCGAAGTAAACTCGCGACCGGAGCATGCTTCTTCGCGCATTTTTGTCCGCAAGGCTTTAGCTTCGGCAGGGCAATGAGCCCCCAGCAGATTAATATCTTTGCGGTTATTGGCGTTTGCCTTGCAAACGGAGCTACGCAAGGACTCGGAGCTACCTAAACCGCACGACTTGATTGTGCCATTCTGTTGCTCTTTTGTCTGAACAGTAAGGAGATTGTAATATCCTAATTCATTATTCTGCATCCTGCGCTTTATCAAGGTACATGCCTGATCTTTTTGGGCAGCGCACAAGGCACCTTTTTTGTGATACGTATCATAAGAAACAGCTGCGGCTGCAGCATCGTCTTCGGTCTGATAGTATTCCTTATTACTTAGATCGCAGCTTTTTTGTACTTGTGCCATGGCAGCTTTCATTTTTTCATCAGTTTGACAGCTACCACCGATACGGATGCCCTTGGAGTTCATTTTCATTGTGCCATCTTTGGTGTTCATCAGCATTTCGCTAGTGAAAGCATCCTTGGTGCGCGTTTGCTTGCCGGTGCCGGTTGAGCCATCCTTGCAGCTCGCCTTCCAGGTGGAACCGTTAGGGATGCGTTTGATATCACTGATTGTGCAGTCTTTATCCACACCGGTCGGCGTACCATCATCCTTAAGCGGCATACATTCTTTCGAGGTTTGTCCCGGCATGGACATACCCATTCCCTCCATAGATGTAGTGAGCTCCCAGTATTCACCAGGCGCTGCATGGGCGTTAATGGAAAACAGTATCCAGCAAGACAACAGATAAAACATATATTTTTTCATGATATATCCTTATTTTTAACGAAAAAGCACTTATTCCGATCGTCACAAAAAACACTCAAGCCATGTTCTAATGCAAATAACCCTCTATAACTCTACCCCTTTTTGATGGCAAGCAAAAGAAGTCATTATTGATGGTGCAAAGTCGAATTAACTAACAAACCTACCATGCAGTGATTCTAAATTAAGCGCTTGCAGAATCGCCTCCAGCCTCGTCTGTGCATTTTTACGTGGCTGACCCATATAATTAGCAATGATCAGCTCGTTTTTCATCGAGTGTTCCCAGCCAACCAATTCTGTAACAGTCACGTTGTAGCCCGCTGCTTCTAGCTGCAGGCAGCGCAGTACATTGGTGATTTGGCTGCCGAATTCTCGGGTGTGAATCGGGTGACGCCAAATCTCGGAAAGCGGCGTTTTGCCGAAACTTTCGTTTTTGTGTTTGCGTAGCACTTCCGCCACCTCTGCCTGACAGCAGGGAACCAGCACAATATATTTGGCATGTTTTTTTAGTGCAAACTGTATTGCATCATCCGTCGCCGTGTTGCAGGCATGCAACGCCGTGACAATATCCACCTTCTCAGGAATCTTATTTGAGCGAATGGATTGCTCAACTGTTAAATGCTCAAACCGCATGCGCTCAAAACCGCATTCTGCGGCCAAAGCCTTGGATTTTTCGACCAAGTCCGCACGTGTTTCGATGCCGATCACCTCACCCACATTCAATTGTTTGAGTAATAAATCATACAAAATAAAGCCTAGGTACGATTTACCCGCGCCATGATCGACCAGCACAGGATTTTGATTGTGAGCCAACACCTCGGCAAAAAGCGGCTCAATAAAATTCACCAAGTGATACACCTGTTTTAGTTTGCGACGACTATCCTGATTCAGCTTTCCATCGCGCGTGAGTATATGCAACGCTTTTAGCAGTTCGAGCGACTGATTGGGTTTTATTTCTGGGATTTGCATGATGCTATTTTAATGTAAAAACAAATTATCCACAGACAAACACGGATGCCTACAGATAATAACTTTGCATTTGCTTCTAAATGTTAAAATGCACATATAGCAACAAAGTCTTAACTGATAAGAAAAGGAATTAGATGGCAATTCAGTGGTATCCGGGTCACATGACTCAAGCCCGTAAAAAGGCGGAAGAAACCATGGAGTTTACCGACATTGTCATCGAAGTGTTGGATGCGCGCGTGCCCGCAGCCAGCCATAATCCGATTATTGATGAAATGCGTCTGTTTCGTCAGCGCCCACAATTAAAAATACTCAACAAGGCAGATTTAGCGGACCCAAAAGTAACGCAGGATTGGCTTAATTATTTTAATTCGCAACCCAATACCAAAGCCGTAGCACTGTCGTGCAAAAAACCTGGTGACGCGAATAAAATCCCTAAACTTTGTTTAGGCCTTGCACCGCATCGCGGCACACACCTAAAGCCGCTACGCATGATGATTATGGGTATTCCCAACGTGGGAAAATCCACATTAATGAATGCGCTGCTCAATCGCCGTGTAGCTAAAGTAGGCGACGAACCCGCAGTGACCAAAAGCCAGCAACGCTTTGATTTGAGCGAAACCATGAGCATTACCGACACACCCGGCATGATGTGGCCAAAAATTGAATATGAGAGCGATGGTTATATGCTGGCGGCCAGTCATGCCATTGGCCGTAACGCGGTCATTGATGAAGACGTGGCGCTGTTTTTGGCAGACAATTTGCTCAAAACCTACCCTGCCTTACTGAATGCGCGTTATAAACTTGATGCTATGAAACTGGATGTAAGTAAAATGGATGGTGTTGATTTGCTTGAAGCCATAGCTAAGCGTCGCTCTTATAAGCGCCACGATGGGCTTTGGGACACTGAAAAAACCGCAGTTGCTTTTTTAACTGATTATCGTAGCGGCGCGATTGGACGTGTAAGCTTAGAAAGCCCAAGCTCAAGACTGACAATGATCGCTAACATATCCACTAAACCTGCCTCTTCAGAAAGACACGAGGATTAGCGGCACTGGCCCAATGCAATTTCTGCTTGTGTGCATTTTCGTTCCGAACCTTGTTTAATACTTTCGGTAAAAGTTTCCCATCCGGATTTTTCTTTCTCTGGCTTTTTCTCAACTTTAGTTTCTGCAGGTTTTTCAGCGCCTTCTGCTCTGTTCGACTTTTCTACTTTGGCTGCAGCCTTTGTCGGCGTTTCAGTTTTTTCCACAGTTTTATTATTGGTTTTTTTCTGATTAGTATCAGTCTTAACCGGCTCCACTTTTGGCGGAGCTGCTTCAACAGTTTTATTTGGCAGCGAGCCACCATCTTCCTTGGTATTCAGTGTGGTTGCAGGTTTCGAAGGGGGTTCTGCAACTACCGGCTTCTCTAATATAATCGTCGGATCAACCGGAGTGGATACCAATTTAGCCAAAACAAAAAACACTGCAATCACCATCAAGCTTAGGGCAGCATATTTCCAATTAATTTGGCTTACTATTGATTGCCCATTGCCTGACTGTAAATCATCTGTAGCAATGACTACGGATTCCTCTTTCGCGGATTGATCCTTAAGCAAGCGCACCGAATAGACCTCATGCTCATGCGCATGCATATCATTGTACTCAAACATTTCTGAGATTTCCTTCGATAGCTTAGAAGCCACCTCATAATATGCGCGCGAAACCAAAATTTGGTTTGGTTTCGCAAAACTCATAATCCGATGCGCCTCATCAAGACCCTCACCCACTATATTAGGCTGATTATTACCGCCTAACACGCGCATCGGGCCTAAATTAATGCCGAAGCGCATATATAGTGGAGCCGAGCTCTGACTGTTGTCTTTCAATATTTCGTCGCGAATGGTAAGTGAGATAAATAACGCATCTTCTAGCGCATCTTCTAATGGGCCGTTACAAACTATCACCGAGCCGTCGCCAATATCCAAAATGGTGCGATCATCTTGTGCAATATCAACAACTGCATGATTAATTAAATTATTTAGCCGGTTTTTAACTTCCAGTTGCTCAGCATCTGTCTTTTTTGAGAAATCAATAATATCTATAGAAACAATGCTGCAAATAGAAGTTTTATTGGCTTTACCATTCATAATTAGCTTTCAAATAAACGTACCAAATGATCGATGTAAATATTAATCCACGTAGGATATTAGACTTTTATTATGATTGTTGCTTACTGCCTCGTGTAATCTGCGTGTAACTCATCACGCGATTTCGCCCACTATTTTTAGCAGCATACATGGCACTATCCGCTGTGGCTACCAATCCTTTAAAATCGTAACCCGCACGTACCGAATCTGCAACGCCGATACTCACTGTGGTTTTAATCTCTGTTCGATTCATTTTTAATGGACTCGCTTCAATGCCTGCACGTATGCGCTCAGCCAAACCTATAGCATCGCTCTCAGTAGTGTTTGGCAAAAATACACAGAACTCCTCACCCCCGTAGCGACCAAGCACATCGCTGGAGCGCAATATGCCAGCGATCTCCTTGGCCAGATGTCTTAAAACATCATCACCAGTCAAATGTCCATACTTGTCATTGACTTTTTTAAAGTGATCAATATCTATCATCAATACCGCCATGCTCAGGTTGATGCGCTTACATATATCATGCATCTTTAAGGCGGCTTCTTCCAGACCTCGTCTGTTTAAGGTGCCAGTAAGACTATCAATAGTCGCCATCGACTCAAGGTTCTGACTCAGTTTATAACTGAGCATCAATACGAATAAACTTGATATAAAAAACTGTGAAACAGCACCCAGCATAAAAGTATAGGCATTGACCGGCCAGGCAGCAAAGGAATCGAATACTGCTAGATCTACCCGCGCAGCATAAAACGCGCGGCCTAACATTAATATAGCCATCAGCAAATACAGACTGGAGGTAATCCAGTATAAATTACCTACAATACCCTCATCGCGTGAAAACGTAAGTCGGGCACAATAAAGATAAATTGCAGAAAAAATGATTGCACCTAGTATCACCGCGACACGGATATCACTGCCTGTGAGCATAAAATATGCATCAATAGCCATCAGTACAAAAAATATGGCGATTGGAATTCGATGATCGGGAATTTTTCCAACAAATGCCTGAATGCCATTGATATATAAACTTAAACCCGCACCAATTAAGGCCAAGCCAGGTAAAAAAAGCCGCTTCGGCGCATCTAGCTGCATCAACACCAGTATCATGCCTAAGCCAATCACCAGATTGCCTACTGCCCAGTAGCCTGGCCCTCGCACTTCTTTGTGATGCGTGCGTGTAATGGCCAGCAGCATTGAAAGCATGAAGGTCAGCAGCATAGACATAAAAACAATAGTTTTTAGATCAAAATTTGGCATCACAAATTAGCATCTTTAGGAAACAAAAAATATTTTCAGCAAAGAGATAAAACTTAAGGGTTAATTTTTATTAAACAGTTACAATCATACTATAAACACTTAGTTGATAAATAGTTAGCCTGGCAGAATGTCTTGTCGGGTTCTTTCAAAAGTCTATTCAAAAAACATGTTAAATAGTCTAAATTCACCCCAGCGCGAAGCGGTAAAGTATCTCGATGGCCCATTGCTGGTACTGGCTGGCGCTGGCAGCGGAAAAACACGCGTTATTACACAAAAAATCAGCTATTTGATTGATGAGGCAGGTTACAACCCGAAAGAAATCGCCGCGATTACCTTTACCAACAAGGCTGCGCGTGAAATGCAGGAGCGTGTAGGCAAACTGATGCAGGGTAAAAGCACCAAAGGCTTGACTGTGACAACTTTTCACTCGCTTGGCCTGCAAATGCTGCGTGCAGAAGCTGCTTTACTGGGTTACAAGCCGCAGTTTTCCATACTGGATTCATCCGACAGTTTTAAGATTGTGGCCGATATTTTGGCGACGACTGATAAACAGCTGTTACGCAAAACGCAGTGGCAGATTTCTAACTGGAAAAACGCGTTTACCAACCCGGACCAAGCCAAAGCACAAGCCGATGAGGAATTGACGCATGCGGCTGCCAAAGTATACCAACTTTATCAGCAAACGCTCAAGGCCTATCAGGCAGTTGATTTTGACGACCTGATTAAGCTTCCGGTCGAGCTTTTTGAACAGCACGAAAGCGCATTGAATAAGTGGCAAGGCAAGCTGCAATATTTGCTGATAGACGAATACCAGGATACCAATGCCTGCCAATATAAACTGGTAAAAATGCTTACGGGCTTGCGTGGCCAATTCACTGCAGTGGGTGACGATGACCAGGCGATTTACGGATGGCGCGGTGCAGATGTGGAAAATCTGCGCCAACTAACCGAAGACTTCAGTAAGCTTAAAGTCATCAAGTTAGAGCAAAATTACCGCTCTACCGTGCGCATTCTACGTGCCGCCAACCAGGTCATCAGCAACAACCCTAAGCTGTTCGAGAAGAAACTATGGAGCGATCTTGGCACGGGCGATATGATTCAAGTTTCTGCCCAGCAAAGCGAAGAAGCTGAGGCTGAGTCCGTCATCATGAAATTGCAGGCGCATAAATTTGAAAACCGCACCAAATTTATGGATTACGCCATTCTCTACCGTGGCAATCATCAGGCACGCATTTTTGAACAGCAATTGCGCAACCATAAAATTCCTTACACTATCTCGGGTGGACAATCATTTTTTGATAAAGCTGAAATTAAAGATTTAGTCAGCTATTTGCGCTTAATTGCTAATGAGGATGACGACCCTGCCTTTATCCGTGCGGCAACTACGCCAAAAAAAGGTATCGGCAATACTACGCTTGAGCGCCTTGGCGAATATGCCAGCGCGCACAAAATGTCGCTATTCGCAGCAGCATTTGAGCAAAGCTTTCAAACTGAAATCGGTAACAAGCAATTAGATGATTTACTAAATTTTTGCCAGTACATCAACAAGTTGCAAGCCCGCGCAGTACGTGACCCGGCAGGTGAAGTGCTGAATGATTTGCTCACCACGATTCAATACGAAGCATTCTTGTATGACTCTGAGGAGCCGCGTGCCGCTGAAAGCAAATGGGGCAACGTGCTTGAATTCATCGAATGGCTCACCAAAAAAGGCGAAGGCAGCACCGAGTATGGGAACGAATCTGACAGCAAAACTTTACTTGAGCTCACACAAATGGTATCGCTGATGAGTATGTTGGAAGGTCGCGAAGACGGTGAGCCGGATGCGGTAAAACTCTCCACCCTGCACGCAGCTAAGGGTCTGGAGTTTGGGCATGTATTCCTCATTGGCGTGGAAGAAGGCATTCTGCCGCATCGCGAATCTGTTGATGCGGCCACTACAGACCCGAGCCGCATCGAAGAAGAGCGCAGATTGATGTATGTAGGTATCACGCGTGCACAAAAATCTCTCAACATATCATGGTGCAAAAAACGTAAACGCGCGGGCGAAATAGAAATGTGCGAACCCAGCCGATTTATCGCAGAATTGCCAAAAGAGGATGTACGCCATTTTGGCAACCCGTTTAACGACCCGGAAATAAGTAAAGACTTTGGTAAATCCAAAATGGCCAATATTCGCGCCATGCTGGCAAATAAATAGAGAGTAATATTCAACCATGCCTTACATCACCTTAGATAACGCCTGTCTTGCCTTTGGGCACCACGCCCTGCTCGACCACGCTTCTTTTCAACTGGATGCAGGTGAGCGTGTTGGCCTGATTGGGCGTAATGGCGCGGGCAAATCCAGCCTGCTGAAAGCCATTGCAGGCACGATCAAGCTTGATGAAGGTACGGTATGGCGTGCATCGAATGTACGCCTAGTGTATGTGCCGCAAGAGCCGGAACTGGACACTACACATACTGTATTTGAAGCTGTGGCCGAAGGTTTAGGCGCATTGCAGCAGACCATTATTGATTACCACCAGGTCACGCACGATATGGGTATGCCCAATGCGGATATCGATGCGCTGATGACCAGAATGCAAACCCTGCAGCACGATTTAGATGCACAAAATGGCTGGGCAGCCCAATCGCGCGTGGAAACCGTATTGAGCCGCTTAAAACTGGATGCGGATGCGCTGGTTTCAACACTCTCCGGCGGTTGGCGCAAACGTGTAGCACTTGGGCGTGCACTGGTAGCCGAACCAGAAGTTTTGTTATTGGACGAACCGACCAATCATTTGGATTTAGAAGCCATCGAGTGGCTGGAAGACTTATTATTGGGCTTTAATGGCAGCGTGCTGTTTATTACCCACGACAGGCGCTTTCTGGATAAGCTGGCTACCCGCATTACTGAATTAGACCGTGGAAAACTGACTGACTTTGTGGGCAACTTTACACAATATCAGGCTAAAAAAGAAGAGTTGTTGGCTGTTGAAGAAACACATGCTGCCAAATTTGATAAGTTTTTAGCGCAAGAAGAAGTTTGGATACGCCAAGGCATTAAAGCACGCCGTACCCGCAACGAAGGCCGCGTGCGCCGATTGGAAGCCTTGCGCCTGGAACGCGCTGCACGCCGCGAGCGCCAGGGCAATGTGAAGTTGAATCTTGATGCAGGCGAACGTAGCGGCAAACTGGTTGCGGAGCTGGAAAATGTAAGCAAGGCTTATGGCGATAAAGTTCTGATTAAGAACTTCAGTACACGCATTTTGCGTGGCGATAAAATTGGCTTGCTAGGACCAAATGGAATTGGCAAAACTACCCTGCTCAAACTGATTCTGGGAGATATTGAACCGGATAGCGGCAAAATCACACGCGGCACAAAAATCAATGTGGCCTATTTTGACCAGATGCGTGAACAACTGGATGAAGAAGCAACACTGGCAGACACCATTAGTCCAGGCTCTGACTTTGTCGAAATAGGCAACGAACGCAAACATGTGATTAGCTATTTGGAAGACTTTTTGTTCCCACCGCAGCGTTCGCGTTCACCTGTCAAATCGCTTTCCGGCGGCGAGCGTAACCGCCTGTTACTAGCACGCCTGTTTGCCCGCCCAGCCAATGTGCTAGTACTGGACGAGCCGACTAACGACTTGGATATTGACACGCTGGAGCTATTAGAAAGTTTATTACAGGAATTTAATGGTACCCTGTTTTTAGTGAGTCACGACCGTGCTTTTTTGGAAAATACGGTGACGCAGGTCATCGCATTTGAAGGCAATGGCGTGCTCACCGAATTTGGCGGCGGTTATGACGACTGGCAGCGTTATACAGCGCAACGTGAAGCTGAAAAATTGATACAAGCGAAAACCATTGTTCAAAAATTTAATACAAAAGATACTTCCGCGAAAACTTCTAGCAAACTTAGCTTCAAAGAGCAAAAAGAGTTAGAAGCCTTGCCAGCATTGATTGAACGATTGGAAGCTGAACAAACAAGCATCAATCTAGCGCTTGCCAATACTGATATCTACCGAAATGAACCAGAAAAAGTCAAAGCACTTCAGGTGCGTTTAATCGAAATAGAAACAGAAATTGAAGCTGACATGCAACGTTGGGAAGCGCTTGAACAGCGCATGTGAATGCTAACGACACTGAGGTTGGCGCAACGATTCATTGCCTATAGATTTTTAGCATAATGGTGTTAGCAAGTTGCAAAAAGTAAATCAAAATTACATGGGAGCAGATCATGATTGCAATCACTCTAATTAACGGCCTGCTGGTTGGTACAGCGGTCATAATTCATTATGAAGCACTCAATCGGCTATCCATGCTGATACCTAAACTGCCCATACATCCCAGGATTAGGGTGTTGTTCGGGGTTTTTGGTGCGTTATTTGCCCATATTGTAGAGATGTGGGTGTTTGCTTTTGGTTACTACTATATGGTGCATTCAGCCAAGTTTGGCTCGCTCAATGGCCACTTCGATGGCAGCCTGCTAGATTGCAGCTATTTTTCTTTTGTCACATACACATCACTCGGCTTCGGCGACATCACACCTGCAGGAAATATCAGGTTTCTAGCAGGGCTAGAAGCACTGACAGGTCTAGTGCTCATCACATGGACAGCATCTTTCATGTTCATAGAGATGCGAAAATTCTGGAAAGAAAATAGAGAATAGCCACAAGATGTCGGAACAAAATAATAATTTAACAAAAGTTCTCGTTTAAAGCCTTTAAGTTTTAATTTATTTTTTGATTTATCTCAATATTAAAGTTTTGAACATGACACAGACTTTAACATTAGGGCTGTTTATCCAAGGTCTTATATGTAAGGTACATTTTATTAAACTTTGCCAGATACTCAGTCAACAACAATCGTCAAAATCTAAAAAATAGGTTTAACACATGGGACAAGAAGTAAACCAAATATCGTTCACTACCAATGATTTTAAGTCATTTAACGATCATTTATGTGCAGAAACAAAAATCCTGGAAACCATGTTGGAAAATAATGAATTTAACGATGCGTCCACAGTTACAGGGTTTGAATTAGAAGGTTGGCTAGTCGATCATAATTATTTCCCTGCACCAATTAATCAGGAGTTTTTACAACGAATTGCTGATCCGCTTGTTGTTTCAGAGTTATCTCTTTTCAACATCGAGCTTAATGGCACACCCCAGGCACTAAAAAAAAATGCGATGAGTCTGTTACAGAAAGAATTGGAGCAAACTTGGTGTAGGTGTCGGCAAACCGCAAATGAAATGGAATCGTCATTGATTCTGATAGGTACACTACCTACGCTTCGTAATTCAGATTTAAC
The DNA here is from genome assembly GCA_963701715.1 of uncultured beta proteobacterium. Lineage (GTDB taxonomy): Bacteria > Pseudomonadota > Gammaproteobacteria > Burkholderiales > Methylophilaceae > Methylotenera_A. The sequence goes on from CAVPAX010000002.1 coordinate 208,234, forward strand.
CATGGCCAATATTTCGCCCATGAAGCGATATCTCGCGCTGAATGAACAAGTACTTAAGGCTCGTGGCAATAATCCAATTAAATTAAATATAAAAGGTCGTGAGCATCTTCATGTTACGCATCACGACGTTATGCTGGAGGCTGCAACAACTTCTTTTCAAGTACATTTACAAACACCGATAGATACGTTTGTACGTCACTTTAACGCATCTATAATTTTGTCAGCACCTATTATCGCGGCAACAGCTAACTCCCCTTATTTATTTGGCGTAGATCTATGGGATGAAACCAGAGTTCCATTATTTGAGCAGGCGATTGCAGCCTGTGATCTAGCGGGTAATTCACGTGTAAGTTTTGGAGAGGGTTATATCACCTCCTCAATAGATTGCTTTAAATATAACCAAGCTAAGCAGCCCATATTACTTCCAATTCTTTTTGGTGACCCGTCTAAGCAACTAAAACATCTACGTCTTCATAATGGCACAATCTGGCGTTGGAACAGGCCTTTAATCGGATTCAATGACGAGGGCAAACCGCATGTTCGTATTGAGCATAGAATAATGCCTGCAGGGCCAAGTATTGTAGACATGATTGCTAATGCCGCACTTTATATTGGCGCTTGCAGTTCTTTGGCTTTGCTTAATGAGCCTGCGGAATCCAAACTTAATTTCGCGCAGGCGCGTAGCAATTTTTACGAAGCGGCCCGCAGTGGCCTACAAGCTGAAATCATCTGGCTTGATAACAAATTACACAATGTTCGGGATTTATTACTGCATCAGATAATTCCGATGGCAAGTTCAGGGCTTGAGGCTTTAGGTATTGATGCAGATGAACGTGATTATTATATTAATATTTTGCGCGCGCGCATTGAGAGCAGGCAAACTGGAGCACAGTGGCAAAGAGACTTCATAGGACGATATGGTTCTAATTTCTTTAATATGACAGCAAATTACTTGCACCATCAGCAAAGCGGAAGGCCTGTATACGAATGGGAGATATAAAATTATTCGATACTTTGCAGTCAATTCCAGAAGGCTTTCTTGATATCAGTGCACGTAACCTCCATAAGCTTTTGAAGAAGCCTACACTTATCCATTTATCTGGTCGCCAGAGCCCTTCACTTTTTGTAAGCATTTTGCTTCATGGCAATGAAGACACAGGCTTAAAGGCTCTGCAGGCTGTACTTAAAAAATATGCAAAGCAAACTCTACCTCGTGGACTTTCAATTTTTTGCGGCAACATTGAAGCTGCACGCATGGGGCTTAGAAGGCTGGACAACCAACCAGACTACAACCGCATATGGCCAGGGACCGATGAACCATCAAGCGCTGAGACGGCAATGGCTGGTGCTGTTGTTGCCACCATGCAGCGACGTGGTGTTTTCGCTAGTATTGACATCCACAATAATACCGGACTTAATCCTCATTACGGCTGTATTAATAAACTTGACCCAGCGTATCTACATTTGGCAGCTTTGTTTTCGCGGACCACAGTATTTTTCCGACGACCATTAGGTGTTCAGTCTATGGCTTTGTCTGAATTATGCCCGGCTATTACTATTGAATGTGGCAAAGCCGGCAGCTTAGAAGGTGAGGCTCATGCAGCCAGCTTGATTGAGGCAGTACTGAATTTATCTCATTTCCCTATGCATGATCCAGCAGCCAGTGATCTTGATATTTTTCACACAGTCGGCATCGTTAAAATCCCTGAATCAATAAGTTTTTCATTTGATGAAGAGGACGTAGAGCTTCAATTTAATCCAGATATAGATCATATGAATTTTTGCGAGCTTTCTGCAAATACAGTGTTAGCAAAAACTAAAAACTCAGATGCGACCCCCCAAGTCATTAGCGAATCTGGTGAAGATATTACAAAAGAATATTTTGAAATTGTTAACAATCAATTAGTAACCAAAAAATTGGTAATGCCTTCCATGCTTACACTTGATAAGCGAGTCATCCGACAAGACTGCCTGTGTTATTTGATGGAGCGCTATTCATTAAAACCTAAATGCTAGTTATAAATTATAATTTTATTTATAGTTGTTTTGCTGAGGTAGGCTTTTGTTGTATGGCTTATATTTAGTATATTTATAGCTAACAAAAACAAAATGCAACAATTTAACATTAATAACTTTTGTATTAATATGGCTTATTAGATTGCTACGGGCTGCTATTTGGCGCCCTCGACACGAATCGAACGTGTGACCCTCCCCTTAGGAGGGGGATGCTCTATCCACTGAGCTACGAGGGCGGCTCGTAGCCTATATTTTCTCACAATTATTTGATTGATTTTATTGTTTGAAAACTATTTAATAGTCCATTGCTCTAAGTTTTATTTATTAGAAATCCATGTCGATGAAAATTACTCTTTTTAGCCTCATTTTACTGATTGCCTTTTTAGGATATAGAGGTATCAGTATGGCTGGCCCAGCCCCAATAATTGGCGAAAAAGCGCCCGATTTCAGCCTACCTGATGCCAAAGGCGAAGTGCGTAGCTTAGCCAGTTTTAAAGGTAATTGGCTGGTGCTTTATTTTTACCCGAAGGATGATACGCCTGGTTGCACTAAGGAAGCTTGCAGTTTTAGGGACGACTTGCACAAACTGGAAAAGCTAGGTGCAAAAGTAGTTGGCATCAGTGTGGATGACAGCAAATCTCATGCCGAATTTGCTAAAAAATACAACTTGCCGTTTCCGCTACTTAGCGACATAACAGGCGCAGTTGCTAATAAATATGGTGCGCTCACCAATTTAGGCATTATTAAAATAGCCAAGCGTTACACATTTTTAATTGACCCTGATGGGGTTTTGAAAAAATCCTACTTTAGCGTTGACACCTCACGCCACTCACAGCAAATCATTGATGATTTAAGCATGCTTCAGCAAAATAAATCTTAAAGGAATAGCACAGAATGACTAAGATTTTTCTACTGGCTTTACTGACAACACTTATGACAGGCTGTGCCAGTCAGGCACAAATCGCCAAACTGGAATCGTATGAATGGACTGAGTTTACCTGCAGCGGTTTTTTAACTTGGAACGACTGCAGACAAGAAGCGCGCACCATTTGTCCCAAAGGGTTTTACATCGCTGATCAATTAGAAAATTATACTATTCAGCGCCGTACCGTGAGCATAGCATGTAAAAAATGATGCTTCAGAGGCCGCATGGATACTGGCTTGCAGGGCAGTTAATGTTGGATGGTTTTGGTGCCCGGGGCCGGAATCGAACCGGCACGACCGTAAAGTCGAGAGATTTTAAGTCTCTTGTGTCTACCAATTTCACCACCCGGGCGGGAGATTGTTACAGAATTTGGTGCGGTGCGTATTCTATCACTCTTAAGCCAGTTTTGATTAGCTATCCGCAAAAAACAGGCAAAAAAAACACATTGCTTTTAAAATAATGTGTTGTTAGATTCTGTTTAAATTTTAAAAACTACTTAATGACTAACTCTCGTACTATTTGCCATTGGCTTCCGATTTTCTCAAACTGTAATTCTTTATTTACTTTATCTGCAAAACCTTTTGTTGCGATTCGCTTAGCGGCACAAACCTCACAACCTGCGGCATCCTTGGCTTTTTTAAGCAACTTGTAAGTTGTAACGCTGTAATCCTGATCAAATACGGCTTTAGCTTTATCACCATCGCAGGTCACCTGCATATTGCTTAACTCAAGATTGATTTTGCCAGATGTAGATAAACGTTGCTTGCGTTTTTTAGTCCATTCATCACGGCCCAGCGGTGGTTCCGGAGTAAACTTGTCTGCATAAAATTTGCTGTAAGTATCATAATCTTTATGTCGCCATGCATCTGCCCAGTTATTCACGCGCGCAGTCACATCCGCTGTGCTGCAAGCCAGCGCTGGCTTGGGTGTAGCGGTAGGCATCAATTGATTTGATACAGCTAGCGGTTTAGCGTCAGCCAGCAGTGCAGCTTTATCAACGTTTACCTGCACCGGCGCTACAGCCTCGCAGACATTAGCCGCATCCATATAATCTTCGCGAGTTACTTCTGGCAGCCCCTGGCGGGTAGAACCTATTTTGCTCAGCAATGCACCTTGGCTGGCATATAATCGTGCGTAAGCGGTCTGAATGTCATATTCAGTATTCGAATATGAACGTTTGGCCTGAAAGTATTCATTTTCCGTATCTAATAAATCCAGCAAGGTACGTTGACCAATATCAAACTGTTTGCGGTACGCTTCACGTGCATTTTCAATCGCTTTTTGATGCCTGTTACGATAATCCAATTGTTCTTTAAGCTGGATAATATCGTTATAAGCAATAGTCACCAGCTGACGCGTGTCAACACAGGCTTTATCTCGCTGATCATTGGCTGTATTTAATTTTTCGATGGTCTGATTGACTAATGATTTATCTGTAAAACCATTAAACAAATTAAAATTCATGGTAAGTTCTAACAGATCTGCTGCACTGGTGCTATTGCGACCATCAGAACTAGTACCTAAGTTCTTACGCGCTTGCAAATCCAGGCGCGGTAAATATTTGGCTTCTTTGGTTTTAACCTCATCCTTAGTCGCCTGAATATCCTCACTTGTAGACAAGATATCCGGGTTATGCAGATAAGCAACTCTTAACGCATCCGTCGCAGATGGCTCGACGCCTTCCTTATAAAACTCTGCCTGTTCCAATGTTTCGGATGGAATCTCACCTAGCAACCGCTGCATACGCGCTGTTACATCATGAAGATTCGTCGCTTCTGTCAATAAATTGGATTCTGCCAGCGCCAAACGACCTGAAGCCTGCTCTAAATCCACCTTGCGCGCAACACCTGCATCAACGCGCTCTTTAATACGATCATATAACTGCTTATGTACAACATAATTGGTTTTGGCATATTCAGATAATTGGCGATAGCGTTGCGTATCAATATACGAACGCATGAATTCCAGCGTGGTACTTTGCATGGCGCTTTGCAGCTCGAAATAGCGCACACGCTTAGAATGCCCTAAACGTTTGACTTCATTTGGCGTCGCAAGACCGTCAAAAATCATTTGCCGCAGTACCAGTTCGTTATTCCACGTAGGAATTCCCGTTCCGTTACTATTGCTTATACCTTTGATATCTTCTTGATTTCGGTAGGTTGATACGATATCTGCTTTTGGCAAGAATCCGCCAAACACAGCATCCTGCTCGTAGCCGGCGCCCAGATAAGCGTGATATTTAGCCTGAACTTCTGGATTGGATGAAATGACTTTTTCAACCATTTGTTTGAGCGTCACCAGTGGCTCAGCACTCACTGCTTGGCCAAATATTAATCCCGTCAATGCCAGTAATATTTTTATTTTTGTATTACTTATATTGAAATTCAAAATTGTCAAACCTTTACTCTTGTCTCCGCCAACATGGTAAACCTTAGTGTCAATTTGTCAACCAATGAAATATTGCTTGTAGTATTTCGCAATCTTCATGCCAACTTTTTGCCAATTATGCAACAAACATGAATATCAAAGACTTTTTGAGAAAATTAAGCTTAGTGGTTGATTAAACGATATTAAATCAAAAAGGGAATACGGCCTGTATGATAATTTGAAAATAAATTTCAAAAAAAAGGCCAACTTATCAAAAAGTTGGCCTTTGAGACTCACGCTAAATTAATTAACTAGTCAGTAATCAATTTATTATTTGTGAGCAGATTTTGAATAATTGCTTGATCGTCTGCAAAGCCAGTAACCAAATCAACACCTGTCAATGTGATTTTTTGGACATCTTTCGCAGGACTAAATCCATTTGAGAATCCACCATTATCACTAATGTGAATAACCGTGTTAGCGCCTACCACTTCAAAATGTAAGTATGAAGCCAAGTTGCCAGAGTCCACTCCGGTATGACTTTCACCTGAGAGCAAATCTCGCAAATCAAGCACATCACCACCTGATCCTGCTGCCGCAGGGTCAAAATCAGTAATCACATCGGTTGCCGGCGCGCTTGTGGTACCTCTATCGGCAAGTTCCCATCTAAACGTATCAACAACACCCATGCTGCCACCGGTTAAGGTGTCGTTCCCGGCACCGCCTAGAATTACATCCGCACCCAAGCCGCCATTAATGATGTCATTACCTGCGCCACCAGAAATATAGTCATCGCCATCATTACCACTCAGGATATCATTGCCGTCATCACCATAAATTTGATCTTTTCCCGTGCCGCCTGTGATTATGTCATTACCGGCATTACCGTAAAGTTGGTCATCATTGGCTCCACCATCTATCGTGTCATTACCATCACCGCCACGTACAATGTCATAGCCTGCACCTGCGTTAATCGTATCATCGCCAGCAAAGCCTGAAATATTTTCGTTTCTTCCAGTACCATTAATCGTGTTATTGGCAGATGTTCCAGCAATGTCATCAATGATATTGTTGAGTGTCAAAATCGCATTGGATGTATCGCCGTCTGTATCAGTAATTGTGTAGCTGATGACTTCCGCTGCTGGTGCAGGCGTACCTGCGGTATCCAGAATAGTAGAATATCTCACTGCTGATATGCTGCCGTATGCACCAGGATACGAGCCCACACCTCCAGCATCAATCACAATCTTGCCAATGCCGGTAAGGCTTGCAGGCAGAACCACATTACCTTCAAGATTACTTGCAAATTGACCAATCAAGTCACCATGCACGTTATAGACGTTGTAATTGAAAGCGTTGGTACCGCCAAGATTACTATTCGATGTATCGACAGTAATCGTCACTCCCTGAACACCATGAGGATGGAGGCTGGTATCAAAAGTGATGACTAAACTTTCAAGGCTATCAATCCGGGTGTTCGTATTGCCTACAATACCCACACCATCTGCGTTAGGTGTATTAATAGCCGCACTGCCTTCTGCCGCACTTGTTCTTGCGATGCCGGTTAATGCCATGCCTGCTGTTGCAGCCGTTGTCACCAAGGCAGCACTTGTAAGCGTGTAATTGGTAGAAGCTCCAGTCACATTAGTCGAAAGCTCTGCTGTAGGCGGTGCATATCTATAGTACCCATCTTCATTAAACACCAAGGAAGACCCATTCGTTGCATGTGTCCAAGAAAGCGTATTAACGCCTCCGATAGTGGTAACTGTATAAGTACCGCCAAGCGCAGCCGTAGAACCAACAACAGCAGTAAGATTAAAAGTGACACCCTTGAATACAATGGAGCTCACAGCCCCATTATCACCGGGATTATCTTCACCGGAACGTCCTGTGCTAAATGAAGTTAATTGTAAACTATCGCCTCCATCAGTGCCGATTGCAGAAATCACATTACCCTCAAAGAATGAAGCATTACCCATCAGAGTATCTACGTCGTTATTGGCTTCTGGTTTACCATCTACAATCTGGATGGTTTGTTTACCAGAAGCTGTATCACCATCACCATCTGTCGCAACAAAGTTAATATCAAATTGTTCCCCCTCAGTTGCAAAACCGGCTGTTTGATAGGTATATTCGCCCGTTGTAAAGTTAAATATCAAAATACCATCTTCAAACCCATTGGCATTATTTAGAGTGAGCATATTACTTGTTAACGGGAAACCCGTTTGAGGCGTTCCACCACCAACAACAGTAATTTGACCGGTTGTTGGGTTGTAGTTAAATGTAACGTCAGCATCAGGAACATTGTCACCATTGGTGTCAAGGCGCATAACCAAGCTACTGATATAACCGCCATCTGCACCAAAATTCAGGCTAGAGCTTGCGGTACTGCCCGCAACAGAGCCACCGAAACTTGTAGGCACAGAAGCCAGCAATACGTCATCAAGTGTTGCAACGTTAGTCACAATAATCGCAGCGTCTTTTACACCACTGCCGTCGCTATCCACGTTGTGAATATTATTGAGTTCCGTTGGGTTAGAAATGTCTGATGCAATACCAATTGCATAAGACTTTATGCCATTGGTCGTTATGAAATTACGATAACCATTTGCAGCAGGATCGGTCGTGTCACCAACTGTAGGTACGCCATCAGAAATAAAGTAAACAGTGTTATTTTCTGAAGTATTTACCACGCCCATTGAGGTCATCACTTGCGTCAACGCAGCTTCGTAATTAGTGCCCCCGCCAACCGCAAAATTAAGAGGATTATTAAGCGCATTAATAGCATCTGCAGCAGTATTATATGTACCTCTATCTGCGGCAGTAGCATCAAAATCAATTAATGTGACACTGATATTGCCACCTTGGCTAAAATACTCGTTAATTACTGCAGCCACAGCCAACTGAGTGGCTTGCAAGCGGTTCATAATTGTCACTGTACCATCTGCGGCCACGCTCTTCACCTCGCCATCCATACTGCCAGAGCTATCAATCACAAAAACTAGATTAGTATCAGGCAAGGTAGCAGTCTGAACCTGAACAATCGCGTTTTGCACAGTAGGTACATCATCTACCACATCAACTGTCAGGGTTGAATTATCCACTTCGCCTGAGACCGAGTTAGTTAACGTATAATTCATGGTAAAGCTATCGTTAGTGCCTGCACCATCTGTGGTTCTGCCGACTAAATCAACCACATAATCACCCTTAACATTGGCACCAAAGTCTTGCGTGTAAACTGTTATGGTTGCGATTGCGCGTGAGCCGCTTGTTGTATCTGTAACGGTAACAGTCACCACACCATTGCCATCTGGCGCAGAAGCTGTAACCGTACCACCTGTAATAGTGCCGCCAGAGATTGTGAGATTACTAAAACCACTTACACCAGTATCGTTGGCTAACAAATTACCCGTTGCTCTCTCAATAGTTTGCGCCTCTTGCGTTCCGCCGGCTTGAGCACCAATGGCATTGATGCCAGACTCATAAACCGTAGCTGTGTCGTTATTTGTAGTAGTGGTAGTATCATAGTTCATGGTAAGCGTAGCACTTGAGGTGTCGCCGTCACTATCAGTCAAGGTATATGTAAACACGTCGGAAACACCAGATGGCTCTGGAATTACAGTAATGCCATCTACTCTGTAATGACTTCCTGCGGCAGTAGAGCGCACTACCACATAACTAAATGCCGTACCAGAAGATATATTGATGTTTGTTAAACCATCCGCATCACCTGCGGTCGTACCGGATGACACTATTGTCCCAGCCGCGTTATAGGTTTCCCATGTCGCTACTTCACCAGTAAATAAATTACTTAACGCGATACTGGTAGATTTAGAAGCAACACCTAAGCTAATGACAAGTTGCTCACCATTTTCTGTTCTATTGGTATTGGTATCACCTGCATTTTGCTCGGCACCTACTCCATCATCTGCCTCACCTGCGTTCTCCTGGAATCTTGCTCTTGCAGCTGAAGTTGCATTTAGATTTGCTAAGTTCAATCCACTATTCACATTACCTGCTGTGTTATAAGGCTCAGCAGTATCAAAACCATACAAATTGATACCTTGTGCCGTAAAGCTTGCTGTTCCTGTAGGATTTGTTACCACACGCGCTGTCACGCCTGCTGTATAAGTGTAGCTGCCATCGTCTAAATCTATCGCCAAAGTACCATTATTGGTGACAATAGTGCGTACATTAGTTGTGCCATTCAAAGTATTTGAAATTTGCGTACCCGTCGTGAGCACCACATTGGTTAAATTAAATGGGCTATCTACATTAAGGGTATCTGCTGTAACACCGCCGGTTCCTGTAATCACATTGCCTGCCACAGTGCTCCCAATCCCTACGCTATCTACATCATTATTTGCAATTGGATTGGTATCAGTGATATTAATAGTAACTGTTGTCCATGCAGAATCTAAGCCGCCGTCATTGGCTTTGTAAGCAAAGCTATCAATATCTGGCGTTACATCTGCATGATTACGTACAGGTGCTGTGTAAGTATATGTGCCGTTTGCATTCATCACAATCGTGCCGCCCAGTACAGTGGTAATCGTGTTGATACCATTGGCTGCTAATGCATTTAGTCCGCTTGTGTTGGTTGCAAATTGAGAAACATTTAAAGCACTGCCCTCTACATCAGCATCATTCACCAGAACCGTTGATTGTAAAGTCGTTGTGCCCTCAATAGCAGTGTAATTATCCGTATTACCAACCGGTGCATCATTCACTGGCGTGATGCTTAAAGTGAGCGTTGAAGTATCAGTGCCGCCCACACCATCATTCACAGTGTAAGTGATAACAGGAATAACACCCGTGTAATCAGTTGCTGGTGCAAAACTGTAGCTACCGTTAGCATTAATGGTGATCGTACCTATACCTGCGATGGCATAGCCAGTGCCGACTACAAATGGCCCCGGTTGACCTGCTACCGTAAAAGCGCTAATGGTGAGCGGATTACCATCGGCATCAGTAGCATTATTGAGTAAGTCGCCTGCCGCCCCATTCGCTACCAATAATGTGACATCTTCGGTAACTACGTTAGTTTCATCACTGTCAACTGGTGCATCATTCACCGCAGCCACGTTGATGCTGACCGTCGCCGTCGAGGTGTCGCCATCCGCGTCAGTAATGGTGTAGGTGAAGCTGTCCGCGCCATTGTAATTGGCGTTCGGCGTGTAAGTGAAGGTGCCGTCAGGATTGACCACGACCGTGCCGTTAGCGGCACCGGTCGCCAGTGACCAGACGTTGCCGCCGTCACCAGACGGCGTGTCGTTAGTACTGAGGTTGCCATTGAAGACGGTGTCTTCGGTGGCGTTGATGCTGTCTGCCACCGCTACCGGCAGGTCGTCGACCGCAGCCACGTTGATGCTGACCGTCGCCGTCGAGGTGTCGCCATCCGCGTCAGTAATGGTGTAGGTGAAGCTGTCCGCGCCATTGTAATTGGCGTTCGGCGTGTAAGTGAAGGTGCCGTCAGGATTGACCACGACCGTGCCGTTAGCGGCACCGGTCGCCAGTGACCAGACGTTGCCGCCGTCACCAGACGGCGTGTCGTTAGTACTGAGGTTGCCATTGAAGACGGTGTCTTCGGTGGCGTTGATGCTGTCTGCCACCGCTACCGGCAGGTCGTCGACCGCAGCCACGTTGATGCTGACCGTCGCCGTCGAGGTGTCGCCATCCGCGTCAGTAATGGTGTAGGTGAAGCTGTCCGCGCCATTGTAATTGGCGTTCGGCGTGTAAGTGAAGGTGCCGTCAGGATTGACCACGACCGTGCCGTTAGCGGCACCGGTCGCCAGTGACCAGACGTTGCCGCCGTCACCAGACGGCGTGTCGTTAGTACTGAGGTTGCCATTGAAGACGGTGTCTTCGGTGGCGTTGATGCTGTCTGCCACCGCTACCGGCAGGTCGTCGACCGCAGCCACGTTGATGCTGACCGTCGCCGTCGAGGTGTCGCCATCCGCGTCAGTAATGGTGTAGGTGAAGCTGTCCGCGCCATTGTAATTGGCGTTCGGCGTGTAAGTGAAGGTGCCGTCAGGATTGACCACGACCGTGCCGTTAGCGGCACCGGTCGCCAGTGACCAGACGTTGCCGCCGTCACCAGACGGCGTGTCGTTAGTACTGAGGTTGCCATTGAAGACGGTGTCTTCGGTGGCGTTGATGCTGTCTGCCACCGCTACCGGCAGGTCGTCGACCGCAGCCACGTTGATGCTGACCGTCGCCGTCGAGGTGTCGCCATCCGCGTCAGTAATGGTGTAGGTGAAGCTGTCCGCGCCATTGTAATTGGCGTTCGGCGTGTAAGTGAAGGTGCCGTCAGGATTGACCACGACCGTGCCGTTAGCGGCACCGGTCGCCAGTGACCAGACGTTGCCGCCGTCACCAGACGGCGTGTCGTTAGTACTGAGGTTGCCATTGAAGACGGTGTCTTCGGTGGCGTTGATGCTGTCTGCCACCGCTACCGGCAGGTCGTCGACCGCAGCCACGTTGATGCTGACCGTCGCCGTCGAGGTGTCGCCATCCGCGTCAGTAATGGTGTAGGTGAAGCTGTCCGCGCCATTGTAATTGGCGTTCGGCGTGTAAGTGAAGGTGCCGTCAGGATTGACCACGACCGTGCCGTTAGCGGCACCGGTCGCCAGTGACCAGACGTTGCCGCCGTCACCAGACGGCGTGTCGTTAGTACTGAGGTTGCCATTGAAGACGGTGTCTTCGGTGGCGTTGATGCTGTCTGCCACCGCTACCGGCAGGTCGTCGACCGCAGCCACGTTGATGCTGACCGTCGCCGTCGAGGTGTCGCCATCCGCGTCAGTAATGGTGTAGGTGAAGCTGTCCGCGCCATTGTAATTGGCGTTCGGCGTGTAAGTGAAGGTGCCGTCAGGATTGACCACGACCGTGCCGTTAGCGGCACCGGTCGCCAGTGACCAGACGTTGCCGCCGTCACCAGACGGCGTGTCGTTAGTACTGAGGTTGCCATTGAAGACGGTGTCTTCGGTGGCGTTGATGCTGTCTGCCACCGCTACCGGCAGGTCGTCGACCGCAGCCACGTTGATGCTGACCGTCGCCGTCGAGGTGTCGCCATCCGCGTCAGTAATGGTGTAGGTGAAGCTGTCCGCGCCATTGTAATTGGCGTTCGGCGTGTAAGTGAAGGTGCCGTCAGGATTGACCACGACCGTGCCGTTAGCGGCACCGGTCGCCAGTGACCAGACGTTGCCGCCGTCACCAGACGGCGTGTCGTTAGTACTGAGGTTGCCATTGAAGACGGTGTCTTCGGTGGCGTTGATGCTGTCTGCCACCGCTACCGGCAGGTCGTCGACCGCAGCCACGTTGATGCTGACCGTCGCCGTCGAGGTGTCGCCATCCGCGTCAGTAATGGTGTAGGTGAAGCTGTCCGCGCCATTGTAATTGGCGTTCGGCGTGTAAGTGAAGGTGCCGTCAGGATTGACCACGACCGTGCCGTTAGCGGCACCGGTCGCCAGTGACCAGACGTTGCCGCCGTCACCAGACGGCGTGTCGTTAGTACTGAGGTTGCCATTGAAGACGGTGTCTTCGGTGGCGTTGATGCTGTCTGCCACCGCTACCGGCAGGTCGTCGACCGCAGCCACGTTGATGCTGACCGTCGCCGTCGAGGTGTCGCCATCCGCGTCAGTAATGGTGTAGGTGAAGCTGTCCGCGCCATTGTAATTGGCGTTCGGCGTGTAAGTGAAGGTGCCGTCAGGATTGACCACGACCGTGCCGTTAGCGGCACCGGTCGCCAGTGACCAGACGTTGCCGCCGTCACCAGACGGCGTGTCGTTAGTACTGAGGTTGCCATTGAAGACGGTGTCTTCGGTGGCGTGATGCTGTCTGCCACCGCTACCGGCAGGTCGTCGACCGCAGCCACGTTGATGCTGACCGTCGCCGTCGAGGTGTCGCCATCCGCGTCAGTAATGGTGTAGGTGAAGCTGTCCGCGCCATTGTAATTGGCGTTCGGCGTGTAAGTGAAGGTGCCGTCAGGATTGACCACGACCGTGCCGTTAGCGGCACCGGTCGCCAGTGACCAGACGTTGCCGCCGTCACCAGACGGCGTGTCGTTAGTACTGAGGTTGCCATTGAAGACGGTGTCTTCGGTGGCGTTGATGCTGTCTGCCACCGCTACCGGCAGGTCGTCGACCGCAGCCACGTTGATGCTGACCGTCGCCGTCGAGGTGTCGCCATCCGCGTCAGTAATGGTGTAGGTGAAGCTGTCCGCGCCATTGTAATTGGCGTTCGGCGTGTAAGTGAAGGTGCCGTCAGGATTGACCACGACCGTGCCGTTAGCGGCACCGGTCGCCAGTGACCAGACGTTGCCGCCGTCACCAGACGGCGTGTCGTTAGTACTGAGGTTGCCATTGAAGACGGTGTCTTCGGTGGCGTTGATGCTGTCTGCCACCGCTACCGGCAGGTCGTCGACCGCAGCCACGTTGATGCTGACCGTCGCCGTCGAGGTGTCGCCATCCGCGTCAGTAATGGTGTAGGTGAAGCTGTCCGCGCCATTGTAATTGGCGTTCGGCGTGTAAGTGAAGGTGCCGTCAGGATTGACCACGACCGTGCCGTTAGCGGCACCGGTCGCCAGTGACCAGACGTTGCCGCCGTCACCAGACGGCGTGTCGTTAGTACTGAGGTTGCCATTGAAGACGGTGTCTTCGGTGGCGTTGATGCTGTCTGCCACCGCTACCGGCAGGTCGTCGACCGCAGCCACGTTGATGCTGACCGTCGCCGTCGAGGTGTCGCCATCCGCGTCAGTAATGGTGTAGGTGAAGCTGTCCGCGCCATTGTAATTGGCGTTCGGCGTGTAAGTGAAGGTGCCGTCAGGATTGACCACGACCGTGCCGTTAGCGGCACCGGTCGCCAGTGACCAGACGTTGCCGCCGTCACCAGACGGCGTGTCGTTAGTACTGAGGTTGCCATTGAAGACGGTGTCTTCGGTGGCGTTGATGCTGTCTGCCACCGCTACCGGCAGGTCGTCGACCGCAGCCACGTTGATGCTGACCGTCGCCGTCGAGGTGTCGCCATCCGCGTCAGTAATGGTGTAGGTGAAGCTGTCCGCGCCATTGTAATTGGCGTTCGGCGTGTAAGTGAAGGTGCCGTCAGGATTGACCACGACCGTGCCGTTAGCGGCACCGGTCGCCAGTGACCAGACGTTGCCGCCGTCACCAGACGGCGTGTCGTTAGTACTGAGGTTGCCATTGAAGACGGTGTCTTCGGTGGCGTTGATGCTGTCTGCCACCGCTACCGGCAGGTCGTCGACCGCAGCCACGTTGATGCTGACCGTCGCCGTCGAGGTGTCGCCATCCGCGTCAGTAATGGTGTAGGTGAAGCTGTCCGCGCCATTGTAATTGGCGTTCGGCGTGTAAGTGAAGGTGCCGTCAGGATTGACCACGACCGTGCCGTTAGCGGCACCGGTCGCCAGTGACCAGACGTTGCCGCCGTCACCAGACGGCGTGTCGTTAGTACTGAGGTTGCCATTGAAGACGGTGTCTTCGGTGGCGTTGATGCTGTCTGCCACCGCTACCGGCAGGTCGTCGACCGCAGCCACGTTGATGCTGACCGTCGCCGTCGAGGTGTCGCCATCCGCGTCAGTAATGGTGTAGGTGAAGCTGTCCGCGCCATTGTAATTGGCGTTCGGCGTGTAAGTGAAGGTGCCGTCAGGATTGACCACGACCGTGCCGTTAGCGGCACCGGTCGCCAGTGACCAGACGTTGCCGCCGTCACCAGACGGCGTGTCGTTAGTACTGAGGTTGCCATTGAAGACGGTGTCTTCGGTGGCGTTGATGCTGTCTGCCACCGCTACCGGCAGGTCGTCGACCGCAGCCACGTTGATGCTGACCGTCGCCGTCGAGGTGTCGCCATCCGCGTCAGTAATGGTGTAGGTGAAGCTGTCCGCGCCATTGTA
>CAVPAX010000003.1:0-132322 GCA_963701715.1 uncultured beta proteobacterium
GGTCGTGAACGGGTTGAACGCGGTCATCCCCGCCGTGGTGACCGCGTTGTTGAAGCTCTGCAGCGCGTCGTTGTTGAACACGTTGCCCACCACGCCCCGGAAGAAGAGCTGCGTCTTCCTGTAGATCCTGTAGTTCCAGGACAGCGACAGGTCGGTCCGCCAGAAGCCGTCGAAATGGAACGCGCCGCGGCTCGTCGCGTAGTAGGTCACGCTGGAGGGCGGCACGAGGTACCCCGGATTGGTCACATACGGGCGCGGATCGATCGAGAAGCTGTAGTCGTACGGCCCGCCCGAGTCGTAGCGCTGCGTGACGCCCAGGTCGAAGGTGCCGATCGCCCGGGGGATCGGCATCTGCCACGTGCCCCAGATCCGCATCTTGTGGCGCTGGTCGCCGTTGGTGTAGCCGAGGGGATAGTTCCAGGCGGCCTGACGGGTACTCCGGGTACTCGTCGGCGCTGGCGCGGGTCGCGCCGTTGGTCGCGTCCTCGCCCTCCACGCTGCCCTGCGACCACGACAGCATGTAGTTGCCGGCCAGCGTGAGGCCCCGGCGGAGACGATAGTCGAACTGGACGCTCACGCCGTTGTAGTCGCGCTCGACGGCGTCGGTGTTGTTCACCACCGTCATGTTGAACTTGAGGCCCGTGCGCGGATCGACCACCTCGCCGGTGCCCAGGTTGACGAAGTTGCCGTAGAAGTCGTGGTACCTGCGGTACACGTAGTCCACGCGGACCGCGCCCTTGTTCCCGAGCTTGCGCGCCAGGCCGACCATCACCTCGTCGGAGTTGGACGATCTGACCTTCGGGTCGACGGAGGTATTCACGCCGACCACCGTGGGAGAGGTCCGGACGGGCCGGGTGGTCCCGCCGTTGGCAAAGAACCAGTCCCAGACAATCTGCAGCGCCTCCCCCGACGTCTTGTACGGCGGGCCCGTGGTGTTCACGGCCGGGCCCTGGTACCAGAAGCTGTAGTTCGACTCGCGGCCGGCCGGCGACGCCGCGTCGGCGATCTGCGTGTTGAACATCCCGACGTAGCGCCCGTAGCCGAGGTTGGCAATCCACGTCCCGCTGCCGTTCAGGTCCCAGGTCACGCCGAGACGCGGGCTGAAGGCCGAGTCGTTGCCGACCTTGTTGCCGCCCTGGTCCTGCGTGCTGTTCTTGTCGTAGCGCAGGCCGAGGTTCATCGTGAGCCGGTTGTTCATGCGCCAGACGTCGTTCACGAACGTGGAGTAAGTCGTGAGGTCATTGCCCACGGTGTCCTGGAAGACGGGGCGCCAGTCGATGTACGTGGCGGAGGCGGTGGACGACCCGGGGACCACGATCGGGTAGACGTCGTAGCCGACAATGGCGGATTCGCGGACCTGCACGCGGTAGCCGCTGGCCACCGAGTTCTGGTTGTTCATCCGCATCTCGTTGAAGTAGTCGAAGCCAACCACGAAATTATGGGAACCCGTGCTCTTCGTCGAGAGGAAGTAGTTCAGCTTGACGTAGAAGTCGTCGTTGTCCTTCCTGTCGACGGCGTTGTCGCACACCGCGCAGTAGGTGGCCGTGTTGAAGCGGGTCCCGCGCAGCCGGTCCCAGATCGGCGTGCCCCTGATGAGGTCCGTGTACTGGGAGCCGGTGCCCGTGTTGTCGTACCGGCGGCCCGAGTACTGGGTGTCGAGGAACAGGCTGTTGGTCGCGACCCACTGGTAGTTCGCCGCCATCAGCGATTCCTGGTTCTTGTTGTTGTACAGGCTCGCCGCATCCATGACGGTGCCGAAACTGTTGTTCGTGTAGTCGACGCTCCGATTGAAGTACGAGAACTTGAAGTTGTTGCGGGGGGTCAGCGCGTAGGTCGCCTTCCCTTCCAGGCGGGTGTCGTCGGTCGCGTAGGTGTAGTTGTAGCCCGAGTAGGCCATCGTCCGGTTCGTCTGATTGTTCTCGTAGCGCCCCGACGTGAAGAACCAGAGCTTGTCCTTGAGGACCGGCCCGCCGAAGGTCATCTCGTAGGCGGGCACCACCTGATCGATGTTCGCGTCGCCCGGGAACGGCGTCAGCGCCTTCCAGCCGTCGTTGATGAACGTCGTCCGGAAGGACCCGGAGAAGCTGTTGCCGCCCGACTTCGTGATCATGTTGACCACGCCGCCCTGGAACCGGCCGTACTCCGCCGAGATGTTGCCGGTCGAGACCTTGGTCTCCTGCACGGCGTCCTCGACGTAGAGCGGACGGGCCTGCTGGCGCAGGTTCTCGTTCACGTTGACGCCGTTGACCAGGTTGAGGTTGTCGTAGGACAGCGCGCCCGAGATCATGATGTTGCCGCCGGGGCCGTTGCCGATCGCGGCCGGCGCCATGACCGTCGCGGCGTCCAGCGTGCGCCCCCACGGGATGTTCTCGACGGTCGACGCCTTGAGCGTGGTCGCCACCGTCGGCGTCATCGCCGTCTCGGTGGAGGAGCCCGTCACCGTGACCGTCTCCGTCACGGTGGCCACCGCCAGCTTCACGTTCACCGGGAGGGTATCGGCCATCTTCAGGCCGACCGTCTGTTTGACCGTCGCGAAACCCTGGAGCTCGAAGGTCACCGTGTAGTCACCCGCGGGCAGGAACGGGATGATGTAGTCGCCGTTGGCCGACGTCACGACGGTACGCACGCCTTGCAGCACCGGCGAGGCCGCGGTCACGGTGACGCCCGGCAGCACCAGACCGTCCGGGTCCGTGACGTTGCCGGTGATGGTGCCCGTGGGATTGCCCTGGGCAAAGACGGCGCCGGCCAGTGCCAGGAACGCCAACGCGAAGATCAACGGTCTCGAGCGCATGACCGAGCCTCCTTCAAGGTCTTAGGAAAACAACAGGTGCGTCTAGACACCAGATACTGAGCGGCCTGAATATACCATCCACCCCTCCAGCCTGTCGCCGGAAACCGACTTCGTCAAGACCTGGCCGGACTACAGCGGCAGGTAGCACACGGTGTTCGACAGCAGGATCATCACGAAGATGAGGCAGGTGGTCACCGGTCCCAGGTAGACCCTCCCCGTCAACCGGAAGAAGAACCGGTTGAAGTACGGCAGCACGAACATCATCGGCACGACCGCGAAGAGCAGGTTCACGTAGAGCCAGCCCTCGGTCCAGTACACCGTTCCGGTCATCGCCATCGTCAGGTACTGGACGACGACGATGAGCAGCAGGCCGGCGGAATTGGCCACGCCTGCCAGCAGCAGACTCTTCCACTCCGCCTCGCCCTCGAACCGCATGGATCCGTTCACGCGGAACGAATTGGAGAGGAAGAACGGCAGGAAGAAGGGGACGTACATGCCCAGGAGGAGGAGCAGCTCGGGCTGAAAGACGCGCACGCCCATGAACAGGAACCGGTAATCCACGTGCAGGATCGCGTAGATGCCGAACAGCAGGCCGTAGAACGCCAGGAAGAGGACGGCGGCCAGGGCGCAGGTGCGCGCCAGTTCGGCGGCGCCGACCCGCGCGCCCCACATCTCGGACCGCACGCCGTTCTGTTTGCCGTGGAGCCTGTAGCCTCCGAAGAACAGCAGGAAGCCCACGAGGCCGTTCAGCAACGCCCACAGCATGACCGCGTTGTTCATCCGCTGCGGGAAGAACCACGTGGGCTCGCGGTTCGACGCGGCGACGAACAGCCGTTGCGAGAGCTCCGACAGCGGGATGTAGGTCACGCAGGCGATGGCCGCGCCCAGCGTGAATACGCTCCAGAACAGCAGCCGTCCCCGGCCTCGTGGAGCGGGCAGCGCTGCGGGAACAGGGTGCACCAGCGCCTGGAAGACCGGAAGCCGCAGGAGCAGCTGCGCCAGCGGCACGAGGCCGGCCAGGGCGGCGCAGAGCGCGATCAGTCCGAGCAGTTCCTTCCAGTACCAGACCTGATCCCGGCTCGGCACACCGCTGTTGAGGTGAAACACCCGTTCGAAGAACTCGAGCTGGTTGGCGGTCGCTTCGATGAGGTACGGCTGGAACGGGTGCAGGGTCTTCTCGTTGTAGACAACCCGCAGCGTCCGTTTCGCTTCGTCGCCGTAGAACCGGCCGGGCGTGACGTCGTCGATCGGCGCCCCATCGGCTTCCTGGCCGGAGTTCACCAGCCGCAGCGCCTCGGGCGCGCGGCGCATGTCGCCGTTCTTCAGCTCGTTCCGGTAGGCGCCTTCGTCGTAGAAGGCGTAGGCCGTGCCGACGTTGGATCGGACATCCTTCAGGACGGCGTCCGTGAAGCTGAGGACGTAGCCGGACACGAACACGGCGTTGATCAGGCTCGGCTTCCCGGACT
Organism: uncultured beta proteobacterium; assembly: GCA_963701715.1. Classification (GTDB taxonomy): domain Bacteria; phylum Pseudomonadota; class Gammaproteobacteria; order Burkholderiales; family Methylophilaceae; genus Methylotenera_A. The sequence continues at coordinate 4,258 of CAVPAX010000003.1, forward strand.
TCTTCGCCTGCTTCCCGAAGTACGCCGCGCCTCGCACCGCCGCGTTCCCGCCCGCTGAATGCCCCGTCACGCCTATCCGCGCCTTGTCGACGTAGTTCAGGTTCCCGGTGTTCGCCACGTAGTCGATCACGGCGAACATGCCGTAGCCCTCGGTCGTGGCCGCCTGAGTGCTCGCGGACGAGCTCGACGACCCTTGGGCGTACGGATCGATCGCGATAACGACGACGCCTCGCCGTGCCAGCTCAAGGGAGATTGCCGCGAGCGCTTCCTTCGATCGCTGGAACCCCGGAACGACCACAACAAGGGGCGCGGGCGTATCCGCCGTGGCCGACGCCGGCTTGAACAGGTCGGCGGCCACCCACTGGCCGTTCTGCGTCGGGATCGTGATGTCCATCACCCGGACGCGCCTCCCCGAAGACTGAACCAGCGAGGCCGCCACACTCGCCACCAGCACGACCGTCACTGCCGCCGCCAACACACGCGCCGGACGTTTCATCGATGTGTCCCTTCACACCTATCGGAGAAGCGCGCCGGCCGGCGTGCGCCGGACACGGTTCGCTGACTCATCGTTCCTCGTCTCCGGCACCGAGGGGGGCCGCCGGCATGACATCGTCGTTCGAGCGGCCGTCGGTCAGCACCGCGACCGCGAGCATGCCGGTCACGTTCGCGACGGTGCGGAAGCCGTTGGGGAGCGGGTCGACGGCCAGCAGCAGCCCCATCGCCTCGGCCGGCAGTCCCGCGGCCACCAGGACCGGCGCCACGGCGAGCACCGCGCCGCTCGGCACGGCGCCGACAGCGAAGCTGGTCGCGACCGAGGCGACGACAATCGCGACGGCCCGTGCGGGATCGATCGCGACATCGTAGAGGCGCCCGACGAAGAAGGTGACGACGATGAACCAGATCGGCCCCGAGTACTTGAACACCGCGAGCGCGAGCGGGAGCACGAAGCCGATGGCCGTTTGCGACAGTCCCAGGTGCTTCTCCGCGGCGTCGAGCATCACGGGGAGCGAGGCCGCCGACGAGTGGGTGCCGAACGCCACCACCTGGACAGGGGCGGCCGCCCGGGCGAATCGGATCGGCGAGACGCCGGCGCCGATCCACACCACCAGATAGAGCAGCACCGTGAACAGCACGAGGACGCCCGACGACACGACGATGTAGAACGCGAGCGCGCCCACGATGCTCATGCCTACGCGCATCGCGAGGCTGAGGCCGAGCGCGAACACGCCGTACGGCGCCAGGGCGACGATCCAGTGCAGCAGCACCGTGATCGAAGCGTCGACCGAGCGGCACAGGAGCACCAGCGGATCGCGCAGCGGGCGGGGAATCCGGCTGACGCCGAGCGCGAATGCCACGGTGAAGACGATCATCGGGACGATGGCGCCATCGGCGGCCGACCGGATCGCATTGGTCGGGACGAGACTGATCACCCACTGCGCGATGGTGGGCTGCGCGGCCGGGATCGCCGGCGCCGACGCGGCGCTGCGCAGCGCCGCCGATGCGGCCGGGTCGATTGTCAGCCGGGCGAACACCGAGGGCATGATCGCCGCGGTGAGGGCGCCGGTGACGGTCAGGAGCCCGACGAAGAGCGCCGCGGCCTGCCAGCCCGCCCGGCCGACGGCTCTGGCATCATCCTGGCCCGCGATGCTCACGATGAGCTTCGAGACCACGAGCGGCAGGATCGTCATCAGGATCGCGTTGATCCACAGCGTCCCGAGCACCTCCACCACCGAGCCCATCGCCAGCAGTGCCGGCTGGCCCGCGGCCGCGACGGCCGCGCCTGCGGCCAGGCCGACAACCAGGCCGATGAGGGCTTGCGTGCCCACGCTCAGTCGTCGGGATCGGCGCTCAGGCATGTGTGGCACTCCGTGCGGGCGTGTAAGAGGCGGGTATGCCTGGAAATGTCAGCTGTGCACACCCGAGGGTTTTCACCGGTTCGACTGCATGGTCGCTGGCCGCCACCGCAGAGCTCACGCCACGGGGCGCAGTTGCAGTTCCAGGCCCAATGTGCCGCAGAGGCGCGACAGCGTCTTCAGGCGTGGGTTGCTCTTGCCCGGGATCTCCAACTTCCGGTACGCCTGCTGCGACACGCCGAGCGCTTCCGCCATCTGGTTCTGGGTCAGTCCCTTCTTCTTGCGCGTCCAGAGGATGAGCAGGGGGACCGTGACGTCCATGTCGGGCTCCACACGATGGTACGTCCGGCCGTGATGAACGCTCGGAGCGGGGACATCCTGGTTCTCCTTGACCGCCACGAATAGCCAGCCCGACAAGGCCTCGGCGGCATTCGCGAGCGCCTCCTCGATCGTGCCGCCCTCGGTGAGGCACCCAGGCAGGTCAGGGAACTGCACCAGGAAGCCGCCCGCGGCCTCTCTCGTGATACGCGCGTAGGTACTCAACCCTCGTGGGCACTGACAGCCGCTTGGTGATTCGCTTCGTCTTCATCTCAGGCCAGCCTTCTTCAGCAGTTCGTGCAGCAACCCCTTCCCGAGTTCCTTGCCGGCGTGGACCGGCACCGAGAGATGCTGTCCCCCCTTGCTGAGGATGTAGTGGGACCCGCGGACATGGTCGATCGTCCACCCGTGCTGCTTCAGCAGCTGCACGAAGTCCTTGCCCAGCACACCGGTAAAATACAACCCATAGGATGTCTTGTCAAGCCGTCGGCCGCGTGGCGAGGTCGTCGGCCTGGCGGCAGCGCGCCGGCCTCAGAGTGCCCCGGCGACCGCCCTGCCCAGTTCGTCGGTGGACGCGGTGCCGCCCATGTCGCGGGTGCGGGGACCGTCCCGCAGGACGGCTTCGATGGCCGCCACGATGGCGCCGGCCGCATCCCGGTGGCCGAGGTGATCAAGCATCATGGCACCCGACCAGATTTGGCCGATGGGATTCGCGATCCTCCGGCCGTAGATGTCCGGCGCCGAGCCGTGCACCGGCTCGAAGCACGATGGGTATTCCCGCTCGGGGTTGAGGTTGGCCGACGGCGCGATGCCAATCGTACCGGCCACTCCAGGCCCAAGGTCCGAGAGGATGTCGCCGAAGAGGTTCGATCCCACCACCACGTCGAACCACTCCGGGTGCAGGACGAACTGCGCCGTGAGGATGTCGACGTGATACTGGTCCGCCCGGACCTCGGGGTACTGCGCGCTCATGGCCCGGAAGCGCTCGTCCCAGTACGGCATGGTGATGGCGATGCCGTTGGACTTGGTGGCGGACGTGACATGCCTCTTGGGGCGCGTCATGGCCAGTTCGAAGGCGTAGCGCAGAATGCGGTCGACGCCGCGGCGCGTGAAGATACTCTGCTGCACGGCCATTTCCTGCTCGGTGCCCTCGTGACTGCGCCCGCCGACCGACGAATACTCGCCTTCGCTGTTCTCGCGCACGACCCAGAAGTCGATGTCGCCGGGCTTCTTGTTGGCGAGCGGGCAGGGCACGCCGGGCATGAGCCGCACGGGCCGCAGGTTGACGTACTGCTGGAAGCCGCGGCGGATCGGGATCAGCAAACCCCAGAGTGACACGTGATCCGGAACGCCGGGGAACCCGACCGCGCCGAGGTAGACGGCATCATGGCGGCGGATCTGTTCGAGGCCGTCCTCCGGCATCATCCGGCCGGTCTGCTTGTAGTATTCGCAGCTCCAGGGGAAATGGTCCCACTGGAACTCGATGCCGAATCGTCGGCCGGCGGCCTCCAGCACGCGGATGCCTTCGGGCACGACTTCCTTGCCGATGCCGTCTCCAGGGATGGTCGCGATCCTATATCTGGTCATGATGGTATCCGTCATAGCGACTCCGCGCCGGGATCGCTGAGGAACGCGCGGACACCGGCCACGACCATGAGCGAAGGCTACCTCTATCGGCTTCCGCGCGTCCAGCCGCGAGACCCGGGGAATCCGCGTGCGGTAAGATCATCGGCGCGTGTTGAGCATCCGGACCATCCTCGTCTTCTGGCTTCCCCTCGCCGCCACGTGGCTGATGATGTCGGCCGAGGGGCCGTACGTCGCGGCCATCATCGCGCGCATGCCGGATGCCGCGTACAACCTGGCCGCGTACGGCGTCGCGTTCTCGCTCGCCTGGCTGGTCGAGTCGCCGATCATGATGCTGCTGACGGCGGCGAACTCGCTGGTGAGCGACCGGCCGTCGTTTCTCGCGCTTCGGAAGTTCACCTTCCGGCTGAACGCGGCGGTGACCGCCGCGATGCTCATCGGGATCCTGCCGCCGGTGTTCAGGTTCGTCACCGGCACGCTCATGGGGCTGCCGCCGGAGGTGGCGCGCCTGGTGCACGTCGCCACGGCGATTCTCGTGCCGTGGCCGGCGGCCATCGGGTACCGGCGCTTCTACCAGGGCGTGCTCGTCCGCCATGGCATGGCGCGCCGCGTGGCGTACGGAACCGTGCTGCGGTTGGCGTCGATGTCGGCTACCGCGGCGGTCCTCGCCCTGAACAGCCCGCTTCACGGCGCGAGCATCGGCGCCGCCGCCCTCGCCACCGGTGTCCTGGTTGAGGCGGTGGCCAGCCGGTTGATGGCGCAGCGCGTCGTCGCCTCGCTTCCCGACGCGCCGGCGGGCGCCCCGGCTCTGACGCAGCGCGACATTGCCCGTTTCTATTACCCGCTCGCCCTGACGTCGGTCATCTCGCTCATCACTGGGCCGCTGCTCACCTTCTTCATGGGGCGGAGCCGTCAGCCTATCGAGTCGCTGGCCGTGCTGCCCGTCGTGCAGTCGCTGGTGTTCCTCTTCCGCAGCGGCGGCGTGGCGTTCCAGGAAGTCGGCGTGGCGCTCCTCGGGCGCGGAGGCGAGCACCGGGCCGAGATCTCCCGCGCCATGCGCATCCTGGCGTCGGGCGCGACCGTCGCGCTTGCCGTGGTGCTCTTCACGCCCCTCGCCGAAGTCTGGTTCCTCCGCGTATCCGGCCTGCCGCCCGGTCTCGCCGCCTTCGCCCTGACGCCGGCCCGGTTGCTGGTGCTCCTGCCGGCGATGGAGTACTGGCTGTCGTACCAGCGATCGCGGTTCATCCTGAACGGCCAGACGCGCGCGATTACCGTGGCCACCGCGATTGAAGTGGCCGGGATCGCGCTGCTGCTCTTCGTCGGCATCGGCTGGCTCGGGATGATTGGCGTCGTGGCAGGGTCGGTGGCGCAGATTTCCGGCCGCCTGTCGTCGAACCTGTTCCTGTTCGGCGCCTCGCGCACTTCTACACGTAGAGGGGGTCGGGACTAATTGGTCCGACCTGTCGCTCTTGGTGGCCTCCACGGGCGCGTCGGCAGGGCCGAGGACGAGCCGCATCTGCCCGTCACGCTCGATGAAGCGCAGCCGGCGTTCGATGCCCGCTCCGTCGAGGGAGAACGCGGCGAACTCGCGCTCGCCAGTGGGCAGGTAGCGCAGCGCGGGCAGCACAGGGGTTCCGCGGAGGCCGAGGATGCGCTGCGGCCCCCAGAGGTAGACGTTGTAGACGGACCGCTTGTCGAAGTCGAGGCGCACGAACACGCGCACCGTGTCCGCATCGCGCGGGATCGCGCCAACGGCAGCGGAACCCTTGTACTTGCCGAGCCTGGACTCGCGATCGCGCATCATGTCCGCTTCCTGCGCGCGCATCTCCTCGAGCGTCATGCCGCCGCCCATGGCTTCGTGCAGGGGGGTGACGTCACCGGCAAAGGACTTCGCCGCAATCTCCGCCGTTCGCCTGGAAAGGTCCGCCAGCCGCGCCGCTTGAGCAGGCGCCGCCGCGGCAAGGGCCGAGAAAGCCTCCTGGCCTGCTGGAGTCACCGCCAGGCCTGATCGATCGGCCAACAACGTCAGCGTGCCCCCCTGCGGCAGGCGCCACTCACCCGCCAAGGCCTGGAGGCGCTCCGGCGCGATATCAACCACGCGCGGCGGAAGGGCCGCCTTGCCGCCGAACAGGATCTGCTCGAGCACCTCGACCACCGGCGTGGCTGTCAGCGTGGTGTCGGTCGAGGTCAGCAACAGCATCGCGTCCTCGTCCGGGAATCGCACGAACTCCGCGACGTAGACGCCGTTGCCGCCGTTGTGCTGCACGACGGTGGTGCCGCGCGCGCTCTTGCTCACGGCCCAGCCGTAGGCGTAGTGGGACAGGCCGCGCGGGCCCTCCGCGACATACGGCGTGAAGTACTTCGCGCGCGCTTCCTTCGACAGCACGGCGCCGGTCTCGAGGGCGCGGTGCCAGGCGAGCATGTCGCCGAGCGTCGTGTGGAGCCCGCCGTTGCCTCGCAGCGTCCAGTAAGGCGCGTCCGGCTCCTGGATGCGCTGGAGAATCGTGCCCCAGTCCTCGCCATCGTCGAGATAGCCGTGCGCGATCCGATCGGGTGCCCACGCCGGGAGCTTGTACCCCGTCTCGCGCATCCCGGCCGGCTTCAGCACCCGCTCGGTCAGGTACACCTGGTACGGCTGGCCCGACAGCTTTTCCACGATCGCCGCTAGGAGGCTGTAGCCGGCGTTCGAGTACTCGTAGCCGTCGCCCGGCTTGAAGAGCAGCTTCGACTGGAGCGCGCGGCGCACGTACTCCTCGCGCCCGACAGGGTCATAGTCGGTCGGGCTGAAGTCCGACTCGAGCCCGGATGAGTGCGTCAGGAGATGGTGCAGCGTGATCGCGGACTTGTCGTCCGGCACGGGGCCGAGGTACTTGCTGGCCAGGTCCGTGACCGCCAACTTGCCCTGCATCTCGAGGGTGAGGATGGCCGCGGCGGTGAACTGCTTCGTGATCGAGCCGAGGTTGTACACGCTGTCGGTCGTCAGCGGGATGCTGCGCGCGCGGTCAGCCAGGCCGTAGGACTTCTCGAGCAGCACGTCTTTCCCGCGAACGGCGAGCGCCCCGCCCGAGAATCCGAAGCGCTCGAGGCGTCGCCTTAATTATGTGGCGCGCATGACAGAGCAAGCTGCAGAGCGTGTGTTAAACGCGACAGATGTGGCAGCTCCATTACAAACTGAATTGGCAGCAAATGCAGCGGACCTCGAGAATCGCTGGAAGGAAGTGTTAGCTAATGCATCTCTCAAAAGTGAATATAACCAATTGGCAAATGAAACGCTCACTTTTTTATCTTTAACAGAAAAAAATACTGCTGAAACCAAAGCTTTATTGATGGATATCATGATGGCACAGGATTTTCAGGATTTAACTGGCCAAGTGATTAAAAAAATAACCAGTCTTGCACAAGATTTAGAAAAACAGCTAGTACAGGTGTTAATAGATTTTTCGCCTGCAGTTAATAAAAAAGAATCAGATTCTACGGCCACATTATTGAATGGCCCACAAATTGATCCAGAAAACACTGTGGATGTAGTCGCTAGTCAGGAACAGGTAGATGATTTGCTGGATAGTTTGGGTTTCTAAGCCATCCAAATTGGCGGGCCTAATTATATCCATACCTTACAACAGAGGGTAATTGTTGTAACTCCTCATCCGAATATAGTCTGCCGCGTGTGATGAAGGCCATTCCTGTCCCGCAATCTAATGAAAATGAACCGCTGGAGCCTGGTACAGCATCTAATATAGTGTGCATATTTTCTGCGAATGAAAAATGGCTATCGCCCATATAAAATACTGCATTTTCAAATTTACCCAGTATTACGTCTGATGGGCTGGGTTTGAATTCATTTTCCGGCATGCACAAAGGACCACTGCCTTCGCAACACCCACCAGATTGCAAAAAGACAATTGGACCAAATTGAGCAGTGAGTTTTTTAATTAATTCAATTGCTGATGGTGTTGCAGATACACGTTCGGCCATGATTAAAATCTCCAAAAAAAGGGGCGAATAAAATCGCCCCTTTAGACAAGCAATTGCCGTTAATTAAAACCCTGAATTAGAAGAAACCTAATTTATTCGGGTTATAGCTAACGAGCAGGTTTTTAGTTTGTTGGTAATGGTCGAGCATCATTTTGTGATTTTCGCGACCAATACCAGACTCTTTGTAACCGCCAAATGCCGCATGAGCAGGGTAGGCATGGTAGCAGTTTGTCCACACACGGCCTGCTTTAATGCCACGACCCATTCTGTATGCGGTTGTACCGTTGCGTGTCCAAACGCCTGCACCCAAACCAAAAATCGTGTCATTGGCAATGGCTAACGCATCAGCTTCATCTTTAAAAGTTGTAACAGCAAGCACCGGGCCAAAAATTTCTTCTTGGAAAACGCGCATTTTGTTGTGACCTTTGAGCAGTGTCGGTTGTACATAGTAGCCTTCAGCCAAACCGCCACTCAACACATTACGATTGCCGCCAGTCAGCACCTCAGCGCCCTCTTGCTTACCAATATCAATGTAGTTCATGATCTTGTTTAGCTGGTCCTGAGAAGCTTGGGCGCCAAGCATTGTGCTAGAATCAAGTGGGTTGCCCTGTATGATTGCTTTAACACGTGGCATCACGCGTTCCATAAATTTATCATAGATAGATTCTTGAATTACAGCGCGTGATGGACAGGTACAGACTTCGCCCTGATTAAATGCGAATAATACTAAACCCTCAATGGCTTTATCAAAAAATGCATCATCTTCATCCATAATATCTGCAAAGAATATATTAGGAGATTTTCCGCCAAGCTCAAGCGTGGCAGGAATCAAATTACTTGCAGCCGCAGTGGCAATAGCACGGCCAGTCGCTGTCGAACCGGTGAAGCCAATTTTTGCAATACGTTTGCTGTTTGCAAGTGGTGCTCCCACTTCGCGGCCATAACCATTGACAATATTAATCACACCTGGCGGAACCAGGTCGCCAATGACTTCCATTAGCACCAGAATACTAATAGGTGTAAACTCTGCCGGTTTCATCACTACACAATTGCCTGCAGCTAAAGCTGGGGCTAATTTCCAGGCCGCCATCAATATCGGGAAGTTCCATGGAATGATTTGTCCGACAACACCTAGAGGCTCATGAAAGTGGTAGGCCACGGTGTCATTGTCAATCTCGCTGATGCCGCCTTCTTGTGCGCGGATTGCGCCTGCAAAATAGCGGAAGTGATCAATCGACAGCGGGATATCGGCATTCATGGTTTCGCGAATTGGCTTACCATTGTCTACCGTTTCTGCGGTTGCAATTAATTCGAGATTAGCTTCAATTCGATCAGCAATTTTAAGTAAAATGTTTGAACGCTCGGCAGTGGAAGTTTTGCCCCATTTGTCAGCGGCTGCATGCGCAGCATCCAATGCCAACTCAACATCTTCTGCACTTGAACGCGCTGCCTTAGTGTAGTTTTTACCTGTGATGGGAGTAACAACATCAAAATACTCACCTTTAACAGGCGCAACCCATTTGCCGCCGATAAAATTATCATACTTTGACTTGTATGGTACTTTCACACCCATGCCCTTTAGTAAATCTAAACTCATGTTAACTCCTCTAGTTTTTCTGTGGTTAATATAACGTATCTATATGCAAACCCGCATCATACCGTTCATTTTTATCTGGTATAAAAGCCAGCTCCATCTTCCTTAAACCCTTATCAATAAAGGGTTTTGTATAGATAAGCCCGAATCAAACAATAAACCTTAGTCGTTAGCAAATCAAGTAGAAATATCTATTTAATTTTAAATCCTGTTTAATTATTATTGAGAGAATGTGGCGAACAATTGCCGCATGCGATATAGTTTGCGCATTCATCAATTTAAATAATATTCTTAATGAGAATAAATTTTTTTCATGCCTGACTCATCCACTACTTTCGGCATTACCACAAGAGAGTTTTGGCATAATATTAGCCATCCAACAGACTCTACATTAGGCAAAGCTATACTTACGATTTTAGTGTTCGCCGAGAGTCTGGTCTGCATTTTTTGGATATATACACTTTCCGGACTCGGGGAAGGCTACGCCATCATGGCAGCTGTTCCTTATGTCTATATTATTTTTTCATATGCTAGCTTGCTGATATTTTATCGCAGCAAAAAATTCGAATACTTTACTTTTACGCAGTTAGTCATGCTACTGGTCATGCCATTTTTTATGCAGTGGGCGATTGGTGGCTATGAGGCTTCAAGCGGCATCGCGATCTGGGCGATTTTATCCCCGATTGGCGCATTGATGATTCTGGGCACGCGTCAATCCACGCCCTGGTTTATGTTATTTGCTTTGTTGGCAGGGCTTTCATGGCGGCTTAATTACATGTTTGTCGGCAATACTTTGCCTATCCCTGCCCATATTAAAGATACATTCTTTCTGATGAATATTATGGGAGTAGCTTGTATTTTATATGCGGTGATGCGATATTTTCAAAGCCAAAAAGAGCGTACTTTGCTTGAACTGAGCCTGGAGCAAGCCAGATCGGAAAAGCTATTGCTTAACATATTGCCGAAATCTATTGCAAACAGGTTAAAAGATAACGATATGCGCATTGCGGATAGCCATGATGAAGTAACCATTTTGTTTGCGGATATTGTTGGCTTTACCAAAATGACAGCGTCAATGCCGCCAGCCGAACTGGTTGATTTGCTTAGCCAGTTATTCTCGCGTTTTGATGGATTGGCTGACCGGCTTGGATTGGAGAAAATTAAAACCATTGGTGACGGATATATGGTGGTGGGTGGTGCACCAGTGAGTCGAGATGACCACGCTACTGTGATTGCACAGTTGGCCTTGGGGATGCAGCGAGAGCTTGCTGCTTTTAATGAGAAAACTGGTAATAATTTACAAATGCGGATTGGTATCAGTAGCGGTTCGGTAGTGGCAGGCGTAATTGGCACCAGTAAATTTGCCTACGATATTTGGGGTGATTCGGTAAATATGGCTAGCCGAATGGAAAAAACGGGTCTGCCGGATACGATACAGGTAAGTGAAGCGACTTATCAGCTTTTAAAAACCCACCATACATTAGAACCACGCGGCCTGATTGAAATCAAGGGCAAGGGCGAGGTGAATACATACCTACTCAAAAGCTAGCTATTTCGTTCAAATTTCAACACGCTTATTCAATATTAATCATAGCTTGTATTGGTGCATCGGTAGCACATCGTATATAATCCGCCACCTGCAATGCTCATGCGGAGAGATGGATGAGCGGTTTAAGTCACCACCCTGGAAAGGTGGCACAGGGGTAACCCTGTCGAGGGTTCGAATCCCTCTCTCTCCGCCAAACAGTTAATGCATAAGATCAATAATATCAAGATCTTCTGTAATATCATGGCGCTTGAAGTTGGCGCTGGAGCCTTTTTCTGACGTGTCGAACTCTTCAAACTCATCACCTGCTAAATCTTCAAGCATTTGATCCAATAATTTAATTTTGTCTGGACTTGTTTTAGTTGTGCTAGGCATATTAAACCTGACCTTTCTGTTTCTCTAAACTAGTAATTCACTAGTATTTATGATTAAGCATTTAGTGTGCCAAGTTTTTGTACATTTTATTTTGCTAATTCATGCCATAATTTTTATCTTTGTTTTGGTTTGTCGATATGATGAATAGTGTTAATTTATCAAAGGGCTGCATGAAAGAAACACTGGAACAGGCACCTGTAGCGCCTACGCTTAAACAAGCTTTTGGATATTGGCTGAAGCTAGGATTCATCAGCTTTGGCGGGCCTGCAGGGCAAATCGCTATCATGCACCATGATTTGGTCGAAAAGAAACGCTGGATTTCTGAAAAGCGATTTTTGCATGCACTGAATTATTGCATGGTGTTACCCGGGCCAGAAGCGCAGCAGTTAGCGACTTACATCGGCTGGTTGATGCACCGCACTTGGGGCGGCATCATTGCGGGCGGTTTGTTTGTATTGCCATCGTTACTGATTTTAATGGCTCTTAGCTACGTTTACATGCGTTTTGGCGATACGCCTGCAGTGGCGGGAATACTGTACGGCGTAAAACCGGCCGTGGTTGCAATTGTGCTGTTCGCGGCATATAGAGTAGGCTCTAGAAGCCTTATAAATAGGGCGTTATGGGGCATCGCTATTGCAGCATTTGTGGCGATTGCTATGTTTAAACTACCGTTTCCATTCATAGTACTCATAGCAGCTATCAGCGGTTATTTGATCAACCGTTTTAGACCAACCTTGTTTGCTGGTGGCGGTGGGCATTCTTTCACTCAAATTAGATATGGAAAAGCAGTCATTGATGACGATACACCAACACCTGAACATGCGCGATTTAACATCAAAGGTTTGGTGAAATTTATGGTGATTGGCATAGGCATTTGGCTGGTCGCTATGCTGCTATTGGTATTTTGCTTTGGTTGGAAAGCGACATTCACGCAGATGGCGTGGTTTTTCACTAAAGCTGCATTGCTTACCTTTGGTGGTGCGTATGCAGTGTTGCCATATGTTTTTCAGGGAGCAGTAACGTATTACGCGTGGCTTACGCCAGCCCAAATGATGGATGGGTTGGCGCTTGGTGAAACCACGCCCGGCCCGTTGATTATGGTGGTGGCATTTGTGGGATTTGTCGGTGGCTGGACGCATTCGCCGCTGACAGATCCTCTTGTAGCAGGTGTTATGTCGGCTTGCATTGTTACATTCTTTACTTTTTTGCCGTCATTTATTTTTATATTTGTTGGCGCGCCGCTGATTGAATCGACGCAGGACAATCTAAAGTTTACCGCGTCACTCACTGCGATTACTGCCGCAGTAGTAGGGGTGATTGCCAGCCTAGCGGTGTTTTTTGCCCAGCATATTTTTTGGCCAAATGGCATGGCTTCTAATGAAATATTCGCAAGTATTGACTGGGTCGCACTGGTTGCCACGCTGGCGGCAGGGTTTGTTTTGTTTAAATTTAAGCTGAATATTATTAAGCTGATTGGAATTTTTGCGCTGTTCGGGTTGATACACCACTGGCTGATTTAATTCTGGATTTGATAGTACGCAGGACGAAAAAAAGCGCGCTTATTTTAGGCGCGCTTTTTTGATTGATGGATATAGCCTTTAAGCTGCCTGTTTAGCAGGCTGCCGGATCTTTTCCATAATAATGGCTGATAACTCTTCGACAGAGCGACTGGTGGAATCTGCCCAGGAAATACCGGCATTACGCATCAATCCTTCCGCAGTGGCAATTTCTTTGCGGCAATTCTCTAAGGAAGCATAGAAGCTGCCTGCTCTGCGCTCATTGCGCACAGCATGCAGACGCTCCGGCTTGATCGTGAGGCCAAAAATCTTGTCGACATGTTTGTGCAGCACTGCCGGCAAGCTGCCACGCTCAAAATCTTCTGGAATCAAAGGGTAATTGGCTGCTTTGATACCAAACTGCATAGCAAGATAAACACTGGTAGGCGTTTTCCCGCAACGTGAAACACCGATTAAAATAACCTGCGCTTCTTCTAAGCCAGAATTCGTCATACCGTCATCATGGTTCAAGGTAAAGTTAACAGCATCCATGCGGTCATTGTATTTGCTGCCCATGACGCTGTGTGCGATACCAGCCCCGGTTAATGGTTTTTGATCAAGCTCTATACCCAGAGGGTCGATAAATGTATTGAATAGATCGATAAAGTAGGCGTCAGATTTTTTGATGGAGTTACGTAACTCCATATTCCCTAGAGACATAATCACTACCGGACGCGCACCGTCTTCTTCTGCGGCTTGCTGGATGGCATCTTGTGCCAGCTTGATTTTATCCAGCGTATCAGTAAAAGGCATGCGCACCTGGGTGAAGTTGGTGCCAGGAAAATGCTCAAGCAGCTTACCCAGAGCGCCAGCAGTAATGCCGGTGCCGTCTGAAACGAAGAATACGGTACGATTTATCATGATGAGTTACCTATTATTTTTTAGTGAGCCTTTGCCAAGTCGCTACCACAGTATCTGGATTGAGAGAAATGGACTTGATGCCTTCCGCGACTAGCCATTCCGCAAAGTCTGGATGGTCTGACGGGCCTTGGCCGCAGATGCCGACATATTTGCCTAAGCGGTTGCAAGTTTGAATGGCCATTCTGAGCAATACTTTGACCGCATCATTGCGCTCATCGAATCCATCCGCCAGAATGCCTGAATCGCGGTCCATACCTAAAGTCAGCTGAGTAAGGTCATTAGAGCCGATTGAAAAGCCATCAAAGTAATGCAGGAATTGCTCAGCAATCAGTGCATTTGATGGAATCTCGCACATCATAATCAGGCGCAGGCCATTTTCGCCACGTTTGAGCCCATTGGCCGCCATAATTTCAGTGACAGCTTTTGCTTCATCAAGCGTGCGTACAAAAGGAATCATAAGCTCAACGTTCACTAAACCCATTTCATCGCGCACTTTTTTCATGGCTATACATTCCATGGCAAAGCACTCTTTAAAGTCCTCCGCCATATAGCGTGCCGCGCCACGGAAGCCAATCATCGGGTTTTCTTCGTCCGGCTCGTAAATCTCACCGCCCACCAGCTTTTTGTACTCGTTCGATTTGAAGTCAGATGTACGTACAATCACAGGTTTTGGATAGAACGCAGCGGCAATTGTCGCTACGCCTTCAGCCACTTTGTCGATATAGAATTGTTTCGGGCTTGAATAGCCGCGCGCGCGGTTTTTGATGGTTGTTTGAATGGCGTGCGGCATGGCATCGACGTTCAAAATGGCTTTTGGATGGATGCCGACCATATTGTTAATCACAAACTCCAGCCTAGCCAAACCCACACCGTCGTTCGGTGTTTTGGCAAAACCGAATGCCATGTCCGGATTGCCAACGTTCATCATGATTTTGCAAGGCGCAGGCGCGAGTGCGGATTGCGCCTGAGTACTTATATCAAATTCGATTGCACCATGGTAAACAAATCCAGATTCACCTTCAGCACATGAAACGGTCACGATTTCACCCTCACGTAATACGTCCGTTGCATTGACTGCGCCCACAATCGCTGGAATGCCGAGCTCACGTGCAATAATCGCGGCGTGGCAGGTGCGACCACCGCGATTGGTCACCAACGCGCTAGCGCGCTTCATCACCGGCTCCCAGTTAGGGTCAGTCATATCAGCCACCAGCACATCACCGGGTTGTACCTCGTGCATATGCGCCGGATCTAATACAATACGAACTGGGCCAACACCTACTTTTTGCGTTACTGCACGACCAATAACCAATGGTTTTTCACTATGTTTGTTTAATGTGAAAGTCTCTGTGACGTTATTTGCGGATTCCTGTGATTTCACCGTTTCAGGCCGCGCCTGCAGAATGTACAGCTTGTTATCCACACCGTTTTTGCCCCATTCAATATCCATCGGGCATCCATAGTGTGCTTCAATCGTCATGGCATAGCGGGCTAACTCTAAAACATCCGCATCACAGAGTGAGTAGCGGTCGCTATCTGCTGAATCAACATCGACTGTGTGAGTGCTTTTGCCTGCACGTGTAGCATCGCTAAACACCATTTTAATAAGTTTTGAGCCGATGGTGCGACGCACAATGGCTGGTTTGCCCTGTGCTAGCATTGGCTTGTGCACATAGAATTCATCCGGGTTTACGGCGCCCTGCACAACGGTTTCACCTAAACCGTAAGAAGATGTAATAAACACGACATCTTTGAAGCCTGACTCAGTGTCGATTGTGAACATCACACCTGCACAGCCAATGTCGCTGCGCACCATCTGTTGCACGCCTGCAGACAACGCAACATCAGCATGCACAAAACCTTTGTGTACGCGGTAAGAAATCGCGCGGTCGTTATAAAGTGAGGCAAATACTTCCTGGATGGCGTGCTTGATATTGTCTAAGCCCTGAATATTCAGGAAAGACTCTTGCTGGCCAGCGAAAGAAGCATCAGGCAAATCTTCTGCGGTGGCAGAAGAGCGCACAGCAAAAGTCGCTCCGTTGCCGGATTTGGCTGTCAGAATGGCATAGTTTTCAGCAATGGCTTTGTCTAACGCGGCAGGGAAAGGCGCGGCCATAATCCATTCGCGAATCTGCTTGCCGCATATTGCAAGCGCTTGCGTGTCGTCTGCATTAAGCTTATCAAGTAAATCATTAATCCTTTTGTCTAACCCATTTTGTGCCAAAAACTCTCGGTAGGCATCGGCAGTTGTTGCAAAGCCCGTTGGCACACGCACGCCCTTGGCTGATAGCTGAGAAATCATTTCTCCTAAAGAAGCGTTTTTGCCTCCGACAGAAGGGACGTCGGTGTTTCGTAGATTTTCAAATGGAATAACGTGGGCTGACATGATAGTTCCTTCGATGTTCAAACAAGGGATTAAAATAATTTTTACAATGCAGTTACATTTTGCCTAAATATGCATGCGCTGTCACCTGAAAAGAGTGGCTAGCACTAAAAATTTGTGAGCATTCGAGCTTTGTATATAAAAATTGATCACTGTCAGCTAGAATGTAACGCTGATTAGGAAGCGATAGGTCATCGTAATATCAATAACTAAAAAAACATTGAATGAAATTTATGCCTGCTCTAATACCCACTAAAATTATAGTTAAAACTACAGCGCGTTTGCATATGGGTTTTTTTGATTTGCATGGCGGCCTGGGCCGAAAATTTGGCAGCATAGGTTTGAGTTTGCTATCACCGGGTCTCGAATTGTCAGCCATGCCAGCAGAAAGGCTGCTAGTTACGGGTTCAGCAGCTGAGCGTGCTGAAGGTGTTGCAAAAAAACTGATTACTAAACTTAATCTGAAAGGTGCCGTTAACCTTAGCATTAAGCAAAACATTCCTGAACATGCAGGTTTGGGTTCGGGTACGCAGATTGCGCTAGCTATCGGAACAGCAGTTAGCAGGGTGTATAACATGAACTTAAGCACCGCACAAATAGCTGAGCTAACAGAACGTGGTGGCCGTTCAGGCATTGGTATTGCAGCATTTGACCACGGCGGGCTGTTGATTGATGGTGGGCGGATTTCAAATAAAGCTAATTCCTTTGATATTAAATCGAAAGTGCCACCCTTGTTGGCGCATTATGATTTTCCTGAAGATTGGCGAGTTTTATTGATATTTGATACTAGCCAGCCTGGAATACATGGTGAGAATGAACTGGAAGCGTTTAATCGGTTGCCTGTGTTCTCTGAAAATCTGGCCGCACATTTGTGTCGGCATGTGTTGATGCAGGCAATGCCGGCTTTGGTAGAGCAGGATTTGACTGCCTTTGGTAACAGTATTCAAGAGTTGCAATCGCATGTAGGCGATTATTTTGCGCCAGCGCAGGGTGGTCGTTATGCAAGTGCTCAGGTTGGCGCAGTGCTGGAACACTTGGGGCGCAAAGGCGTGGCTTGTTTCGGGCAAAGCTCATGGGGGCCAACAGGATTTGCCGTGTTTGAAAGCGAATCTGACGCTGAGAGTATATTGAATGCTTTGCAGTTGCAATTCGCGGAATTAAACAATATTTCATACCAAGTCACGCGTGCTAATAATAGTGGCGCAACGGTACAAACTTTTTAAGAGCATTTAAGTTTATGGAAAAAGTCTCAATATTACATCTCATTACAGCAGCAAAAAATGCAAGCCCATTCGACGTAAATATGGCTTTTGACGCAGGGTTCGATAAGATTATGCCTTACACGCGTGTTGAATTGAGCGAAGTGGCAGGTTTGACGCAGGACGCGATTTTTTCTCGTAGCTCCTCAGGTATTAAACGCGAAGCAATTTTTATCGGCGGACGCGATATCGATTTAACTATGGATATGCTGGAAATTGCGAGGAAAGCTATGTTTCCGCCATTTCAGATTTCTGCATTTGCAGATCCTTCAGGTGCATTTACTACGGCAGCAGCGATGTTGGCAAAAGTCGAATTGCATCTTAAAAAGCATTTTCAAACGAACCTGGCAGGTAAGAAAGTGGCGGTGTTCGGAGGAACTGGTCCGGTGGGCGGATGCGTTGCAGTAATTGCCGCCAGGCAGGGAGCACAGGTTGAGTTGGTTGCGCATAGCAGCTTGGAAGCAGCACGCGATAAGGCGCAAAGCTATAATCAGCGTTACGGCACCAATATTGACTGCGCAGACGGTATCAGCGAAGCAGCAAAACAAGCTGTGCTGGATGCTGCAGATATTGCGTTATGCACGGCGGCTGCGGGTGTTAGGGTGCTGAGTGCGGCACAGATCGCGCATTCCAGATTGTTGAAAGTTGTTGCTGATGTAAACGCCGTTGAGCCTACGGGAGCAGAAGGCGTGGGTGTGATGGCAGACGGCATTGAAATAGCGAAAACCGGAGTGTTAGGCATCGGTGCGCTGGCAATTGGCAATTTGAAATACACCACGCAGTATAATTTGCTAAAGCAAATGCTGGCAGCCGATAAACCTTGTTATCTGGAGTTTATGGCGGCGTTTGAAATGGCGCAAAACCTAGCAAGTGCCTAAAAAAATTATCATTGCCGCAATCTCGGCACGCGGCTATGTGCAGGCAGCAGTTGCTTGTGGTTATGAAGTCATTTCGCTAGATGTCTTTGCTGATGCAGATACGCGTCGCTTGGCTGCGCAGACTTTCAGATTAAAAATGCGTGGGCAGGTCGTAGATGCAAATGATTTTAAGCATGTTTTTGAGCAAATAGACATGGGTGCTATTGACGGCTTTCTGTATGGAAGCCTGTTTGATGCTACGCCAGACATGTTAGATTGGGTCGCTTCGCGCGTGCCTTTAATCGGTAATTCACCTGAGGTGATGCGCGCAGCAAAAGATTTCAGCTTCTTTAAACTGCTGGATGCGCTCCAGATTGTACATCCTGAGGTATGTTTGGATATCCCTGAGGATATCGAAAACTGGCTTTCAAAAAAGTTAGGCGGCAGTGGTGGCACGCACATCAGGCCTGCGAATTCAGTCAATAAAGAGGACTGTTTTCTGCATGGCTATTATCAGAAAAAACATGCTGGAATGCCTATATCCATGCTGTTTGTAGTGGATGGAAAATCTATGCGAACAATCGGGTTCAACCAGCAATATGTGGCGCCAATGAAAAATATGCCGTACCGATTTGCTGGCGCGGTGAGTAAAGTTACCTTACCACTCAACATTCATAAGGCTTTTGAACGTGCGGCACAGCAATTGACTCTTGCATTAAATTTGCATGGTATCAATAGCCTGGATGCCATTTTAGATGGCGAAACGTTATTTATTTTAGAATTAAACCCAAGATTAAGCGCGACTTTTCAGCTTTATGAAAATCTGTTTCCGCTTCATTTACAAAGCTGCACGGACAGAAGGGTTGAAAATTTAGAGGAAAATGAGTTATCGCGAGGTCAAATGATTTTGTATGCGAATGGTACGCTAGAAATTCCAGGCGATTTTATCTGGCCTGACTGGGTGGCTGATATTCCAGCTATAATTAGCGGGGATTCCAGCATTAAGATTGCCGAAGACGAACCAGTTTGTACGGTGTTTGCAGAGGCGGAAAGTGCTGACTCGGCACATGCACTGCTGTTACTACGGATGCAAAAATTAAGAGAGATGCTACGTTATGACTGAATTAAATACTACCCTGTGGCCTAGCATTAGTGAGCTTTCCAGCTCATTGGTGCAACAGTTGGTTGAAAAAGCTGCTGCATTGCAATTGGGTGTGTTAGCACATGAATCTGGAGCGACGATTATAGACGCTGGTATTCAACATGCAGGCAGTGCCGAAGCCGGGAGATTGATTGCGGAAATCTGCATGGGCGGTTTGGGTAAAGTGGAATTGTGCGATCATTCGATTTTCAAGGACTGGCCATCAAGTATTAAGGTACAGACAGAAAACCCTGTGTTGGCGTGTCTTGGTAGCCAATATGCAGGCTGGGCACTTGGCCATGAAAAATTCTTTTCGCTGGGATCTGGCCCTGCACGTGCAATCGCGCAGCGTGAGGAATTATTTAAAGAGCTTGGTTATAAAGATGCACCTCAAAAAACAGTATTGGTGCTGGAAACGGATAAGATTCCGCCGATGGAAGTTATCGAAAAGATTGTACGTGATACTGGCGTGGAAGCTAAAAATTTAACACTGATTTTGACGCCGACAACCAGTATTGCCGGGGTAGTGCAAATCGTGGGGCGCGTTTTGGAAGTCGCGCTACATAAGGCACATACGCTACATTTTCCGCTTGCGAATATTGTCAATGGCAGCGGCGAAGCTATTTTGCCACCCGTGGCCAAAGATTTCATGACGGCGATGGGGCGTACTAACGATGCGATTTTATTTGGAGGATTGGTGCAGCTGAATGTGAAATGCAGTGATGATGAAGCCAATAAATTGGCACAGAATTTACCCAGTAGCGCATCGAAAGATTACGGGAAAACTTTTGCTGAAGTATTTAAATCTTATAATATGGACTTTTACAAGATTGACCCGATGCTGTTTTCACCCGCAAAAGTCAAAATTACCAATCTGGAAACGGGTAATAGCTTTATTGGCGGTGAGTTCAATAACCAATTAATTGAAAAGTCTTTTAATTATAAATTCAATTAGATATTTAATTATTTTAATGTAAAATATTAATTGCGTACCCCGATTTTTACTGATGATGCCGGATGGCATGGCGAGCAACTAACCAGGGCGCTTGCAACGCATGGCATAGAGGCGGTTTTTGTATCATTGCAAGATTGTGCAATTGACCTATCCGGCGATAAACCGCAAATTAGCATTCCCAATTTTGATGGATTACCTGAGGCGGCGTTCGTGCGTGGCATAGCTGGTGGCACGCTGCAGCAGGTCACGACGCGCCTGAATATTTTGCACATGCTAAAACTTCAAGGATCGAAAGTTTATAACGACGGCAGAGCAATCGAGCGCACTGTTGATAAGGCTATGACCAGCTTCCTGCTGCACCAGGCAGGCATTGCAACGCCGCATACTTGGGTGTGCGAATCAAGACGGCAAGCGCATTCAGTTATTCAAACCGAGACAAAAAACAATCAACAATTAGTCATCAAGCCCCTGTTTGGTTCGCAAGGACAGGGCGTGCGGTTGCTTGATGTGCGAACTGCACTACCTTTGCCGATGGATAGCTTTGTCGACGGTGTGTTTTATTTGCAGACGTTTATCGAAGCGCCGCATGATTATCGTGTGTTTGTGGTAAATAACCGCGCGATTGCTGCCATGCGTCGCAGTGGGGCGGATTGGTTGCACAATGTGGCACAAGGTGCGCAATGTGAGGCTACCGATGAAATTGATGTGATGAATCTGGCTGTACAGGCAGCCAAAGTGTTAGATATTGCATATTGCGGCATAGATATAATCCGTGATCGCGAAGGGGAATTGTGGGTGCTGGAAGTAAACAGCATCCCCGCCTGGCGTGGCTTACAGGGGGTTGCATCAGTGGATGTTGCGCAAGTGCTTGCAGATGATTTTTTAAAACATATTCAATAACATGAGACTGAACCAGCAATTGGCAGACGCCTTCAAAGCGGCTTGTATAGCAGAGCTTGAGGCAATAAAGCCTGGTAATGTGCATATTTTTTCTGACGGTCATGGCATGACGGTGCAGGATTTTGTTCTAAGTGCCGATGCCGCTTCGCAGGTAATTGCCCAGCCTGATCTGAGCTTGGGCGAGCGTATTTTGTCGAGCGTTGAAGCGACACAAAAAGTAGTGGGCTGTAATACGAATCTAGGCGTAATTTTACTTTGCGCGCCATTGATACATGCGGCTTTACAGCCAACGTCCGATTCTCTTATCGAAAAAGTATCGGGTGTGCTTTCCGGCACAAATGTCGATGACGCTGAACTTGTTTTTGCTGCAATACGTCTGGCAAATCCTGCCGGCTTGGGTGAGGTTGCACAATACGATGTGCATAAACCTGCTGGCTGTACACTGCTGCACGCTATGCAGGCAGCGGCACCGTACGATATGATCGCCCAGCAGTATCGTAATGGTTTTGCGGATGTTGCAAACGGTTTGGCGCGCTATCAGCACATTTTGATGCAGTGGCAACGTCCGGCTTGGTCAGTTACGGCGGTACATTTGCATTTTATGGCAGGTTTTTTAGATAGTCATGTCGCGCGTAAATATGGTGAAACCATCGCCAGACTGTTGCAGCAAGAGGCTGTCGCACATGAGGCAGCGTTTTTGAAAATGTACAATCCGAAAAACTATCAGGCAGCGTTGCTAACGTTTGACGAGGCACTTAAAAAGCGCGGACTTAATCCCGGTACCAGTGCCGATTTAACGGTTGCAACCTTGTTTTTACATAACTTAATGTAAGTTTAAACATATTGAAATTCATGTTTTTAAGTTACAATATAAAGCTAGATTTATACAAGAGTAAAAAACCAATTTTTTAGGAGGATGCAATGGCAAATTTATTAGATCAATTGAAAGCAATGACTACAATCGTGGCCGATACAGGCGACGTGGAAGCAATTAAAAGTGTCAAGCCAGTAGACGCTACAACTAATCCATCATTAGTGTTAAAGGCGAGTCAGTTGCCACAATATGCGACATTAATTGAAACGGCTATTGCTTATGCAAAAGCTCAAGGCGGTACTAAAGAACAACAAATTGATAATGCCGCAGACAAATTGGCTGTGTTGATTGGTACAGAAATTACTAAAGTAGTGCCAGGCCGTATTTCAACTGAAGTGGACGCGCGTTTATCATTCAACTTGGATGCGATGGTGGCTAAAGGCCGTAAATTGATTCAACTTTACGCTGACTCAGGTGTAGGCAAAGACCGTGTGTTGATTAAATTAGCTTCAACATGGGAAGGCATAAAGGCGGGTGAAATTCTTGAAAAAGAAGGCATTCAGTGTAACCTCACATTGTTATTCGGTTTCGGTCAGGCACGCGCATGTGCTGAAGCTGGTGTATTCTTGATTTCGCCATTCGTAGGTCGTATCTTAGACTGGTACAAAGCGAAAAACCCAGGTGTTGAGTACACACAAGAAACAGACCCGGGCGTAGTTTCTGTGCGCGCTATTTACAAATACTATAAAGAGCACGGCTACAAAACAGTGGTGATGGGCGCTTCATTCCGTAACACTGGCGAGTTGATTGCCTTGGCTGGTTGTGATCGCCTAACAGTATCACCAAACTTGTTACAAGACTTAGCGGCTTCTGAAGGCACATTAGTGCAAGTGTTAAAAGACACTGGTGCAACTAAAACACCTCCAGCGAAAATGACAGAGGAAGAGTTTCGCTTCGAATTAAACCAAGATGCGATGGCGACAGAGAAATTGGCTGAAGGTATCCGTGGTTTTGTTGCTGATCAGATCAAGCTTGAAGTTGCTTTGGCTGCCAAACTGTAATAGTTAAGTTGTCATTTAACCGTAACTAAATACTAATAAAGTTAAGGTTAATTGTGGTTTAACATTGACAATATGAAGCTGTGCCCTTAAGATTCAAGGTCCAGCTTCAAATTCGCTAAACACCGATATAAGCTTTGCTTCTAAGGTAGCTAGCATCGTTATTTTGTTGTAAGTAAGTAGCAAATATTGTAACTAATCAAATAGTTACAACTAAAATTTAATCAAATACTCTAAGTATTTTGGTTTTGAATAGTAAGTTTAATAAAAATTTTTAATCGGAGAAGTTACCATGGCACAAACCCAAATGGCATTAGATTCACTAGATTTTGACGCAACTGTTGCATTGGCAACGACTGTTGCTCCGCACGTTGATATTTTAGAAATCGGTACACCATGCATTAAGCACAACGGTATCAAATTACTTGAAACATTACGTGCTAAATTCCCAAACAACAAAATCTTGGTTGATTTGAAAACAATGGATGCTGGTTTCTACGAAGCTGAGCCATTCTACAAAGCTGGTGCCGACATCTGTACAGTATTAGGCTGCGCAGATATCGGTACAATCAAAGGTGTAATCGACGTTGCTAACAAATACGGCAAAAAAGCTCAAGTTGACTTGATCAACGTGGCTGACAAAAAAGCACGTACACAAGAAGTTGCTAAATTAGGTGCGCACATCATCGGCGTGCACACAGGCTTGGACCAACAAGCTGCAGGCCAAACACCATTTGCTGACTTAGCAATGGTTGCTGGTTTGAATTTAGGTCTTGAGATCTCTGTTGCTGGTGGCGTTAAAGCTGCTACAGCTGCACAAGTACGTGACGCTGGTGCTTCAATCATCGTTGCTGGCGCTGCTATCTACGGTGCTGCTGATCCAGCTGCTTCTGCTGCTGAAATCACAAAAATCGCTCACGCTTAATTTAACATTATCAATAAGTAATTATTGATATGAGCAATTAAAAGCCCGACTCAGCAATGTGTCGGGTTTTTTTATTTCAAATGGGTAAAAAGGATATTTAATATGGACCATCAAAAACTAATTTTAGACAGACTCACAACGATTTTATCTGAGACTGACAAAAGCTACGCAGCAAAATTAATGAAACTGGTTGATGACGCTGGACGCATATTTGTGGGCGGTGCAGGCCGTTCAGGCTTGGTCTCACGTTTTTTCGCAATGCGTTTAGTACATAGCGGTTACAATGTGAACATGGTTGGCGAAATCGTCACGCCAGCTATTAAGGCAGGTGATTTGTTGATATTGGTGTCAGGTTCTGGCGGCACGGAAACTTTGTTGCCTTTTGTTAAAAAGGCAAAATCAGTAGGCGCCAAGCTGGCGGTGGTTTCAATGAAAGCGAAATCAGCGATGGCAGAAGTGGCAGATTTGAACATTCAAATTGGTAATGATAATAGCTTCCCATTAACTCACGGCATGCCAATGGGTGCGCAATTTGAGTTATCTGCCTTGATTTTCTTAGAGGCTATTATTTCTGAGATAGTGCATACCAAAGGTTTAACTGAAGAAGGCATGCGTGCGATCCATGCAAACCTTGAGTAATCTGGCTGTATGAAAATTAAACCCGGGCTTGCTCGGGTTTTATTTATTAAAATGAGCGAGTTGCTGATAAGAAAGCTGTTTTTGATGTAGGGCAGTAGCAATTAAGGCGCCATGTACGCCTATATTCTTGAGTTCAAGCAAATCATCGGGATTACGCACACCTCCTGCCGCGTATACATTCAGGCCAGCAGAACACCTAATAATTTTATTGATTAAACTTGCGTCTACCCCTAAGTTTGCTCCCACATTTGCTAACGTCATTACAATCACATCGTTTGGCCAATACGCACTGTCTTGTAATAATTCTGTCGGCCCCTGGTAGCCTGTTGACATAAAATCTAAAGACAGAACAAAATCTGAACCTTGCTGATTTTTCAGTGATATAAAATTTCCCATTCCGGAAAAGTTTTCACTGGCAAAAATCAAGTTAGAATGGAGCTTGTTCCAGATATTCAGCTCGGTTAGATTGCTGATACCGGCATCTATCCACAACTTTAGATTTGGAAATTGATGCGCTATTGATTCAACGATTTTATAGTTGCTTTTGTAAAGTCCGCCTAGTTTTTGTATGGCGTTCAAATCTGCAATATAGAGCTGCTGAAACGGGTAGTAATCAAGCAATGCCGCCACAATATCCAATGGCTTGCTTGAATTGATAAGTAAAGAATTTATTGGCTGATAATGTTGTCGTTCACCTCTTTTTGCATGGACGACAACACCATCTAATAAATCAATTACAGGGATTATTTGCATTATTAAACTCAAAAAACATAATTTGGAAAAAATATTTGTATGTGAGTTTATCACCGGCGGCGGCCTGTGTGCGGAGCTTCTGCCGGAATCGCTCGCGAATGAAGGTGCCAAGATGCGCAATGCATTGCTGCACGACTTGGCATCTTTGCCTTACAGTATTTCTACCACTGTAGATACGCGCTTGAGCAAACCAAAGCATTGCAATACATGTTTGGAAGTCAATGAAAATGATGATATATGGCAAATTTGGCAAGCACAAATACAAGCTGCAGATGCGGTCTGGTTAATCGCACCGGAAACTGACGGAGTGCTGCATTACTTAACGCAAATGGCTACCCTGCAAGGCAAGCTGGTATTAGGTTGCGGGCCTGCCTCTATCAAAATTACCAGCGAAAAAATGGCGACTTGTCTGGCTCTAGAAGAAGCGGGCATCGCCACGATACCCACCTACACTTTTGACAATTGGCCAAAAAGTCATTGGATATGGTTGGCAAAGCCTAATGATGGAGCGGGTTGCAGCGACACCGCATGGTTTAATAATGCGGACGACCTGCAGGATTGGATTGAGCTGAACGATAAACAGCTCACGCATGTGATTCAAGCCTATCAGCCAGGCGAGCCAGCGAGCATTTCTTGTGTGATGAAAAATGGCAAAGCATGGCTGTTAAGTTGCAATATGCAGATAATCAAGATCAACAATCATATGGTGAGCTACAAAGGCAGTGTCATCAATGGTATGCGCGAATACTGGGCGCAATTTGAATTGCTTGCGAACCAAGTCGCAAAAGCTTTTCCGGATTTAGCGGGCTATGTAGGTATTGATGTCATTGTAGATAATGATGAAATTTACGTCGTGGAAATCAATCCGCGGCTTACCACGAGCTATGTGGGCCTGCATGAAGCCACAGGAGAGAATCCTGCCGAGCTGATTATCAGCACACTCACTCAGTCATACTTTAATTGGCCTGAACTGCAGCAAAATGAAGTAACCGTTTATGTCTAAGCCTTTTATCGCTGGCTGGGATATCGGCGGCGCACATTTAAAAGCTGTGTTGTTGGATGGTAAAGGCGAAATAATTAATATTTTACAACTACCTTGCCAACTCTGGAAAGGTCTGAATCAATTGGAATCTGCAGTGAAAGATGCCCTGACAGCCTTCAAAATAGTACCTTCTGAAGCTTTGCATGCGGTAACCATGACAGGTGAGCTGGTGGATTTATTCTCCTGCCGACATGATGGCGTGATTAATATTTCAAACTTGGCAGAAAAATTACTTGGCAAAGAAACTTTGTTTTATGCCGCAAATGAGGGTTTTGTGACGCTATCACGTGTTTCAAGTGCCGCTGCCTCTATCGCCTCGGTCAATTGGCATGCAAGTGCCAGCGCGCTTGCAATGCATGTGCAAGACGCGTTATTGGTGGATATCGGCAGCACGACCACTGATATTATCGCGATTGGGGCGGGTGAGGTGAAAAACTCAAGCTTTAGTGATGCCAGCCGTATGCAGGATGACAGCTTGGTTTATACGGGCGTGGTACGCACGCCGGTGATGGCATTGGCGCAAAAGCTACCTTTTGAGGGCGCAGAGAGTAATGTGGCAGCCGAAAATTTCGCTACCATGGCTGATGTGTATCGCCTCACAGGCGAACTTTTGCCCGAATCAGATATGGCGGAAACCTCAGACGGGAAGGGTAAAACAGAGTGGGAGTCAGCACGGAGACTGGCGCGCATGATTGGGCATGATGCAGAGGATAAGCCGATACAAACTTGGAAGAACTTGGCGGATACCTGCAGAACTTTGCAATTGAATCAAATAAAAACGGCGATGTTGAAACACCTTAAGCCTAGTGTGCCGGTCATTGGTGCGGGCGCGGGGAGTTTTTTGGTAAAAGCGCTAGCGGAAGAGTTGGGGCATGACTTTAAGTATGTCTGTAAACCAATATCCATGCGCCTCCCAGGTCGTGCAGATTCATGCCTAGAACATGATTTAGAGGTTTGTTTACCTGCTTATGCTGTTGCATACCTGGCGATGAAACAATGACTATATTGAAACACGAGCTTGCCTACTATCACGACAGCGCACGTTTGTTTGAGCACATTGTGCACCAGCGCTGGGCAATGCTGCTGGATAGCGGACAAATGATTGATCCCGCCACAGGCAAGGCAGGCAGCCAATATGGGCGCTATGACATCATGGTGGCCGAACCGTTTATAACGCTGGTGACACAGGGCAACCAGACTGTCATCACGCAAAATGGCATGGTCAAGATTTCAGAAGAAGATCCATTCTTTTTGTTAAAAAGTATTCTTGGTCAATATCAGGCACCTGAAACGGAAATGCCGTTTGCAGGCGGCGCCATGGGATATTTCGCTTACGATTTGGCGCGTCGTATCGAAAAACTGCCATGCAATGCTGTTCCAGCAGTGGAAATACCGGAAATGATGATCGGCATTTACGATTGGGCGGTCGTGGTGGATCACCGTGAACAGCGCAGCGCATTGGTTTCATACGGATTTGATGCAAAAACAATAGAAAAATGGCATGCTCTGCATGCCTTATTCGATGAGCCTTCCAGAGCATATTCTATAGAGAATAAATTTAGTAAATTTGAGGTTAACACGCCTGTCACTTCAAACTTATCCGAGCTGCAATATAAACAGGCGTTTGCCAAAATCAAAACTTATATTACTGAGGGCGATTGTTACCAAGTGAACCTGGCGCAACGTTTTTCTGCACAAGTAGAAGGGGATAGCTGGCTGATGTACCGAAAATTACGCGAGATTAGTCCTGCGCCATTTATGGCTTTCATGCAGCTACCTTTAGATGCGCATGAGAATTTTCAAGTGCTTTCCAATTCGCCTGAGCGATTTTTGCAGACCAACAAAGATCATGTAGAAACCCGCCCCATTAAAGGCACACAGCCCAGATCGGCGGATGCAGAGCAGGATGCAAAAAACGCGCAGATATTGCAGACAAGCCTGAAAGACAAAGCAGAGAATTTGATGATTGTAGATTTGCTGCGTAACGATTTAAGCAAGACTTGTGAGCTTGGCAGTGTAAAAGTAAATAAGCTCTTTCAACTGCAAAGTTTCGCTAATGTGCATCATCTGGTGAGTATTGTCCTGGGCAAATTAAAGTCTGGCAAAACGTCTGTCGATGTGCTCAGAGATTGCTTCCCTGGCGGCTCAATTACAGGAGCTCCCAAATTACGTGCCATGCAAGTTATCGATGAACTGGAGCCGCATCGGCGCGGTTTGTATTGCGGCGCGATCGGGTATATTGGCTTTGATGGCGATATGGATACAAACATTGCGATTCGTACTGCAATTATTTGTAAAAACATGTTAAGTTTTTATGCGGGAGGCGGTATAGTGGCAGACTCAGACGTATCAAAAGAATACGCTGAAACGCTGGATAAAGCGTCCAGTTTCACAACAATAATAAAGTTTTTTACGAGGCTCTGATTAAGCTTCTTAACTATGAAAAGAATATGAACCTGGTCATATTTAAGAGTAACAATGAAGAATAACAAGACACCGGAATTTCGCCTTCAACACTTGAGTCGAAAGGAATAATCAGGTCCACAATGGAAAAACTATTTAAGGGAGCATCCATGTGGGTTGTTAAAATTGGCGGTAGTTTATTAGGCTCGCCGGAGTTAGAACGTTGGCTAAAAATTATTGTAAAATTTAGTGATGGAAACATTATCATCGTGCCTGGCGGCGGCGTGTTTGCCGATGCAGTGCGAGAGGCACAAAAATTATCCAAAATCAGCGATGCCTGCGCACATCGGCTGGCAGTACTGGCGATGGATCAATTCGGATTATTGCTTGCCAATTTAAATCCGTTGCTGGCAACCGCCAGCAGCGAACTGGAGATTGCCGAACGTACATGGCAACATCGTGCCATTGTCTGGCTACCAAGCAAAATGGTGCTTGCAGATGATTCCATCCCGCAAAGCTGGGATGTGACTTCAGATAGCCTGGCAGCCTGGCTGGCAGAAAAGCTGGATGCAAAACACCTTATTTTGCTGAAATCCGACAAACCCAATGAAAATGAGCTTAGCCTTAAAGTGATGACAAAAGGCGGCTTGGTAGATGAAGCCTTCAGCGATTTCATACTAAATAAACCATTTTCACCCTGGGTGGTAAAAAAAACGGATTTCAAATATTTTGAAAAGGGCGTGGATGTGGAAACGCTTGGAAAAGTGGCTTCTTCAATTCATTGACTGACGACCATGACTGCTAAAGTCTATAAAGAGCAAGAGACAATCGCAAGGCTCGAAAGCGAGCTTCCACACTGGTATTTGGAAAACGGTTGGATACGCCGCAAATACAAAACCAGCGGCTGGAAAGCCACGCTGATGGTTGTGAATACAATAGGACATTTGGCTGAGGCTGCCTGGCATCATCCCGATTTAACCGTTTCATACGCATTTGTGATTGTGAAACTGTGTACGCATGATGCCAAAGGCATTACCGATAAAGATTTTGAGTTGGCAAAAAAAATCGAGCAGGTGATTGGCTGGCAGCCCGCGCTGGAAGGTGGTGCGCTGGAAGGCACGCCAAATGATGATGTAAGGTTCAAATATATTAAATACGATTAGCCATTCTTAATCTTGGGTCTGTTTCTCAAACCGCCCAAAGTGTAGCATAATTGTCGGTAAAATCAACAGGTTAAGGATGGTCGATGTGACCAAGCCTCCCACGATAATCGTAGCCATTGGCCCCTCAATTTCGCGTCCGGGCTGACCGCTGCCAGCAGCCAGCGGCAATAAGCCTAATGCGGTAACCAGTGCAGTCATCAGTATGGAAGGCAGGCGCTCAGTTGCACCGCGGATGCAGGTTTCCAGATTCCATAAGCAGTTTTCCTCATCCACTAAATGCTGGAAATGCGACACCATCATGATGGAGTTGCGAAGCGTAATGCCGAACAAAGTCACAAATCCTACCAGTGACCCTAGTGAAATCCAGCCGCCGGTAAATAAAGCTGCCAGTACTCCGCCAATCAAGGCAAAGGGCAGGTTGGCAAAGGTAAGCAGCAAATTACGTAACCTTCCAAAAGCGATATATAGCATGAGGAATATTGCGACAGCAGCCAATAATGAATGCACGATCAGATCTTCGCGTGATTGTGCGTTGGCCTCGGCCTCACCTGTAAATTCCAGATAGCTGCCATCGTTTAATTTAATCTCGCTTTTGATACGTTTCTTCAATTCGCGATTAAAACTTTCTACATCCCGTCCTTGCACATTGGCGGTTACGGTTTGAATGCGTTTTGCGCCCGCATGCAGAATTTTTGAGCGGCCATTTTCCTGTGAGATAAACGCAATATCTTTCAGGTGTAAAATTTTTCCTTCTGGGTTAAATAGTGGAATATTGCCAATGTCGCCAATGTCATCGCGGGCTTCTTCCTCTAGCACTACACTTAAACCCACTGCACGGCTGCCAAAATATACCTGCGAAATCGGCACACTTTCATAGGCTGTGCGGATGGTGTCCAATACATCGCTAGTCTGTAACCCCCAAACAGCTAACTTGTCCGGACGCAGTCTTATCACTGCTTCTGGTGTGCCTGGCGGCGATTGTACCAGCACATCTGTTGCACCTTTGGTGTTATATACCAAGTCGGCTATTTTTTGCGCATCGCGGTCAAGCGCATCCAAATCGTTGCCATAGATATTGATGACAGTCGATGCAGCATAACCTGAAATGGTTTCCTCAATACGCTCGGTTAGAAAGGTGTTGATAGCAAAGTTTACGCCGACAAAGCCAATTTCTGCCACACCGTCACCATCTTTATCCACGGCTTCGCCAGCTAATTCTTCGCGGATATCTGCCAGAATACGGTTTTGTTCCTCTCCAGAAAGCGTGCCGATTTCGATTTCAAATTCGCTGTAATGCGTACCAAAAGTATCTGCAGCGTTGGGTGCCCGGCCTACCCATTGCGTGACAGATTTTACGCCTTTGATATTACGTATGGTTTTTGAGACTTTTTTGCCAAGCCTTATAGACTCCAGCTCAGATGTGCCGGGCACGGCAGTCATATGCATAATAAAATGGCCTTCATGTAATGCCGGGATAAATTGGCTTTTGAATAAAGGCAGTATGCCTAAGCCAAGTGCGATCAGCAGAAAACTGATGCTAATAACTAGTTTGTAGTGTTTTTCAATCGTGTATAAAAACTTAACGTAGCCGCTTTTGATATGCCGGATGATAGGGGAGTCTTCGCTGCTCAATTCAGCTTTGCCAAGCAATAGATAACACAATGCTGGCGTCAGTGTAAGTGCTACCACAAGCGATGCCATAATGGCAGCAATATAAGCAATACCAAGTGGCGCAAATAGCTTGCCAGCCACGCCAGATAAAGTCAGTAGCGGCATAAATACCAAGGCCACAATCACCGTGGCGTAGACCACAGAGCTACGCACTTCCATAGAGGCATTAAACACGATCTTATGCACTGGCAATGGCGTTGCCAGCAGGCGATTTTCTTTCAGGCGCCTAAAGATATTTTCTGTATCGATAATCGCATCATCTACAACTTCACCCAATGCTATCGCTAAACCACCTAGCACCATGATGTTAAGGCCAATGTTGAAGTAGCTCATGACCACAATTGCGGTCAGTAGTGACAATGGAATAGCAGTTGCAGAAATAAATGCGGTACGTGCATTAAACAAGAATAAAAATAGAATGGTAATCACCAAAATAGAGCCAATGAGAATATCGGTGCGCACGCCGTTAATCGCGGTTTCAATAAAGTTGGCAGGGCGGAACAAGCCTTCATGTAGCGTAACTTGCTCGTTTTCCAATGTAGGTTTCAGCTCTCGCAGCGCAGATTCAATTGCCTGAGTAACCGCATGGGTATTGGCCCCCAGCTGACCTTGTACTGACAGGTAAATACCAGTTTCTTCGTTAATTGCAGCGCTGCTGATAGATGGAGCTGCACCTTCTATAACGCGTCCGATGTCGCCCAATTTAATACTCAGGCCATTTTTATGCAGCAAAGTTGCTTTGGCCAATGTGGCGACAGTTGTTGCCTGGCCTTCAGTTTTTACAATAATGCGCTGATTGCTGTTTTGAATAAATCCAGCCCCGCTTACGCCAGTGGCTTTCTGTGCGGCAGCAACCACTTCGTTGATGTTGAGTTGATAGCGTACCAGCTTCTCTGGGTCGATTTGCACTTGAAATTGCCGTACTTCGCCGCCGAAAACGTTTACGTCTGCCACGCCTGGAATCGCCAGTAAATGCGGCGTGATCGTCCAATCTACAATGGTTCTGAGCTCCATCAAACTGCGCTTTTTAGAAGTGACACCAAAGCCCAACACCGTGCTGGCAGACGAAGTGAGTGGTGTAATGTTTGGCGTGATGCCTTTTGGAATCTGGCTGGCAAGGGTGCTTAGGCGTTCTGCGATAACCTGCCTATTTCTGTAGATATCTGTGTCTTCGTCAAAAATCACTGTGACAATGGACAACCCAGGTATGGATTGCGAGCGCATATTCGCAACGCCGACAGTGCCGGCAATGCTGGTTTCAATGGGTTGGCTGACGAGGCTCTCTACCAACTCGGCAGACAAACCGGGAGATTCAGTCTGGATGATGATTTGTGTGGGCGAGAATTCGGGGAAAACATCCAGATTGCTTCGCGTAAGGCTATAAATGCCGTAAAGCACCACCAGGCTTGCCAAGCCGATAATGACGCCATAGAAGCGAATGGAGAAGCGGACGATGGCGGACATCATGATAAATCAATCTTCGTTTTGGCTACAGCCGCTTCGCTTAACCTAAAGGTTAGCCTGCGCCGAAATAAGGATTGAAATGAAATATCAATCCTCATTTTCATTCTTAATCATGTATTTGAACTCTTCAGAAAGTAATAGTTGAGCGCCACTTACTACCACTTCGCTGTTCGCTTCAATCCCCTGATTAAACCAGCCTGCAGCTACTTCAGTAGCTGCTGAAATGGGTTTACGCACAAACTGATCTTTACCTTGTTTGAAATATGCCCAGGGTTTGCCTGCATACCATACAACGGCATTACTGGGGATAATAATGCCGTTTGCGGTGTCTCCTGCGTTCGGGTCGATTTCAACATTGACACGCATACCAATGCGCAGTAGCTCTGCGGGGGCGCTGTAATAAAATGTCTTACCGAAACCGTTAGTATCGCTGGTGGAAGCGGGCGAAACATAAACAGCTTTAATGGGTGTGACTGATTCATTAAGTGGTGTGACATTGATGCTGCTGCCTATTTTGGGCGTTGGTATATTTAAAGGCAGGCTTACTTGGATAAGCGCATTTTTTC
Organism: uncultured beta proteobacterium; assembly: GCA_963701715.1. Taxonomy (GTDB): domain Bacteria; phylum Pseudomonadota; class Gammaproteobacteria; order Burkholderiales; family Methylophilaceae; genus Methylotenera_A. The sequence goes on from CAVPAX010000003.1 coordinate 37,913, forward strand.
TATCTAGCAGTTTGGCCAGATGTGGAGCCAATTTATCCTCAAAAGCCAATTTCGCCAAGACTTCGCCCCACTGCAGCTTCATGCTGGTTTGCAGGTTTTTTTGCTGCAGTTCGTTAGCAGTAATTTTAGCCTTATCTGAGTTTACTGCTGCCAGCGCTTCTTGTAATGCACGGTCAGATACATTTTTATCTTCGGCATTTAGTACTTTAAGTCGTTGGTATTGCTGCATATTGCTGATGCTGGCTGCACGCGCAAGCGCAATTTCAGTTTTCAAAGTTAAGAATCTGGCTTTTGCCTCAGTCAAGCTGTCAATACTAACTACATTGCCGAAGCTTTTAATTTCACCTTGAAATTTTGCTGGGCTCACTTTGGCAGTGATAATACCGCTATTTTGTTGGGTAGGGAGCGGCAAACTAACGATGTTGATTCCAGCATTTTCGCTTACACGGCTAGGGCTTTCAATCTCCTCATCTTGCTCGGCTTGGTATTCTTCGTATTCATCACGCCCATAAAATACCAGTACCCAAAAAAGCGTCACGATAAGCAAGGCTTGCAGTGCAATAATAATGGTCAATTTCTTATTCATGGTTCACATTCGCTGAAATCGTCGTAGGCATAGAAAAATCGTCAAAAATTGGGCGTTGCATGATATCTTCAACAGCCAATGCTGCGTGTAAATTGTTAAATTGGGCTTCCAATATTTGCTGTTCAAGCGAATTGGTGTTGAGCTGGTTCTGCGTCAAATCAAGGCGGTCGATTAAACCGGCATCAAATTGGCGTTGAAGTTTTTGTGTGTAGAGTGTTTGTTCTACTAACTGCGCTTTGAGTCCGCGCACATTTTCCAGGCTCGCTTCATAGGAAGCTAAGCTTTGTCCTAAATCACCAATAATCTTAGCCTGTAGCGCTTCGAATTGTGCACCTTCAATTTCGCGAAGTTGCTTGGCTTCTGCAATAAGAGTTTGATTTTTATTAATTAAATTTAACAAGGCTGAAAAACCTAGCGACCAAATGCTGTCGCCAAACTCGAATGCAAATCCGGGGTTAAGTGAAATGTCGGGCGTCTGCTTGGCCACTTCCAGTTTTATTTTTGCTTCAGCTGCGGTGTATTTTTCTAAGCTGCGGCGAATGTCCAAGCGGTTGAGTAGGGCGCTTGTTTGCAAATTTTTGTATTTATCGGGAGTATTTAAGTGAGCTGATTGCTTAGTCAATGCTTCATCTAAATTCAGTGGTTTAAGGATGAGGTCATTAAAGTTTTTTATCGGCAAACCTGCATCTGTAGCCAGATTCGTGCGTATTCCAATAAGCTTGGCTTGTTCATTAGCAAAACTAAATTGTGTTTTTTGCTGACGTAGTTTTGCGGCGCTGAGCTCCGTGCTGGAGACTGCGCCTAGACTTAGGCGCTTGGCAAGCAAATCAACCAGTTTGGTTTGAATCCTCAATTCATTTTTTAGTGCATCTGTCATAGCGATATTCTGATGATAACGCAATAAGTCTTTAGCAATCTGGCTACGTAGCTGCCAAGCCATTTCTGCCACATCCAGGCGCGCAACTTCTACTAAATGCTGCGCCTCTTCAATGCGAGTCTGGCGTTTATTGCCGGTTTCGATAGGAATCTCCACATTTAAACCATAAGCCCAAGGCCGAATGTCGCCATTGGCTTGGTTGCTGCGAGCAATATTGCCGCCCAAAGTCGGATTTTGCTTTTGGCCGGCAGTTTCTAGACTGGCATTGGCAAGCGCTAATTGGGCTTTAGCAACCCCTAATTTCGTGTGGTGATACAGAGCGCACCAGGTTAGTTCGTTCAGACCCCAAGTGGCAAAAGGTAATAGGTTCTCTGTAAAACCTTGTTTGATTAAATAAGCTTTAAAGTCCTCACTAGCGATATTTTTAGTGAGTAATTTTGCAGAGGTTTGTGCTGGATCCAGTGGTTTAGCTTGATATTTTTGGTAGGCACAGCCGGTGCCAAGCAGGGTCAAGCTCAGCGTAACGATCATTATATGAAATTGCGATATGTAATTCACGATAAGTAACCAAGCGCATTACATCTTAATTTTCAATGCTGGCGTGAACTGAGCTTAGCGCGTCCTGTAAGGTTTCTTCAGAAAGTTTATTAATAGTCGTTGCTAACAAATCGGCAGCTTCGACAGTGCGAATCGGCAAATCGTGTGTGCTCAGTTCGGCAATTAGGCCGGCAGCCGCACCAGCGATAATCAATAAGGTTTCGCGCTCTTTCATTAATAATTCGAGCTCGGCGCGCAGCATATTGTTTTCATTAGAATGAGTGGAGTTTTGCATAAATTTATCTTTAAAATGGAGTGCGAGCCTGTATCTTGCTATTGGTAAGGCTTGCTTGTCAATGTGCTTGGTGTGTGTAAGCGCAATTTTTGTCTTGATGCGATGGTTTTCTCTTATCAAATTAAGTAAAGTTGGGATACAATACGCGTTTTATTGATTTGGGTATAAACCCTAAATCAAATGCGAGAGTGGCGGAATTGGTAGACGCACTGGATTTAGGTTCCAGCGCCGCAAGGCGTGAGAGTTCGAGTCTCTCCTTTCGCACCATCAACAATTAATCGTTTTCTATTATATTTTTAGGAAGCAACTTTTACAGGAAATGCAACATGGCAGTATCTGTTGAAACAATCAGTAACTTAGAACGTCGTATAACAGTGAAGGTGCCGCTAGCACCGTTAGAGAATCAAATTAGACAACGGCTAAGTCAAATTTCTCGCACGGCAAAGTTTGCAGGCTTTCGTCCAGGCAAAGCACCAATCGGTTTGGTGAATCAGCACTATGGTGATCAAGTGCGAGACGAAGTGTATTCTAAAGCCGTAGAAACCAGCTTTGGCAATGCGGTTGAGGAAAATAAATTACGCGTGGCCGGTTTCCCAAATATCGAGCACAAGCCTTTTGCAGAGGCTGCAACCGATTTTGAATATACAGCAACATTTGAAGTTTTCCCGGAAGTTAAATTAGGTGATTTAAGCAAGATTAAGCTTGAAAAACCAACTTTGGAAGTAACTGATGCCGACGTTGAAAAAACACTCGATGTGTTGGTGAAACAGAGAGTAAGCTACGAACCCGTTAAACGTGCCGCCAAAAAAGGCGATCGTGTGAATGTTAGCTTAACAGCCAGTATTGATGGCAACGCTGTAGAAAGCACTGGTGACAAGGGTATAGATCTTGTATTGGGTGAGCCAAATCGTATTGCCGCTTTTGATGACGAACTTATTGGCGGCAAAGCTGGTAGCAGCAAGACATTTGAAATCACCTATCCTGCAGACCATAACCCGGCGCAACTTGCTGGCAAAAAAGTAAGCTACGAAGTGACTTTTAACAGCGTTTCACAGCCTGTATTGCCAAAAGTTGATGCAGAGTTTGCCAAAAGTTTGGGTGTGGATGAAGGTGATGTTGAAAAAATGCGCGCCGAAATCAAGTTAAGCCTTGAACAGGAAGTGGAAAAACGTGTCAAAACACGTGTTAAAGAAAGCGTGTTTCAGGCATTGATTGCTGAGTCAGCATTAGAGGTTCCTAAGGCCTTGATAGGTGTAGAGTCTAATCGCATGATGCAGATGGCCGCACAAAACTTGCAGCAGCGCGGCATGAATCCCAATGATATTCAGCTTGATCCAAGCATGTTTGAGGAGCAAGCGAAACGCAGCACAACTTTACGCTTGATTTTGAGCGAGATTGTGAATGCAAATAGTTTGCAAGCCAATGCAGATCAGGTGCGCGCGATGGTGGATACTTTTGCGAATAGTTATGAAAAGCCTGAAGAGTTGGTTAATTGGTATTATGCAGACGTGAAACGTCTGGATGAACCGGCTGCACTGGCGACGGAAGAAAATGTAGTAAACTGGGTGCTTGAAAAGGCTAAAGTAACCGCAAAAAAAATCAAATTTGATGAGTTAATGGCAGGCCAATAATGACGAACAGTATGAGCGACATTCTGACGGGGAATATGCCCGATCCGCAAAGTTTAGGTTATATCCCGATGGTCATCGAACAGAGCGGCCGTGGTGAGCGTTCGTATGATATTTATTCGCGCTTGCTGAAAGAGCGCGTGGTTTTTTTGGTAGGTCCTGTCAACGACATGACTGCTAATTTGGTTGTTGCGCAATTGTTATTTTTGGAAGCTGAGAATCCAGATAAAGATATTTCGCTTTATATTAATTCACCTGGCGGTTCGGTGACAGCAGGTATGTCGATTTACGATACCATGCAGTTTGTTAAGCCGGATGTGAGTACGCTTTGCATCGGTCAAGCGGCGAGTATGGGAGCATTCTTACTGGCAGCCGGTGCCAAAGGTAAGCGCTTTAGCTTACCGAATTCTCGCGTTATGATTCATCAACCCTCCGGTGGCTTTCAGGGCCAGTCATCCGATATTGAAATTCATGCCAGAGAGATTCTGTATTTACGCGGAAAATTGAATGAAATTCTAGCTCACCATACTGGCAAAACAGCCGAAGAGATTGATCGCGACACCGAGCGTGATAATTTCATGAGTGCAGATGAGTCAGTTAAATACGGCATGATTGATAAGGTTATTGCTAATCGCAGCGATGCGGCTTAATATAAGGCAGTTTTGTAAGATTTAAGGAAGTTGCATGGCCACTAAAGCCGAAGGTGAAAAGTTACTTTACTGCTCTTTTTGCGGCAAAAGCCAGCATGAAGTCAAAAAATTAATTGCAGGTCCATCAGTATTCATCTGTGATGAATGCGTTGATTTATGCAACGATATTATCAAAGAAGAAGTACAAAACCTTAGCGACATCAAGTCTACCGATAAGTCTCTACCCACACCGCAAGAGATTTGCGCCATCTTAGATCAGTATGTCATAGGTCAGGTACAAGCCAAGAAAAACCTGTCTGTTGCAGTCTATAACCACTACAAACGTCTTGGTCATAACCATATTTCACAAAACACAGTCAAAGACGATGTGGAAATTCAAAAAAGTAATATTTTGCTGATCGGTCCAACAGGCTCTGGCAAAACTTTACTTGCGCAAACATTAGCGCGCCTTTTGGATGTGCCATTCGTGATGGCCGATGCAACCACTTTGACTGAAGCGGGTTATGTCGGTGAAGATGTTGAAAATATTATGCAAAAGCTACTGCAAAAATGTGATTATGATGTTGAAAAGGCGCAACGCGGTATCGTGTACATTGATGAAGTGGATAAAATTTCACGTAAATCAGATAATCCTTCCATTACGCGAGATGTGTCAGGTGAGGGTGTGCAGCAAGCTTTGCTGAAGCTGATTGAGGGGACCGTAGCATCAGTACCTCCGCAAGGTGGCCGTAAACACCCTAATCAAGAGTTTGTGCAATTGGATACAACCAATATTCTATTTATTTGCGGTGGTGCGTTTGATGGGTTGGATAAAGTGATCCGTAGACGTTCTGAAAAAGGCGGCATCGGATTTGGCGCAGAAGTGAAAAGTAAAGATGATTTGCGTGAGGTAGGTGCGGTTCTGCGAGATGTCGAACCAGAGGATTTGATCAAATTTGGTTTAATCCCAGAATTTATTGGACGTTTGCCAGTTGTAGCTACTTTAGAATCTTTAGATGAAGAAGCGCTGATGACGATTCTAACTGAGCCCAAAAACGCGCTGACTAAGCAATATATTAAGTTATTCAAAATGGAGGGTGTGGATCTTGAGTTTAGAGAATCTGCCTTGCGTCTAATTGCTCAGAAGGCACTTGAGCGCAAAACAGGCGCTCGAGGCCTGCGCTCGATTTTGGAGCATGCGCTACTTGAGATCATGTACGATTTACCCTCAATCGAGAATTTGAGCAAGGTTGTGATTGATGAGGGTACAATCAGAGGTGATTCGCAGCCCATTATGATTTATCAGGATTCACCGAAAGTCGCTGAATCAGCCAGCTGATCAGACATCATTTCCCCTAACTTATTAATCCAACAAGACTATTGCAAATAAAAATGAGTGGTTTATAGTACTTCTTAGGCTGTAAGCAAATTATTTAATTACTTTAGCTCTTGAAGTATCAAAGAATGTTCCCAATTTAAAAGCATTGGTAGTTATTACCGTGTGAATTAGAAAGTATTTTATGACTGAACAGACTTTGCCAGACAACTTATCTCAAACTCATCAAGACATGATGCCGTTATTACCATTGCGCGACGTAGTGGTATATCCGCATCTGGTTATTCCATTATTTGTAGGCCGGGCCAAATCAGTTAAGGCGCTTGAAATTGCCTCTGAAGGTAATAAGCAAATATTATTGGTCGCACAAAAATCTGCCAATAAAGATGAGCCGGATGCCGATGACTTATACGAAATCGGCACATTGGCAACTGTATTGCAGATGCTAAAGTTACCTGACGGCACAGTTAAAGTGCTGGTCGAAGGTCTGTATCGTGTACGTGTTTCAGATTTTGTCGAAACAGAAGAGTGCTTCTTGGCTAATGCCGAAAAGATTGTGCATTCTGATGAGAATGACAGTGAAACCGAGGCGCTCATGCGCACGGTTTTCACGCAATTTGATCAATATGTCAAATTGAACAAAAAAATCCCACCTGAGATTTTGACTTCGCTTGCTACCATTAATGATGCTGGTCGTCTAGCAGACACAATTTCTGCTCATCTCACACTGAAGCTTGAAGAGAAACAAAAAATTCTCGAGATGTTAAGCGTGACAGAGCGCTTGGAACATTTGCTGCACTTGATGGAGTCGGAAATTGACATTCTACAGGTGGAGAAGCGTATTCGTGGCCGTGTAAAACGTCAAATGGAAAAAAGTCAGCGCGAATACTATCTCAATGAACAAGTAAAAGCGATTCAAAAGGAACTCGGCGAGCAAGATGAAAGTGTCGAGATGGATGAACTTGAAAAGCGCATCAATGAATCGCGGAATGTCTAAAGAGGCGTTGGCTAAAGTTAATGCCGAGCTTAAAAAGCTTAAGATGATGTCGCCGATGTCGGCAGAAGCCTCAGTAGTGCGCAATTATATTGATACTCTAGTAGGCTTACCTTGGAAGAAAAAGACTAAAATCAGTAAGGATCTAAAAGTTGCCGAAGCAATTCTGGATGCAGATCACTATGGATTAGAGAAAGTGAAAGAGCGCATTGTTGAGTACCTAGCAGTGCAGCAGCGTGTAGGTAAGCTTAAAGCCCCAATCTTGTGTCTGGTAGGGCCGCCAGGTGTAGGTAAAACCTCACTTGGACAAAGCATTGCAAAAGCGGTTAACCGTAAGTTTGTTCGTATGGCTTTGGGTGGTGTACGCGATGAAGCGGAAATTCGTGGGCACAGGCGTACCTATATAGGCTCAATGCCGGGCAAAGTATTACAAAGCATGAGCAAGGTAGGCGTGAAAAACCCATTATTCTTACTCGATGAAGTGGATAAAATGGGACAGGATATGCGTGGCGACCCATCTTCTGCATTGTTAGAGGTACTTGATCCTGAACAGAACCACACATTTGCTGATCACTATGTTGAGGTTGAATATGATCTATCAGACGTGATGTTTGTGGCAACTGCTAATACCATGAATATTCCTGCACCATTGCTGGACAGGATGGAGATTATTCGTCTTGCGGGTTATACCGAAGATGAAAAAATCAATATTGCAATGAAGTATTTGTTGCCCAAACAACTTAAGGCACATGGCCTTAAGGCGGCAGAGATTGGTATTGCTGAATCAGTGATTCGCGATATCGTGCGTTTTTATACACGTGAGGCTGGCGTTCGTCGTTTAGAGCAAGAGATTGCAAAAGTATGCCGTAAAGTAGTGAAAGAATTGCTGCTTAACCAGACTAAGGCTAAAAATAGCGGTCGTGTCGCAGATGCAAAAGCGGTTAAAAAAATCGTCATCACTTCTAAAAACCTGGATAAATATCTTGGCGTGTATCGCTATGATTACGGGGTCGCTGCCAAAGAAAATCAGGTGGGGCAAGTAACGGGTCTGGCATGGACATCTGTTGGCGGCGAGTTGCTTACAATAGAAGCTGTGCTATTGCCAGGTAAAGGGAAAACGATCACTACAGGAAAACTTGGTGACGTGATGCAGGAGTCTGTGCAGGCAGCTATGAGCGTAGTGCGTAGCCGCGCCAAGCGTTTGGGCATCCCAGAAGATTTCTACGAGAAAAAGGATATCCATATTCACTTGCCCGAGGGCGCTACGCCTAAAGATGGACCAAGTGCGGGTATCGGCCTAACGACTGCACTGGTTTCTGTGTTAACTGGTATCCCGGCACGTGCAGACGTGGCGATGACCGGTGAGATAACGTTGCGTGGTGAAGTGCTTGCAATTGGCGGGTTGAAAGAGAAATTGCTTGCAGCACATCGCGGTGGCATTAAAACAGTACTAATTCCTGAATCCAACGTAAAAGACTTGGTAGATATCCCAGAGAATATTAAAAATAGTCTGCAAATCCACCCGGTTAAATGGATAGATCAAGTTTTAGAGTTGGCTTTGGAAACCATGCCGCAACCATCGGAAGAAAAACCTGTAGAAATTACAGCAGTGGTTCCGGAAATAGTTGCTGATGAGAAAGCACCGATAACGCATTAATTTTATCCGGTAACTATATTTATTTTCATTTATAGCATAAAATCGGCTGCAAAGCCTTGACAGAGGCTTTTGTGGCTTGATATAAAGTCATAACAGGATACGCCTGTTATTTTAGTTAATAACATTAGAGGGGATTACTCGTGAACAAATCAGAATTGATTGATCAAATTGCAAAAGCAGCAGGTATTTCAAAAGCTGCGGCTGGCCGTTCTTTGGATGCCACAACAGCTGCTATCACTAAAGCACTTAAAAAAGGTGATTTAGTAACTTTAATTGGTTTCGGTTCATTTTACGTAGGCAAACGCGCAGCTCGTAATGGCCGTAATCCTCGCACTGGCGCAACAATTAAAATCAAAGCTGCGAATTCTCCTAAGTTTAGGGCTGGTAAAGCACTAAAAGATGCTGTAAACTAGCGGTCTTTATTGATTAAGCAGTTAATCAATAAAAGCAGTTAGTTTTAGGCTTTATCAAGTTTATGGCGATAAAGCTTGCGGGGTGCTTAGCTCAGTTGGTAGAGCGTCGCCCTTACAAGGCGAATGTCAGCGGTTCGACCCCGTTAGCACCCACCAATAACTAACATATATTGCCTCGAAATATATACTAAGAGTGCTAGATTCTTTAGCACTCTTTCATTTTGAATGATTGTGTTAGGTAAGTTTTGATATTGAAGTTTCAAAAACAGTAAACTGGAGTGGTAGTTCAGTTGGTTAGAATACCGGCCTGTCACGCCGGGGGTCGCGGGTTCGAGCCCCGTCCACTCCGCCAATTCCAAAAAAGCGAACTCTTGAGTTCGCTTTTTTTATATCTAGGCTAGAATCGATGTGATGAACTACCTGAATCAAGATGTAAGCGTCATTTTGTGCAACTGATATATAATAGAAAGTTGTGCAATTTAGCGATTAAATTTAGAAAGTTAAAGTATGTTAGATTCGATTCGAAGACACACCCAAGGCTGGTTGGCAAAAGTTATTTTAGCCTTAATTACTATCCCTTTTGCGCTGTTTGGTATTGATTCATATTTCAATCAGGCAGGTAACAATGTTGCTATTGCCAAAGTGAATGGCGATAAAATTTCGATTCAGGAATACGGCAATGCAATTGAGACCGTGCGAAATCGCTTACAGTCGGAAGGTCAAAAAGTGGATGCTGCTTTACTGGACAGCCCTGAGTTAAAGCAATCTGTACTTGATGGTTTAATAACGCGTCGCTTAGTCAATGAGGAAATTCAGCGTGCTAATTTTAAGATTAGCGATGAGCAGTTAAGCCAGTATATTCTTGGTATGCCAGAGTTTCAGCAAGAGGGGAAGTTTTCTGAAGATATTTATCAAAAGACCTTGGCACAGAATAAACTTACTGCTTCGAAATTCGAGAATGACAGACGCAGTGAGCTACTGACACAACAGGCGCGTGATGGCTTAGCTATGCTGGTTTCGATTCCTAAAGATGTAGCAGAACAAACCTTAAAATTTGCACATCAACAACGCGATGTCAGTGTAGCTGAAATTAAAACAGCGCAATTTTTGAAACAAACGAATGTAACTCCAGAGCAAGTTAAGGCCTATTACGAGCAGCATAAGGATAAATTTAAAGTACCTGAGCAAGTTAAACTTGAGTTTGCTTTGCTTTCTGCTGCGGGCTTGGTTTCTCAGATGACGGTAACAGATGCTGAAGTTAAACAGTTCTATGACGAAAATGCGGCTAAATTCCAGGGCGATGAACAGCGCCATGCAAGCCATATTCTAATTGGCTTTGGTGTGAGTGCTTCTGCTGAAGAAAAAGCGGCTGCCAAGGAAAAAGCGGCTGATATATTGGCACAATTGAGAAAAAATCCAAAACGCTTTGAGGAGCTTGCTACGAAATACTCTCAAGACCCAGGCTCAGCGACTAAAGGCGGCGATTTGGGGAGCTTTGGACGAGGGTCTATGGTGAAACCATTTGAGGATGCCGTATTTGGCATGAAGGCCAATCAGATTAGCGACTTGGTAGAATCCGAGTTTGGTTATCATATTATCCGATTGAATGGCATCTCTGGTCAAAGCTCATCTTTTGATAGTATGAAAGCGCAAATCAAGGGCGAGCTGATTTTTCAAAAAGCACAGATTAAATATGCCGAGCTAGCGGATGAATTTAGCAATACCGTATATGAGCAATCGGGTAGCCTGAAGCCTGCAGCAGATAAATTTGGGTTGCAACTACAAACAAGCGGTTGGATGAGCCGCGAAGACGGGGCTAAATTTTTCAAGAATGACAAATTGATGGGTTTGGTGTTTTCTGATGAAGTGTTAAAAGATAAGCGCAATACCGAGGCAGTAGAAGTGTCACCGAATAACCTGGTCTCTGCACGAGTAATTGAATACAAGCCATCTGCACCGCGCAGTTTTGACGAGGTTAAGGGAGGCATTGAAGCCTTTCTGAAATTGGAGCAAACAGTTAAGTTGGCAGCTGAAAAGGGTGAAGCCACCCTAGAGAAGCTTAAATCAAGTGGTATAGGGGAAGATTTGGAGTGGATTCCAGCGGTAACGATTGACCGTAAAAATGCACAAGGTTTAACAGAAGAGGTAATGAAACAGGCTTTTAAAATCGATACTAATAAATTACCTGCGTATGCAGGTTTCATGAACGGCAAAACCAGTTATACAATTGTGCAAGTGAGCCGTGTGAATAATAAGCTTGCTACCGATGATGAGGCGAAAAAGAACGCTGAGGCTGAATTACAAGCAGCTATGGCAGCTGAATATATAAGTGCTTATGGCAAATCACTTAAAGCTAAAAGTGATATTGAGGTGAATCGTAAACTACTGGAATCAAGTCAGTAATAAGCGAGATAGAATAAAAAAGCTGATGTTTTCACATCAGCTTTTTTATTGAGCAAGTAATTTAGTCGATTTGACCTGCGGCAGTAATGTTCATACCGCCATCTACATAAGTAATTTCGCCCGTAATACCAGAAGCCAAGTCACTACATAAAAAAGCGGCTGCGTTTCCAACCTCTTCAATCGTTACATTGCGACGCAAAGCAGCATGTTTCTCGTTGAAACCTATCATCTTGTCAAAATCGGCGATGCCAGAAGCCGCAAGTGTTTTTATGGGACCTGCAGACACTGCATTCACACGAATACCTCTTGGGCCAAGGCTTTGTGCTAAATAGCGCACATTTGCTTCTAAACTTGCTTTTGCGACACCCATGACATTGTAGTTAGGCATTGTGCGCTCGGCACCCAAATAGCTAAGTGTTAATAAACTGCCTTTGCGACCTTGCATCATGGGGTATGCGGCTTTCGCTAATGCAGAGAAGCTATATGAGCTGATATCGTGCGCGATACGGAAATACTCACGGTTGACAGCATCCAGATAATCGCCCATCAGCGCTACCTTAGGTACAAAAGCGACCGAGTGAATCAGACAATCCAAGCCATCCCAGTGTTTAGCAAGCGCAGGGAATAAGGCATCAATTTGCGCATCTTCAGCCACATCGCAAGGCAACACAATCTTGGAATCAAAATCTGCGGCTAAATCAGCCACGCGCTGAGCATGTTTTTCTATCTGATAGGTGAAGGCAAGCTCCGCACCTTCACGTTTCATTGCACTGGCGATGCCGTACGCGATACTACGGTTGCTTAATAATCCTGCAATTAATACTTTTTTGCCTGCTAAAAATCCCATAATGAATCCTGTAATGAATTATTTGTTGTTACGTTAGAGTTCTCTTTTACTTGTTTGAACCGCTTCTCGGATCAAGTGCATCGCGGAGACCCTCACCTAGTAAATTATACCCTAATACGGTAATCAGAATAGCCAAACCGGGGAATAACGACAACCACCAAGCGAATTGAATGTAGTCCTTACCATCCGTGAGAATGTTTCCCCAGGAAGCTTGTGGTGCCTGCACGCCAAGCCCTAAAAAGCTTAAACCAGATTCCATAAGTACTGCACCGGCTATACCTAATACTGAGCTCACGATGATTGGAGTGAGGCTGTTGGGTAATAAATGCATGAAAATTAACCGGGCATCTTTTGCGCCCAAAGTGCGTGATGCCATCACAAACTCGCGTCCACTTAGGCTTAGAAATTCTGCACGCACTAAACGTGTGACACCCATCCAAGAAGTGAGTCCAATCACAATCATAACGTTGATGATAGATGGCGTTAAAAAAGCGATGACTGCAAGAATGAGAAAGAAGCTGGGGATCGAAAGCATGACATCAACTAATCGCATAATGAGAGTGTCCACCCAGCCACGATAATAGCCCGCAATTGCGCCTAATAGAATGCCAATGGCTGTTGAAATACCCACTGCTACCAAACCCACTAGCAAAGAAATGCGGCCTCCATAGAGCATGCGGCTTAAAACGTCGCGTCCAAGTCCGTCTGTGCCCATCCAGTGCAGCCAGGAGGGCGCCAGCAAGATTGCTTTAACATTTATATCATCTGGATCATAAGGTGCGATCAGCGGCGCCAGCATGGCCAATAAAAACACCATCATAATGATGATAAACCCAGCCAAGGCAAGCGGATTAGACAGTGCTTTTTTGAATAGACTATGGTTCATGTTTATTCTCTTGCTACACCACGCCTTACTCGAGGGTCAGCCCAGGCGTAAGCGATATCGGCAAGTAAATTGCCCATCAAAGTAAGTGCGGATCCGATAGTAAGTATGCCCATGACAACAGGAAAGTCGCGCATCATAACGGCGTCATAAAAAAGTTTACCCATGCCAGGTATGGCAAAAATGGTTTCGGCGATGACCGAGCCACCAATTAGTCCGGGAATAGACAAACCGATAATCGTAATAAGCGGTAGCATGGCATTACGTAGTGCATGCGTATAGATTACTTTATGTTCATCTAAGCCTTTGGCACGTGCAGTGGTGATATAGTCTTGATTCAGCACATCCAACATACCGTTTTTAACAAACAATGTAATCCCTGCCAATCCAGTTACAGAAGGAATTATGACAGGCATGAGCAGGTGACTCAGGGAGTCTTTTATTTTCCCCCAAGTATCCATAGACTCATAATTAATGCTATGTAGTCCAGAGATAGGAAGCCAATTATTTGCAACCCCCAACCAATACATGAGCAATAGTGATAGCCAAAAACCAGGAATGGAGAAGCCCACGAAATTGAAAAGGGTAATGGTGCGGTCTTGCCAACTAAGGTATTTGCGTGCAGCAATAATGCCGAGTGGTATTGCCAAGGCCAGCGTGATAATCAGACCTAAAATATTGATGAGTAATGTAATGGGTAAAGCTTCTTGAATTAATCCTTTGGTGATATTGCCATCTTTGTCTGTGGTTTGCCAAAAAACAGGTTTTTGGTGGCTTGCGAAAGATGTCCCGAAATCAAGTGTAGTCATGCGTTTTAGCCATAAACCATATTGAACAATCACGGGCTTGTCTAAGTTGTATAGTTCACGAAGTTTTTGACGTGACTCCTCAGATGCTTTAGGATTAAACGAGGCTTCGTTGCTAGTGATATCACCAGGTGCCAAATGCATGATAAAAAACGATATCAGGCTGATGCCAATCAGCATAGGGATCATCCATAACACACGTTTAATCAGGTACTTCAACATAATATTAATTGGCAGCTATCTCGTTTCTTCGCAATGGTTCCGGAATGTACCAGTCGTATGAATTCCAGCCCACGCCAGCGGGTGGGGCAGGGTTATCAATGCCTTTAACGCGCTTATGAATGGCTGTGAGGCCATAGCCGGCAGATAAGTATACGATTGGGCTGTCCTCAAGTAATACACGCGCAAATTCGTGGTAAATTTGCGTACGTTTATCTGGGTTAAGTTCCAAGCGGCCTTGTTTCAGTAATTTATCAACGGCAGGGTTATTGTAACCAATAAAATTAAACTGGCCTGGTGCCTGCTGACTTGAATGCCAAATATTATATTGGTCAGGATCTAACCCCAAGCCCCATCCCAGCACAACCACATCAAAATCACCTGTTTTGATAAAGCGGCTAATGAAACTTGCCCATTCAATGGCGCGGATTCTCACATCAATCCCAACATCTTTCAGTCGACGCTGGATCAGCACGGAAGACTTTTCACGTTCCTTGTTTTGGTTGGTAATGATTTCAAAAGAAAATGGTTTACCATCACGATCCAAAATGCCATCACTATTTGTGTCTGCAAAGCCAGCCTCTTTAAGTAATGTTTTGGCCTTGGCAGGATCGTACGGATAAGGCTTAAGATCAGGGTTGCTCCATCGCGTGCCTGGCTTATAAGGCGAGGCAATATTAATGCCCAAGCCCAAATAAACACCATCAATAATTTCTTGCTTATCAATCGCATAGTTAATGGCACGACGTACACGCACATCATCAAAAGGCTTGTGTTTCAGATTAAAACCCAAATAGGTGTAGCTATTGCCAAGTTCTTTGTATAAAGCCAACTTTTGTTGCAATTCTGGACGCGCTGGAATAATGCGGGCATATTTGATAGGGTCTAACCCCATGTTGTCAATGTTATCTGCCATCAGCTCTAGAAACTGTGCAGAGCTATCAGGAATAATTCGTGTCACCAGATTGTCGATTTTAGCTTGGCCTAGTACGGATGCAGGGTTGCGTGACAGCTTTAAGTTCTCGCCATGCGTCCAGCTATCTAGTTTGTAATAATTGCTGCCAATAGGTTTGCGCGCAAATGCAGTGGTGTGTAAATCTTGCCCCTCTAGCAAGTGTTTCGGTAATATTTGTAGTCCGGCCCAGCTATCAAGGGCGGGGGCGTAGGCTTGCTCATAAGTCACACTAAAGGTGAGCGCGTCGGGTGTTTCAGCCTTTTTAACCAGTTGATAATCTGAGGCGTATGGGCTGCCAGTTTTTTCATCAATCACCGCATGCCATGTCCATAGCACATCTGCACTAGTCAGCGGCATGCCATCAGACCATTTAAGATTGGGCTTGAGTTTAAAGGTAATAGTTTTTTGGTCCGCGGAAATTTGCCAGCTTTCAGCAAGTTCGCCTTCTAAATCTAAATTTTTATTGTACTTCAGGAGTTTGTTAAAAATATTCGATGTTATTGCACTTGAAGCCGACTCTCCTGCGATCATTGAAATCAAGCCAGATGGTTCACCAATCATGGCGTCAATCAGAGTACCGCCAAGCTGGCTTGGATAGTTTTTATCGAGGTTGATTAGATTTTTTTGAGATAAATCCGAGGTAGGGTTATTACAGGCAGCAAGAAAAGTTAACAATAAGAAAATACTACTGACTTGAGCATTTCTTTTTTTTAGTATCTTATTGTTTAGAAATGCAAAAATTTTCATATGCGAGCTATTTTAGTCGAAAATGCGATCGAGCGCTAATGTGTCCGGATGTCTTGATTTTATTTCTGATAGATTTTCTATGTGATTTTAGCTTTGTAGTTTTAGATTTGACTGCAGTAGAACGCGATTTATAGCTTACAGTTTTATAGTCACCATCTTTAATTTTTAAATTTTGCCCAACTCTCAGTTTGCTATTTCTAAGATGGTTAATTTTCATCAATGCTTGTGTGCTAGTGTCATATCTATTAGCTAAAGCCTGTAGCGTTTCACCCTTTCTAACCTTATGCAAGACACGATGTGTGGCTTTGGGTTCACTTTCATCTGCTACATTAATGGGATTATTGCTATCCATATCGCTTGCGTCAATGGTTTGCACATCACCTTCTGTTGACTCGCCTTTATTGGCTACAGGTACTAGCATGGTTTGTGAGCTATGCAGTTTTTTTGATCCAGATAGCCCATTTACATCACGAAGTTGGCTAACGTTAATACCAAACTTATTAGCAATATGATCCATGCGTTCACCACGTTTGGCATGATAAGTTTGCCAGCTGGTTAAAGGTTTGTCGTAGTTAGCAAGATTGTCTGCAAAACGCTCAGCAGACCAAACGGGCAGTAGCAATTGGTGTTTTTCACCTGTAGATGTAATCACTGGACGATTAAAGCTCGGATTTAGCGAGATAAATTCGTCGTAAGAAATTTCGGCTAATTGCGCAGCTAATTTCGCATCAATTTGCTTTGGTGTTGTTACGCGCGCAAAGTAGGGACGGTTTGGAATAGAACCAATATTTAAACCAAATTTTTCTGGGTCGGTTACGATAT
Organism: uncultured beta proteobacterium; assembly: GCA_963701715.1. Lineage (GTDB taxonomy): Bacteria > Pseudomonadota > Gammaproteobacteria > Burkholderiales > Methylophilaceae > Methylotenera_A. Next base: position 54,547 of record CAVPAX010000003.1, read on the forward strand.
TTTTGATCGCCTGCAGTTTAGGAACATAATTTTTAGTTTCTGCTGGCAATTTCAGACTTTGATAATCGGTTGGCAAGCCTTGTCTGCGATTACGATCAATAGCGCGTTGTATCGTACCTTCTCCTGCATTATAGGCAGCCAAGGCCAGATCCCATGTGCCAAACATGCCATGCAATTTTTGCAAATAATCTAATGCTGCATTAGTAGCGGCAGTGACATCGCGTCGATTATCTACCCACCAGTTTTGTTGTAAGCCAAAACTTTTGCCTGTAGAGGGGATAAATTGCCAAATGCCAGATGCGCGGCTACGAGAATAAGCTTGAGGGTTAAATGCGCTTTCTATCATCGGCAACAGTGCGATTTCAGTTGGCATGCCGCGTTTTTGCACTTCTTCAACGATATGAAAAAGGTATCTCTGGCTACGCTCTACCATGCGTTTTATATAGTCAGGGCGCGAGGCATACCAAGTTTCATGTGTGGCGGTATACTGAGACTCAATGTCTGGTATTGCGTAACCATCTTTAATTCGCGCCCATAAGTCGTCATTTGCGCTATCTTCGGTGTCCACCTCAGCTAAAAAATCTTGTACCGGGTCACCAACTAAATCGCTGGCAACAGGTTCACTAAGAATTTCAATCTCTACACCAGATACAGTAGTTTCGGCAGTTGCACGGTGAGGATAAATGATAATGCAAGAAAGCAAGAAAAGGCTGATGAAACCGATAAGAAACCTTTGCTGTTTAGCTTTCAAGTTCGCTAAAGTTTGAGTCTTTATTACTTGCATGTAGCTATGCCTTACAAATCGGTATTGAATGGTAGCCATTGATTAAAAATTAGTCAAGTGAAAGTTATACTTTATAATTTTATGTTATGTAGATGATTAATAATGATTTCTTAAAGTTCTAAGCGAAGTAAAAATAGACAATTCATCTTTGCTTACAGATCGAGAATTTTTTATGACGTCTGCCTGAATGCAACGCAAAAATGGGTTGGTCATGAGTTCGGATCCAATTGTGCTAGGCAGGCTGGGCAATTTTTGCATTCTTAAGCCATGTACCATTTGTTTTCTCTCTATCAAATCTACATTGTCAGGTTCTAAAGTAAGCGCAAAATCGATATTTTTTTCAGTATATTCATGCGCGCAGAATACTTTTATTTTTGAATCAAGTGCTTTTAATCGCTGTAATGAATGCAGCATCTGCGCCGGTGTTCCTTCGAACAATCTCCCGCAGCCTGCACCAAATAAGACGTCCCCACAAAATAAATATTCATCGTTCACATAAGCAATGTGCCCTAAAGTATGGCCAGGCAGCCACATAATTCGAAAACTTTGCATAATTTCGGGTAAAGTTATTTGATCACCTTCAGCTAATCTGGTGTTATTAAAACTAAAAGTTTCATACTTGGGTGCGTAAATCGGAGCAGTCTGATATGCCAGCAAGCCTCCTACACCATCAATATGATCGCTATGGTGGTGAGTAATTAAAATAGCCGCTAAAGTTAATTCAAGTCTCTCAAGTGCATCGATGGCTGGTTGCGCCTCTCCAGGATCCACAACGACGGCATACCGTGTATTATGCAAAAGCCATATATAATTATCGTTATAAGCAGGTATGGGAATAATATTGAGCATGAATTTAATGGTAGTTTCGTTTACATAGCAATGCAACAGTCATCACAAAATAGTTATATAAGTCAGCATGGTTGGCTAAATAGCACGCTTGGTCAATATTTACTGATTCGCGAGCAAGCTATGTACGATGCTGTGGTGAGTGACATTTTTGGTTTTAATGCACTGCAATTGGGCATGTTGCAAATGAATACGCTTAAGAACTCGCGCATTCCATACTTGTTGCATGTAGGCAATAGTGAAGGCGATGTTTATAGCGAGAGTGATTATTTACCATTCGCCGAAAGCTGTATCGATTTAGTATGCTTGCCCCACGTGCTGGAGTTTAGTGAAAATCCGCATCAGACTTTACGTGAGGCAGAAAGGGTGCTGGTGTCTGAAGGTTATTTAATTCTAACCGGGTTTAATCCAATCAGCGCCTGGGGGATAAGGCAGGTGCTCGTCAGAGATGACAATTATCCTTGGCATGGACATTTTTTTACTTTTTCACGCATAAAAGACTGGTTGGCATTACTTGGATTAGAGTTTGTGAGTGGAAATATGAATTGCTATGAGCCGCCTATTAATGATGAAAAGTGGCTGAATCGTTTTGAGTTTATGGATCAAATTGGAAGTAAATGGTGGCCGATGATGGGCGGGTTTTATTTTATCGTAGCCAAAAAACGCGTGGTCAACATGACTTTACTTAAGCCAAATTGGAAAAAAAATTCAATACAATCTAGGCTTGCTGTGAGCAGTAATCCTAAATCTAAGCCGCATCAACAAAAAAACAAATAATGAATCCCAAAAAAACGATAAATCAAGTCGTAGAAATTTATGCGGATGGTGCCTGCAAAGGCAATCCAGGCCCTGGTGGTTGGGGCGCTTGGCTTCACTATGATGGCAAACATAAGTCTTTACATGGTGGAGAAGCGCTTACCACCAATAATCGTATGGAACTAACGGCAGTAATTCGCGCCTTAGAGGCACTAAAACGCCCATGTAATGTTAAGATATATACAGATTCGGTTTATGTTCAAAAAGGCATTAGTGAATGGATTGTTGGCTGGAAAGCGCGGAACTGGCGCACGGCAGACAAAAAGCCCGTCAAAAATGATGATTTGTGGAAAACTCTGGATTTACTTGCTAAGCAACATCATGTCGAGTGGATTTGGGTAAAAGGACATGCTGGTAATGCAGGTAACGAACGTGCTGATGAGTTAGCTAACCAAGGGGTTGCGTCGTTTTTATAGATAGAAAGCTTGAACTGTTTGCGTCAAATATTTTTAGATACTGAAACTACAGGTTTATATCCTGCGCAAGGACATCGCATCATTGAAATTGCGGCGGTGGAAATGGTTAATCGTCGCCCGACCAATAATCATTATCATGTGTATTTAAATCCTGAGCGGGAGATAGACCCCGCTGCGCAAGAAGTTCACGGCATCACATTGGAGTTTTTGCAGGATAAACCTTTATTTGGTGCGATTGCGGAGGATTTAATCGCGTTTATTAGAGATGCCGAGTTGATTATCCATAATGCGCCGTTTGATGTGGGTTTTTTAAATAGCGAGCTTGGCCGTATCGGGCTACAGCCAATTGAAACGATCTCAGGTAAAGTTACGGATACGCTGAAAATGGCAAAAGATTCTCGCCCTGGGCAGCGTAATAATTTGGATGCACTATGTAAGCATTTTGGCATCGATAACTCCAGGCGTACCCTGCACGGTGCTTTGTTAGATGCGGAGTTGCTGGCTGATGTATATATGGCAATGACGCGAGGCCAGGATAGCTTAATGATGGATTTAGGGCAAGTTCAACGATTGGTTACAAATCAACCCATTGCCAATGAAGAATATACATTGAAGGTAATTAGAGCAAATGATGTTGAGCTTGCGGCACATGAAGAATATGTTAAAAGTTTAGCAAAAGCAGGTGCTAAACTTTGGTAATTATTTCAATAAGGAAGGTAAAAAATGCATAATTGTATTATCGTTACTGGTGGCGCAGGCTTCATTGGCAGCAATTTTGTAAATGATTGGATAAAGCTGGGTCTGGGTACCGTAATTAATCTGGACAAACTTACTTACGCGGGAAATTTGGCAAATCTGGCCGATATTGAGAAAAATCCTGAACATATTTTTGTGCATGGCGATATTGGCGATAAGGATTTGGTAGGTTCGCTTTTAAAACAATACCAACCACGTGCTATAGTGAATTTTGCAGCTGAAAGTCATGTTGATCGCTCAATTCATGGACCTGGTGAATTTATTCAAACCAATATCGTTGGCACGTTTAATCTGCTTGAAGAAACTCGCGCTTATTGGACTGGTTTAAGTGATTCTGATAAACAAGACTTTAGATTTTTGCACGTTTCAACCGATGAAGTGTATGGCTCTCTAAGCAGCACAGACCCTGCCTTTAAGGAAACTAATGCATATGAGCCAAATAGCCCGTATTCCGCCTCCAAAGCAGCTTCAGATCATTTGGTGCGTGCTTACCATCATACTTATGGTATGCCAATGCTTACCACTAATTGCTCGAATAATTATGGTCCATATCACTTTCCAGAAAAACTGATCCCATTGGTCATACACAATGCACTTAACGGTAAACCGCTGCCGATTTACGGTAATGGTAGTAATATACGCGATTGGCTTTATGTAGGTGACCATTGCAGTGCGATTCGCCGCGTATTAGAAGCAGGGCGGATTGGCGAAACTTACAATATCGGCGGTTGGAATGAAAAAACCAACTTAGAAGTGGTTTATACTTTGTGCGATATGTTAGATCAACAAAAGCCAAAACAGTCTGGCAGCTACCGTGATCAGATCACTTTTGTGCAAGACAGACCTGGGCATGATCAGCGCTATGCAATAGATGCTACGAAAATCGAGCGTGAGTTGGGCTGGAAGCCGGCGGAAACTTTCGATACAGGTATACAAAAAACCGTTAGCTGGTATCTCTCACATCAAGATTGGGTGGATAACGTGACTAGTGGCGAATACAAGAACTGGGTAAATAAAAATTATCAAGAACGTGGGGAAGAATTAGCATGAAAGGTATTGTATTAGCGGGTGGCTCAGGCACACGGCTGTATCCGGCCACACAGGTAGTTTCAAAACAACTTTTGCCAGTGTATGACAAGCCGATGATTTACTATCCATTATCCACGTTAATGCTAGCGGGAATACGAGAGGTTTTGATTATCTCTACGCCTCAAGACACGCCGCGTTTCAGTGAACTACTGGGTGATGGCAGTCAATGGGGTATGCAAATTAGCTATGCCGTACAGCCTTCGCCAGATGGGTTGGCACAAGCATTTATCATAGGTGAGGATTTTATTGGTAAAGATGCTTGTGCATTAGTCTTGGGAGATAATATTTTTTATGGGCATGATCTTGCAGAGAGGGCGCAAAACGCGGCACAACACACCAAAGGAGCCACCGTGTTTGCTTACCCCGTTACCGACCCCGAGCGTTACGGAGTTGTAGAGTTCAATTCGCATGGCCAAGCCATTAGTTTAGAAGAAAAGCCAAAGGCACCAAAATCAAGATATGCAGTTACAGGCTTATATTTTTACGATAATAGAGTGGTAGACATTGCAAAAAACATGAAGCCTTCGGCGCGCGGTGAACTGGAAATCACGGATGTTAATCGGCAGTATCTAGATTGGGGTGACATGCGTGTGGAGGTAATGGGGCGCGGTATGGCATGGCTTGATACTGGAACACACGAATCTTTGCTTGAAGCAGGAACGTTTATACAGACAATTGAAAAACGGCAAGGTTTAAAAATCGCCTGTCCTGAAGAAATAGCTTATCGCATGGGCTTTATTAATGCAGCGCAACTGGAAAACTTGGCTAATAAATACGCCAAAAATGGATATGGCCAATATCTGAAGCAAGTGCTGACAGAGCAGGTGCTTTGATGAACGTAATTAAAACCAGAATCCCTGATGTCATTATTTTTGAGCCTAAAGTTTTCGGGGATGAAAGAGGTTTTTTTTTCGAAAGTTTTAATCAAAAGGCTTTTTTTGAAGCAACCGGCTTGAATGTTAATTTTGTGCAAGATAATCATTCCAAATCAGCTAAAAACGTATTACGCGGATTGCATTATCAGATAGAGCAAGCGCAAGGTAAGTTAGTGCGAGTTACTCAAGGCGAAGTATTTGATGTAGCAGTAGATATGCGTGAATCTTCCCCGACTTTTGGCTTATGGGTCGGTATGCACTTATCTGCTGAAAATAAACGCCAAATGTGGATTCCACCTGGTTTTGCACACGGCTTTCTGGTGCTTTCAGACACAGCGGAGTTTTTGTATAAAACTACGGATTTTTATGCACCGCAATTTGAATGCTCAGTAAAATGGGATGATCCGGATATCGGCATAGACTGGCCGCTACAGGGCATGCCGCTATTGTCAGTAAAGGATAGCCAAGGACTAAGCTTGCAAGCTGCTAGAAAATTCCCTTAGTTAATTTAAATGCCAAAAAAAATTTTACTCACAGGTGTTAACGGCCAGATAGGCCACGCATTAAAGACTGCACTTTCGCATTATGAATTATGCCCATTGTCGCGAGAACAACTTGATTTAACCAAAACCCATGATATTCGTCGTGTAGTGCGCGAAATCAAGCCTGATCTCATTATTAACCCGGCAGCATACACTGCGGTCGATAAGGCTGAATCAGAGCCTGAGCTAGCATATGCAATTAATGCTACTGCCGCGCAGATATTGGCAGAAGAGGCTGCCAGGCTGAATGCTGCGATTGTTCATTTTTCTACTGATTATGTCTACGATGGTACAAAATATGATCCATATTTAGAAATTGATGCAGTTAATCCTCTTAGTGTGTATGGTAAAAGCAAATTGGCAGGTGAAGAAGCAATTCGTAGTATCGGATTACCGCATCTAATCTTGCGAACCAGCTGGGTGTATGGGTCATACGGTAAAAATTTCTTAAAAACCATTCTGTGTTTGGCTGCTGAGCGTGACAGTTTACGTATTGTAGCCGATCAATTTGGTGCGCCAACTAGCAGTGAAAGTATTGCAGACGGCGTGTTGCGATTAGTGAATTGTTGGATACCCCAACAAGAGAATCAAACCGGTATTTATAATATCACTAACTACTGGAAGTACATCCTGGTATGGTTTTTGTTGCGAAATTCTGAATCTGTACAATCAGTTAGCAACAAGCCGCAACTGGCCTGCGCTTAAGGTTAATATTGACAATATCATAGCAATTACAACTGCTGATTATCCTGCGCTTGCAATACGACCTGTTAATTCCTGTTTAGACAACGCCAAGCTAAAGAATACGTTTAATGTGGAATTACCTAGCTGGCAGCAAGGTTTACAGCATGTAATGCAGACAATGACTTTGCCATTATCCTAATGCATCTGCCCAACTGTTTGGCGTTTCGTAGAGCCTTACGCGTTCCAGTTTGAGATGGTTTCCATAGGTGTCTTTATATTGATTTTTTAGAATTCTAAAGGCTTCAGCCGCCATGTTTTCTGCGGTCGGCACACTTGGAAATATGACTGTTTTGTGATTGGGAAGAGAGTTCAAGAAATCCAATACAGCATAATCCTCTTTGAATACCAAAAATGCGTGATCCCAGACATCTATCACGCTTTCTTTAGCAATTTTTTTTACATCAGAGAAATCCATTACCATGCCATTTTCAGAAACATTTTCTCGGCTGACAATATCGCCGCTAAGCGAGATTTCAAGCGCGTAACGATGGCCATGTAAGTTGCGGCATTGGCTTTTGTGGTTTGGAATTCGATGTCCGGCATCGAATTCTAGACGTGTAGTAATTTGCATAACGCCATTATACCAGTGTGTAAGCTAGTGCTGTTTTACCCAAGTTATAAACTCTTCAAAGGGCATCGGTTTGGCAAAAAAATAACCTTGGCATTTATGAATATTCATTTTTTTTATCAGTGCCAGGCAATCTTCGTCTTCAACACCTTCAGCCAATACTTCTTTGCCTAAACTGTTTGCTAGCATTGCGATTGATTTTACAATCTCAAAATCGTGCTGCGAATGGCTTATGTCGCGTACAAAAGACTGATCAATTTTGATTAAATTAATTGGCATGGTCCGCAGTCGTGACAGTGATGAAAAACCTGTACCAAAATCATCCAAGGCAAATCTGAAGCCATTTTCGGATAACTCTTTAATTACAGAGTTAGTAGTTTCGTTATGTTCAAGAATGCCATTTTCTGTCACTTCGAGGACAATGTCTTTGGGTTTAATTTTCCATAATGCCAGCGCTTGCATCAGTAGATGTGGCAATTCAACGTCATATAAATCTTCTGCACGCAAATTGATGGTGAGATAAATTTTTAAATCATGCTCGTGTAAAAGTTCGCTCGCATATCGACAAGCGGAATTGATTAACCAGCGTGTGAATAATTTACCTTTACCTGCCTTGTTTAAAATTTCGATAGTTAAACTCGGATACACGCTATATTCTTTACTCTCTGCCCATCGTAACAGCAATTCTGCACCGACGCATTTTGAATCTGATAAATTGACAATAGGCTGGAAAAACAAAGTCAAACTGTCTCCGGCAAATGCTTCTAATACTTTTACTTCCATGTCGTACTGTATGGATAATTGATGTTCTAACTCTTGTGAGAAAATTACAAGATGTTGCTGTTCATGAAGCGCACTTTCCAGCGCCAGTTTAGCGTGGCGATATAAATCATCGGCTTTCTGAGAGGATTTATTAATGAAGGCACCACCAATTAAAGGTGTTACCAAAATTGATTGATTGCCTACAATTACTATCTGCTCAAATGTCCGTTGTAGTTTCGCAGCGATTAAATTAAGCTGAATGTCATTATCAAGACTTGAAATCAAGACATCGAACTGTAAGTTGCCGCTATAGTAGAGTTGGTGATCTGGAGAGATATTTTGTTTAAGAATAGCTGCTATTTTTTTACTTAAGCTCAAAGTGACTGGATGTGAAAAAATAGGATTATTTTTTGCAACTTGAAAGTATATAGAAAACAATCCCAGTAATTTATTTTCATGGTTGTTAATCAGTGCATTTTCTATGTTAGGTAATATTTGATTGCTATTTGGTAATTGCGTATTTGCATCAAAATTAATTGCGTAATCGAGCTGTAATTGTTGGTGACGGTGATTTGTTTCTGCTACCAAATCAAATAAAAAACAATGTAATTTGGGTGTGCTGGAAATGCCAATTTTCGATTTGAGTTCAAAACAACTTAGAAAATCGAAAATGATCTGTGTATTTGCACCATCTTGCATGGCGCTGAGCCATAAAAAAACCAACTGGTTAATATCGCCTGTGAAGGTTTTTAAATCATGACCGGGTTGCCAGTTTTCTAACTTGGAATAAATTCGGGCTAAGTAAGTGTTTAATGACAGGTTTTCGGGTGACGCAATTTTCTCAAGCGCTTTAGTGTTGATGTTCAGTTTTGAGAATACTGTATTGGGCTTAAGTTTGTATGTATATAGTTTTTTTAAAATAGCCTGTTCTGTGTAAGTAATTTCAACTTCTTCTAATTCCTCATGCTGTAGTTCTTCGGAGCTTAGTCCTTCTTCTATCATCATCATCAATTAAAGCTACCTATTAGAACCCTTAAGGTTTATATGTAAAAATCATTAGGGTTTAGGCCATAGCTATCAGGCGCCAAACTTTTTATTATTCTGTAGGGTTTTCCTGATGGTGTAAGTGGGCTATTTAACAGATTTAGAATCACAGGTGATGTATAGCGTGACTTATCAGGGCCTAGCAATAGCATTAGTCTTGGCAATAGTCTTCTGACTTGGTTTTGTTGAATGACGACACCTACTTCCCCAGTGTTAAGTTCCACCAATGAGCTAACAGGATACATGCCCATAAACTGGACAAGCTGGTCAACCAATTCGTTGCTAAACTGCTGTCCGCTTAAAAGATGAATTTTGTCCAATGCTTCCTGATGAAAAACACCCTTAGCATAAGATTTATGGCTGGTAATGGCACAATAGGTATCAATCAGACCGGCAATCTGCGAAGTTAGACTAATTTGACCTTCCCGTAATTGATTGGGATAGCCGCTGCCATCAATACGTTCATGATGTTGTGCTACCATATGCGTCACAGGGAGGGGGATGTCCGGTGTTTTTTCAAGAATTTTAAGGCTTTCATCTACGTGCTTTTTCGCATATTCATATTCTTCGCGAGAGAGTTTCCCTTCTTTTAGCAGCACATCCGACGAGAGTTTAACTTTGCCTACATCCTGCAACAACCCAGCCAAGCCAATTTCTTTAATCTGTTTCTTAGAAAGCGCTAAAAAATTACCGAAAGCCATCAAAGTGATTGAAACATGCAATGCATGATTGTACGAATAATCATCGGTTTGCTTAAGTTTTGCCAGCCATAATAAAGCATCTGGTACGCGACCAATACTGTCGACCATGCTGTCTAATATTTCACTTACAGCTGTTAAATCAAGATGTTGCTCATTTGCCACTGCTTCAAATATTTCTCTAGTAGCTACTTGTGATTGCTCATAAACTGGGTAGATCACTGCAATTTCATTTTCGACAGGTGGTTCTTCCTCATAGATAGTCACTCTATAAGTATCATCAAAGCCACCCCTTGCTTTATTATTTTCAATCGTTTTATCAACGGTTGATTTAAGTTTTTTGCGCCTGAATAAGTTGCTAAAAAAACCACCAATATCTCCGGCGAGCTGCTTAGTGGCGGTTCTCTGCCCTGGGTTCGTTTCGGTCTGGTAGGGGAAGGCTTCTTGCGCTGCAGTATTCGCGCCATATTTCATGTTGTAAACCGTGCCATCTTGGCTATTGCGTTCAATATTTTGCGGTGTATGGTGATTCTTTAATTCGCGAAGAATATCTATAAAAGAAGAATTGTTGGAAGGTTGGTATTGCTTGTTCGTGCCCGTTTTTTTGTCTGTATCGTTCCTGCTGGGATCCCTTACACGAATCACGGCGCCTTCCCGCTTGATGGCAACATTCTGTTTGGAAGGGGGTGCAAACTGGTTGCCAATAGATCTGGTGCGGTCGATAAAAACAAATTTGCATATTTCCCGGAGCTTGTCTAAATCGGATTGGTCGTCTAGTAAAAAACCTTGTAGCATAAAGGGTGTGCCTTCCCAAGGTTTGTCCAGGTCGGTCACATACATGCCGAGTTCAAGTTTTTCGGTAGAAATCTGTTCTTTTTTAAGATCAACCATTTTTATTTAGCTAAGCTATTAATATGTGCCCATGCGCTTTGTGCTAAGGATGGTAAATGATAACCACCCTCAAGTGAAGATACAATCCTGTTTTTTGCGTATTTTGCTGCAATTTCTTTGATAAATTCGGTAATCCATACATAATCCTCTTCGATAAGGGTTAAATCCGCTAACGGATCATTTAAATGTGCATCAAACCCGGCCGAAACAAAAACAATCTCTGGTTTGAATTCTTCTAATGCAGGCAAAACTCTCTCAGAAAGGCTTGTCTGAAGTCTGCTCGCTTGGTATAGGCTGTTAATGGCACATTAATCATGTGGCTACTTCGTGTTTCTGCGCCACGGTGTGGATAGAACGGATGTTGAAAGGTTGAGCAAAGCATGACATTTGGATTTCTGCTGAAGATGTCTTCTGTTCCGTCTCCATGATGAACATCAAAGTCAATAATGGCTGCTCGTTTGATTGAGTATTGTGATAATGCATGTGCGACGCCAACAGCAATATGGTTAAAAATGCAGAAGCCGGCACTATTGGCGCGTCCGGCATGGTGACCTGGGGGGCGCACACAACAAAACGCATTTTTAGCTTTTCCTGCAAACACTAGATCTGTAGCCATGAGGACTGCACCGCTCGCATGTAAGGCAGCTGATAGACTCATAGGCCCCATGCTAGTATCGCCATCCAAGCGTACCAATCCTGCCTTGGGTGCAATGTTGTAAATTTGATCAACATAGTCGGCAGAATGTACTCGCATGAGCTGTACTTTTGTGGCAGCAGGCGCTTCATGAAACTGCAGTTTTTCTTTCAACTCTGATGCCATAACCGCATTTTTTATAGCAGTGATGCGAGCGGGTGATTCAGGATGGCTGCCGTCCATAACATGCAGCAAAGTATCTGGGTGCGAAATAAATGCGGAATTTGCCATATTAATCGCGCTGTTCCTGTGCCAAATCTTGATAGAAACTTAGTCTTGAAGTTGATATTGTGCCATGATTTACAGCGTTTATCACGGCACAATCCGGCTCGTGCAAATGTTTACAGTTGTTAAAGCGGCATTTACCCAAATACGGCCTGAATTCTTTAAAAGCCAACTCAAGTTCTTCCTGGGAAAGATGATGCAGGCCAAATTCCTGCAAGCCGGGTGAATCAATCAAACTGCTTGTTGCATCCAAATGATAGAGATGTGCGGCTGTGGTAGTATGTTTACCACTATCCAATGCATCACTGATTGATTGAGTGCGTACCTGTTGTTCGGGCAGCAATTTATTGATAATGGTGGATTTCCCCATGCCGGATTGACCTACTAGCACACTTTGCTGGTTGGCAAGATAGGGCTGTAGCGCAGCTATATCCTCTTTGGCTGATAAATATACAACTTCATAGCCTAAGTTTTGATATATCAGGAGCTTACTTTTAGCATCACCAGCATCTGCTAAATCGCATTTATTTAACACAATGATCGGTTTGATTTGTGCAGCCTCTGCTGCAACCAAACAACGATTTAACAAAGCCTCATAAAAGCTCGGATGTGTTGCCAGCACTATAATCATTTGTGTGATGTTGGTTGCGATGGTTTTGCTTTTGAGGGCACTGCTGCGATATAGTATTGATGAGCGTTCTAGACATTTTTCCACAACACCTTCAGCAGTGTCGGTGCGTTTGATCATAACCCTATCACCACAGGCTAAATCTGTTTTTTTGCCACGTGTGACACAACTGATGCGTGACTTATCAGCCAGTTCAACTTCATACCGCTTGCCGTAAGCCGCAACAACCAGGCCCGCTAACATCTTCAGGCCTTGTGACATTTATTTGTCGAATTTATAGTAAGTTTGATTTAAATAAGCTGCTACATTAAGTTCTTCATCCTCGAACCATTTAAGTCCAAGCATGGTGTTGCAATTTCGTATTTGAGCTACTAAGCCCTTGGATGTTTTAACCTTGGCATATTCACGCGTGTAAATGCCAGAGCCGTCACCGCCGTAGCTTGATGCATGGCAGCTGATGCAGTTTTTTTCAACTAAGGCCTTGCCAGCCTTGGCATCCGCTTTTGCAAACATGTCGTTGGCGACAGCATTGAAGCTTACTAAACATAACAGGATTGATAATGTTTTCATCATAGCTTATACCCCTAATGCATTAATTTGCAGTATACGTTGCTAATTTAGAAATGCGAATACTCGCAGGAGGGTGTGAGTCATAAAATGCCGAGTGCAATGGATCTGGTGTAAGCGTAGACGCATTGTCACGGTAAAGCTTTACTAAAGCCTCAATCAAGTGGTTAGCATTCGCGTGTTTTGCAGCGTAATCATCCGCTTCGAACTCGTTTTTGCGAGAATAACTCGCCATAAAGGGTCGTAATAAAAATAAAAACACTGGCGACACCAGCAAAAATAAAATTAATGCCATATAGTTGCTGGGAGCTGTTACGCCCAAGCCGTTGTAAAACCAGGTTTGATTCATTAGCCAACCCAGTAATGCTAATCCTAAAAAGCTAACAAAAAACATTAAGGCGATACGTTTGATCACATGATGATGTTTAAAATGGCCAAGCTCGTGTGCAAGCACAGCTTCTATTTCTTCAATGTTTAAACGACTTAACAAGGTGTCAAAAAACACTACACGCTTGCTGTTACCAAATCCGGTAAAGTAAGCGTTGCCGTGGCTACTGCGTGCAGAACCATCCATCACAAACAATCCTTGCGATTTAAAGCCGCATTTGGTCAGAAGGGCTTCAATCCGCGATTTAAGATTTTCATCAGCTAAAGGTGTGAATTTGTTAAATAATGGTGCGATAAAAGTAGGGTATACCGCGAGCATCACGATATTAAAGATACTCCAAATTACCCATAGATAAAACCACCAATACTGACCAGCCCCTTGCATAAGCCAAAGTGCTGCGAATAGAATAGGCAAGCCTAAAGCCAAGCCAACAAGGCTGTGTTTGATTAGGTCGCTAAAAAACATTGCTTTGGACATTTTGTTAAAGCCAAACTTTTCATCTACAACAAATGTTTTGTAGTATTCGAAAGGTAAGTCAATGATAGCGCTGATAAGCATGGCACTGCAAATGACTAAGGCACCGCGAATGATTTCATGATTAGTCAAAACATTGCGCCAGCTATCGTCTATCCATTGCAAACCTCCGCCAATAGTAAAAATGGTTAACAATAAGGCCTGAATTACGACTTCAATAAGTGTGAGTTTTGTTTTCGCCGTGGAGTAATCTGCAGCTTTTTGATGCGCTTCTAAAGAAATATTTGTTGAAAATGCCGTAGGTACTTGCATGCGCTTTGCCTGCACGTGTGCAATCTGCCGCGACCCTAACCAAAGCCGCATAAGTGTGGTTGTAATCAGTAGAACAATAAAAATAAGTGTAAGTGTAGATGCCATGAGATTTCTAAATTAAGTTAAACTATAGCTATTTTGAAGCATTTGCAGTGCATTGGTTCACTGTTGCTGCAGACATTCGCTATTTTAATGGAAATCATGATGGAAGCTGCAAGTAATAACATTAATAACGATAATTTAATCTGGTTGGACATGGAAATGAGTGGCTTGCTGCCGGATTCAGACCGTATTCTAGAACTTGCCGTCGTGATTACAGATGCCGAATTAAATGTGCTGGGTGAATCGCCTGTATTGGTGATCCATCAATCGGACGCGGTGCTAGATGGCATGGATGCATGGAATAAAGGTACCCATGGCCGTAGCGGCTTGATTGACAAGGTGAAAGCATCTAAATTAAACGAAGCTGCAGCAGCCGAGCAAATGATTGCGTATATGAAACAATTTGTTCCTGCAGGCAAATCACCTATGTGTGGCAACTCTATTTGTCAAGATAGGCGATTTATGGCGCGCTACATGCCTGATTTAGAGGCCTACTTTCACTATCGCAATCTTGATGTGAGCGTGTTCAAAGAACTTGCCCGCCGTTGGAAACCGGAAATTTATTCAGGTTTTAAAAAAGCCAGCAAGCACGAAGCTTTGGCGGATATTTATGAATCGATTGATGAGCTCAAATACTATCGAGAGCATTTTATAGTCAAGTGAAATTTTGTTGAGATTCAGAATAAAAAAAGAGGCGTAACATTTAATGTATACGCCCCTAGGGAGGAGAAGTTAGCTTTGGAGAAGCTTAATTAATATTAAGCATCAAATATGCCAACTTTTCCTAGTTACTTAATAGCGTTTGTTTGTATAGTTTTAGATAAGCTTTCGCACTTGAATCCCAGCTAATATCTTGTTGCATGCCATTTTTCTGAATTTTTTGCCATAATGTCTTGTCTTTCCAAATGGCTAATGCATGTTCAATAGTGACCAAAAGTGATGCGCTGCTGACGTTTTTCATCACAAATCCTGTAGCAGTATTATTTTTAATTGTGGTTTCAGTAGTGTCGCACACTGAATCCGCCAAACCGCCAGTGGCATTGACGATGGGGGGAGTGCCGTAAGCTAGACCATATAGCTGATTGAGGCCGCAAGGTTCAAAGCGTGATGGCATAATGAACATATCAGAACCAGCCATTATGTTGTGGGAAAGATGTTCGTTATAGCCTGTGTTCATAGAGACTTGTGATGGATAGCTTTGAGCAAAGGCATTAAAACTGGCTTCCAGTGGTTTATCGCCACTGCCTAAAATGGCAAACTGACAGCCTTGCGCAATAAGATGAGGCATAATTTCCGGTAATAAATCAAGCCCTTTTTGATGTGTAAGGCGGCTCACTACGCCCAATAATGGTGCATCCGCATCAATATGAAGCCCTAACTGTTGCTGTAATGATTTTTTTACTGCCTGCTTACCTGTTAAATTACTGGCACTGTAATTTTCGACTAGGCTAGGATCTTTTTTAGGTGACCATTCTTCGGTATCAATACCATTTAAGATACCCGTTAAATCATCTTTACGAATTTGCAGCAATCCTTGCATACCAAAACCAAATTCCTCAGTTTGAATTTCATGCGCATAAGTCGGGCTCACCGTACTCAATTTGTCTGAGTAAAAAAGCCCTGCTTTTAAGAATGAGATTTGACCGTGATATTCAAAGCCGCTGATTTGAAAATTCTCTATAGGAAGTTCGAGTGCCTTGAGCCAACTGATATCAAAGCAGCCCTGAAAAGCAAGGTTATGCAGGCTTAAAATAGACTTGGCCGATGAAAAATCCAGCAATTTCATGTATGCAGGTGCCAAGCCGGTTTGCCAGTCATTACATTGAATCAAATCCGGCTGCCAATTTTGAAGCGGACTATTTTTGCTACAAAGCAAGCTGGCGACGCGAGAGAGCACGCCAAACCTAAGTGCGTTATCAAGCCATTCAACCCCATTTTTATCGCTGTATGGGCCGCCATCGCGTTCGTACAGATAGGCATTTTGAATAGCAATCACGTCGGTGTCGCTGTCTGGCATTTTACCCATCAATAAAGTGCAATCTTGTCCAAGCACCTCAATCGTGGCAATTACTGTGGAAGACTTTAGTTTTTCAAGAACTGCATTGTAGCCGGGTAACAATATTTTGATGTCACCATCAAATTCAGCTAAATTGTTTAGGGCTTTTGGAAGGGCGCCGCTAACATCTGCAAGTCCGCCGGTTTTAATAAGTGGATGAGCTTCTGAGGTGGCAAATAAAACGCGCAAAATTTACTTTCTTTATTATGATGTTGATGCATTATTATATTGTATAAACTGGTGGCTTTAGTATTGTTTTGGGAGCAAATATGGGATGGAGCGGTTTTTTAGCAGTAGGCAGTGGCGCTGTTTTGGGAGCATGGATACGCTGGGGATTGGGCGCTATGTTAAATGCCGGCATCTTGCCCATGGGCACGTTAATCGCTAATTTGGGAGGTGGCCTGCTGATGGGGATGGCAATGGCTTACTTTGTCGCTGTTCCGCATCAAAATGAAATGCGTCTTTTTGTGATGACGGGTTTTTTGGGCGGGCTGACCACATTTTCAGCATTCTCAGGTGAGGCATTTAATTTGCTAAATAAACAAGAGTACGCTTGGGCTGCAGCACATATTTCAAGTCATGTTCTAGGATCGCTTTGTATGACAGCAATAGGCTTTGCAGTAGTACATTATTTAAGAAATTGAATATTTTGATTTAGCAATAAAAAAGCCCGAGAAAACTCGGGCTTTTTTATTGCAGGAAAGTTATTTTTGAGTTTCTACCATCACCAAAGGTGCGCCATCAGTTTTTGCTTCAGCACTTTTTTTCCAGTTTGGTGCTTTGCGCGGGGCTTTAGGTTTTACAGGCTCCTCGACTGAAATAGTAACTTTAGCTTCATTTTTGGTTTCTACCAATTGCAGGCCACTTGCAGCTAAATCTACCGGTTTAGAAGGTTTAGGTTTGCGTGAGGCAGGTTTCTTCTCAGCTTTCGCTTTTGCTACCACTTCAGCTTTTGGTGCTTTTTCAACAAATGCCAAGGACTCAATAACTGCTTCACTGGTTTTAGCTGGTTTTTTGGCTTTACCAGACGTTTTTGCAGGCACTTCGGCAGTAGGCTCGGCAGCCAATATTGGTGCTGCCTCTAGGGCGGCGCTTACTGGGATAGATTCATTCTGCTCAAAAGTTGGTACAGATACATTTGGTTCGCGATTGGCATCACGGTCCCTGTTTCTGTTGCGATTACGTCCTCCGCGGCGACTGCGACCGCTGCGTTCTTGACGTTGCGCTTGGTTTGCATCAACTGCAGTATCACCTTGCGGTGATACTACTGCGGCTGTTTCAATCTTTTCCACACGGTTTTCTGTAGGTCGATTTTCGGAGATCCTCTCGGGCCTAGGTGTGCGTTCAGCTCGCTGCTGATTATTGGCCTGTGGTGAACGTTGTCCTTGTTGCGGCCTGTCCCCACGCTCTATGTTGCGGTCGCGATTGTTACGGTTACGATTACGGTCACGTCCGTTGCGGTTACGGTCACGATTGCTTTCGCGGCTATCACGTGCTTCGCGTGCAGCTTGGTCGTCTGCCTTTTCTTCAATTTTTACTTCACCCTCACCAGCCAGCCATTTTTTAATACGGCCTAAAAATGATGTTTTAGTTGCAGTTGCAACAGGTTTTTCATCCACGATGGGTGCGGAAGTTGCAGGCGTAATGCCTTTTACCAAGGCTTCTGGCGCAGAGGGCTTAGCTTCTTCGTTCAAGCTGCGTACGTAAGCGGTTTCGGCAGGCAATTCCACCATTTTATAGCTGGCTTGCGAGGTTTCTTCGTTTACGTCGTCATGCTTAATGCGTGTGATGCTGTAGTTTGGTGTTTCCATATGGATGTTTGGAATCAAAATCACTTCCACACCCATGCGCTGCTCGATTTTGTGAATATCAGCACGTTTTTCATTTAACAAGAAAGTAGCGGCCTCAACAGGCAACTGCACCTGAATAATTGCGCTATTGTCTTTCATGGCCTCTTCTTGTGTAATGCGTAAGATATGCAGGGCTGTGGATTCAATGCCACGAATATGGCCAGTGCCGTTACAACGTGGACAGACAGCGTGATTGGTTTCGCCAAGACTAGGGCGCAGACGTTGGCGTGATAATTCAAGCAAGCCAAAGCGTGAAATCTTGCCTGTTTGCACGCGTGCACGGTCAGCATGCAAGGCGTCACGCAAGGCGTTTTCTACATCTCGCTGGTTGCGTGGATTTTCCATATCGATAAAGTCGATCACCACCAAGCCACCCAAATCACGTAGGCGTAATTGGCGTGCAACTTCATCCGCAGCTTCTAGATTGGTATTGAAGGCCGTTTGCTCAATGTCACTGCCTTTAATGGAACGACCAGAGTTTACATCAACAGATACAAGGGCTTCGGTATGGTCAATTACAATGGCACCACCTGAAGGCAAGCGTACTTCACGTGAAAAGGCGGATTCGATTTGGTGCTCGATTTGAAAGCGAGAGAACAATGGCACTTCATCTTGATACAGTTTTACACGTGTTACATTACCAGGCATCACGTGGTTCATAAATTGTACGGCTTGTTCGTATACGTCAGGCGTGTCAATTAAAATCTCGCCGATATCCGCACTAAAATAATCTCGAATGGCGCGAATAACCAGGCTACCTTCCTGATAGATAAGAAATGCTCCAGCCTGAATATGTGAGGCCTCCTCTACAGCTGTCCATAACTGCGTGAGGTAGTTTAAATCCCACTGTAATTCTTCTGCATTACGGCCGATACCAGCGGTACGTGCGATGATGCTCATGCCCTTTGGTACTTCTAGTTGCGCCAATACATCACGTAACTCATTACGGTCTTCACCTTCAATGCGGCGCGAGACGCCACCGCCACGAGGATTGTTTGGCATCAACACCAAATAGCGGCCGGCTAAAGAAATGAAAGTGGTGAGTGCCGCACCTTTGTTGCCGCGCTCATCTTTATCCACTTGTACGATGAGCTCCTGGCCTTCTTTAATCACGTCTTGAATACGCGTGCGACCACCTTCGGATTTGTCCGAAAAATAGCTACGTGATATTTCCTTGAAAGGTAAAAAGCCGTGGCGTTCGGTGCCGTAATCGACGAATGCCGCTTCTAGTGAAGGCTCTACGCGGGTAATGACGCCCTTGTAAATGTTGCTTTTGCGCTGTTCTTTTCCAGCGTGTTCTATGTCTAAATCAATAAGCTTTTGTCCATCGACAATCGCAACGCGTAATTCTTCCGATTGCGTTGCATTAAATAACATGCGTTTCATTGTATGCTCCCGCGCTCAAGCGGGCAGACTGTTTGACAGAGGGCTAAAGCTCTGAAGGCTTAATTTGACTAGAATAATCTAGATTTTGTTTTAATCGTGCGCTTTATGTAACGCAACATGGTGCAACTAAAATCAACCCAGCTTGCAGTTATGACTGCAGCGCATGCCGCAGAACTTACTGCGTTCATGTTGGTTGATCTTAAAATTTTTACTGCACCTTAAAATTTATGCCAAAGCTTGATTTTTATCAACACTGGGCACAAATCCGTTAAAATTCTGTCTTCAGTAACTTTAGTCGCGTTTATGTTTATTTGTCTGCGGCGGCTAGAGCGCATTTTTTTATCGCTACTTTAAAAATATGGCGAGCGGTATTAGCCAAGTATATTTTGTCACGTTTATTATGTTGATTGAGTAACGCTAAAGCGATTTAAATTCAACAACATGCTAAGTATAGGCGTTATCACTCTTTAAAGCAAAATTATGATGCAAATAGAACGAAATAATATAATCAGTGCAGATTCGGCAGCTAGTCTTACTGTGGATGAAGCTAGTGATGGACAGCGTATTGATAATTTTCTCGCAAAAATGCTTAAAGGAGTTCCTAAAAGCCATATTTACCGTATTTTGCGTAGCGGTGAGGTGCGCGTCAATAAAGGTCGTATTGATGCATCGCATAAGCTCGCGCTTGGTGACATTGTGCGCGTTCCACCGATACGTGTTGCTACCGTCGAAAAAGAAGTGACAAACACACCTGCCGCATCAATATTAGAAAAGACCGTTATTTTTGAAGATGATGCATTATTAGTAATTGATAAACCAGCTGGGTTTGCAGTGCATGGGGGTAGCGGAGTGAGTCGAGGCGTGATTGAGCAACTGCGATTGGAGCGCCCGAAAGCGAAATTTTTAGAGCTTGTACACAGATTGGATCGCGAAACCTCCGGTGTGCTTATGCTTGCAAAAAAGCGTGCAGCATTAGTGGCTTTGCATGAAGCCATCCGCAACAATCAAACAGATAAGCGTTATGTAATGCTGGTTGCGGGCGATTGGACTGAAAAAAAGAAGCGCGTGAAGTTGGATTTACAAAAATATGTGTTACCTAACGGTGAGCGCCGCGTCAATGTAGTGACTGATATAAGCAAGGATAAATATGGAGAGGCGCAAGTTTCAGAAACTATTTTTTATCTGAAACAGAATTTTCCTGGGTTTAGTTTGCTCGAAGCGCAACTTGTCACAGGCCGCACGCACCAACTTCGCGTGCAATTGGCACATTTGGGTTTTCCTATTGCCGGAGATGACAAGTATGGTGATTTTGCGCTCAACAAGTCTCTGGCAAAAAAAGGCTTAAAACGGATGTTCTTACATTCGGCTGAAACAAATCTACGGCATCCTGTATCCGGTGAGAAATTAAAATTGATTGCGCCTCTACCGGCTGAGCTACAAAAATTTATTGAGAAGTTAGAAGGAAATGGTTAGAAATAATGAATAAAGAGTTTGATTTAATTGTATGGGATTGGGATGGCACGCTCGCTGATTCAGCTGGCATGATTACCAATGCCATTGTGGATGCGGCAACACAAGTGGGGTTGCCCGCACTAAGCCCGGAAGCGGCTCGTAATATTATCGGGCTTGGGTTAAGAGAGTCTATTCACGCCTTGTACGGCGACATACCCGCAGATCAGGCGCAGGCGTTGGCTACACAATACAGCGCCAATTATTATGCGGGTGAGCAGGCAATCCCTTTATTTGAGGGGGCAAAAGAGACTATTGTCGAGCTTAATCGGCGCGGCTATAAACTGGCCGTGGCAACTGGCAAGGGGAGGCGAGGACTTAATCTGGCATTAGAGCATTGCGGTTTGGGAAATTATTTTCATACTACCCGTACCATGGATGAGTGTTTCTCTAAGCCACACCCACAAATGCTGGATGAGATCATGGATGCTTGTGTGATATCACCAGAACGTACTTTGATGATTGGCGATACCAGCTATGATTTGCAAATGGCCAAAAATGCTAATGTGCAAGCTGTTGCAGTAACCTATGGAGCGCAATCGCATGATAAATTATTGAGTTACAATAGCATTGAAATATTCCATCAATTTAATGACTTAAGCGCTTGGTTGTTGACTCATGCATAAAAATACCATTGTTTTAGATAGCCGCGATTTGCATGAGAAATCTTTAGGCTTGCGTTTTCCATTGCCACAGTTAGGTGAGTTTGCCACGGGTTTTGTGGTGCGCTATCAAGGTAAAGCACATGCTTATGTGAATCAATGTGCACATGTGTCGGTAGAGCTGGACTGGAATCAAGGCGAATTTTTTACAGCAAGTAAAGACTATTTGATATGTGCCACACATGGTGCGCATTATCGGCCTGATAATGGTTTTTGTGTGATGGGGCCATGCAAAGGCAAGAGCTTGCAAATGTTACCTGTTACAGAGCAGAATCATCAAATAACGATTCATGTTGACCAACTGCATCAATCCAATAGAAAAATTTAAATAGGAAAAATAGTATGTCCGAGCAGATAGAACCACCAAATATTAACTGGCAGCAGCAGACTATAGAAAAGCTGGCATTGTCTGGATTGAAAGAGCAGCAAACCGCGCGCCGATGGAGCATATTCTTTAAATTGCTTACTTTTGGCTACCTGTTGTTGTTGCTGATTGTGGCATTAGGTTTGTTCGGCGACAAAAATGTGGCTGGCCCTCACACGGCTTTAATTGACATTAATGGTGTGATTGAGGCGGGCGGTGAAGTCAATGCTGATTCTGTCATTAGCAGCTTGAATGACGCATACGAAAGCCATGGCACCAAGGGCATTATTTTGCGCTTTAACACACCTGGCGGCAGTCCTGTGCAGGCAGGCATCATTAATGACGAAATCGTGCGCCAAAAGAAACTGCACCCAAAAATTCCGGTATATGGTGTGGTGGAGGACATTTGTGCTTCTGGCGGCTATTACATTGCAGCAGCAACCGATAAAATCTACGTGGATAAAGCCAGTATTGTGGGTTCAATCGGTGTTCTGATGGATGGATACGGTTTTACTGAGGTGATGAAAAAGGTGGGTGTCGAACGCCGTTTAATGACCGCGGGAGAAAACAAAGCCATGCTGGATCCATTTTCACCAGTCAACCCGAAACACCTGGCCTTAGCACAAACTATGTTAAATGAAGTGCATGAACAGTTTAAGAATGTGGTGCGTGAAGGGCGCGGCAACCGCCTCAAAGAAACGCCAGAGGTGTTCAGCGGCCTGTTTTGGAGTGGTGAGCAAAGTATTAAGCTGGGGCTTGCTGATGCACTTGGCAGTGCCGATTATGTTGCACGTGAAGTCATCAAGCAGGAAGACATTGTCGATTATACTTACCAGGAAACAGTGGTAGACCGTTTTGCAAAACGCTTAGGCGCTGGTATGGCAAAGGCGATTGGAATTGACGCACTGGCTAAAGGTTTACAGCTTAGATAACTAAAATAAGCGAAAATTGACGCCCTGAAAGCCAATATCCATGCGGCTCTCAGGGCGTGTTTTTGTGGTTCATCTTAATTTTTTGGTGTGATTAATCAAACCGTTGGTTGAACTGTCATAATTGCTCACAACTTCATCGCTTGTCAGTTGCGGCAATATTTGCTGTGCGATTTGTTTGCCGTATTCCACACCCCATTGGTCAAAGCTATTGATATCCCAAATCATACCTTGCACAAATATTTTGTGTTCATAAAGTGCGATTAACTTACCCAAAGTGTTTGGTGTGAGTTTGTCAAACAAAATAGAGGTGGTAGGACGGTTGCCTTCAAATACTTTGTGCGGCAGTAAATTTTCAAGTGCTTCGCCGCTCATGCCTTGCTGTTCGAGCTCGGCGCGTGCCTGTTCTTTAGTTTTGCCTAGCATGAGCGCTTGCGTTTGCGCCAGAAAATTAGCCAGTAAAATCTTGTGATGTGCATAGCCATGTTTGCCAATTGCGTAGTGACTATGTACCGGAATCAAGAAATCAGCAGGAACAATTTGTGTGCCTTGGTGAATCAACTGGTAAAACGCATGTTGTCCATTGGTGCCGGCTTCGCCCCAAATTACCGGGCCGGTTTTGTATTGAATGCGTTTGCCATCACGGCATATAAACTTACCGTTACTTTCCATATCAGCTTGTTGCATATAGGCTGGAAAGCGCGCCATTCCTTGGTCGTAGGGCAGTATGGCATTGGTGTCGACATGGAAAAAATTGTTATACCAAATACCTATTAATGCCATGATGACCGGGATGTTCTGCTCGAGCGGCGCGGTTCTGAAGTGGTTGTCCATCTCATGTCCGCCACTCAATAGCGCTTCAAAGTTGTCCATGCCCACGTACAAGGCAATAGATAGGCCAATGGCAGACCAGAGTGAATAGCGGCCACCGACCCAATCCCAAAATGCGAACATGTTGGCGGTATCAATGCCAAATTCTTGTACTGCCTTTGCATTGGTTGAAAGTGCCACAAAATGCTTGGCCACATGTGCCTCATTCTTGGCAGATTCTAAAAACCAGGTACGCGCAGAGTGCGCATTGGTCATGGTTTCTTGTGTCGTGAAGGTTTTTGAGGCCACAATAAACAGCGTGGTTTCAGCGTTGCACTTTTCCAGTGCTCGCATCAAATGAGCACCATCAATATTGGACACAAAGTGAATATTCAGATTGGGGCTAGCATAGGGTTTAAGTGCATCGCAGACCATGACAGGGCCCAAATCAGAGCCGCCAATGCCAATATTTACAATGTCCGTAATACGCTTGCCCGAATAACCTTTCCATTCACCGTTACGCACTTTGTTAGAAAATAAGCGCATTTGCGTGAGCACGGCATTTACATCCGGCATCACGTCTTTACCATCTACATAAACTGGTGTATTAGAGCGATTGCGCAGGGCGGTGTGAAGCACGGCGCGGTTTTCAGTAATATTGATTTTTTCGCCGGAGAACATTTTATCGCGCCAGCTTTCAATGTTAGCCTCTCTCGCTAACTGTAACAGCAACGGCAAAGTTTCATCGTTCATGCGATGTTTGGAGAAGTCGAACAAGATGTCAGCAAACTTAAGACTGTATTTGTCAAAACGCTTAGGATCATTGGCGAAGAAGTCGCGCATATGCGTTGTTGCGATGATTTTTTCGTGCTCACAGAGCTTTTGCCATACCGGAAGTGTAGTTAATGCAGCCATTTGAATATTCGTTCTTTAATTTAGTTACTTTGTAAGTTTTAAAACATCCCTGATTTAATAATAACTACTTTTCAGGCTAACTTTAAAATCAAGCCAGCTAACGGCGGTAGCGTGATTACAAGTGATTGACTCCGATTCATCCATGCAACATCCTCTGTGTGCAATCCAAAGCCGTTGCCCTGATTGCTGCCGCCATAGCAAGCTGCATCACTGTTAAATACCTCATTGTAAGTGCCGGCCTGGGGTACTCCTATGCGGTATCCCTTGCGTAATACAGGCGTGAAATTCAGCACTATTATAACAAAACTATTATCCAGTCCGCGTCTTACATAGCTGATAATGGATTGGTCGGAGTCATGGCAATCAATCCACTCAAAACCCTGATGTACAAAATCAAGCGAATGCAGTGCTACCTCTTGTTTGTATAGTTTATTTAAATCTGAGCTGGTTTGTTTGATGCCGCGATGCCATTGATGGCCATCATATTTGTCACCCAATAAATGCCAATCAAGGCTGTTGTTGACGTTCCATTCTCGGCCTTGTCCAAACTCGTTACCCATGAAATTGAGTTTTTTGCCTGGCGCTGTCATTTGATAGGTCGTCAGCAGACGTAGGTTTGCAAACTTTTGCCAGACATCGCCCGGCATTTTGTCTAGTAAAGATTTTTTGCCATGAACAACTTCATCATGCGAAAACGGTAACACAAAATTCTCGGAATACGCATAAAGCTGGCCAAAAGTGAGCATGTCATGGTAATAACGTCTGTGAACAGGGTCATGCTCAATGTAAGCTAGCGTGTCGTTCATCCAGCCCATGTTCCACTTCATGCTAAAGCCTAAACCACCTAAATACACTGGGCGTGAAACTGCAGGCCAAGCGGTAGATTCTTCCGCGATCGTGAGCACGCCTGTAAAGTCTTCACCAACCATCACGTTAAGTTGTTTTAAGAACTCAATCACATCCAGATTTTCTCTACCGCCGTATCTGTTTGGCAACCATTCGCCTGCCTTGCGAGAGTAATCAAGATAGAGCATGGATGCCACAGCATCTACACGCAAGCCGTCAATGTGGAACTCGGAAAGCCAGAAGTAGGCATTCGACATCAAGAAGTTACGCACTTCATTCCGGCCGTAATTGAAAATATAAGTTCCCCAGTCCTGATGCTCACCTAAACGCGGGTCTTCATGTTCATACAAGGCTGTGCCATCAAAACGCGCCAAAGCCCAATCATCTTTTGGAAAGTGGCCTGGAACCCAGTCTAAAATGACGCCGATATTGGCTTGGTGAAATGCATCAATTAAAAAACGCAGGTCGTCGGGTGAGCCAAAACGATTGGTCACGCCAAAATAACCGGTGGTTTGGTAACCCCAGGATTCTGTCAGTGGATGCTCTGAGATTGGCATCAGTTCTACATGGGTATAGCCCATTTCGGCAACATAAGGCACAAGTGTGCTGGCCAACTCGCGATAATTTAAAAAGTGCCCTTTACTATTGCGCTGCCATGAGCCTAAATGGACTTCGTAGCAATTAAAGGGAGCATGCAGCCAATCACGTTTTTTGCGCGCTTCCAGCCATTGCCTATCCTCCCACTGGTGGCTGCTGGCGCTTATTTTTGCTGCGGTTCCCGGGCGTTGTTCGAACTCAAAACCATAAGGGTCGGTTTTGACCAGAATGTTGCCTGTGTGGCGATTACGAATTTCAAATTTGTAGGTGTCGTGTGTAGTTAAATTTGGGATAAAAATATCCCATACTCCGCTTGACCCATGTGTACGCATGGAGTGGATTCTGCCATCCCAGTTGTTAAAACTACCAGTTACGCTGACACGCTCGGCGTTTGGTGCCCAAACTGCAAAACGCACACCCTTAACATTGTCCTGTGTGATGAATTGCGCGCCAAGGGTTTTGTAGGCCAGTTTTAAGCGGCCTTCACCAAACAAATAGAGTTCGTCTTGGGTGATGCTGGTGCCAAAAGTGTAGGGGTCGTACGTTTCGTAAGAGTTGCCCGCGCAGTCAATCTTTAGCAAACATGGAGTTTCAAGCCTGGATTTGCTTAGCAAGCCAAACAATCCGGCAGGATGAGTTTTGTCGAGTGTTGCCCATGTGCCGTCCACCTTAACGCTAAGTGCTGTAGCCTGGGGAAGAAATACACGATAAATATAGCTGCCATCGACCTTGTGCTGACCAAGAAAACTGAATGGGTCGTGATGACGTGCATCTAAAATCAGCATTAGCGAATTAGATAACGCATCGGACTCTTTATCTGACTTGACAGCTGCTAGTGTGTTTGTTTTTTCTGAAGTCGATCTGGATTGTACCAAGACTTATTTCCCCCGAAATTTTTCTAAGAAATATTTTATTTTTTATTTAGCAATAATTTGTTAATTACGCTACTTTCCAGCTAGATTATAGCTTGTGATATTGATTATAATGTAAACAAAAGCAGTTAATGCAGAATTTAAGTCAAATTTGTTAATTTAGTTTAGCCCAGCTAGATTACAGATGAATAATTAAAACCTCAGGAGGGCATCATGTCGCACGATCAGCATTCAGACCGTTTTATTAGTACCTTAACCAAAAACACTGCTGCTATTATTCTTGCAGGGGGTCGAGGTAGTCGCTTGAAGAACCTGACAGACTGGCGCGCTAAACCGGCAGTACAATTTGGAGGGAAATTCCGTATCATTGATTTTCCGTTGTCTAATTGCATCAACTCAGGCATCCGTCGTATCAATGTGGCAACTCAGTACAAGGCTCAAAGCCTGATTCAGCATATCCAGCGCGGTTGGGGGTTTTTGCGCGGTGAATTTAACGAGTATGTAAATATCATTCCCGCGCAACAGCGTATTTCAGAGGATTGGTACAAAGGCACCGCAGATGCTGTTTATCAAAATTTGGATTTGCTGCGTGAAGGCGGCGCTGATTATATATTGATATTGGCAGGCGACCATATTTATAAAATGGACTACGGCAAAATGCTGGCAACGCATGCCAGAAACAATGCTGACATGACGGTTGCTTGTATCAACGTGCCATTAGAAGATGCAAAGGGCTTTGGAGTGTTGGCTGTGGACGAAACCGATCGTGTGATTGAATTTGCCGAAAAGCCAGAAAATCCTAAACATATGCCAGGCGACCCTACCAAGGCGTTTGCGAGCATGGGCATCTATATATTTAATGCCAAGTTTTTGTATGAGCAGCTAATCCGCGATGCGGGTGATTCAAAATCCAGTCACGATTTTGGTGGTGACATAATTCCTTATTTGATAAAAAAATATAAAGTACAAGCGCACCGCTTTACCGATAGTTGCGTGGGCGCCAAAAATGACAATTACTATTGGCGCGATGTGGGAACTATCGATGCATATTGGGAAGCCAATATGGAGCTTACAAAAGTCATTCCTGAACTTAATTTGTACGATAGGGATTGGCCAATCTGGACCTATCAAGAGCAATTGCCACCCGCAAAATTTGTGTTTAATGACGAAGGCAGAACAGGTAAAGCCACGGATTCATTGGTTTCCGGAGGCTGTATTGTGAGTGGTGCTTGCGTAACAAGCTCTGTTCTGTTTTCGGATGTGCGTGTCCATAGTTATTGCAATATAGAAGGAACAGTAATACTGCCAAAAGTTACTGTTAATCGTAATGTAATACTTAAAAATGTGGTGATAGATCGTGGCTGCATCATTCCGGAAGGCATGCAAATCGGTGTGGACTTGGCTTTAGATGCGAAACGTTTCTATGTGTCTGAAAAAGGCATTGTGCTGGTAACGCCTGATATGCTGGGTCAAGATTTATATAGAGTAATATAGTTATTAAAAACAATTAATTATAGGTTGTTTTTAATGTTTATTGTTAAGATTGTGAATTAATTTGAAATCAAATCGTCCCAAGCTATACCTCAATCTTTATTGGCACATGCATCAACCAGACTACCGTGACACGGTCAGTAACGAATATGTGCTGCCCTGGACATATCTGCACGCCATTAAAGACTACAGTGATATGGCGTTTCATCTGGAAGCCAATCCTAAGGCGCGTGTTACCTTCAATTTTGTGCCAATTTTGTTAGAGCAGCTGGAAGACTATAGTAGTCAATTCAAGCAGAATACGATTCGTGATCCTTTGTTAGCGTTATTGGTTAAAACAAATTTGTCAGACATGAGTCTTGATGAGTGCCACTTAATTGTGAAAAGTTGTTTCAAAAGCCATCATGAAAAAATGCTGAGTCCGTTTCCGCATTACCAGCGTTTATTGCAGATTTATCAGCTGGTTGAATCAATGGGAGCGGATAATTTTTATTATCTAACACCGCAATATAAGGCGGATTTATTAGTTTGGTATCACTTGGCATGGTGTGGCGAGAGCTTGCGGCGCAATAACAAGATGATACAAGCGCTGATGAATAAAGGTGTGCTGTTCACACTGGAGGATAGGCAGCAATTATTTGGTATTATAGGCGACACAATTTCCGGGTTAATTCCGCGCTATAAAGCACTTTTACAGCGCAAACAAATAGAAATTTCCACAACGCCATACTATCACCCTATCTTGCCATTGCTTCTGGATTTTAAAACTACACTGGACGCAATGCCATATGCGCCTTTACCCAAACAAGCCAAATATGCAGGTGGGCAAAGCCGTGCTATAGCGCATGTGCAATCCGCAAAAAAATACCATGCAAGTCTCTTCGGTAAAGAGCCACGCGGGATGTGGCCTGCTGAAGGCGGCGTGTCGGATGCTGCATTATCGATAATGGCTGAAAATGGTCTGGAATGGGCGGCTACAGGGCAGGGCGTGTTGGCTAATAGCCTGTTGAAATCTCAATTAAGTGTGGCGGACAAGAACGACTATCTCTACCAGCCTTATCGTGTAACTAATGGCAAGCAGGATATTTTATGTTTTTTCAGGGATGATAACCTCTCAGATAAAATCGGTTTCGAGTATGCAAAAATTCATACTGCTGATGCAGTGAAGGATTTTATTCAAACGCTTGAGCGCATCCAGCAAACGCATGTACAAAGTGACGTTTATAACAAGGCCAAAATTGTTAGTGTTATTCTGGATGGCGAGAATGCTTGGGAATACTATCCATACAATGGGTATTATTTTCTAAGCGAGCTATATGAGGCGCTGACAAATCATCCTGATATAGAAATGACAACTTTTAGCGATATTGTTGATTTATATCAATCGAAAGAATACAAAATTAAGGGACTATCCGCCCCCGTGTTGCCACAAGTGGCTGCAGGCAGTTGGGTGTACGGCACTTTTAGCACATGGATAGGCAGTAAGGATAAGAATTTGGCGTGGGATTTGCTGTGTATTGCTAAAAAAACTTACGATAGTGTGATGGCTAAAGGAAGTTTGAATGCAGAGCAGGTGGCCGCATGCGAGCGCCAATTGGCGATTTGCGAAGGCTCAGACTGGTTTTGGTGGTTCGGTGATTATAACTCGTCGGACAGTGTTGCGAGCTTTGATAGGCTTTATCGCCGCAATCTTATTAATCTATATACTTTACTGCAACAACCCGTACCTCAGGTATTGCATTCATCTATTAGTGCCGGTGGCGGTAATGCAGACAACGCAGGTACCATGCGCCGAGGGCAGGCGTAGACCTAAGTATTAAACAATCGCTGAAATTAGTCGTGAACTATTTTTAGCATGCATAATTTTATGATATAGGCATTGATGAAACAGCAAAAAAAATTATCTCCATTAAAACAGCGTCGAGCTGGCGTTTTGCTGCATATCAGTTCTTTACCTAGCACGCATTATGTGGGTGATTTAGGTGCTGAAGCTTACCGATTCGTAGATTTTTTGCATGACATTGGCGCAAAGGTTTGGCAAACATTGCCTATCAATATGCCGCATGCTGATAACTCACCATACCAATGCCTATCAGCATTTGCCGGAAACCCGGATTTTATTAGCCTAGAGGCCTTGCACGAACAGGGGTTGCTATTAAGAAAGGCCGATACAGGCGGCTTAATCACCAGTAAACTGCAATTACTGGAAAATGCTTACGAGGCATTTAAAATACGTGTAGACAAGCAGGAGCAGCAAGCTTTTGCCAAGTTCTGTAAGAAACAAGCGCATTGGCTCGACGATTTTGCGATGTTTTTAGCGTTACGAAACAAGTTTAATCAGGCAGGCTGGCATACTTGGCCAGACGCTTACAAAAATCGCGATGCAAAAACGTTAAAACAGGCACGAAAAGAACTGGCGCAAGAAATCGCAGTGATTCAATTCACACAGTATATATTTTTCACCCAATGGTTAAGCCTAAAGGCTTATGCTGCAACAAAAAAAGTGTGTTTATTTGGTGATATACCCATTTTTGTAGCATACGACAGCGCAGATGTATGGGCGCAGCCGCATTTATTCAAGCTTGATGCTAATAAAAACATGGCAGTAGTGGCAGGTGTACCGCCGGATTATTTTTCAGCTACGGGGCAACGTTGGGGTAATCCGCATTATAACTGGGATGCAATGGCTGCCGATGGCTATGCATGGTGGATAGCACGCATGGCCACGCAAAATGAACTGTTTGATATCGTGCGCATCGATCATTTCAGAGGCTTGGAAGCCGCTTGGGAAATTCCCACCAATGAGGATACCGCTATCAATGGCCAATGGGTTTTGGCCCCTGGAGATGCATTGCTGGCAGCCATTAAACGTGCTTTGCCCAATATTTGCCTGGTGGCAGAAGACTTAGGTATTATTACCGCGGAAGTAGATGCCTTGCGAAATAAATACAATTTGCCAGGCATGAAGATTCTGCAATTTGCGTTTAGCGGTGCAGAGGACAACCCGTATTTGCCGCAAAATATTGATGAAAATAGCGTGATATACACAGGTACGCATGATAATGATACTACTTTAGGCTGGCATATCAGTCTGGATGAACATCAGCGTGCGCATTTTTATCGGCATCTATCGATAACACATTCTGAAACACACGAGCCCAATCTTCCTGATGATTTGATCAATATGGCACTGACATCGGTTGCCAAACTGGCGATCATTCCCATGCAGGATATATTGGCACTCGACTCCAGCCACCGCATGAACATACCCGGCACGTCCTCTGGCAACTGGCACTGGCGCTTTAACTGGCAGCAGCTTTCCGCTGAGCGGAAAAAATGGATTGCAAAAGCCATTGCGCTCTCAGGGCGAAAATAGCGCATGGCAACGCTGATAGGCATTGATGTCGGCGGCACCAATTTACGTGTTGGTGTATTTTCTAACTTGGCGCTAATAGAAGAAACGCGTTTTCAGGCAAATTTCTCGCAGTTCTGCAAAGATCATTCACCTAATGAAGCCTGGCAGAAAATACTTAATGTTACTGCCAATGCAATACAGACCGTTATTGCCAAATATCCAGACGTTGAGACTATTGGCATTGGTTTTCCGGGCTTTATCGACCCAAGCACCCAATTAATTGCACAGTCTCCAAACTTGCCGGGCTTGATCAACGTTAACTTGGCGGCTGATTTAAGTCAGCTTATTGGCAAAAAAGTCGTTGTAGAGAACGATGCGAATGCAGCCGCCTATGGCGAATATTGTCTGGCAGGCAAGCCAGAGGGTGGTCTGATTTATTTAGGTTTGGGTACGGGCGTGGGCGGCGGTCTAATTGTTGACGGCAAAGTTTATTCTGGTCAACATGGCTGCGCGATGGAAGTGGGGCATATCATCATCGAACCCAACGGCAGGCAATGCGGCTGTGGCAACCATGGATGCGTTGAGCAATATGCCTCTGCTAGTGGCGTAGCGATTAGCTATTTTAACGCCACCCAAAAACAACTCTCTGCGTATCAAATTGCAGAGCTTGTAGGTGAGGGTAATAAAGAAGCGGTGGCGGCGTACGAACTGGCTGCAAACGCTTTGGCGCAAGTGCTGGCAAGTATTTTAAAGGTGGTCGATGTGCAGACTGTCATCATTGGTGGCGGCATGGCGGGCGCTTGGAATGTTATAGAAAAATCCTTTAATACCCGCTTGGAAGCTGATCTGATCCCCGTGTTGCGTGGGAAAGTACATGTGCAAATCTCCAAAACAGGTGATGCTGCTGGTATGTTGGGCGCGGCTATGTTGACTTTGGGCTGATTTGTTTGTAAGTTGCATGTGTGAGTAACAACAGCGCAAACACTGCCGCATTTCCAGCACAAATTTTAGCCGCCTGCGTCTTGTTGCTGGCTAATATGTCTATTTATGGCGCAACCGTTATCAATACCAGCGTGCTACCTGTAAGTGAATACACGCGCATTACCGTCGAAACAGATCAAAGTATTGCACATTCGGTGGTTGTTCTTAAAAATCCGGATCGAGTCGTATTGGATTTAAAAAGCACTCCAATAAATCAACCATTAAAGGCATTGGCAAATAAAGTGTTGCCAAATGATTTTTATATCAAAAAAATACGCGTGGCCAATTTTAAGCAGGGCGTGACGCGTATCGTGGTGGATTTGAAGGCGGAGGCAAAACCCAAGTTGACCGTTTATAAGCCTGTCGGTGGTTATCAATATCGGCTTGCTTTGGATATTTATCCTCAAGAAAAGGCGAAGAGTAGTGCTGAAAGCATTGCGGATCAAGAAGTAGATACCGTCGAGGCAGATACTGGTAACCTAAGTAGCAACGGAGCTGGAATCGTTTTAGAACCAAATCCAGTGTTCGAGCCGGAAGTTGGCGTACCAGGCGATATTGAGTAGTTTATTGATGCCGCTGCAGCGCCCATTCCACATGCTCTCTGAGCAGTACATTTTCGTCGTGTTCTCGAGACTTCAATGCGTTAATCACTTCGCGGGAGCTTGGTGCGTTGCCCAGCCCCACGGCAATATTACGTAGCCACTGCATATAGCCGATGCGGTAAATCGCGCTACCCGCCATTTTTTTGTTGAACTCATCCTCACTCCAGCCAAAGCATTCCACCAAGTTGATGTCATCCAAGCCGTTGCGCACATTAAAATCCGACTCCTGGGTGATTTCTGCAAATTTGTTCCACGGGCATTCCAATTGACAATCATCGCAGCCGTAAACACGATTGCCAATCAGTGGTCTGAACTCCAATGGAATCGGGCCTTTCAGCTCGATAGTTAAATAAGATATGCAACGCCTGGCGTCGACTTCATACGGGGCGGTAATGGCGCGGGTAGGGCAGATGTCGATGCAGGCGCTGCAAGTGCCGCAATGATTGCTGGCTTTTTTGTCGATAGGCAACGGTAAATTAGTATAAATCTCGCCCAGAAAAAACCAGGAGCCGTGGTCTTTGTTAATGAGTAAAGTATGCTTGCCGCGCCAGCCCAGTCCAGCCTTCTCCGCAAGCGCCACCTCCAGCACCGGTGCGCTGTCCGTGAATACGCGGTATTCGAATGTATCGATATTTTCTTTGATTTTATCGCATAGTTTTTGCAGTTTTTGCCGCATGACTTTGTGATAATCGCGACCTAGGGCATAACGCGAAATAAAGGCTTTCTCGCTATTTTCAATCGTTTTCCAGCTATCTTTGGCATTGGGCGGTAAATAATCCAGTCGTACAGAAATTATACGCACGGTATTCGGCACTAATTCGGCAGGGCGCGTACGCTTTGTGCCATGTTTTGCCATATAATCCATGTCACCATGAAAGCCTTTTTTAATCCACGTCTGGTGTTCGGCCTCTGCGCTTGTCAAATCGGTATCGGTAATGCCAATTTCGGCAAAGCCCAATTCACGCCCCCAGCGTTTAATGTCAGCCACCAGCGCGGCTAAGTCATTAGTAGAGTTTGAATGCATAGTGGCAATGATATTACACTTGAATTAAATGACGAAGCAGCAACTTTGGCCTGCGGAGCGCATTTTGCACATACTTTGCTGCCTGGTCTGGTGGTGTATTTACACGGTGATTTAGGCGCGGGAAAGACCACCTTTGTGCGCGGTGTTTTGCATGGATTAGGTCATGCCGGAAAAGTCAAAAGTCCGACATATACTCTGGTCGAACCCTACGATATTGAACTTAATAACAATTTTAAATGTCAACTATATCACTTTGATTTATATCGTTTTATAAGTGAAGATGAATGGGATGCGGCAGGTTTCAGAGATTATTTTAACCAGCAAAGTATTTGCATGATTGAGTGGCCGGAAAAAGCATCGCACGTGTTGCCAGAATCAGATATTCACATACATCTTTCAATGTTTAAAGAAGCGCGTAAAATTCAGTTTTCGGCAAGCTCGCAAATAGGTAAAGAATGCTTAAAAAAACTCTAATACTACTTGCATTTATCAGTATTTCATTAATAACTTCAATTAGTTACGCTGCAAACACCATCACGGCTGCACGTGTGTGGCCAGCGGATGATTACACGCGTATTGCGCTGGAGTCGACCGCACCGATTAAATATCAGCTTATCATCTTAAAAAACCCGGACCGATTGGTGCTGGATATTGAGGATATAGAGCTTACTCCGGTACTTAAAGCGCTTTCAGATAAAATTCTATCGGGTGACCCGTATATTAAACAAGTGCGGGTAGCCAATTACAAGCCGGGCGTAGTGCGTGTGGCTGTCGACCTGAAAGGCGAGGTGAAGTCTAATCTGTTTGCACTTGCGCCTGCCGGTGATTACAAACATCGTTTGGTACTGGATATTTATCCGCTACAAGACGAGCTGATGGCGATGCTGGATAAAAGAAATAACGAAACAAACCAGCAAAAACCAGTTATCGAGCCGCTACCATCCAATACTGGCACGGCCGATGGAGTTGCCGCTGAGTCGGTTGCCGGGCCGCTTGATGTGAATATACCCAGTCCAACTGCTCAGCCAGAGGTCGCAACCAAACCTGTTGATACAACAGCAGCCACGACGCCAGAAACAAGTAAACCTATCACGAATAAAGATGATGGTCGTTTAATCACGATTGCTATTGATGCTGGACATGGTGGCGAAGACCCTGGTGCGCGCGGCGCAAATGGCAGCCATGAAAAAAATATTACCCTAACCATAGCAAAGAAATTGAAAGAAAAAATTGATGCAGAGCATAATATGCGTGGAGTCCTGACGCGTGATGGCGATTATTTTATTCCGCTGCATACACGTGTGGTCAAGGCGCGCAAACTTAAAGCGGATTTATTTGTTTCTATTCATGCAGATGCCTTTACCAATCAGTCGGCGCGCGGTTCTTCGGTGTTCGCTTTGTCGGAAAAAGGTGCTACCAGCGCCAGTGCCCGTTATCTGGCTAAAAAAGAAAATGAATCCGATTTAATCGGCGGTGTAAGTCTGGATGACAAAGATCCGGTGTTGGCGAAAACTTTGCTGGATTTATCGCAAACCGCAACAATCAACGATAGCCTAAAGCTGGGCAAAGCTGTGTTGGGACATATTGGTGAAGTCAACAAGTTGCACAAACCTCGTGTCGAACAAGCCGGCTTTGCTGTGCTGAAATCGCCAGATATCCCGTCGATACTGGTTGAGACGGCATTTATCAGCAACCCGGAAGAGGAGCGAAAACTTAACGACAGCGATCATCAGGATAAACTGGTCGATTCCATTTTAAGCGGTATTAAAAAGTATTTCGCCAGCAATCCTGCTCTTGCAAAAACTAAAGTAGCGAAAGAATAAGTGCTTATTTATGTTTATATCCGGTTTTAGTTACTAGCCACTGTACCAGCCATGGAAAAAACACATGGTTCCAGTAAATCAGTTTTGTCATAAACGGAGTGATAATCAGTTTTTTATTGCGCTCAACACCGCGCACTAAAGCCACACCAACATCCTCGACGTTTAGTTTTGGAATAATAATGGCAATACCTGGTTCGCGTTCGGCACTGCCGGGATTGTGCTCCCAATAAGGTGATTTCACACTGGCAGATTCATACAGTATCACGTTAATGTTTGTATTGTCTAAATCTGCCCGCAAGGCCTGTGTAAATCCGCGTATCGCCCAGCGCGCGGCAATGTAAGCAGTCGCGCCAGGCCACACAAAACGAGAAGCCACAGAGCTGACATTGACGATATGGCCGCTGTTTCTCTTTAGCATGGCGGCCAGAAACGCATGTGTGACATTAAAAGCCGCAAAATAAGGCACCGCCATCATTTCCACCGCTTCTGCTGGTGTGGTTTCATCTACAAATCGCCATTTTCCTGCGCCAGCGTTGTTTACAATCACGTCGGGCGTACCAAACTGCTGTGTAATTTTTACAGCGATTTTGGCGACTGCATCCGCATCTTTTAAATCTACTGAAAAAGCATGCGCCTCACCACCTATTGCATTGATTACGCCTACCACACGGTCCAGCTCAATTTGATTTCTCGCCAGCAAAACCAAACGTCCGCCGGCTTTTGCCATGGCTTTTGCAATCGCCTCACCCATGCCGCTGGATGCGCCCGTGACCAATACCAGTTTGCCATTGATGTTCATAATGAGCTCCCTTGCAAAATGATGAGTTTAGTACTATTTATGTTGCTGTAAAAGAGATGCTATGTCGTATTGCAGGTAAAATATCGTAATGCAAATACGTCTTTTACCAGACCAGCTTATAAGTCAAATCGCCGCAGGCGAAGTGGTAGAACGTCCTGCTTCTGCGCTGAAAGAATTGCTGGAAAACAGTCTGGATGCGGGTAGTACTGAGATTCAAGTTTCGCTCATGCAAGGCGGTGTTAAGCAGCTAAGGGTTGCAGATAACGGCAGCGGCATTGCGCAGGATGATTTAGCCATGGCTCTCACACGTCACGCCACCAGTAAAATCGCTACGCTGGAAGATTTAGAATCAGTTGCCAGTTTAGGTTTTCGTGGCGAAGCACTGGCAAGCATCGCGTCAGTCTCACGCACGACCATTTCAAGCCGCTCTCAGGCTACAAAACACGCGTGGCGTATTGCCTCAGAAGGCTGTGAGATAGCGCCTCTTGAGCCTGCTGCATTGGATGCCGGTACGATAATCGAAGTCAACGATTTATATTTCAACACGCCTGCGCGTCGCAAGTTCTTAAAAACAGAAGCCACCGAGTTTGGGCATTGCGAAGAAGCTTTTAGTCGTGTTGCGCTTTCACGACCGGACGTGACGTTTATGCTGCAACATAATAGTAGAGTTTTAAGTCGCTATATTGCAAGCGAGCCAAGCAAACGTTTCTCGGAAGTTTTGGGGGAAGAATTCGCATCGGAAAGCATCAGCATAGATGAGCAGGCAGCAGGCCTGCGTCTGTGGGGCATGGTGGCTAAGCCCACGTTTAACCGCAATAGCCGCGATACGCAGTATGTGTACGTCAATGGCCGCTTTGTGCGTGATAAGTTGATTGCACACGCCATCCGCCAGGCCTATCAGGATGTGCTGCATCACGAACGTCATCCAGCGTATGTGCTGTTTTTAGAGCTTGACCCAAACCTGGTTGATGTGAATGTGCATCCAGCCAAAACCGAAGTGCGGTTTAGGGATGGGCAAGCCATTCACCGTTTTATTTTTCATTCGCTACATAAAGCGCTTGCCACTCCTACCGGCGCTGTGGCTACGGAGCAGGCGCCGCACAATCCATTCAGTACGCCCATGGCTTCGCTTAACTATCCTTCATACCAGTCACAAATTAACTTAACGGCAAACCAGTCCAATAGTTTTTATGAAGCCTTGTTTGGAAACGTGCAAAAAAATGCTCAAGCAGATGCCCTGCAAGTCAATATCCATGAGGCTCCTGGCAATGCTATTTCAGAGGGAAATGCTTATTCAAATGATTTTCCGTTAGGCTTTGCAGTTGCGCAGATTCATGGTGTATACGTGCTGGCGCAGAACGCGCAAGGCTTGGTGGTGGTAGATATGCATGCCGCACACGAGCGCATTATGTACGAAAAGCTCAAAAATGCGCTAGACCGGAAAAGCGTCGCTATGCAGCCTTTGCTGATTCCTGTGAGTTTCAATGCAGATAAACTGGAAGTATCTACTGTGCAGGAAGTGCTTGCCAGTAACGATGCTAGTTTGCAACAACTCGGTTTTGATATCGCCATACTTTCACCTGCCACACTGGCAGTGCGCGCGGTGCCATCTTTGCTAAAGGATGCCGATGTCGTGTCTTTGGCGCGCAATGTGCTGCGTGATTTGCGTGAATACGGCGTCAGCAGGGTGCTTATAGAGCGTAGAAACGAGCTGCTTGGCACGATGGCCTGTCATGCTGCCGTGCGTGCGAATCGCAGTCTCACCATTCCGGAAATGAACGCTTTGCTACGCGATATGGAAGCCACAGAGCGCTCTGGGCAATGTAACCATGGACGTCCCACCTGGTTTCAGGTGAGCATGGCTGATTTGGATAAGATGTTCATGCGCGGGAAATGACGTAGACTACAGTTTGATTTTGCCAAACGTTTTTGCTAAGCCTTCAACCAGCGCCAAATAAGGGTATCCGGAACTACTATTCCGTCGACGACGTAAGTCAGTTCTTTGTGGATGTTTAACAACTTCGGCTGGGTGGATTTTGCCAAAGGTCTTCCGCAGAAAAGAATCTGGTCGCCTTCGTTAACGACAATGGTTCCCGCCGGTAATAGCATTGGCTCGTTATTGCGTAATAGCATCAGGGGAACGGCCTCTAAATGCTCCTGGCGATTAGCTGGATCTTGCGTCAGGTTTGCTAAAGACACTGGATGATTCTGCTGGAGGAATGCAACAACAGCCGGCGCATTTTTAGTATTAATCGTAATAGCCCAAGTTTCAGGTACGGTCTCGCCCACAACCGAAACCAGGTGACTTACCAGTGCATTTGCCCAGGCATTGCTTTGATTGCGGGCTAATGCCAAAAATTGCGCCAGCAGTGGTGAAATCATATGAGCTAGACATTCATGCGCAATAATGTCGTGCGGCTGCATGGTAATGTTGGCATCAAACTTTTTGAATAATGCGTTATTGTGCCGACGGTTTTTGCGCACAACCACAAACAGCTTCGGGTTAAGCTCGTAGGCAGTCATGACAATCGATAGGTTATTGATGTCATTGTCTGTACCGGCAACAATGCCTACAGCATCTTTAACACCGGCTTCTATTAAGGTTTTTGCTTCTGTACCGCTGCCCAGTATGCAGTTTTCACAGCCGGTGAGTTCTGGCGAGGCCTCAATGATGGTAGTGGTAATGCGTTCGCGTTCTAGATTTTTAATGACAGATTTCCCAAAACGTCCATAACCGCACACGATCCATCTGCCTACTGGCGGACATTCTGGTGGCGGGAGAGTATCGCCTGGCACGTCGGTGAGCCATTCATGCAGAATATATGAGCCAATTGCATGTACACGCATGGCCAGTTGTTCGCCAAATAAAACGTAAGGGTTGATAATATGATCGGTACCAAAAGACGCCATATTGGCTGCAATGTCATCCCGTTCGGCACGTGCCAGTACGGGTAAATTCGGATTCATAAGCTTAACCGCCACTGCAATGGCGAGGTTGGTCTGATCGTTATCTGTAAGCGTGACTACGCCACTGCATAAGGGGTGATGTATACCCGCATTAATCAGCGTATCAGGCAGTTTGGCATCGGCGCATAGGCTTGGAATCACATTTTTGGTGTCACTCAGCTCCAGTTCATTGAGTCTCTCCTGCATGGACTCCACTACGACCACGCGCATGCCTTTATCATCCAATGCTTTTGTTAATACGCTGGCAGATTCACCATAACTGCATAAGATATAAAAAGGCTCCTGAAGGATGCGCACGCTTTTGGCAAAGCGCTCTGTGGTTATTGCCTGGCGCAGTGCTGTATCCTGCAGCAGCGTGATGATTTTACCCAAGGCATAAAACCAAGGGATCACGGTCAGGTAGATAGAAAATGTCAGCCAAAGGCGTTGTTCATGGCTGTACGGATAAGGAATTTCACCAAAACCAATGGTTGTTGCCGTGTAACTGATGACATAAAAAGCCTGGAATATGCTCATATGCCAAGGATTGCCCTTATCATCAACGCCCGGCATTAGCGTGAGTCCGATAATTGCGATAGCAAAGCTGATGATAATTGTGATTAAGGGCCGCCGAAGGCGACGCAAAATCAGGAAAAGAATATTATTCATCTCAGTTGTTGCTTTAAATATTCAGAAACATGCGCATTATCTGCGTTGGCTGATGGTCTCTGAGATAAGAAGAATGACTGAAACAAAGTTCGCCATTAAAGCGCCACCGGAAAGCGAAACGATGTAAACCATCAGCGAAGATTCATCCATGCTGCCTCCCATCACGGCCCACAATATAGCGGCGGCAATAAGCTGAAGATCTGCGGCCAGACTGGTAGAAAGCAAGACGGCGCCTACCTGAGTACGGTCGCCAAACTTTAACACGGTAGCAATCAGGCTTACGACAATCGCTGCATAGAGTTCGTAGACATGATGATGGTTTGGATTGTCAATATCGCCGAGAAAAAAGCCAAAATTCAGTGTCATTGCCAACACAATAAAAAAACCAAAAATCACTTTCTCTAAATTCATGGAAAATCTCTCCCGGTAAAATGTATAGTATATTTACTGAGGCATATTATACTGTCCTGAATAGGGCTGGTAAAAAGAGAACATTTAAATGGACGATTTGATTCAAAAGAATCAGGGTCATGTTGTCAAAAAACAAATTTTGAGCAATTATCAATGATACAAACCACACTCCCGCCCGCAATTTTTTTGATGGGCCCAACTGCGAGCGGAAAGACTGGTGTGGCGGTGGATATTGTTTCCAAGCTGCCTGTAGAAATCATCAGCGTCGACTCCGCGCTGGTGTTCAAGGATATGAATATCGGTACGGCCAAGCCGGATGATGAAACGTTGGCAAAAGCACCACATCATCTGATTGATATTATCTTGCCCACTGAAGCATATTCCGCTGCGAGCTTTAGAAATGATGCCTTGCGTTTAATGGCAGAGATTACCGCGCGCGGCAAAATTCCATTGCTGGTGGGCGGTACGATGTTATATTTCAAAGCCTTGCAGAGTGGTTTAAGCAACTTGCCGGAAGCGAACCCTGAAATTCGTGCAGGTATTGAGCAGGAAGCCGCACAAGTCGGCTGGCCAGCGATGCATGCCAAGCTTGCGAAAATAGATCCTGAAACCGCAGCTCGCCTGCAGCCCGCTGATTCACAGCGTATCGAGCGTGCACTGGAAGTGTTTGCTGTTACTGGAAAAACCATGACAGCGCTGCATCAGGAATCTTCCGGCGAAGATTTGCCTTATCGTCTGCTAAAAATCGCGCTGGTGCCAAGTAATCGCAAAGCGTTGCATGGGCGTATTGCGCAGCGGTTCGATATGATGCTCGCCAACGGTTTTTTAGATGAGGTAAGGGCATTGGTGACCAAGTATCCAGAACTCACATCAGAAAGCACATCTATGCGCTGTGTAGGCTACCGTCAGGCACTAGAATATTTAGCGGGAAATTACGATGTTACTGAATTACGCGACAGGGGCATTTTTGCGACTCGGCAATTAGCAAAAAGACAGCTCACCTGGCTGCGTGGCATGGACGATATTGTGGAGGTGGATTGCCTGGATCCCGCCATGCATGAGATAGTATTGCAGGAAATAGTGCAGTTTATTAAAGGATAATGGCATGAAAAACTTTATTAAAGAGAATCTCGTATTAGTCATTGGGCTGACATTGCCACTTTTGCTTATTTTGCTTTTCTTCGTCGCAACGGTAATTCCCAAATCGATGGGTATGCCGCCGCAATACGAAATGCTGTTTACCATAATGAAATATGATTACCAAACTAAGCCTGAGTATCAGCTTGATTTCAATGTGAAAAATAAGCAGTTGTTGGTAAAGGCTAAAAAGACTGATGACAAAAATGCTTATAACTCGAAGAGACTTATGGCTTACGATGGAAAAAACGAAACTGTGCGCGAGATTGCTATAGATATAAGCAAACTGACCGCTGGCAGTGAAGTGGTTTTGGAAGAAACAAAAAACTTAACGATTGATACTTCTGCCGTGTCACCTGATGGTTATACACTGGAAGGCCCTAATTACAGCGGCAGTGGTCTGATTGGCGGTTTGTTTGGTGGCGGATATCGCAATAGCGGCTTTCGTTTAAAAAAGGGCAGTGTGGGCTACAAAATACCTAACCAGCAGCAAGATTATTACTATAATCAAGTGCAATTTGTTGGCTGGATAATTAAAAATTAAGGGCTGACCATGTCGAATAAAGAGGAAGCACTTCAAGATATTGTCTCAATTGCCAAGCATAACAATATTACTCTGGACGAAATTGGGCATGCTTTGGAAACCTCGCCATTGTTGCTTCCAAGCCATCTGCAGGCGTGTTATCGAAGCTGTTTGGCTATATCGGCGGCATTTTTGTATTTGCTGGCATTGGTGTATTTATCTCGATGTATTGGGACGATTTCGGCTCTGCCGCACGTGTAATTGTGACGCTGGGCATGGGATCTGTGGTGTTTATCATGGGCGTGGTTTGCTTGGCTGATAAAAGATATGAAAAAGCCGCTACACCTTTGTTCTTAATTGCTTCAATATGCAGCCCAGGGTATACTGGTGATGTTGCAAGAATATTCTTCGGGCGGTGATGCGCGCCACGGATTGATGTTCATGTCTGCCTACATGCTCATTCAGCAGGCTGCCACGTTTTGGGCGAAACGCCGCTCTGTGCTTGCTTTCAGCGCGATTTTGTTCGGCTGTATTTTCTTTGCCAATCTGTTTGACATTTGGGATATGAACGAAAAACTCATCGGTAGCGTCGT
The DNA here is from genome assembly GCA_963701715.1 of uncultured beta proteobacterium. GTDB lineage: Bacteria > Pseudomonadota > Gammaproteobacteria > Burkholderiales > Methylophilaceae > Methylotenera_A. Next base: position 97,918 of record CAVPAX010000003.1, read on the forward strand.
TGGTATTTCGCTACTTTGCATTGCTTATGCGCTGCAGCAATCGCGCCATTTGGCAATTGCGCCATTTTGGTATTTTATCGGTGCGATATTGCTCATGTGGTCGGTGTTCGACGCAGTACAAAACACGCCATATGAGCTTATTTACTTAGGATTGTCGGCATTGCTTATATTTTTAAGCACTTATGTGCGTAGCGCACGTTGCTCTTGGTGGGTACGCTGGCAATGTTGGCGTATATCGGCTATTACACAGCCAAACACCTTGCCAACACACTGGGATGGCCAGTTGCGCTGGTAATGATAGGTATTGCGTTGATTGCGCTGAGTTCTCTCGCTGTAAGACTAAACAATAAATATATTAAAACAAATACTTAAATAAATATATTAATGTAGTTTATAGATAATGTTTGATGCGATTAGCAGCTTCAATACATTCGTCATAAGATGCGACAAGCGCCATGCGGATGAAGTTTTTGCCGGGATTCAAGCCGTGTGCCTCACGAGCTAAAAAACTGCCTGGCAATACAGTTATATTCAAATCGCGATAGAGTTTTACGGCAAGCTCAGTGTCACTTTGTTTGCTTCTGGCCCATAAATAAAAGGCCGCATCCGGCATTCCTACTTCCAGAACATCTGCCAGCATTGGCGTTACGGCTTTAAATTTTTCTGTATATAGCCTGCGATTTTCAATCACATGTACCTCATCGTTCCACGCCGCAATCGAAGCGGCCTGCACGGTTGGGCTCATCGCACAGCCATGATAGGTACGGTAAAGCGCAAACTTTTCAATAATTTTTTCATCGCCGGCCACAAAGCCGGAGCGCATGCCGGGCACATTGGAGCGTTTAGAGAGAGAGCTGAATACGATTAAATTAGCATGGCTGCGACCCAATAGAGATGCGGCTTGCAGGGCGCCTAATGGCGGATTGTTTTCATCAAAATAAATTTCTGAATAGCACTCGTCTGCAGCAATCACAAAGCCGTATCGGTCGGATAATTCAAACAGCGTTTTCCATTGGTCTAGGCCCATCACCTTGCCAGAAGGGTTACCAGGGCTGCACACGTACACCAGTTGTGTTCGTTCAAGCACATCTGCAGGTATGCTTTCAAACGTCATTGCATAGTTATTTTCTGGTAAGGTGTTTAAAAAATAGGGCGTTGCACCTGCTAAAAATGCGGCACCTTCATAAATCTGGTAAAACGGATTAGGCGAAATGACGATAGGGTTTGGTTTTGTGCTGTCAACGACGACCTGCGCAAAGGCAAACAGCGCTTCGCGGCTACCGTTTACTGGTAAAATCGCTTTATCGGGATTAAGGGCTGGTATACCGTAGCGTCTGGAAATCCATGCAGAAATGGCTTCTCGTAGCTCGGTCGTGCCAATTGTCGTGGGGTAAGTTGCCAGCCCGGCTAAATTACTTACCAGCGCGTCCTTAACAAGTTGTGGCGTGGCGTGCTTAGGTTCGCCGATCGACAGGTTAATGGCAGAGTAAGCTGTATTTGGCGTAATGCCTTTGAATAAATCGCGCAGACGCTGAAACGGGTAGGGTTGGAGCAAATTAAGATTTGGGTTCATAAGCGGCTATTATAATTTAGGAAGCATAGTGAGCAACAGCAATAATAAAAACTCTTTAGCGATATTCGGCCTACTTTTTGGTGCGTTGTGCTGGGGCATTATTTGGTATCCATACCGTTTGATGGCTGAGGCTGGTGTTTCAGGTATTGCTTCCAGCTTTTATACCTACTGCATAGCATCAATTGTTGCAGGTATTTATTTCTGCAGACATTGGCGCGGGTTGTTTTCTCAGCCCAAAAGCATACTCTGGCTGGGTTTGATTGCGGGATGGACAAACCTGAGCTATGTGCTAGCGGTGATCGACGGCGAAGTGATGCGCGTGATGCTGCTATTTTATCTCTCACCGTTGTGGACATTGCTATTAGCGCGTTTCTGGCTAAAAGAGCCCATTACACAAGTTGGGTTCGTTTCAATAGTTATTGCGCTGATAGGCGCATATATCATGCTGGCAGGCCCTGTCGGCGCCGTAACTTATCATCTTCCAATTCCAAGAAATATGGCGGAATGGCTAGCCTTGTCATCAGGTATGGGGTTCTCGCTGACCAATGTAATCACACGGAAATCCAGCCATTTAACACTTTGTGCGAAATCATTTGCAGTCTGGTTTGGGGTGATTGGTGTAGCATTGATTTTCTCACCCTTTATTGGAGGTACATTTCCAGCACCAAGTTTTTTTAGTATCACGCATTGGCTGATAATGGGTTTGATAGCCCTGCTGCTGATGGCTGCTACATTGTTGGTGCAATTCGGCGTGACTCAGCTCACAGCTATACGTGCTTCTGTGCTGTTTTTGTTTGAGTTGGTCGTAGCTGCAATTGCCTCATATTATCTCGCGCACGAAGCAATGACGCTTAATGAATGGATTGGGGGCAGCCTGATTGTGACTGCAGCGCTAATTGCTGCGTTGAATCATAGAGAGTAAGTATCTAATTGCCGAAACCGCCAGCAGCACCTTCGGCAGCAAAACGCATTTTGAGTGACAAATCATTGCGTGAATCAGCATTTGCCAAGGCATCCTCTTCGCCAATTTTGCCGTTGGTAAAGAGTCTGAATAGTGCCTGATCGAAAGTATTCATGCCGATGTCATTGTTGTCGCCCATGATTTCTTTCATTTCGCCCAGTTTTTGTTTTTGAATAAGCTCGGCCATATATGGCGTATTAATCATAACTTCTACCGCGGCAACGCGTTTTTGTACTTTGCCTGGAATCAAGCGTTGGGAAATAATCCCTACCAGATTCAAGGAGAGCCCAAGGAGCAAACCGTGCTTAGCTTCGGTAGGGAAAAATGAAATAATGCGCTCTAGCGCCTGGTTTGCATTGTTGGCATGTAAAGTGGCCAGGCATAAATGACCGGTTTCGGCATAGGCAAGTGCCTGTTTCATACCTTCCATGTCGCGCACTTCACCAATTAAAATCACGTCTGGCGCCTGGCGCATGGCATTTTTTAGGGCGTTTTCGAAAGAAAGCGTGTCTATGCCTACCTCGCGCTGATCCACTACGGATTTTTTGTGGGTATAGACAAACTCAATCGGGTCCTCTATCGTAACAATATGGCCGGTTTCATTGGCATTACGGTAATCAATCATTGAAGCCAAAGTGGTAGATTTACCTGATCCGGTGGCGCCAACCACTAATACCAAACCCCGTTTACGCATGATTAAATCACGTAAAATAAGCGGTAAACCAAGTGTTTCAAAATCCGGAATCTCTGTTTTAATATGGCGAATAACCATGCCGACCTCACCGCGCTGGCGGAATACATTAATCCGGAAGCGGCCGACATCCTTGCGCCCGATGGCAAAGTTGCACTCTAAGGTAGATTCAAATTCGGCAATTTGTGCGGGGCTCATAATCGAATAAGCGATTTCCTTTACCATGCCGGGCAGCATAATTTGACTGTTGACAGGCATTGTTTCACCTTCAATTTCCATGTGAATCGCAGCGCTTGTACTAAAAAAAAGGTCAGAGCCACCTTTTTCCGTCATAAATTTGAGTACCGGAGTAATGTCAATTGCGGCCATAATATTTCCTATTTTTAATTATTTTAACTTTATCACAAGCAATGTGTTTATTACATAGGGCTGATTGCATTGCTCTGCTATCATCGTTTAAGGTATGTCTGCCAAATATTTAAATATTGCTGCTCCACATTGCGGACGAATTGTGCAGGTTTAAACATGGTAGATATTGCTGTTTCTGAATTGAGCTTTTGTTTTATCTGTGCCAATTTTTCAGGGTCAAATGCATAATATAGCGCTTTTTTCTCATATTCTGACAATGAGCCGGTAATCAACTCATGGCAATTAATGCTTTGCAGCAGACTTGCCGCAACACGTGAGGCAAATGTTTCTCCCGCACAAGTAAGTAGCGGCAAGTGCATATATAGTGCATCGCTGGCAGTTGTGTGAGCGTTGTAGGGCAAAGTATCTAAAAACAAATCCGCATGGGCATGGCGAGCAAGGTGGTCTGCAATTGCCACACGCGGTGCAAAAATCAGCCGATCCTTGTCGATACCTGCATTTTCCGCTTCTAGCTGCAAATTGGTCTTTGCCCAAGGGTTGCATTCCAGCAGCCATAATACGCTACCCGGTACTTGCCTTAGCAAACGCATCCAAATGGCAAAAACCTCAGCAGTAATTTTAAACGTTTGATTAAAACAGCAAAATACAAAAGCACTCACGGGAAGACCGTGCTCTGTTTTCAGTGAACTTTCCCCAACTGGACGTTTGCTGTCATTGGGCTGATAACAGGGTAGATAAAGCAATTGTTCACTAAAGTCAGCAGGATTCTGCGCGATAATTTTGTCTACTAGAATGTAATCAAATAACGGTTGGGTGCCTGATTGATCACTGATTTCACCCATAGTTCCTGGGTAACCCAGCCAGTTAATGCTGATAGGTGCAGGTCCCAATGCCACAATGCCTGTGCGGCTGGATTGTGTGAAGCCGGTTAAATCCACTAGGATATCAATCCCATCTTGATTGATTTTTTTTGCAGCATCGATTTCGCTTAGATTACGAATATCCACAAAGCGGTCAAATGATTGTTCTAAGCGCTTGCGCACTGGAGTTTTGTCATTCACACAATAAGAATAGGCTACGACTTCAAACCGATCTCTGTTATGACTCTCAATCAATTCGGTAATTAAAAAGGCTAGCGGATGGAGCCTGAAATCAGCAGATAAATAGCCGATTTTAAGTTTCTCTTTTGATTTTTTTTCATAACTAAAACCAAGTTTATACCTGCTTTCAAACAAGCTGGAATAAGTGTTGCTTATCCAATTGGAGGCGCACTGCTTTTGCTCGGAGGCAACCGTATTTGGCATCGCTAAGAAGGCAAATGGTGAGATTTGTGCGCTTGGTACATCTTTTACCAATCGACGGACTTCCGTAATTTGCTGGTCCAGTTCATGCCAATCGCATATATGCTGTTTCTGGTGTACCAAATGTGCGAGTGCATGATGCAGCTTTGGGTTGATCTGCAAAGCATTTTTGTAGCTTGCAATCGCTTTATCTAATTGACCCAACTCGCGCTGTACGTTACCTAAATTGTTATGTGTGTCCGCATCTTTGGGGTCTAATTGAAGCGCTTTCTGATAACTTACCAGTGCGGCTTGCGGCTTGCCTATTTCGCGTTGGGCATTGCCTAGGTTGTACCAATATACGGCGTTGCCGGGTTGCTGTTGTGTAGCTTCTTCGAAGCATGCCTCAGCCTGCGTAAACAGGCCGCTATTGTGGGCTTGGTTTCCAAGCTCCTGAAGCGCATAACATAAGGCATTTCGGGTGTCGCTGTTTTTACTATTGGCATTTAATATGCGACGAAAATAGCCAGCCGCCTCTTCAAAACGTTGCAACTCCACACATAAATTCCCACATACAATATGCAGGTTAAGTTCGTTAGGGTGCAGCAAAAGTACTTGTTGAAAATATTGCAAAGCCAGGATGGGATTGCCTTCCTGTTGAGCCTTTTGCGCATTGGCAAGTAATTGATTCACATTTTGCATGGCGCAATTTTACTTATAAAAGAGAATTTGCCAATTGTTTTAGGCCTAGTTCACGTAACAAAAAACGGCTTGGGTTGAGTTTGCTCGCGAGTTTTTCATCGATTGGAGCCTCGCTGCTAGTGATTGAACTTGCAATTAATTCACCACAGATTGGCGCAGTAATCATGCCTTTTGAGCCATGACCAGCATTGACATATAAGCCGGCCAGCCAAGGTAAGTCAGCAGGATTAGCGTTGTAGCGTGGTGGCTTTGTGCGGATTACCTGCTCATCCAGCAACTGTCCTGCCAGCGGCATATAATCGAGCGTTTGGCTTCGCCAGCCAACGCGGCCATGCGCGATTTCGGCCGATAAGCATTTTGAAAGTTCTGGTGAAATACTATTAAGCGCGTTCATATTTCCCCGTGTATCGGCTTCACTAAGCATGGGGTTGGTATCGTTCGGCGCATAAGTCGTGCCGATAGAATGTATGCCATCCACCGAAGGGCTTAGATAATGATCGCTGCAAATAATAGTATTCATCTGCCGGCTATAGCTATTTTGTGCAAAAAAATTAACCTGTCCGCGCACAGGAGTGATTTCTGCACTCGCACAAGGTTTGAATTGCTTAATATCATTCGCATTACAAATCACCACTGTATCCGCTTCATAGACAATATTTTTGTCATCAATTACTTGCCATTGATTGATTTTTTTTTCAATTTTTAATGCGTTCGTGGAGGTGGATGTAGTAATTAAAGGTGGACTACAAAGCCATTCACACCAGTCTTTTGGCTTTACCCAACCAGCTTGTGGTAAATATAGACCGCCTGTTTTTAGTGATATTCCCGCAATTTCACTAGCTGCTTGGGTATCCATATATTGAAATAAGGCTAAACCCTCTAGCTGCAGAATCGCTTGCTGCCTGACTTGCTCGCGTGCATCAAAAGCAAGCTGAATAAGGCCGCAAGCATTGAATATGGTGTTGCTGACGGGTAGTTGTTTTAATAAGCTCAAGGTGAACTGAAAGCCCAGCAAGGCAAATTGACTGGCAAAATCAGGCTTGGTGCTGAATTTAGGATATAACATCGCAACGGGGTTGCCGGAACCCTCTTGCGCCAATGCATGATGTCTTTCAATAATTGTGGTGCTGATTCCGCGTCGAGATAATGCAAAAGCCGTGCTGCAGCCTGCAATTCCACCGCCAATGACAATAGCTTTTTTCATGCAAATTTCTCTACAAAGACGCCATTCAACATCTCGCGTTTTTTGCCAAAACCAGGTTGTTTTTTCACTTCAAAACCGGCAGCCTGTAAGCCGCGCCGAACTATACCGGCGCTAGTGAATGTGGCAAACGTAGTGTTAGTTTTAGAGAGTCTGGCAATATGTTCGTAAACTTCGTATGACCACATATCAGCATTTTTGGCAGGTGCGAAACCATCTAGCACCCAAGCATCCGCCTTTTCTGATAATTCCGGCAAAACTTTTAAAATGTCATCGACCTGTAAGCTAAGCAGGATGCGGCCTCCAGCTATGTTAAAAACGTTAATTCCAACTTTAAGTCTGTCGTAAGATAGTGATAAATCACGCGAAATTTCTGAAAATTGGGGCCACAGCGCTTGAGCACGTCTTAAATCTGCCAAGCTAAGCGGCTGCTTTTCGATGCTGATGTAATTTAATTGAGTATTGGTGGGCGCTAATTCTAGCCAAAGTGCAGAGATGGCTAAAAAGTTTAAACCTGTGCCAAAACCAGTTTCTATAATATTAAAGTGATCTTGCTGTAGTGTTATAAAACGTTGTTCCAGCATATTTTGCTTAATAAACACATATTCTGTTTCCTTTAATCCATCTTCTTTAGAAAAGTAAATATCATTGAAATCAATTGAATATGGAAGATTGTTAATCCATTTTATATTTGCGAATTGCATGTTAAATCATCAATGTTTATTGAATCGACAGTATGGCTTAATTTTCGCATTTTTAGTTTGAAAATAAAGACACCAACTATACTTACTTGTATACTAGTTGTAGTCTTCGGAGATTGTGTTATGAAAACTTATTTAAATATCTATTTTTTTACAAAAGGTATACTGCTTATTTCTGCAGGCTTGCTTATCAGTTGCGCACAAGCCATTAGGCCTGCCAGCCCTCAATTACAAGACTGGCCAAGCTTCGGACGTGATTATACTAATCAGCGATTTTCTCCATCAACTCAAATCAATCAATCCAATGTTAAAAATATGGTGCAGGTATGGCAATATAGAAGTGGTATAACGGCGACTTTTCAAGCTACACCGATTGTGCAAAACGGTGTGATGTATTTATCGTTACCATTTAATCATGTAGTCGCTTTGGATGCTCAGTCCGGTAAGGAGATCTGGCGCTATGTCCATGATAGGCGTAAAGACTGGAAAATGTGCTGTGGGCCTGCGAACCGAGGCGTTGCAGTAGCAAACGGTAAGGTGTTTGTAGGAACGGTGGATGCGCGCCTGATTGCACTAAACGCGAAAACAGGCACAAAAGAGTGGGATATTGACGTGGTCGAAAATGCAATCACCACAGAGGGGCAGGATGTACTTGATAAAAGTGACCCTAATTCTGCGCGCAAGGTTACGGGCGGCACTGGCATCGGCATTGCAATGGCACCGGTAGTATATAAAGGAATGGTGTTTGTCGGCATAACGGGTGTAGGTTATGGGTTGCATATTGATAACCCTCGTGAAGATGCGCCGCTCGGCGCTGTTATAGGGGTGACTGGGCTTTATGGCCGTCCAGGCTTTTTGGCGGCATATGATGTAAATGATGGCAAGCGTGTCTGGCAGTTCGATACGATTCCAGACAAGGGCTGGGAAGGTAAATTTACTGAGGCGACGGAAGATGGGGCTACTTTTAACCGTGACATAGCAACCGAAAAAGCCGATTTGGCCAAGTATCCGGATGCAGCGCGCTTTGGTGGTGGCTCGGCCTGGAGTACGCCCACAATTGATGTTTCTACAGACACGCTGTATTTCGGTACAGGCAACCCGTCGCCACAGATGAATGATATTTCCCGCCCGGGAGATAATCTGTATACCGTCTCTTTGGTAGCGTTAGATATCAATACTGGTAAGCTTAAATGGCATTATCAACAAGTGCCGCATGATCTATGGGGCTACGATTTGGCGAGTCCTCCTGTACTATTCAATTATCATTTAAATGGAAAATCGATTCCTGCGGTAGGACAGGCCAGTAAAACAGGGTGGTTTTATGTGCATGACAGAGTGACGGGCAAATTGCTGAAAAAATCAGATGCTTTTGTGCCACAACAAAATTTGTTTAAAAAGGCTACTTTTGAAGGCACAGTGGTGTACCCGGGTATTTTAGGAGGCTCAAACTGGTCGCCGGTGAGTATAGATGAGGAAAGTCAGCGCGTATTTGTGGCAGGCATTCATGCTCCAATTAAATATACGTTGCATGAAACCCCAGCTAAAGATGGTAAATCTGCTATACGTTACGCAGCCAGCGAACCTACTAATGATCCACGCTGGGGTCTGCTTTCAGCCATTGATTTGGCGACAGGCAAAATAGCTTGGCAAAACAAAACTGAACAGCCTTTAGTAGGCGGCGTGCTGGCGACCGCTGGCGACCTGGTGTTTATGGGTGAGGGCAGTGGTTATTTCAACGCTTACAATAGCCGGACAGGAGAATTGTTATGGCAAGCTAAATCAGAGTTTGGTGTAAATGCGCCACCGATTACTTACACGGTAGACGGAGTGCAGTATATCGCCGTGGCAAGTGGAGGCAACTCCATTTTTGGCTACAAGCAGGGTGATGCAGTGCTTGTTTACAAGTTATCCAATTAGTCATTTAGGTTTGCCTAAAATCTATTAGACTGGATCCAGCAATTGTAAGCGGGCTATATGTTTAAATTTGGCTTTAGCTGTTGAGATAAGTCAATTAAACTATTTTTATATGCTATGTGAGCGATACATAATTCTATATATCGTTAAAGTAATATAATTAGGGTTATGCAAATATCAGGCCCTACAATTTTGTCGACCCCAGCTGCTACCAGTGTAACAGATGAGAATATATGGGTTGCACTCGATGAGCCCGCCGAATGGTCCAGCTTTAGCCAGCCGGTCAATGACCAAAAGCATGAGTGGGAATCACATTTGGCAATTGAAGGCATGCATTGTGCCGCTTGTGCGATTAATGTTGAAAAAGCATTGAAATCGGTTTCAGGTGTTTCCAGTGCTGACGTGAATGCCACAAGCGGCCGCGCTCGCTTAGTGTGGAATGCCGACATGGCAAAACCTTCTGACTGGATGCGTGCCGTAACTAAAGCGGGTTATCGTGCCTTGCCGGCAACTGAGGCATTTAGCCAAGACGATCGCCGCAAGAATCAGCGCTTGATGCTCTGGCGCTGGCTAGTGGCCGGTTTCTGTATGATGCAGGTGATGATGTATGCCTATCCCACTTATGTATCTACTCCTGGGGATATGACTACAGATATGCTTAGCCTGATGCAATGGGCTTCATGGATATTGACACTGCCGGTGATGTTTTTCTCCTGCGGCCCGTTTTTCAGTAACGCTTTCAACGATATCAAGCAACGTCAAATCAGCATGGATATGCCAGTAGCGCTGGGTATTCTGATTACTTTTCTGGTGAGCACTGCTGCAACGTTTGATCCTTCCGGCTGGTGGGGGCACGAAGTTTATTTTGATTCGCTCACCATGTTCGTATTCTTTTTGCTTACCGGCCGATGGATAGAGCTTCGTATGCGCGACCGAACAGCTGGCGCATTGGATGCACTCATGCGTCGTTTGCCAGGCAGCGTGGATCGCATGAAAGAGGACGGTAGTTTTCAACGTGTCGCGGTGCGCAGACTGAATGTTGGCGATGTCGTACGAGTATTGCCCGGTGAATCGTTTCCTGCAGATGGCACGATTACCATAGGGGAGACCAACTCCGATGAGGCCTTATTAACTGGCGAATCACGTTCTGTAGCCAAACAAATTGGGTCAGAGGTTATCGCGGGAAGCCATAACTTATCCGCCGTAGTACAGGTACGCATTGATAAAATTGGGCAATCTACGCGCTACGGACAAATAGTAGCCTTAATGGAGCGTGTTTCAGTCGAAAAGCCACGTCTTGCAATACTTGCAGACAGAATCGCCCGCCCATTTCTATTTGCCGTGCTAGTGGCTGCTGCTTTATCGGCTGCCTATTTATGGCAAACCGATCATAGCCGCGCCTTAATGGCAGCCGTGGCAGTGTTGATAGTGACATGCCCGTGTGCATTATCCTTAGCAACGCCAGCTGCCATGCTTACTACTTCAGGCGCTTTGGCACGCAGCGGCGTGTTAGTGCGCAAAATGCAGGCACTGGAAGCGCTTACGACAGTTGATACGATCGTTTTCGACAAAACCGGCACTCTTACGCACGACTGTATGACGGTAGGACAAATCACTACTCAAGAAAATATAAGTAAGCCAGAAGCCTTGCAGATTGCAGCTGCAATAGCTCAACATTCCCTGCACCCAGTTTCACGGGCACTGTTAGTGGCTGTTAAAAATCAAGCAGGAACTGAAACCCTGACTCAAATTACCAATGTACAAGAAGTTTCAGGGTCTGGTCTAATGGCTGACTCTGTTCATGGTAAGTTGAAGCTTGGATCAGCGCAGTTTTGTGGTTTGGAAGACAGTCTTGGTCAAAACATTTCGAATGAGATGAATTTGGATGGTGCATCCAGCGTGCATCTTGTTTCGGAGAAGGGCTGGATGGCCAGCTTTGAGATAGTAGAGGCAGTTAAATCAGATGCAGCTTCTGCTATTCGAGTCCTAAAAGAAAATGGCATCCAAGTTGAAGTATTGTCTGGCGATAAGCTGCAATCTGTTAAGCGAATCGCAAAAATGGTTGGTATTGATCAGGCTAAAGGTGGATGTACACCGCAAGATAAACTGTCGCACCTTCAGTCTCTGCAACATCAAGGGCGTAAAGTGGCGATGGTGGGTGATGGACTAAATGATGGGCCGGTGTTAGCAAGTGCGCATGTTTCAATCGCGATGGGACAAGCTGTGCCATTAGCACAAGCGCAATCGGATTTTGTTATTATGGGTGGTCAATTGCAGATGGTGTCGCTATTAATCGCACAAGCAAAACGTACTATGCGTATCGTTAAACAAAATTTAATCTGGGCTGCAGCATATAACGCAATTTGCGTTCCGTTGGCTGTTGCCGGCATGTTGCCTGCGTGGCTTGCCGGCTTAGGTATGGCGCTTAGTTCGCTATTGGTAATATTGAATGCAGCCCGCCTATCTTTTGTTGCCACACCTGTTTCGGAAGGAATATAATGGACATATTATTTCTGCTTATCCCTCTGTCGGTCATCCTTGTGCTGGTGATATTGGGGGGGTTATGGTGGGCAATTTATTCAGGTCAGTTTGAAGATGTTGAGGCGGAAGGCGAGCGCATTCTGCATGAAGATTGATTTGTATCAAATGGGTTAAGGGCGTGGTGCGGCAAAATGCCGCAGGTAAGACTCGCGAAGAATTATTAATAAGTACTTATGGGGGGGGGAATTAAATGCAAGACCTAAATACTCAATCAACTACGTATGACGATGGTGTTGTACGGCAGTTTTCTATCATGGCCTGTGTATGGGGTGTGGTAGGCATGTTGGTAGGCGTAATCATCGCCGCACAACTTGTCTTTCCTGAACTCAATCTCGGTTTGCCGTGGACAAGCTTTGGTCGTTTAAGACCACTACATACTAATGCAGTTATTTTTGCATTTGGTGGCTGTGCACTGTTTGCTACTTCATATTTTGTAGTGCAACGCACATGCCAGACCAGGCTCTTTGCCGGAAAGCTGGCTTCATTTACTTTTTGGGGATGGCAACTGGTGATTCTTTCAGCAGCCGTTTCTCTACCTTTGGGTTTTACGCAAGGTAAAGAATATGCTGAGCTGGAATGGCCTATTGATTTGCTGATTGCAGTGGTTTGGGTGTCTTATGCAATTGTGTTCTTTGGCACTATTGCAAAGCGCAAAGTTAAGCATATCTATGTAGCCAACTGGTTTTTCGGTGCATTTATTCTTACCGTTGCCTTATTACATATTGTCAATAGTGCAGCAATTCCCGCAAGCTTCATGAAGTCCTATTCTGCATACTCTGGTGCACAGGATGCGATGGTGCAATGGTGGTATGGTCATAACGCAGTCGGCTTCTTCCTGACAGCTGGTTTCTTGGGCATGATGTATTACTTTGTACCTAAGCAAGCAGAGCGCCCTGTGTACTCATACAGTTTGTCGATTGTTCACTTCTGGGCGCTGATTTTTACCTATATGTGGGCGGGTCCGCACCACTTGCATTACACTGCATTGCCTGACTGGACTCAATCGTTAGGTATGGTGTTCTCACTGGTTTTACTAGCACCTAGCTGGGGCGGTATGATCAACGGTATCATGACTTTGTCAGGTGCATGGCATAAATTGCGCACCGACCCTGTGTTGCGTTTCCTGATTGTTTCATTGTCATTCTACGGCATGAGTACCTTTGAAGGCCCGATGATGGCAATTAAGACAGTGAACTCACTCTCACACTACACCGACTGGACTGTTGGTCACGTTCACTCAGGCGCTTTAGGCTGGGTAGGCTTGGTTTCTATGGGTGCGCTTTACTACATGGTTCCACGTCTGTTTGGTCAAAAACAAATGTATAGCACCAAGGCAATCGAACTGCATTTCTGGTTGGCTACGATTGGTATTGTGCTCTATATCTCTGCACTTTGGATTTCAGGTGTGATGGAAGGATTAATGTGGCGCTCTATCAATGCTGACGGCACGCTCACTTATACATTTGTAGAAAGTGTAAAAGCTAAACAACCTTATTACATCATTCGTTTGTTAGGTGGGCTGCTTTATTTAAGCGGTATGACGATCATGTTGTGGAATGTCATTAAAACAGCAACCAGCGGCAAAGCTGCAGTTGCTTCTATTCCACCAGTTGCTGCTCACGTTTAAGGGAAATCATTATGTCAAATCATGATACAAAAAGTGGCTTCAGCCACGAGAAAATTGAGACCAATAGCTTTCTGATGATTGTGCTGATTTTGGTTACGGTAGCTTTCGGTGGGTTGGTGGAGATTGTGCCGTTGTTCTTCCAAAAATCCACTACTGAGCCAATTGCCGGTTTGCAGCCTTATACGCCGGTTCAGCTTGCTGGGCGTGATGTTTATCTGCGTGAAGGTTGCTATAACTGCCACTCGCAGATGATACGTCCTTTCCGCGCAGAAACCTTGCGTTACGGACATTACTCTGTGGCAGGCGAATCGGTTTATGACCATCCATTCCAGTGGGGTAGCAAACGTACAGGTCCGGATCTTGCACGAGTTGGTGGCCGCTACAGTAATGACTGGCATCGTATTCACTTAATTCAGCCACGCGACCTTGTGCCTGAATCTATCATGCCAGCCTATCCTTGGTTAGAGAATACACTGGTTGATGCTGAGGCTATACCTTCGCACATGAAAGCTTTACGTACAGTGGGTGTGCCTTATACCGATGCTCAAATTGCGGGTGCAGCGGAGGAAGTGAAAGGCAAAACCGAGATGGATGCACTGATTGCCTATTTGCAAGTTTTAGGAATTCACCTGAAATAGTTTATCTTGAATGGCTAAGATAGGGAGAGCAAATGGATATTAATACACTCCGCATATTGGCTACCGTTGCCAGTTTTATAGCGTTCATTGGCATCATCGTGTGGGTTTGGCGGAATCGCAATACACCAGACTTTGAAGAGGCGGCTAATCTGCCCTTCAAAGATGACCAAAGTTAAGAAGATTAAAGGAAAATTAAAATGAGTGACTTTACGAGTAATTTTTGGCCAATGTTCATTACGGTCATTGCCGTGGGTGGTATTTTAGGTTGTGGCCTGCTATTGTGGCTTACAAGTAAAATAAAGGTAAGCACTACAGGCAGCGACAACACCAGTGGGCATGTGTGGGATGAGACTCTACGCGAGATGAATAATCCGTTGCCACGCTGGTGGGTTTGGATGTTCATTATTACCATTATTTTTGCGCTTGCATATCTAGCATTGTATCCAGGTGCGGGTAGCTTTGCAGGTAAGCTGGGCTGGACTCAAGTAAATCAATATGAAAATGAAGTGGCTACTGCAAATAAAGCACTTGAGCCATTGTATGCTAGATTTGTTGCCATGAAAGCTGAAGATCTGGCTGCAGATAAAGAGGCGCGAGCAATTGGCGAGCGTTTGTTTATGAATAATTGTGCACAATGTCATGGCTCTGATGCGAAGGGAAGTCGCGGCTTTCCAAACTTAACAGATGGCGATTGGCTGTATGGTGGCAGTCCAGAAAAAATTCTAGAAACCATTAATAATGGTCGCATTGGCATGATGCCGCCTATGGGGGCAGCATTAGGCACGGAAGAAGACGTGAAAAATGTAGCAAATTATGTGCTTAGCCTTTCAGGCACATCACATGATGCGGCACGCGCTGGTTTGGGTAAAGACAAGTTTGCTGTTTGTGCAGCATGTCATGGTGCAGATGGTAAAGGTAACCAAGACATTGGTGCGCCTAACTTAAGTGATAAGATTTGGTTGCATGGCGCAGGTGAAGCGGCCATTATCAAGCGTATTAATGAAGGTAAAACCAACCAAATGCCAGCGTGGCAAGATAAATTCACACCTGCGCAAATACAGGTATTGGCATCTTATGTATGGGGTTTATCGAATAAATAAGTTAGATATATGGTTTTAGTAGGTAAGTTTTAGTAGTAAAATTTGATTTTAGAAAGTTGGATGGATGAACGAAGCACCAGCTGCCAAGGCAGAGGAAAAACCGGCCTCAACAAAAGATGTCGTTATTTCTCTGTACAAGGCGCAAGATAAGGTTTATCCACGTAGCGTATCCGGCTTTTTCACAAAATGGCGCTGGGTCATCATATGGTTGACCCAGCTTTTTTTCTACGGCATGCCGTGGATTCAATGGGGCCAGCGACAAGCTTTATTATTTGACCTAGAAGCAAGACGTTTCTATATCTTCAATCTGGTCTTTTATCCGCAAGACTTGATTTACCTGACAGCTATTCTTATCATTTCTGCGCTGTCACTTTTCCTCTTTACTGCAGTCGCAGGCCGCCTATGGTGCGGCTACGCCTGTCCGCAAACTGTTTACACAGAAATTTTCCTTTGGATTGAAAGAAAAATAGAAGGGGACCGAGCTGCCCGTATGAAGTTGGATACGGCTGAGATGTCAGGTCAAAAGTTGTTTAAAAAAGCCAGTAAACAGTTCGTTTGGATTGTTTTTGCATTATGGACTGGTTTTACTTTTGTGGGGTATTTCACACCCATACGAGAACTTAGCCAGTCAGTATTGACCCTTAGCTTGGGTCCTTGGGAAACATTCTGGATAGTTTTTTATGGGTTTGCTACCTATGGCAATGCAGGTTATATGCGCGAGCAAGTCTGCAAATACATGTGCCCGTATGCCCGCTTTCAAAGCGCGATGTTTGATGATGACACCTTAATAGTGACCTATGATGAAGCGCGTGGTGAGCCGCGAGGAGGCCGATCACGCAAGGCTGATAGCAATAGCCTAAAATTAGGTTCTTGTATCGATTGTAACCTCTGTGTACAGGTTTGTCCTACCGGCATTGACATCCGTAAAGGCTTGCAATATGAGTGCATAGGCTGTGGTGCGTGTGCCGATGTGTGCGATAGCGTGATGGATAAGATGGGCTACCCACGTGGCTTGGTGAAATATTCTACACAAAATGCTGTTACGAAAAACTGGACACACAGCCAAATGTTACAACGTATTATGCGGCCTCGGGTTTTGATTTATGCTGCCATTCTAGGCTTGTTGGTTGTCGGACTCTTGGTTAGTTTATGGCTTAGGACGCCTTTTAGAGTGGATGTGGTACGCGACCGTGGCGTGATGGCGCGTTTGACCGATGATGGCAAGCTGGAAAATGTTTACAGATTGCAAATCATGAATGGAACAGAAACTGCGCAACATTATCGACTTGCTGCTACTGGTCTAGATGGTCTAGAAATAGAGGCGGAGGATCGAGATCATGATGAAAATGATGAAAACATGGAGTTTGAGCATTCTGTTATGGTTAAGCCTGCGGAATCACGCTGGCTTATCGTAGACTTAAAAATTCCGGATGGCTCGGCTGAATCAGGTTCTCATAAAATTCAGTTTGAAGTTCAGTCTATTGAATCTAAAGAGACTGTGATAGAAAAATCCGTGTTTTTAGTGCCTAGATAATATTTATAAGTACGGGTAGTCAATTTAAGGATCGCTTAATGGATACAAAAGATACAAAAGCTTGGTGGCAATATGGGTATGTTTGGTTTATCATCGCTGGCCCGCTATTAGTCGTCGTCGCTGGTTTTATTACTTTATACCTTGCAATAAAACTGCCAGACCCTGTAATTGATGATAATTATTATCAAAAGGGCATCGAGATTAATAAGACCTTAAATGCAAAAGGTGATGGTATGGCGCCGGCACTTCAAGCACGAAACCACGCTGCGACCGGAATCAAACCCTCACAACCTTAGTTATGCCGATAGATGCCGACATTGTAATTATAGGGGCAGGGCCAGCGGGCTTATGTTTTGCCAGGTCTCTTGCAGATGCCGGCCTACAAATTATGGTGCTTGAGCGTCAAGCCGAAGCTGCATTAGCAACACCGGCTTTTGATGGACGAGAAATTGCACTCACACATCATTCTGCAAAATTAATGCAGCAACTCGGTTTGTGGGAGCGCATAGATCCACAGGAAATTTCCCCTCTGCAAGATGCACGCGTATTTAATGGATCATCTCTCTTTTCATTAAATATTGGTCACCATGAAACACATCAAAGCGAATTAGGTTATCTGATATCCAACCATCTTATTCGCAAAGCTGCTTACGAAGTGGTGAAAGCTTCGCCAACAATTACTCTAAAAACAGAAGCCAAAGTTAAAAGCATTCAAACAAATGCGGATGGCGTGCAAGTAACGCTTTCTGAGGATGAGGTTATTCAGGCCAGATTATTAATAGGTGCGGACAGTCGCTTTTCTGAAACGCGTCGTGCCATGGGCATAGCCGCAGACATGCATGATTTTGGTAAAACGATGATGGTCTGCGTAATGGAGCACTCTGTGCCACATGAACACACTGCATGGGAATGGTTTGATTACGGCCAGACATTAGCATTATTGCCGATGAATGGAATGCATTCGTCAGTGGTTGTTACACTTCCACCAAAAGAAATCGATAACTTAATGAAAATGCATGAAGACGATTTTAATCGGGAAGTTTCAGCGCGCTTTAAGCATAGGCTTGGTACAATGCGCCTCGTTTCAACGCGCCATGCTTATCCATTGGTCACTGCATATGCAAAACGCCTGATAGGAGAGAGGTTCGCTTTAGTGGGCGATGCTGCCGTTGGAATGCACCCCGTGACAGCGCATGGTTTTAATTTCGGTTTAAAGGGGATCGCAACCTTGTCTTCTGAAATTAAGGCAGCACTCGCCTCAGGTAAAGATTTTACATCCAATAGCCTGCTTTTACGCTATGAAAAAGCACATCGCCGCCACACACGGCCATTATTTGTTGCTACACATGCCATTGCAAAGCTATATGCAAGCGATAGTCCACCTGCACGATTGCTTCGTACAGGCGCATTGCGTTTGGGAAGCCGCATTACGCCATTCAAGCGTGCGGTAGCAGGATTTTTAGCTGATGCACGCTAAAGCTTTTTTTATTTCACCATTGTGTATCCTAGGTTCAACCGTGGCACATTAAATTAATATGATACTTTGGCTGGAGCTTTTGCTTTGCCTTGCTGTTATTGGCTATGCAGGCTATTTTCTTTCCCGCTACGGTGATATTATTGCCGAGAAGACTGGCATATCAGCTTCTTGGGTCGGCCTCATTCTATTAGCGACTGCAACTTCTTTACCGGAATTGGTTACTGGAATTTCCGCTGTTACAGTAGCCAACGCACCCAATATCGCTGTTGGTGATGTGCTCGGCAGCACGGTATTCAACCTTGCTATTTTGGTCATACTGGATGCGCTATATCAGCGCGAAACCCTTTATAGTCGCGCCGCCCAGGGGCACATCTTATCAGCTGCATTAGGCGCATTATTGATTGCTTTTGCCGGCTTTAACTTACTACTAGATCACACAGGAATTACTCCTGCACTATGGCATGTGGGGCTTTATTCTCCGTTCATCGTGCTAGTTTATGTCGCTGCCATGCGCTCTATCCACCGTTATGAACAGCGCACGCTGGACGCGTATACCGAAGCCTCTACAGAACGCTATCCGCAAGTGACACTGCGTCAAGCAATCACGGGTTACGCACTGGCGGCGGCGGCAGTGGTAGCAGCAGGTTCCTGGCTGCCTTTTGTAGCTACAGAACTTTCTGAACTCATGCGTTGGGGGCAAAGCTTTGTGGGTACTTTATTAGTGGCTGCAGTGACCTCAGCACCTGAAGTTGCAGTCACCATTTCAGCACTACGCATTGGGGCAATAGACATGGCGATTGCTAATCTGCTGGGTAGCAACCTGTTTGATATATTTATTTTAGTGGTGGACGATCTGTTTTACACTAAAGGCCCCCTACTTGCTAATGTAGATACCAGCCATTCAATCACTGCATTCACAGCCGTCATGATGAGTTTATTAGCAATTGCTGGCTTTATCTTCCGCCCGCAGCAGCGAGCTGTGTTAAAGCTCACATGGATTAGCCTAGGCTTGCTCCTGCTTTACATCCTCAACGCATGGATTATGTTTCAGCATGGATAACAATATCGATAACAAAACTCACCTCCAATCCCATCACTGGCATACGCTATCTGCTGACGAAGCTGCGCTGCAACTTGAAACCAGCCACCAAACCGGATTAAGCACAACACAAGCAGCAGAACGCATTGCACGCCACGGACCGAATGCTTTGCAAGAAAAACGCAGACGTTCGCCTTGGCGCATGCTACTCGACCAATTCACGGAATTCATGATTATGGTGCTTATTGTGGCTGCTATTATTTCTGGATTTGTAGGTGATGTTGGCGACACCATCTTTATTATCGTGATCGTGATTCTTAATGCGGTGGTTGGTTTTATACAGGAATTTCGCGCAGAACGAGCAATGGCTGCATTAAAGCGCATGTCCGAAGTCAGTGCGCGAGTGCTCCGCGATGGAGAAATACAAACTATCAATGCTTCTGAACTTGTGCCGGGAGATATGGTACTGCTAGAGGCTGGCAATATAGTACCTGCGGATTTCAGGCTAACTGAAGCTGCACAACTGAGGATAGACGAATCAGCCTTGACTGGTGAATCCGTTGCGGTTGAAAAACAAATACACTCCCTACCTGTCGTGGATGTACCCTTAGGCGACAAAACCTGTTTGGCTTATAAAGGCACCATAGTAACCTATGGGCGTGGGCGTGGCTTGGTCATCGCCACTGGCATGCAAAGCGAGCTGGGTAAAATCGCGTCATTACTGAGCGGGGGGATGATAACAAAACGCCGTTACAAAAGCGGCTCAAGAATTTTGGTAAGTGGATATCCGTTGCAGCACTAATCATTTGTGCGCTGGTATTTATCATTGGCATTACACGCGGCGAACCACTGCTGCTCATGTTTATGACTTCGGTGAGTTTGGCAGTGGCAGCCATTCCTTCGGCATTGCCTGCAGTAGTGACAATTTCACTCGCTCTAGGCGCGCATAAAATGGTTAAGCAGCATGCTTTGATCCAAAGCTTACCAGCTGTTGAAACGCTGGGCTCTGTGACTTTTATCTGCTCAGATAAAACTGGTACTTTGACGCAGAATAAAATGCACGTCACAACCATCTATGCAGATAATGAATCTTGTACATCATGGCTGGACAATAAGGCGTTAATTGAAGGTAAAGGCGGCTCCTTGGCCAAGGTTGTTTCACGCGCTGGCATTAAGCAATGACGCACATCTCGATAGCCATGAAAAAATACAGGGGGAACCAACCGAGGCTGCACTTCTGCGAGCCGCACAAGAAGCGGGTTGGCACAAAGCTACACTCGAAAAAGAGGCGCCCAGACTAAAAGAACTGGCGTTTGATTCTGAGCGTAAGCGCATGACCACATTTCATTATGCGCCAGATGGCGTTATTGCCTATAGCAAAGGCTCACCGGAAGCGCTGGTATCACAATGCACTCGCATACTCACATCAAGTGGCGAACAAATCATAGATCAGACTGCATTATTGCAGCAAGCTGAAACCATGGCAATTAATGGATTACGTGTATTGGCTTTTGCCTGCCGTAGATGGGATACTTTGCCAGAGAGTGAACAGCCTGATGATTTAGAGCGCGATCTTATTTTTCTGGGTTTTACCGGGCTCATCGATCCACCGCGCAATGAAGCGAAAGAAGCAGTTTCACTATGTAAATCTGCAGGCATCACCCCAGTAATGATTACGGGTGATCACCCCGCAACTGCCAAAGCGATTGCATACCAAATTGGTATATTAGCTGACGAAAGCGGTAGAGTAATGACTGGCACTGAGTTGGCCAATTTAGATCAGCTTGCTTTTGAAGCAGAGGCAGTACTGGTAAGGGTTTATGCCCGTGTAGATCCAGCGCAGAAAATAAAAATTGTCCGCGCATTGCAAGATAAAGGTGAGATTGTCGCCATGACTGGTGACGGTGTTAACGATGCACCTGCGCTAAAAGCTGCCGATATTGGTATCGCTATGGGAAAAGGTGGGACGGATGTGGCAAGGGAGGCCGCCCGCATGGTATTGCTGGATGATAATTTTGCCACTATCGTTAACGCCATCCGCTATGGTCGGCGCTTATATGACAATATTCGCAAATTCGTTCGATACGCAGTCACTACCAACTCTGCGGAAGTGTTGACTATTTTCTTAGCTCCATTTCTAGGGCTACCAATACCATTATTGCCCACGCACATATTATGGATTAACCTGGTCACAGACGGTTTGCCGGCATTAGCCCTCACTGCGGAGCCTGCTGAGCGTGGAGTAATGCAACGCGCGCCTCGCCCGCCACAGGAAAGCTTATTCTCTCACGGCATGTGGCAGCATGTGATCTGGGTGGGGTTGCTGATGGCTGGACTTACTCTGTTTGCACAAGCCTGGGCTTACCACACAGGATCGTCAAATTGGCAAACTATGGCGTTTACAGTGATAACACTTACACAGTTAGGACACGTCATGGCGATACGCTCTGAAAAAGAATCACTGTTTAGCATGGGATTTTTCTCCAACAAGCCGTTGGCGATTGCGGTTGTTGTGACGTTTTTACTACAGATGGCAACAATATATGTACCCGCATTTAACCCGATTTTTAAAACCGAGCCTTTGACTATGAACGAACTTGCCATTTGCCTCGCTTTATCCAGTATTGTATTCTTTGCCGTAGAATTCGAAAAATGGCTGATACGGCATGGCTTGATTTATCAGGGCTAAACTCATTGGGCAGGTCAGCTTTATACGAATAGGCAGATAGCTGCAAGATTTTCACCGACATACCACACTCAAATCAGACCTTATAACTTTTAATAATCCAAGATTACACTTCTAAATAAGTTATCGGAAAAGCAACTATGTCACATCAACATCAATCCTCAGCAAATAAAGAGAACGACGTCATTTACGCTCCATGGGAACGTACGTTTAACCGCGTGCTCACGCCTTTTGAAGAGTTTATTCATCGGCAAACGACGAGTGGCCTATTATTAATGGGTACGGCCATTGTTGCACTTGTAATGGCGAATAGTTTCCTGGCCGAGGCCTACATGCACTTCATCCACACGCCTGTGTCGTTTAATATGGGAAATTGGGCTATCAGCATGAGCCTGCATCACTGGGTAAACGATGGACTGATGGCGCTCTTTTTCTTTGTGGTAGGTCTGGAACTCAAACGCGAGATCATGGTGGGTGAACTATCGGACCTGCGTCAAGCCGCCCTGCCGATTATCGCAGCCATCGGTGGCATGGTTGCACCTGCACTCATTTATCTGGCATTCAATCAAGAAGGTGAGGCCGCACGTGGCTGGGGCATCCCGATGGCTACAGACATCGCATTTGCGGTTGGCGCATTGGTGTTGTTGGCCAGTCGTGTACCTAAAGCACTCATTACTTTTCTTGTTGCTCTGGCCATTGCAGATGATCTTGGGGCGGTACTGGTGATTGCAGTGTTCTACACACAGGAGTTAGCACTCAATTGGCTTATCGCAGCTTCAGTGCTATTCGCTTTATTACTCACACTGAATTTTGCAGGTATTCGTAAGGTCACGCCTTATTTTGCTATCGCGATTCTGCTGTGGTATGCCCTGCTGCAATCTGGGGTACATGCCACGCTGGCTGGTGTATTAGGCGCTTTCACAGTTCCCGCCAGATCCAGATATGATCCAAACTTGTTCATTGCGCGTGTAAAAAACCAGTTTGAGAAATTTATTGCCAATCGACACCAAGATGACTCAGTTATGACAAACGAGAAATTGCATTCGGTAGTAGAAAGCCTCGAAGATAGCGTTATTGGCGTGCAAACACCGCTGCAACGTCTGGAACAATACTGGCATCTGCCCGTAGCATTCATTGTGATTCCAATTTTCGCCTTATTCAATGCTGGCATCCCTTTGCAGTTTGCTGACATTGGTGAGACATTCTCGCATCCAGTCATGCTGGGGGTGACATTTGGACTGCTGTTTGGAAAATTTATTGGCATCACAGGTGCTAGCTGGCTCGCGATACGTCTGGGCGTAGGTCAGTTGCCTAAGGGAACGAGATTCAGTCAAATTGCTGCCGTTTCGGTATTGGGCGGAATTGGTTTTACCATGTCGATATTTATTGCGGAACTAGGCTTTGCAAGCGAGCCAGAATACTTACTGATGGCAAAAATGGGCGTGCTTGCTGCATCAATACTTGCAGGATTGATAGGTTTTATCTGGCTATGGTGGCTAGGGCGCAAGCATTAACTAAGAAGAGAAACTAGCCGGTTTCATGTCTGTAAAAGTTAAAAATTTGCAAGTAACCAAACCGATTCACTGACTGAATCGTAAATTCTAAGTATCTTGGATTAATGTAGATTTATTGAACATATGAAAATCATTCAGCATCATTGGCACACGCTATCAGCAGACGAAGCTGCCCAGCTGCTTGAAACCAATCGCCAGGTTGGTTTAAACTCAGAACAAGTGGCTGAACGTATAGCATGCTATGGACCAAACGTCTTGCATGAAAAGCGCAGGCGCTCACCATGGCGCATGCTGCTCGATCAGTTCACCGATTTCATGATTATAGTGCTGATTGGGGCTGCAATTATTTCCGGCATCATTGGCGATTTGCAAGACACAATCGCCATCATCGTAATCATCATCCTTAACGCAGTGATCGGATTTATTCAGGAGTATCGCGCGGAGCGTGCAATGGCAGCACTGAAACGCATGTCCGAAGTCAATGCGCAGGTATTGCGGGATGGTCAGGTGGCAACTGTCAATGCCTCTGAATTGGTTCCTGGGGATGTAGTGCTGCTGGAAGCAGGCAATGTAGTACCTGCAGACTTTCGCCTTATTGAAGCTGCGCAACTTAGGGTAGACGAATCAGCACTGACTGGTGAATCCGTTGCAGTGGAGAAACAAATCCATCCACTTTCCATTGTCGATATCCCTTTAGGCGATAAAACTTGTCTGGCATATAAAGGCACCATTGTTACTTCTGGGCGTGGATGCGGCTTGGTGGTAGCCACCGGCATGCATAGCGAACTAGGCAAGATTGCCACATTACTGAGTGATGATGACGAAACCAAAACCCCATTGCAAAAACGCCTGAAAGCTTTCGGTCAACGGTTGGCGCTGGCTGCGCTGGCGATTTGCCTACTGGTTTTTATCATTGGCATTATGCGTGGCGAGCCGCTATTGCTTATGTTCATGACGGCACTGAGTCTGGCAGTAGCAGCTATTCCGGAAGCACTGCCAGCCGTAGTGACAATTTCGCTGGCCTTGGGCGCACGTAAAATGGTCAAGCAGCACGCCTTGATTCGTCGTTTGCCTGCTGTAGAAACCCTGGGGTCAGTGACTTTTATCTGTTCCGATAAAACCGGCACACTCACCCAGAACAAAATGCACGTGACAGCCATTTACTCAGATGGTGAGCTTTGTAAAACATGGCAGGATGGGAAGAAAACAGAACCCTGGATAACCTTATTCCATGCTCTGGCGTTGAGTAACGATGCGCATCTTGATCGACACAGCAAAATACACGGCGAGCCTACCGAAGCGGCCTTGCTGCGTGCCGCGCAGGAAGCGGGATGGGATAAATCAGTACTAGAAGGTGAGATGTTGAGACTGAAAGAACTGCCATTCGACTCCGAACGCAAGCGCATGACCACGTTCCACAAAACGGAAATAGGCATCATTGCCTACACTAAAGGCTCACCAGAGGCGCTGGTCTCGCAATGCACTCGCATCCTGACCTCAAGCGGCGAACAAACTATAGACCAGACGGCATTGTTGGAGGAAGTTGAAGCCATGGCCGCCGATGGGTTGCGCGTGCTAGCTTTTGCCTATCGGAATTGGTCTGTATTACCAGAAAGTGAACTGGCTGATGAATTAGAATGCGATCTAGTGCTTCTAGGGTTTGTAGGCCTGATTGACCCGCCTAGACATGAAGCAAAAGAAGCGGTTTCATTATGCAAATCTGCCGGTATTACACCGGTGATGATTACTGGTGATCATCCTGCCACCGCACGCGCCATCGCCTACCAGCTTGGTATATTGGCAGATAGCGACGGCAGGGTGATGACTGGTGCTGAGCTGGAAAAGCTGGACCAACAGGCTTTCGAAGCAGAAGTTGAAGAGTTGCGGGTTTATGCCCGCGTTGATCCGATTCAGAAAATAAAAATCGTTCAGGCCTTGCAGGACAAGGGGGAAGTGGTAGCGATGACCGGCGATGGTGTTAATGATGCGCCCGCACTAAGAGCCGCAAATATTGGCGTAGCCATGGGCAAAGGTGGAACAGACGTAGCGCGCGAAGCAGCACATATGGTGCTGCTGGATGACAACTTCGCCACCATCGTGCATGCCGTGCGCTACGGCCGTCACCTTTATGACAATATTCGTAAATTTATTCGTTATGTAGTGACAACCAATTCTGCAGAGGTTTTGACTATTTTTTTAGCACCTTTTCTAGGCCTGCCAATGCCTTTGCTGCCAATACATATATTATGGATTAACTTGGTCAGTGACGGCCTACCTGCACTGGCACTCACAGCCGAACCCGCCGAACCCGGTATAATGCGCCGCCCACCACGCGCACCGAAGGAAAGTCTGTTTTCGAACGGCGTATGGCAACATATGATTTGGGTTGGGCTGCTAATGGCGGGGCTTACTTTGTTCACACAGGCATGGGCATATCACTCCGGCTCAGCACATTGGCAGACTATGGCGTTTACGGTATTAACCTTAAGTCAACTTGGACATGTATTGGCGATTCGCTCAGAAAAAGAATCACTTTTTAGCATTGGATTTTTTTCCAATATTCCAATGGCAGCAGCGGTAATCGCGACATTTATGCTGCAAATGGCAACTATCTATGTGCCTGCATTAAATCCCATCTTTAAAACTGAACCTCTTAGCATAGGTGAGCTTGCTTTTTGTCTTGCCTTATCTAGTATCGTGTTCATAGCTGTGGAAATCGAAAAATGGCTGGTGCGGCTTGGCTGGCTATATCAAAGTGATAAAGCCGTGAGAATTATGGGCTGACATGCACTATTAAACCAAGCCCGCGTATGCGTTGTGCCAGCTTTTCTAACCACTCGGCAGGCAGGCGACTAAGCCTTTTTGATTCTGCCTGCATAGATGGCCGTGCGATGCCATACAAATGCACACCCTGGATAAATTCTTTAACCTGATCGATCAGCGCTAAATAAGCTTCAATTTCGCTGTCTTCCGGCGGCTGGCCATCAAGTGCAAACATACAGGTCTGAATAAAAGTCGGGCAGTTTTCTGCGCAACTGCGCAATCTCTTTATATGGCTTTGTGGACTAAGGTTGACATCGTTTATGCGCGCAATGCCTTCTTTGGTACCCGCATCCAATTTGAACCAGACCTCTCCATTGCAGCGCGCCAGATAGCTAATGCTGTCAAGAATGGGCTGCTTATCCATCAAACTGCCATTAGTGATTAAACGAATTTTTATCTTGCCTAGCAGATCGAAATCTTTTAAAACTTTTTCAACCAATACTAGTACTTGCGGAAATTCTTTTGCACTTGTGGGTTCCCCATTTCCTGAAAACGCGATGTCCTTTAGCTGACGGTCAGTCTTGCTAACATGGCGTTGCATAAAATCACCATGCAGTACATCTGTCAGAAAAGATCTTAGCTCTTGTTCCAAGATATCGAGTTCAATGGGCGGTGGGGTGCCACGACTGAGATTCGGTACGCTGCAATAAATACAACGCCAGTTACAGGCATTGTTGGTGTTAAGATTGATACCAATTGAAACGCCCCCGGCACGTCTCGAAACAACGGGGTAAACATAGCGTAAGCCGCTTATATCACGGTTGTGATTGGTTACTGTAAGATAATTCTGCAAAGTCATACTATGTGAATTTGATATTTCAAATGCAACTGCTTAAAAAGAAGCCGTGCTTGACAATATAGCTCTAAATAACAAAAGCATTAAAAAGCTTGAGCATTAAAGATTTTTTTCAGCGCTTCCGGATCAAGTATGCGCACATAACGCTGTTTGACTTCGATAATGCCATCTTCACTAAACTTTGAAAAAGTACGACTTACTGTTTCGAGTTTTAAACCGAGATAACTGCCAATTTCTTCACGCGTCATTCTTAATGTGAGCTCGGTTTGTGAGTAACCACGGGCATGCAGACGCTGCACCAGATTCAAAAGAAAGGCTGCCACCCTTTCTTCAGCGCGCATATTGCCTAATAACATCATTACGCCATTTTCGCGCACAATCTCACGGCTCATGATTTTATGAACATGACGTTGCAACACTGGAAATTCACGGGAGAGGTCTTCTATGCTGGCAAATGGCAACATACATACTTCAGCATCTTCAAGTGCTACAGCATTACAGTTATGGCGGTCTGTCACAATGCCATCTAACCCCATAATTTCGCCTGCCATTTGGAAGCCGGTCACTTGTTCACGGCCATCTTCACTCGAAATGCAGGTTTTAAAAAATCCTGTACGAATGGCATATAGTGACGTGAATGTATCACCACTACTAAATAACAATTCACCTTGTTTAACCTTGCGGCGTTTTTCAACCACTTCATCAAGCTTATTTATTTCGTCAGAATTTAAACCAACAGGCAGGCAAATCTCTCGCATATTACAGTTTGAGCAAGCGACTTTAAAGGTTTCAGAGTTCATATTTTGCTAGGAAATAACATCAATAGATTAAGCATACCGCTTTCCGGCTTTTATTCATAGATGTGGCGTCAGACATTTTTATTCAAGTATCGATCATATTCCGAAACCTCCTATAAAAATTGAGGGTTATTATCGTTTGACCTATATCAAAGAATTTTACCTATAAAGCTGGCAAAGTCCTATCCTAGTTGAGGAATAAGATAATGATAGCAAATACTGCAGCAGTAAAACCAAGTGTGAATTCTAGCAGTATAACTCCGTCTATCACACCTGAAATGTTGCAAAAATACGATGTTTCAGGTCCCCGCTATACTTCGTACCCTACGGCAGATCGCTTTGTAGAAGCTTTTGCAGAAAATGAATATAAACAAGCGCTAGAGCAGAGGCGAGTAGGCAGTATGGCGTTGCCGTTGTCAATTTATGTGCATATCCCATTTTGTGAATCCCTTTGTTTTTACTGCGCATGCAACAAGATCGTTACTAAGCATCATGAGCGCAGCACAGAATATCTGCGCTATCTAAGACGGGAAATAGAATTACATGTCGAGCATATAGGTGAAGGGCAAGCGATTTCACAATTGCATTTAGGTGGCGGCTCACCCACTTTTTTTAGCGATGATGAACTCACGGAACTTATGGCGATGTTGAAGGATAGTTTCGAGTTGCCAAAAGGTGGTGAGTATTCGATTGAGGTAGATCCAAGAACCGTGGATGAAAAGCGCCTGAAGCATTTGGCAAGCCTAGGATTTAATCGTCTGAGTTTTGGGGTGCAGGATTTTGACCCGGATGTTCAAAAGGCAGTACATCGTATTCAGCCTGCTGAACAAGTATTCTCTCTAATGGAGGCTGCACGCCGCCTTGGTTTTGATTCGGTAAATGTCGATTTAATCTACGGCTTGCCAATGCAAACCTCTAAATCCTTTGCCCGCACAATAGCGCAAGTTGTCGAACTTAAGCCAGATAGGATTGCGCTCTACGCTTATGCACACTTGCCTGAGCGGTTCAAACCGCAACGCCGCATCAATGCCTATGAATTACCTGCTGCTTCCGCTAAAGTTTCTATGTTGTCTGATGCTATTTCTACCTTTATGGATGCTGGCTATGTGTATGTCGGGATGGATCACTTTGCGCTACCCGATGACTCGCTGGCAATCGCCAAGCGGCAGGGCAGGCTGCATCGTAACTTTCAAGGTTACAGCACGCAGCCAGATTGTGATTTGATCGGCCTAGGTGTTTCTTCTATAGGCCGTATTGGTGCTACGTATAGTCAAAATGCTAAAACACTGGAAGAATATTACGATTACTTAAATCAAGGTCGCTTCCCTGTAGTGCGTGGCCTAGCATTATCACGAGACGATTTAGTGCGTCGCGCCGTGATTATGGCATTGATGTGTCAAGGTAGGTTACAATATGAGTCCATTGAACTTGCCCATATGATTGATTTTAGAAGTTACTTTGCGACTGAATTGCAAGCGATTAAAGAATTGGAAAACACGGGTATGGTAGAACTTGAGAACGGCGCAATACAAGTCACTGACACTGGTTGGTTTTTTGTGCGTGCCGTTGCCATGCTTTTTGATCGCTATCTGCAAACCGATCGTAATCGAGCGCGCTTTTCTAAAATCATTTAAACCCCCATTATGCAGTCATCGCTTGCATTCACCACATTTTTGATGGGGCTTGCCGGCGGACCGCATTGCATAGCAATGTGTGGTGCTGCCTGTGCCAGCATTCAAAGCGGGCAGGGTGGCAACTATAATTTATGGAAATTTCAAACAGGTCGCCTTTTAGGTTATGCTAGTCTTGGGGCGATAGCTGCAGCTTCAGTTAAAAGTTTGGCCTGGTTCACCAGTCAAACTCTGGTCTTGCATCCTTTATGGACATTTTTTCACGTATTAGTCCTGTGTTGGGGCTTGATGTTGCTAACCTATGCCCGTCAGCCTGTTTGGGCAGATAACTTGGGACGCAACATTTGGTCGCATATACGTCAGTTATCTAATTTGCCAGGCGGCATGGTGATGACTGGCATGCTATGGGCTCTGATGCCTTGCGGTCTGCTTTATTCAGCGTTATTAGTGGCATCCTTAAGTGCGGACGTGCTCAATGGAGCTTTAAATATGGCTACATTTGCAATTGGCACAAGCATTTCGTTATTCATCGGCCCTTGGCTTTGGCTTAAACTTAAAAATGGCGTTAAATGGATTAACGATGCTGCAAGCATGCGATTGGCAGGGGGGTTGCTGGCTGCTGTAGCAGGCTGGGCCATCTGGATGGATCTAGTGCATCAGGTAAAGGTCTGGTGCAACTAAACTGAACTACAAAAAAAATACCCCCATCTATAAGGATGGGGGTAAAGGGTCTGGACTGATTAAATCCAGCTACTGAAAAACCTTGATTAGAACTTTTTGCCGATACCGATACCAACTACCCATGGGTCGATATCAAGCTCATCAATTTTACCAATACCTTTGAATTTAACATCGGTATCAATCCATAATTTCTTAACGTCTGCATTAATCAACCAGCCATCTTTTAAGTTAATGTCAAAGCCAGCCTGTAATGCAGGCCCAAAGCTGTCACGCTCAATACGAATAGGAAGGTTAGCAGGGTCAAATCTCAAACCATTATCCATAAAGATCGTGTAATTAATACCTGCACCTACATATGGATCAAATGTTTGATCTGGCATAAAGTGCCATTGCGCAGTCAGAGTAGGCGGCAACAAATTTACCTCGCCTAATGCATATTTGCCTGCATATGCTTGCCCAACATCACCATTCTTATGAATATTAACATCATGTTTAGTACCAAGCGCAAGAATCAACTCTAATGCGATGTTCTTGGTAACATAGTAAGAAATATCTAACTCAGGAATAGTATTGCTACTCAACCTCTAGCTCAGCGCCTGAATTTAGAACTGAATTAGGAACTCCGACCTAGTAAATTATTAGTCATTTTACCTAATTTACTATCTTCACTAGGATTAATATTGACAGCACGCAAACGCACTACAATATCTCCAGCTTCTGCAAATGCTGCAACTGGTGCAAACACCGCTGCCGCAACCGCTACTGCTAACATCGTTTTCTTCATCACTAAACTCCCTTTAAATATTTAACAACAATTAACTTATGACTGAACTCTACTTATCCTAAGTGTTATCGTATTTGATTTGCATCAAATAGATTACGGTATTGTCAGAATTAAGCATAAAAAATCGACTCAAGATGTTTTTTATGTTGTATTTTTGTCATATTTGCTGGATGGATTATTGATTTATACTCTCACAAGCTAATGTGGCGAGTAATGTTCAGCTGTATTAGTATTCACTTAATGACCGCTAACTTTAATTAGATGAATTGATTTTGCATAACACACTACGTATCGCCACATTTAACACCCACAAGGGTTTTACACATTTTAATGCCCGTTTTGCCTTGCAAAGCCAACGAGAGCTGTTACGAAAACTTCATGCCGATGTCATTTTTTTGCAGGAAGTACAGGATGTGCATTCCAAACATGATAAACGCTTTGAGGCATGGTCTACATCGGGACAAGTAGAATATCTGGCGGACACTGTCTGGCCTGATTATGCTTATGGAAAAAATTCAGTATATCCTGCTGGTCATCATGGCAATGCTTTGCTTTCAAAATTTCCAATTATTAGAACTGCCAATCAAGATATTTCTGCGCATACTTTGGAGCAGCGCGGCATGTTGCATTGTGAAATCAATATCCCCAATTGGGATGTACCATTACACGCTATCTGTGTGCACCTTGGCTTGTTCGCACATTGGCGCCGACAGCAATTAATAGACGTTGCTGAGTATATTGAACAATACGTGCCACATAACGCACCATTGATTATTGCGGGTGATTTTAATGACTGGAGCACCCGGTCTGCACGTGCTTTTGCCGCACGCCTACATATGCGCGAAGTGTTCGAACATTATATAGGCAAAGCTGCGCGGAGCTTTCCTTCTTGGTTGCCAGTGTTGAGACTGGATCGTATTTATGTGCGTGGATTTCAAGTCAAACATGCTGAAGTACACTCGGGAGCGCATTTCGTTAAAGTCTCTGACCATGCGATACTTACGGCAACGTTATCCAGAATATAACGTATTCTTTATGACAAACTTTTTTGATGGCAATAAAGTTAAGTTATTACGCAATGGGGCCGAATATTTTCCTGCCTTAGAAACTGCCATCATAGGTGCCACAAAAGAGGTCTATCTGCAAACCTATATATACCAAGAAGATGCAACCGGTATATTAATTGGCAATGCACTTAAGCAAGCCGCCAGGCGCGGCGTGAAAGTATATATACTGCTTGACGGATTTGGCTGCAAGGACTTGCCAAAAACCTTTGTGAACGAGTTACAGCAGGCAGGCGTTCAGGTGATTTTTTATCGTCCGAAAATATCCCCCTGGACATTCAAGAAAAGGCGTTTGCGGCGTTTGCATCGTAAGGTAGCGGTGATAGACGGAGAGATAGGCTTTGTCGGTGGCATCAATATTATCGATGATTATGATATTCCCAAAAGCCATACACCTTTCAATGTGCCGCCGCGAATTGATTATGCAGTCCGCTTGGAAGGGGCGTTATTGCCGCAAATCACTGCGAGCGTACACAAGCTTTGGCGTCATCTTGCAAGATTGCATTTATTACATGTGGATGCCAAAGCTACCAAATTAATACCAAAACAAGCAATAAAAGGCGGCATCAAAGCAGCATTCTTAGTACGCGATAACTTGCTGCACAGACGTGATATTGAAGAAGCTTATTTAACTGCTATTGCTCATGCTAAGTCAGAAATCATCATTGCAAACGCTTACTTTGTACCAGGCGGGAGATTCCGGCAAGCATTAATAGCTGCTGCTAGGCGTGGAGTTACAGTCAGGCTGTTGCTACAGGGGCGTATGGAATATTTTCTAATGTTCGCTGCGCATGCCTTTTATGGCGAGTTTTTGAGAAATGGCATCGAAATTTACGAATACCGTAAAAGCTTTATGCACAGCAAGGTTGCTGTAATTGATGCTGAGTGGTCTACAATTGGCTCATCCAATATTGATCCTTTTAGCCTATTATTGGCGCGTGAAGCCAATGTAGTAGTGCTTGATGTTGAGTTTGCCCATGAGCTTCGAACAGATATTCTTGCATCTATTCAAGAGGGCGCATATCGTGTGGAATCGCATGAATGGAAAGATGGTAATATCATCAAGCGCCTGGCATCCTGGCTGGCATATGGATTTGTTCGAGTCTTTTTGGGTGTGATTGGCTATTCAAATGAGCGATAATCGAAATGTATTTTTACTGGCAATTAAATGGTTATTGAATAATGAGTGAACTGGGACATAATAAAACAGATGCTCCAATTGAAGATGATTGGGGATCTCTAAGCCACGTGCATACCCTAGTGTTAATGATGGTAACGGTTTTAGGCATTTATCTTTGCTACAAACTGGCTGT
The DNA here is from genome assembly GCA_963701715.1 of uncultured beta proteobacterium. GTDB lineage: Bacteria > Pseudomonadota > Gammaproteobacteria > Burkholderiales > Methylophilaceae > Methylotenera_A. The sequence goes on from CAVPAX010000003.1 coordinate 131,355, forward strand.
ACCGTTTCTAGAAGTGCTTGTTTGGGCGTTGACCTTGGCGGTGATGTTTACCCCTTTACAGTGCTGGCTTGAATCTAAACTTAAACATCCTAATTTTGCTGCACTAATTTCCATCTTGATAATTGGGTTCATTGTGGTTGTTCCTGTGATGTTTGTGGGAGAGCAGCTGGCTTTGCAAGTAATTAAGGGTTCACAGTTAATTGAGACAAAAGTAAGCTCCGGTGAGTGGCGGCGTATATTTGAAGCACAGCCGCAACTTGCACCAATCATAAACAAAGTAGAGCGATATATTAATTTGCCAGAAACGGTTAATACACTTAATGCCAAGTTGGGTTTAACTGCTGGCGATATTATCAAAGGTTCAATATTTCAGCTGATAGGGTTTTTCTTAGTTTTTTATGTACTTTTCTTTTTTCTGCGAGACCGTAATATGGTGCTCAAAACAATTATGGCTTTGTCGCCGCTCTCAGAGCCGGAAATGAGCAGGCTCTTTAATCGAGTAGGCGACACTATTCATGCTACAGTTTATGGTACGTTTGCCATAGCCGCAGTACAAGGGTGCCTGGGTGGATTGATGTTCTGGTGGCTAGGTTTGCCGGCACCACTATTGTGGGGATTTGTGATGAGCTTGCTGGCAATTGTACCGATGTTAGGCACTTTTGTTATTTGGGCTCCAGCAGCACTGTTTTTGGCTCTGGAAGGTAATTGGAGTAGCGCCTTAATCCTTGCGTTCTGGGGCATGCTAATAGTTGGCACAATTGATAATTTGCTGAGGCCGGTCTTTGTGGGAAATAGGCTAAAACTTCACACCGTTCTCACCTTTATGTCTGTAGTCGGCGGACTGATGTTATTTGGCCCGGCTGGTCTTATCTTGGGGCCTGTGACGCTTACCGTTACCATTGTTTTATTGGATATTTGGTTTGTTCGAACCTCTGTGGATAATACAGGGCGTTAGATCTAAGCGTGGA
>CAVPAX010000004.1:0-593245 GCA_963701715.1 uncultured beta proteobacterium
CTTGCGGAATAACATTGAAGGTAATGGTGTTAGGCGTTGTATCAAACGCACCTACACTATCTTGCACGCTAAAAGTAAAATTAGCGTAATTATTGCCATTTTCATCTAGGTCTGGCGTAAACACCAAATTGCCAGCATTAATATCAGCGACTGAAATAATTTGGTTAGGGCTAACCGGATTGCCATTTAGTGTTAATTGTCCATTAGCAGGTACGGTATCAATTCTTACCGCATTAAGTACTTGCAAGGCATCTGAATCGGAAAATCCAAAGTCGTTAGCAATTAAAGTATAAGGGGCATCTTCATTGGTGAAAATCGTATTATCCGCACCATCTGGAGGATTATTAGCCCCTACATTGACAGTAAGTGTAGCAGTATCCGTGCCGCCATTACCATCAGAGATAGTATAGTTGATTACTACCGGGCCAGTCATTCCGACAGCTGGCGTAAAGTTAAGTGTGCCATCAGGGTTTATACTGACAGCGCCTTGTGCAGGCACACTGAGTACTGCCGAAGTGACTGTAAGCACATCCGCGGGATCAACATCCGTATCATTACCCAATACATTAATATTATTAATTGGGGTGTTGATTGGCGTACTAGCTATATCAGGATTTGCTACTGGCGGGTCATTGGCTGGAGTGACAGTGATAGTAAGCATACCAATGTCACTTAAGGCGCCGTCAGTGACAGTGTAGTTGACCGTATCAGTGCCGTTAAAGTTAAGCGGTGGCGTATAAGTGTAACTACCATCGGCGGCTAACACCAATAACCCTCCTTGAGCAGTCGCAAAAGTTCCAGGCACAACTGTAAGAGGATTACCATCCAGATCCGTGTCATTGGTATCCAGTTGTATCGCTGAAATAAATGGCGTGTCTTCTGCCACTGTAATCACGTCATCTACCGCCACCGGGGCATCGTTGACCGGAATTACTGTAATATCAGCATTTGCCGGAATTGAAACGGATCCAGAGTTATCTGTCACAGTAAACGGAATATTGACTGTGCCGCTGAAGTTAAATGCCGGGACAAACACCAAACCGGATGCTTGGGCAGGCGTAAGTAAAGCGCCAGCAACTACAGGCGTTGCGCCATCGGCAAGATACAGTACGCCTTGACTAGCAAGAGGCAATGTCGTAACACTAACGTTGGCAATAATGCCATCGGCATCTGTACCGGCAAGATTTACACTAATATTGCCACCATCTTCGTTTCCTGTCGCAGAACTTGGCGTCGCAACTGGACGAATATTGGATGGGGTAACACCTATACCATTGCCATCACTCAGATTTCCATTGTCTAACAAGCGATCATTAATAGGTTGATCCTGGATATTGGCTCTAAAATTAAAATCATATTGGAAGCCAAATTGATTAAGTACATCATTAATTCTTAACAAAGCGACAAAATCAAACCCATGAACTGTAAACAAGCCATTGTTACCAGCGGCAGTCTCTTCCAGCACCTCATTGATATCTCTACCACTTTCAATAGCTTTAATCACAGTTTCTATAGTGGCAAGATTGACTGAGCCGTCTAGGCTATCAAAGCTCAACACATTAGCTAGGTCTTCGGTAAAAGCAACCAGCTGCTCTGGGCCAATATGCATAGGACGTCCATTGGCCATCTCAAGCTCGACATCCGCCCCTGACATGGTTTGTATGGTATCGCTTGTCTGTACTGTATCACCAAGCTGAAGCTCGCGTTTGGCTCCATTATCTGTAATAAGATATGCTGTACCCGTCAGTGCAACCACTTTGCCAATTAATGCCATGCTAATGTCCTGATCTTAAAAATTTAAATGGGTTAAACACCCTTTTCCATAATCGCATTAGATACGCTATTTAGGTAAAAAACTATTGTACCAATGGCCAATATAAAACAAGGTCACGCCAGTTCTTTAAAAAGCCATATAAAAGCCATCTTTATTGCTGAATCTCAACAACATCTACAAGTTGATAATAAGCGAATAATACCAACTATTAATTTCGGTCATTTTTGCCAACTCTTTAATATTTAAGTCCTGGAGATCGGGTTATTTCAGGTTCCAATAGACAGTTATCTTTTTCAAAGCAGATTAACAGCATCATTTTATTTATGGTGCTGTTAATCTGCTTTACTGGCATTTATGCGGCCGGCTACGATTTCGGCAAATTTAGCAGCATTGCAAAATTGAGATATGGCGCGGAAGCCTATAGTAATGTTTTAGAACTTCAAGAGTTAATAACACAGTTTAAATCCGCCCCTGAAACAGAAAAGCTCAAACAAATTAACGACTTTTTTAACCGTAAAATTAATTTTTCTGAAGATATTGATCTGTGGGGAAAATCGGACTATTGGGCAACGCCTTTAGAATCCATTGGCCGTTTGGCAGGTGATTGCGAAGACTATAGCATTGCCAAATATACTTTTCTTAAAATACTCAATGTGCCTAATGAAAAATTGCGCCTGACTTATGTAAGAGCAGAAATAACTAATCAAGATAGAAAAGTTGTGCTAGCACATATGGTACTTAGCTACTATGCGACACCGCAATCCGAACCGCTGATTTTAGATAGTTTAGTGCCGGAAATTATGCCATCATCTAGCAGGAAAGACCTGAATCCGATTTTTAGCTTTAATGATAAAGGCTTATGGGTGGGCACCAGCAGCAAGTCCAAGGGTGAATCAACCTCACATCTATCCAGATGGCGAGATGTATTAACGCGCATTCAGGCAGACGGAATAAATCAATGAAAGTAAGGAATTAACATGTCTCTCATCAAACAACTATGGCTAGCGATATTGTTTACGATTACGCTGGCTTCTATCGGTAGCTTTGTATTAAGTACACTATCAAGCAAAAACTATCTGGAAGAACAGATACAAACCAAAAACATAGATAACGTGACTTCGCTCGCCCTTTCCATGTCACAATTGGAAAAAGACCCAGTCACACTGGATTTACTTCTCTCGGCCCAGTTCGACTCTGGCCACTATCGCTATATCGGACTGTTTGACCCAAACGGCAAACTGATCAGTGAACGCGTCAATGCCAACAGCCAAACCAAGGCGCCAAAATGGTTTACTAAACTCGTTCCTATTAGAGTTCAGGCAGGAGTAGCAGATGTGCAAAACGGCTGGCAGCAATACGGTTCGCTGGCTTTAGAAAGCGATACCAATTTTGCCTACGATAAACTTTGGGACGCAACCTTATTAATTGCCCTATGGACATTCCTGATCGGCCTGCTTGCTTGCTACGCGGGCGGAAAAATATTGCGCAAAATACTTGGCCCGCTTGATGAGGTAGTCAATCAAGCCAAAGCCATTGGAGAAAACAGATTTATTACCATCACTGAGCCAAAAACGCTGGAATTCAGAGCTGTTGTACGCGAAATGAACAGTTTATCAAACCGTATTAAAACCACAGTGACCAAAGAGTCCGAACGTCTGGAAGAACTGCGCTATAAAATTAATTACGATGATGTCACGGGCCTAATGAACCGTGATTATTTCGTCAATACCATGGAAGCCAAGCTCAACCAGGACGAATATGAGGAAGGCGCCTTAATTATATTCAGACTCTCCAACTTGGCGCAATTGGACGAAGCCATGGGCTACCCGCAAGCCAATGCACTCTTAAGAAAAATCAGCGGTGCGCTGGAATCGCAATGCGAAAATGATGCGTCGCTCATCGCTGGCAGGCTAAGCGGCACAGAGTTTGCCGTATTCTGCAAAAAGACTACAGACGAATTCGCGCTTGCCATCCAACTTAAGGACACCATTACCAAGGCCGCAGAAATCGACAATTCTGAATTAACCGCACGCTTCCTGGTAGTGACCACAAAAGCCAGAAAAATGGATGAGACAACTTCGTTGTTTAAAATGCTTGAGTTCATCTTGAATCTCTCCAGCTTAAGCGAAGAAAACTATCTTCGTGTGATTAATGCAAGTAGCATCGCCGTGACTGAAAGCAACTACTTGGTGGAATGGAAAACTTTACTGAATGATGCACTTGCAAACAGGCGCATCAAGCTCGAACATTACCCCGTCGTCACGACTGAAGGCGTGCTCATCCATAATGAAAGCCCCGTAAGATTGCAGCTAGAGCCGAATGGCAAGTGGCACTGTGCGGGCGAGTTTATCAACTGGGCGGTTCAGCTGGATCTGATTAAGACCATTGACGAATTGGTCTTGGAAGCTGCTGTGCTTTTACTGGCGCAGGGCGGCAGGCCATTATGCTTAAATGTTTCTGCCAGCGCCATGTGCGATCGTAAGTATGCTCAAAGAGCCGTCAAGCTGGTTAAACAGCACCTGCAGCAGCCGAACCTCCTGAGCTTTGAGGTTTCTGAAGTGGCTGCATTTGACCATTTGAGTGAGTTCAAACATTTCTGCGGCAAACTAAAAGCCTCCGGTTGCCATGTGGGTGTCGAACATGTAAGCTTGCGTATTTCCCGCTTGGGCGAACTACACGATATTGGTCTGGACTATATCAAGTTTGACGCCTCTATCGTACGCGGCATCAACACCAACGAGACTAACAAAACGCTGCTGCGGGGCTTGTGCATGGTCGCTCACTCAATCGGTGTTCAGGCGATTGCCGAAGGGGTGAACAACCATGATGAGATCGAATCGCTTAAGGAAATTGGCATTGATGGCCTAACCGGCCCTGGCGTCAAATTAAAGCAAACGCACTAAGAGACGATTGTGTTGTTTGTATAGAATGGCTTGGCTTGTAACAAGCCAAGTTTAACGTCGGTAGTTACTGTTGAGCATCAAAGCCAATTGTAGCCTATCTTTTACCTTAAGAGTCTCAAACGTAGCAGCAAGGTGCGCTTTTACCGTGCGGTCTGAAATCTTTAAAATCCGTGCTATTTCTTTATTACTCAAACCTTTTGCAGCTTCCATGGCCACATCTTTTTGGCGTTTGGTCAGCTTTAAAAGCAAACTTTCCACTTGCTTTGGCTGGTTGCCCACAAATTTAGTAGAAACTTCAATCAAGCGCCGTAACAACTCGTTGCCCAACCATAGCCCGCCGTGGCTTACAACTGTCTTAATTTCCTTTAAAACTTCAGGGGCCGAATAAGCATGGCAATACCCAACCGCGCCTAAACTCAGGGCATGTAACGCTTCTGCCTGAATCGGCACATTTGCCAGCACCACTACTTTTGCATTTTTGTAATTTTCCTGAATGAGCGCGATGGCACCTGTCAGCCATTGTTGCCTATCTTCATTCATGTGCAGCCAGAATAAAACTGCCTTATCCTTCTCCGATTTAGCAGGTTTTATTTTCGCTACGATTTTCGCATCAGGAAAGGCTTCTACCCAGCCGATTAAGCCCGTATCTAGCGGTGATATAAAGATATCTTGCATTACTTTATTTTTGCCACTTAGTCACTCACCAACTATCTTTCGCTGAAGGCGTAAGATTTGGCTTTAAGCACGGGTTTTAATAGATAGGAAAGTATGGTTTTTTTGCCTGTCAAAATATCTACCTGAGCTACCATACCGGGGATAATCGGCAAATTTTGGCCGATGCTGGGCTGTAAAGTACGTACACGCACCAGATAATAGGCATTGCCTTTGTCATCTACTGTTGAGTTAGCGGCAATACTCTCAACCACCGCATCCAGAGTGCCATAAATGGTGTAATCATAGGCCGTCAGTTTTACAATTGCAGGTTGCTCAGGGCGTAAAAAAGCAATATCTTTAATTTGCACTTTGGTTTCAATCACAAGCGCATCATCGGTTGGCACAACCTCCAATACTTCTTTACCCGGTTGAATCACACCACCAACCGTATTAAAAAATAAACGGCTCACTTTGCCGTTGACGGGCGACTTCAACGTAGCCTGTTTCACCTTGTCTGATAAGGCCACACTGGTTTCGGTGAGGCTATTTAGTTTAGCTGTGGTGTCGTTTAACTCGGTACGCACTTTGCTACGGAAATTTTGTTCCGCTTCGGCAATTTTACGTCTTGCTTCGCTTATACTCGATTGAACACGGCTGAGTTGCGCTTTGGCTTGTTCGATATCCCCTTTGGCCCGTGTAGCCTCGCGTTCTAATTTCAGTATATCAATCTCTGAAACCGCACCACTAGCTAACAATGGCTTATTAGCTGCCAGTTCTTTATTGGCCGATTCGTAAGTTTTTTCTGCGAACTCTTTTTTAGACTGCAGTTCCAGATACTCTTTTTCACGCTGTTCCATCTGGTCACGTGCAATACTCACAATGGATGCCAGCTCTTCGCGGCTAGCTTGGTATAAAGCATATTCCTGCTCATACACTAATGGCGCTTCTGTTTTAACTTCCGCAGGCGGGTTAAATGTGCCGCTGACTGCTAATGCGCTTAAACGCGCCTGTTTGGCCAGCAATGCTAAATATTGACCTTTGTTTTCGCGTAATGATGATATTGCGCGTGTTTCGTCAATTTTAATCAAGGGTGTGCCGACCTTCACCATCTCACCTTCTTTAATGAGAATCTCAGAAACAATTCCACCATCTAGCGATTGAATGATTTGTACCTGACTAGAAGGAATTACTTTGCCCTCACCCCGCGTCACTTCGTCCACTTTGGCAAAATAAGCCCACAACAGCACAACCAGAAAAATAGCCAATATGCTATATAAAAGCTTTCTCGCCTTAAGCGGTGCCTGCTCTAGAATAGCCAAGTCTGCCTCCTGATTCCAAGCCAGGTCATCACGACTCTCTGTTGGAACAGCACGGTCCACCATGTAATAAATCGGCTTGGTAAGCCATGATTGTCTTTTAAGAAAGTTATTAAAAGCGCCAATCTTTTTGAATAAAGCTTCACTCATATCATTTCTGCCTACAGCGCTTTGGCAATCTTGCCGCTACGCAATGCTTCGGTCACTTGATCTTTAGCTCCATCGGCCACTATCCTGCCAGAATCAACTACAATAATACGATTAACTAAATCAAACAGCCCGGACCGATGCGAAATCAGCACTACGGTTTTGCCTTCGGATGCCTCTTTCAAACGGCTTTTAACCGTATCTTCTCCAGAGTGATCCATCGCACTGGTGGGTTCATCTAACAAGATAATGCTTGGTTTTGTGATTAACGCGCGCGCAATGCCTACACCCTGCTTTTGTCCGCCTGAAAGGGTTTCACCACGCTCGCCTACCAAGAGATCAAAGCCTTTAGGATGGCTATTGATATAGTCATCAATTCCGCCTATCCGCGCTGCTGCTAACACAGTCGCATCGTCTGCGTGGGGTGAAGCGATCGTTAAGTTATCTCGCATTGTTCCGTAAAACAAGTGCGTGTCTTGTTGAACATAGCCCACGCAACGGCGCAGCTCGGCCGGGTCAATCTGGCGGATATCAACACCATCAATCAAGATTGAACCTGCAGTAGGCTGATAAAGACCCAGTATCAGTTTATGAATTGTCGTTTTACCTGAACCCATACGCCCTAGCAAGGCCACATGCTCACCTGCTTTAATCTTGAATGAAACCTTGGTCAACGCACTTTCTTCAGCACCTGGATAATTAAAACTAACTTCCCTAAATTCGATATCACCTCTAAAGGTGGGGCGTGATAGAAAACTGGAATCAAGCGGCCGTTCAACAGATTTGTGCATAATCTCATCCAACGATTGCAAGGATGTTGATGCGGTATGATATTGCGTGAGCAAGCCAGCAGTTTGCGAAATTGGCGCTAGCGCCCGCGAAGCAAGCATGGTAGTGGCAATCAAGCCTCCCATAGTGAGATCGCCATTGGTCACCAAATACACACCTAATAAGATCAAGACAACGCTGGTAATCTGTTGTATAGCATTAGAACCATTATTGATTGACTGTGAAAGCAGACGTAATTTGCTGGCAACTTCAGTCAAAAAGCTAGCGCTATGCTCCCATTTGCGTTGCATCGTACCTTCAACGCCAAGCGCCTTTACTGTTTCCAGTCCCACCAGACTCTCGATAAGCGTCGCATTGCGCGCCGCACTAGCGCGATACATGGTTTCAGAGAGTTCATGCATTTTTGTTTGTACACTAAACGCATACAGCAACATAACAATGGCACCGACAATCACTGGAATAACCATCGGCCAAGATATCCATGCGATCACAGCAATGAAAATCAATCCAAATGGCACATCAATCAGTGTAGTAATGGTTGCTGATGTAATGAAGTCCCTTACACTTTCGAAGGAGCGTAAGTTACTTGCTAGCGATCCAACAGAATTAGACCGTAGCTCTAAGCGTGTACCCAAAACTTGTTCCATAATACGCGCACTCAGTTTTATGTCGATGCGCGCACTGGCCCAATCAAGGAAATAACCGCGCATTGTACGTAAAATTAAATCGCCGATCACAATGATAGAAACGCCTACCGCCATCACCCATAGTGTTTCAATAGAGCGGTTTGGTACAACCCTGTCATATACATTCATGGTAAATATCGGCATGGAAAGCGCGAAAATATTCACCAAAAATGCAGCCATCATCACATCGCGGTAAATACGACTATTCTCAGCCAAAGTACCCCAGAACCAATGTTTCAGACGTACTTTACCTACCGCGGGTGCGCGCTTATCAAATACATATTTTGGTTTTGTAACAATCAAATAACCAGAGTATTGCGCCATAATCTTATCTAACGGCACAACCACTTCAGCATCACCCAGTTCAGGATATATAACGCTCGCAGTCTTAGTCTCTTCGTTGACCCCGGTTAGCATGCAGGCCTCTTCATCCTCCAACAACAAGGTGACCGGCAAAAACTCTGAGCGAATTTGATTGAAAGGTTTTTTTAGTGTGCTAACAGCAAGATTAGCACGCTCTGCCGCGCGTTTAAATAAAGCCGGCGTCATTTTACCGTTACGCAAAGGCAGGCCGGCACTAAGTGCGTCTTTGGTAGTGGCTATTTGGTGTGTACGACAGGCTAATAATAAACAACCCAATAACGAATCACTCGCGTTGGGTTGGTTTTCGGTCAGCTGTGCTAACTCAGTATTTTCCATCGTAAATTTATCTTGGCCTATTTTATTTAAGCTAATCACTCAACTTATTAAAATTTTCATTTAATGTAATGTATCAACATTTAGCAATAACTACAAATATTTACACAACTTTACTTTTAAATATATGCAAACTTTATGCCAAAATGAGTAGCTTTTTACAGGATATTCGAGAGATTGGAGGCGCGAACCAGAGTCGAACTGGTCTAAACGGCTTTGCAGGCCGCGGCATAACCGCTTTGCTATCGCGCCTTTTAAGGCTAAAACTAAAACGGCGAAAGCATGATTGCATTCGCCGTTTTATAATACTGGAGCGGGAAACGAGGCTCGAACTCGCGACCTCAACCTTGGCAAGGTTGCGCTCTACCAGCTGAGCTATTCCCGCGTTAAGAAGCGAGCATTTTAGCGATTTTTGCGCTGGTGTCAAGGCAGAAATACAGGTATTTTTATTATTCTCGCTTAATATTTTTGTCTCAAACTTAATCTATTTGATAGATTCTTTAAGCATAGGCCAAGCTGCTTTTAAATAATAAGCCATTGATAGCAAAGTCAAAAATGCAGCAAAAATAATGAGTATCTGTCCATACAATTTAGTATTAAATGCGCCAATTTTGTCATAATAAAGCAACAAAAAAATTGCCACCATTTGCGCAGCCGTTTTAACTTTACCCATTTGCGCCACCGCGACACTGCTACGCTCACCCACACCAGCCATCCACTCGCGCAGTGCGCTAATAGCAATTTCACGGCCAATAATAATCAGCGCAATCACTGCACCGATGCGCTCGAACTCTACCAGTACAATTAAAGCTGCAGCCACCATCAGCTTATCTGCCACAGGATCTAAAAACGCACCAAAATTAGAAGTTTGATTAAACCTGCGCGCCCAAAAACCATCCAGCCAATCGGTAAGTGCAGCTAACGCGAATACCAGCGCCGCAGTTGTATTTACCCAGTGTGCGGGCAATGCTCCAAGTGTCATGGAATTTTTGGGCAGATAAAATATCCCCACGAATACCGGGATTAGCGCGATACGTAATATGGTTAAAATATTAGGTACATTCCACAACATAAGGATTTTTGTCTATTCTTTTAATGAAGCTGTTCGTATATCTTTTCTGCCAAAGTTTGGCTGATGCCGTCTACTTGAGCAATTTCGTCTATGCTAGCACTTTTCACCCCATCTAATCCACCAAAGCGCGTTAATAAGGCTTTACGCCGTTTTGCTCCTATGCCATCAATATCTTCCAGACTTGAATGCATGCGGGCTTTGGCACGCTTTGCACGATGCCCTGTAATAGCAAATCGATGGGCTTCATCACGAATCTGTTGTAGCAAATGCAAACCCGCATTATCTGTCGGCAAATTCACCATTTCACCAGTATCTGAAAAAATCATAGTTTCCAGTCCAGGTTTGCGTTCTTCACCTTTGGCAATGCCGATGAGCAAAATGTCATCCAGACCAACTTCTTGCATCACTTCAATCGCCACACCCAGCTGACCTTTGCCGCCGTCGATAAACACCAAATCCGGCCGCTTGCCTTCACCTGCCGCAACTTTTTTGTAGCGTCTTGTCAGCACATCGCGCATCGCCGCATAATCGTCACCTGGTGTAATACCAGAGATGTTATAGCGACGATATTCGCCGTTCTGCAAATCGCCTTTATCGAACACCACGCAGCTCGCTACCGTTGCCTCGCCCATGGTATGGCTGATATCGAAGCACTCCATACGTTCAATGGTGTCAGGCAAATGCAATGCCTCACGCAGCGCCAACAGACGCGCTGCTTGATTGCTGGAAGTCTGTTGTTGTTGCGTTAGTGCCAGTTCTGCATTGGTTTGTGCCATTTTCAGCCACACACGTTTATCGCCAATCGTGTTAGTTTGAATGCGCACTTTTCTATTCGCCTGCTCGCTCAGTACTTGCTCGAAATCTTTCGTATCGAAACCCACTCCGCACACAATCAGCGGTGGTGTGTTTTGCGCTACATAGTGCTGTGTTAAAAACGCTTCTATCATCTCTGTCTGTTCAACATCTTGCGTATTTTTAGGGAAGTAACTTTTATCACCCAAATGCCGCCCACCACGTATCATTACCAAATTAATGCAATACCCGCCATTATTAGTTGCCAGGGCGATAATATCTGCATCATCCACACTAAAATCGCTTACAAACTGCTTGGCCTGCACCTGCCGCAAGGCCTGCATGCGGTCGCGGAACACCGCCGCCATTTCATATTCCTGATTTGCTGCCGCTGTGTTCATTTTATCACCCAGCGCGTTCATCACTTCGTTGGTTTTGCCTTGCAAAAACATCGCTGCATGGCGCGCATCATGCGCATAATCTTGCGGAGAAATATACCCGACACAGGGTGCAGTGCAACGCTCGATCTGATATTGCAAGCAAGGACGCGAGCGATTAGCAAATACTGTGTTCTCGCAAGTGCGCAGCTTAAACACTTTCTGCAAAAGCTGAATACTCTCGCGCACCGCAACCGCATTGGGGAAAGGTCCGAAATACTGGTTCTGCTTTTTTTGCACCCCACGGTGAAATGCTAAACGGGGAAATTCATCGCCCGTCAGCGTAATATAGGGATAAGATTTATCATCGCGGAACAATACGTTATAGCGTGGCATCAAGCTCTTGATCAGATTATTTTCCAGCAACAAAGCCTCGGCCTCATTGTGGGTGACAGTGGTCTCGATTTTGACGATTTGCGCTACCATCATCCGCGTACGCGGACTGGGCAAGTTTTTATTGAAATAGCTTGAAACACGCCTTTTTAAATCTTTCGCCTTACCTACATAAATCACCTCTTCTGTCGCATTAATCATGCGGTACACACCGGGCAGATTAGGAAGATTTTTTAAGACGGGTTTTGGATGAGACATGCGGATATTTTAGCACCCCCGTATCATTTCCGAGAAGCAGCCAATCAAGCAGGTAATAATCTAAAGATACGAATACTTGTTAAATAATTTAAAGTTTAGATTTGTTTGGATTACACAATGAATTAATACTCTTAAACCATGCTTTTGCCATTTTCTTTTGTCCAGACAATGATGGGTGCATGCCGTCAAGAGTATCGTTGTCTGTCCAACCTTCATAGTCAGGTACTGTAATCACAGGAGATATTGCAGTACTTTCGTATTTGGCTAAGAGATTCAAATGGAATCTAATATACTTAACCCTAAATCCGTTTAAATGAATTTGACTTATCAGAATATGCACTTTAGGGTTTCGCTTGCGCAACTGCGAAATAATTGATCTCATCGGCATCACCACTGAGTTGATGACATTGGCTGCATTACAACCACAACCAGCTAAATGAATTAATGCAAAATCTGGAGCTGGCAGCTTAATTAAATCAGTTTTAAGTTTCTGCGCTACTGACGATGCCGATTGCCCGTAAAAACCTTCATGATCATTATCAAAATCTGTCGGCCATTTAAAAGACTTATCTAGTCCAGAACGTTGCGTCCCAATAAAATCTACATCATAGCCTGCATCTTTAAGTAATTTTGATAATGGCAACCGATAAGTATACTCATCGGGATTGCCTCCACCTTGGGTAATGCTATCGCCAATTGCTACGATTTTTAATTGCTTATCTAGACATGCGTTTTTTGCAAATGCTGCACTAAAAAATATTTGCAAACTTAGCAATAAAAATACTTTATAAAATATTTTCATAGTTAACCCTGTTTAGGCTTAACGCAAAATTATTGTAAGCAACTTTACTCATCCAACAACTGTCCCCCAATCGCCCAATCCTCATACGCTATTTCTTCAAATGTGATGTAGGTATAGGATTTAGGTTTATTGGCAACGCGCTCTAAAGTCTCGGTGATTTCTTTAGCGATTTCTTTTTTCTGTGCTTTAGTGATATTACCAGCTAGTTTTACATTGACATAAGGCATGTTCATTCTCCTCTAACTTCACGTTGAATATCAGCGAATACTGTATGAAACATCTCTGCAGTAAGTCGCCGCGTTTGGGTATTATAACGACTGCAATGGTAGCTATCATACAAAATTAAACCGCTTGGTAAACTATGGCGCGCCGCATGACCAAATTTGTAATCTTTGATTTTTAAACCAAATGCTTTTAATACTGCCAAGTGGGCAACATTACCTAATGCTAAAATGATGCTGTTTGCAGCTAACTGCTGCAATTCTGCAGCCAAAAACTGATTACACTTCGCCATCTCCGCTGGCAGCGGCTTGTTCTCAGGCGGCAAACATTTCACAGCATTGCTGATGCGGCAATTAACCAGTTGTAAATTATCATCTGCAGAAACTGAAGCCGGTTGCGTAGCAAAGCCAAATTTATGCAGCGTTTCATATAGCAGCACACCTGCAAAGTCGCCCGTAAATGGCCTACCTGTTCTATTGGCGCCATGCATGCCGGGCGCGAGACCAATAATGAGTAACCGTGCACTGGCATCGCCAAACGGCGGAACCGGCTTACAAAAATAGTCTGGATTTTTTTGTTTAACCTCGTCCAGGAATCGCGCCAGGCGCGGACATTGGCGACATGTAATATCAAATACTTTAGTCATGGGCTTGTCCTGAAAAGCGTGTATACAAACGGTACGCTAGGCTTACCGTCATCACAACAAGCAGCAACGCACTCAGCAAAGATAATATAGGGTCTATTTTTTGCCATCCGGTAAAATAGATAACGGCGCCCGCAACAATGGCCGCGATCGAGCCAAGCAAATCCCCCAGCACATGCAGGTAGGCGGCTTGGTTGTTGAGGTTTTCACCGTACTCATGCGCTTGGTGCTGTAACTGCATAGCCACAATTAAATTGACAATCAACCCGACCAGCGCAATCCACACCACTGCGCCACCCGCAACGTTTGGCGGGCTTTGCAGGCGAGCCAGCGCTTCAGTTACAATACCGACGATAACTATTATCATAAGCATGATGTTGATAAAGCTTGCTCCAAACTCGGGGTAGCTAAGCCCACCATGATGTCGTTTTACATTGGGACGTCCAGCCAAATTTGCGGCCATCCATGCCAGCCCGAGCGATAGTACATCAGTGAACATGTGCCCAGCGTCGCTCCATAATGCCAGCGAATGCGTCCACCAGCCGCCCCATGCCTCGAAAATGGCAAATCCAAGAATTAAGAAAAATGGCAAGCCATAGCGTGTACGATCATGGTGAGCGTGATTGTGATTTGGGTGGGTGTGATTTTCCATGCCCGTAATGCTATCAGCAGACATGCCTGCTGACCAATAAAAAAGCACCGGGGTTTGGGTGCTTTTTTATTTAAAACTAAATATTAGCTCTGGTTTTCTGTAGTTTCTTGCTGTTTTTGCTTACGTTTTTTTCGCATTTCACTCATTTTATCTTTTTGTGCTTGTTTTTCAGCTTCATCTACAAAACCATCGCCATTACTGTCCATGCGCTTAAACTGGCTCTCGGTTCTCTTTTCTTTAGATGCGCGATATTCATCATAACTAATTTTTCCATCATTGTTGGCATCAATTTTTGTCCTTTACTGATTCGACGAACCTTCCTCTGCAAATAACTGTGTTACGCCTAATGTTAACAACGTTGCACAGAGTACTGCCAATTTATTCAGTTTCGTAGTAGTTAAATTCCCTTCTGTTAATATAGCTTGGCTTGAAACAACGCTTCAAGACTGAAGAGGTTGACCCTTGAGTAATTGCCAGCCAGCAGCTAAGCTATAATATACTTATGCTAAGTTATCGCCACGCCTTTCACGCCGGCAATCATGCCGATGTACTTAAACACTACATACTTAGCCTTGTGCTGGATTATATGAACCAAAAGGACAAACCTTATTGGTACATTGATACCCACGCTGGCGCAGGTATGTATGCGCTAACGAATGAATTTGCGCAGAAGAATGCAGAATATGAAACAGGCATTGCTAGGCTTTATGATGCACATAACTTACCAGAATCACTCGCGAACTTTGTTAAAATCATTAAAAGTTATAATCAAAATGGTATATTAAATTTTTATCCCGGCTCACCAAAAGTCGCAGAACGACTGGTGCGTGAAACCGATAAATTGCGCTTATTTGAGTTACACCCAAGTGATTGCAAATTGCTGATTGAAAATTTTAGAGGACAAAGCCGCCGGACAAAAATTGAAATGCAGGATGGCTTTATGGGCATCAAGGCTTGTCTGCCGCCTCAGTGCAAACGTGCAGTGGTACTCATCGACCCGCCTTATGAAATTAAAATCGACTATCTACGCGTGGTGGAGTGCATTCAAGATAGCTTAAGCCGCTTTGCCACAGGCACCTATTTAATCTGGTACCCATTACTGCAACGCCCGGAGCCAATGCAGATGTTAGAAAATTTAAACAAGATCGGCATTAGAGACTGGTTAAATGTGAACCTGACCGTGCAAACACCTAACCCAGATGGATTTGGCATGCATGGCAGCGGCATGTTTATTGTAAATCCACCATGGACTTTGCCTGCAATATTAAAAGAAACAATTCCTGTTTTAACTAAGTTACTGGCAATAGATGAGAAAGCGAACTTCGAACTTACAAGTCAGATAACATAAGGTAAAATACGTACTTATCAATTAACGAATTTTAGGTAACCTATGCAAGAAAAAACAAAGATATCAAGTAGCGCATACAAACAAAGTAGCATCATGACTAACATTCTGTTTGGTAGCCGCTGGCTGCAACTCCCGCTTTACTTAGGCCTCATTGTGGCACAGGCGGTCTATGTGTATTTTTTCGGTGTAGAGCTTTATCACTTGGTCGGCAAAACGGCCACCCTTAAAGAAGCGGATATCATGCTAATTGTATTGGGTTTAATTGACGTAGTGATGATTTCTAACCTACTAATTATGGTAATTGTTGGCGGTTATGAAACATTTGTTTCACGCCTCAATTTGGAAGGCCACCCCGATGAGCCAGACTGGCTATCACATGTGAATGCAAATCTACTTAAAGTAAAACTTGCTACCGCGATTATCGGCATTTCCTCAATTCACCTACTAAAAACGTTTATTAATGCAGAAAATTTAAGTGATAAAGTATTGCTCTGGCAAACAGTCATTCATATGACATTTGTATTTTCGGCCATTTCGATTGCTTACATCGATAAATTAATGAGTTATAGCAATAAGCATTAAAAAGTAGAATGCCTGCAGGTCTTATGGAAATTGACTTACAGAGCATTATTTTAAATTAAATTTCCTCTCTTATTGGCATCACCTTTCCTGGCAGCTTAAAGTGCCTGACATGACTTTGTATTCTGTCATTTGCTCGAAATTTAAATATTAATAGATACAACTAAGCGCATTTGAATGCGTATGCTCAATAAGTACCTTGCCATCTCATTTCATACGCCTGCCACACCAAACATTACATACTCGCGTCCATCACATAACTCATGCGCAGACCAATGATTTTTGCATAAGCTATGCACCATCTATTGTGCATGCTTATTTATTACATGCGCAACCTTGAGTTGAACCAGCTGAAACAAAAAGTCGTTTAAGCATATTCACACATAGGTTGAGACTTTTTTAATAAATATTCATTTAATAGTTGACATGTATTACTTTTGTATTACAATATGCATACTTTTAATGTATTTATTGGAATAACAATGGCACTCAAACCTATCACCTTAAGGCTAGACGAAGAGGAATACGAAAAGCTCAGAGCACATTTGGAGGCTTTTGGCGATCCTGATATCAATGTTGCTTACGTTGTTCGATCATATATTCGCGACCTAAACAGGTCGTTGCCATTCATGCTCAACTCAGGCTGGGATCTTAAGAATTATTTCGGCATGTTAGGGTCATGGCTGAAACAGTTTGGCGCTATGAAAGATGCCGACATGTTTAAGATGATGAGTAACCCTTGGCAAATTTGGACGACTGGTGTTAACGAGCAACCAACAGAAGACGCTAACTCAGCAACCTCAGCTAAAACAAAGTAACTAATTAACAAGGAAACCTAGCCATGATGACAGAACAGCAAATGCGCATGATGATGGAGATGTTTTCTAACCCCATGTTTAAGCAGGGTGCAAACGAGTTTTTAAAGATTGCACAACAACAGGGCATGGAAGCCGCCAAGAAGTTTTGGGGTATTTCTTCTGAAAATCAGGCCTTTCCCGATGCTGAGAAGATGATGGAACGTATGGCAGATTTCTATCAGGCAATAGGATTTGTATCACAAGCTAAGTATGACGAATTGGTAAAAGAAAACAACAATCTGAAGACTGAGAACCAAATGCTTAGCAACACAATACGTGAATTACAACAGAAATTTATGGCAGAAAACGGAGCCAAAGCACAAAAAGCCTGGCAAGAGATTGTAGACAAACAACTAGATATGAGCCGTGAAGTCACTAAGAGTTTTTTTGATGTACTTAAGCAGTCCTCACCCCCTAAAGGTGAGTAATTTTTTTAACTTTGAAAGGAAATAAAATGGAAAAGCAACTTGAATATTTTGATGTTTTAACTAATACACAGAAACAAATTTTCAATAATCTTCTGAGCGCACAAAAAGATCTGCGTGTACAGTGGATGGATGCCATCGGCAAAACACATGCAGCATTTACGAGCATCCCTGGCCTGCCAGAAACTCCACAAACCAAAGAAGCACTGAATCAATTCAATACCTGGTTCAGCACTGTGGTAAGCAATTCTCAAAGTGCGACTGAAGAAGCCCTGAAAACACAAGAAAACTGGATCAGCGCATATGAAAAGCAATTGGCAATTAGCCGTGATGTATTGAAAAACATCATTGATATTGCTAACCCAGCCAAAGCTAAAGCTAAAGCAGCTTAAGCTTGGTTTAGAACTTAGCGTCGGCTTCCTGTTGGATGTCGACGTAAGTTGTTCACAAATAATAAGCGCCTAAGTGACTAGGCGAGACTGAAGAGGAGCTATAGTGGAAAACCCTAGTGATTACTTTGATGGTTGGATGAAAATGCAACAACAGGCTTTTAATGTGTTGCGAGAACAGGCGCTCCAGATGCAATCCTTCTACCAAAATGCTTCTGCAGATAGAGACAACCCTTTTAACAATTGGAGTAAGGCAGTGTTTCAGGCTTTTCCTGTCGGTGCAGACGCGAATTTAGCCAAAGACACCTTCAGTAAAACCCTCTATGGTAACGAAGCCATGCAAAAACTATTTGAACTATGGCAGCCTTTGTTAAATGCAATTCGAGATAAAACCATAGATCCAGCCAGTTACAGTGATTTAACTGACCCAACCAAGATCAAGCAAGTTGTCGATAAATTGTTTAACTTTGATCTAGACGCCATGAATCAGCTTCAAAAAAATGCGTCTCAATACGCAGATCTATATCAGCAATTCGGTAAGCCATGGACTGACGCTGCTAAATCACAGTCCAGCAACTTTATGCAGGGCAATTTCACACCGAGTGATTTACAGCCTGAAGCATGGCTTATACAAATGAAGGCTTTGTACAGCATCTTTGAAAACGCTACTGGTAAAGTGTTTAGCGCGCCAGCGGTAGGCAAAGACCGCGAAAAAATGGAATTACTATCAAAATGTGCCAAGGCCATGTCTACTTTCGCCGCTAACAATATTGAGTATCAGCAAATGATGCAGGCAACAGGACAAGAAGCCATGCAAGATGTAGTCAAGGCGCTTGCTGCAAAGATTGAAGCAGGAGAAAAATTTGAACAGTTTGATGAGTTTTTTGCCTTGTGGATAGATACCAACGAAAAAGCATTTTATAAGTTATTCCAAACCGAAGCTTTCTCACAAAAACGCAATGCCCTGACTAATGCTGGTTTCAACGCACGTAAGCTGTATAACGAAATAGTTGAAAGAGAGCTCGTTGAGTTACCTATTGCTCGCCGCTCCGAAATGGATGAGGTATACAAAATCATCTACGAACTACGCAAACAAGTGAAAAGCATGGAGTCGACAATTCAAGAATTGAAAAATAAGGATCAACAGTCATGAACAACCCATTTTCAAGTTTCGATGCCAAATCTGTGATGAAGCATCTAGGTGAGCTCAACAGCAAACTGATGAAAGGCGCTGAACTGCTAACTGACATAAGCGAAGTTGACGTTGGTACGGCACCTAAACAACTCATATATGAGGAAGACAAGTTAAAACTCTATCATTACAAACCCACAGATGATAAATCCTGCGGTGTGCCAGTACTTGTAGTCTATGCATTGGTAAATCGTCCGTATATGCTGGATATCCAGCCAGACCGCAGTTTTATTCGCAACCTGCTTAAACTTGGGCTGGATGTCTATATCATCGACTGGGGTTATCCGACACAGGCTGACCGCTACTTAAGCATGGATGACTACATCAATGGCTATATGGATAATTGCGTAGAAGCAGTACGAAAAAATGCAAAGAGTGATAAAGTTAGCTTGATGGGCGTATGTCAAGGCGGGACATTCTCTGCTATTTATTCAGCGCTACATCCAGAAAAAGTTCAAAACCTGATTACCCTTGTTGCACCGTTTGACTTCTCGACGAATGATGGCCTGCTGTTTCACTGGTCCAAGACTATGGATGTAGATGCATTGGTAGATGCTTACGGTGTGGTTCCAGGTAATATCCTCAATGACGGCTTCCTCATGCTTATGCCATTTAATCTAAATATTAAAAAGTATGTAGATATGCTGCATGTGATGGAAGACAAAGAAAAGTTGCTGAACTTCTTGCGAATGGAAAAGTGGATTTTTGATAGCCCAGGCCAAGCTGGTGAATGTCTGCGGCAATTCGTTAAAGACTGTTACCAGGGCAACAAACTTATCAAAGGGAAACTCAAGCTAGGTGGGAAAACCGTTGATTTAAGCAAAATTACGATGCCAATATTAAATATTTATGCTTCTGCCGATCACCTGGTACCGCCAGCCGCAACCAAGCCATTTAATGACTTGGTAGGCACAGAGGATAAAACCTTATACGAGTTTCAGGGCGGCCATATCGGTGTATTCGTTGGCTCCCGTTCGCAAAAGGAATTGGCACCAGCTATTTCAAAATGGCTGATAGAGCGAGATGCTCCAGTGCCTGTTAAAACAACAGCATTACCAAAAAAACCAACTGCCAAACCAGTAATTGCTACTAGACCAAAGGCAGTAAAAAAAGACAACATGCAATAAATCCATGAAATCTTAGAAATTGATTCAATAAAAAAACCCCGCAAGTTATTAGCGGGGTTTTTTATTTTATCTGTCTTTATATTATCAGCACATATGTTGACCGCCATTGATGGCGATGTTGGCACCTGTAATGAAAGCAGCGTCTTCCGAAGCAAGATATGACACTAGTTTTGCGATTTCCTCTGGCTTGCCTAAGCGACCCACAGGAATTCCAGAAACAATTTGATCACGTACTTCCTGTTTAATTGCCATGACCATCTCGGTTCCAATATAACCAGGTGAAATAGTGTTTACTGTAATACCCTTAGCTGCCGTTTCTTGAGCGAGCGCCTTTGTAAACCCATGCATACCAGCTTTTGCAGCTGAATAATTGGTCTGTCCAAACTGGCCTTTCTGACCATTAATTGAAGACATATTAATGACACGCCCCCACCCGGCTGCCAGCATATCATCAATAACTTGGCGCGTAACATTGAACACACTATTGAGGTTAATATTAAGTACGTCCATCCAGTTTTCCAATGGCATTTTCTTAAACATACCATCTTTTGTAATACCTGCGTTATTTACCAATACGCTCACAGCGCCAACATCTGCCTTGACTTTCGCCATCATCTCAATGCATGACTCATAATTTGACACATCGCCCTTGGCAATATGCATATCTCTGCCGGCTGCACGTTCTGCTGTCAACCAAGCCTGAGCTTTTTCTTCCTCTGGTGCAATGTAATTTGCTACTACGGTAAAGCCATCTGCACAGAGCTGCCTACAGATACAGCTTCCGATACCGCCTGTTCCGCCTGTTACCAATGCAATACGCTTACTCATGCCACTTCTCCTTGATTGTTATCTTAATTTTAGTACATTTGTCCGCAAAAACTGACTCATCTTTCAACTGCAAGTGCCACACCCATGCCGCCACCTATACATAGAGAAGCCAGGCCTTTTTTTGCGTCTCTGCGCAACATTTCATGCAGCAATGAAACCAGCACGCGCGCACCACTGGCACCTATCGGATGTCCAATGGCGATTGCGCCGCCATTCACATTGACCTTAGCGGTATCCCAGCCTAGGTCGCGATTCACAGCAATGGCTTGCGCCGCAAATGCCTCATTAATTTCCAATAAATCCAAATCTTCAACTTTCCAACCAGCAATTTCCAAACAGCGCTTGCTGGCAGAAACAGGGCCTAAGCCCATGATGCTTGGATCGATGCCAGTGGAAGCGTAAGATTTAATCGTAGCAAGTGGCTTCAATCCTAGAGATTTTGCCTTACTAGCCGACATAAGCATTACCATGGCTGCACCATCGTTAATTCCCGAAGCATTTCCTGCCGTTACCGTGCCCTCTTTGTCGAAAGCTGGACGTAGCCCTGCAAGCATTTCTAAGGTCGTACCATGACGTGGGTATTCATCAGCATCAACTACAATGTCGCCTTTTTTATTTTTAATAGTGAAAGGCACAATCTCATCAATAAACTTACCTGCTTTCTGCGCTGCCTCAGCTTTATTTTGTGAGGCACAAGCAAATTCATCCTGCTCTTGCCTGCTGATACCATATTTTTTTCCAACATTCTCTGCCGTTACACCCATATGGTAATCGTTATATACGTCCCATAAGCCATCGACAATCATACTATCTATCAGCTTACCGTCACCCATACGCAAACCGTTGCGAGAGCCATTCAATACATGGGGTGATGTGCTCATGCTTTCCTGCCCTCCGGCAATCACAATTTCAGCATCGCCGCTTTTAATCGCTTGCGCACCTAGCATTACCGCTTTTAAGCTTGAACCACATACCATATTTACAGTCATCGCAGGCACCTCTTTAGGCAAGCCGGCTTTAATTACAGATTGGCGGGCAGGGTTTTGCCCCACCCCAGCCGTTAACACTTGGCCTAAAATCACTTCATCGACTTGATTTCCCACCACACCTGTAGTTTCTAGCAAATCACGCAAGACTGTTGCACCCAAGTCTACTGCAGATACGTTATTAAATGCGCCGCCAAACTTACCTACGGCTGTTCTCTTTGCTGCAACTATCACTACGCTTTCCATGATGTTCTCCTGAGTTTTAACTATTTTGTTAAACAAAGTGTAATTCCAAACTTTCAGAATTAATACTATAACATCAAATTAATCTCTTATGTAATATATCTTATATAAGACATAAGTTGTACAATTGTAGGTTAATGCTATGTAAACAACAGGATTTTTTATAGTTAACGCCGAAGAATTTCATTATGATAAAACTCTTCCGGATCGGCACTTTCTTCTAGGCTTACTGACCTTACAACCGCACAGCCGTAAATCTACCCTAAATTCCATTATCAGCTTGCTTACCAATAGCTGAATAGTTCTTGTTTTAGGTTGTACAAGCAACTAAAGTTTTTTCGTACTTCATTTAGAAGGTCTGAGCTACCGAACCCGATTAGCTCAATAACTATAACGCAACCTTGCAAATTTGCGATTACAATCGCGTATGTCGGCTAGTTGAGGAGCCGCTCACAGACCCGGTTAAAAGATAACAGGGATAATTAACTAACTTGTAACAGCAGGCTAAATCAAACTTCCAATCACATAGCCAATGACGATACCAGTAATGAGCGCTATAGTCACGGCACGGTACGTAAGCACATCTTTAGAATATCCACGTTTTATGGCGACAAAAGAAACCAGATAACCGACTGCATTTAGCAACCAGATTATGGATAAGCTTAAGACTTTCACCAATATAGGCCCAATGACGGGTATTAGTGTGATGATGCCGAGTATCCATGCGAATAAATGCGAGAGCCCTGCCAGCAATAACACGCCCGCAGTAACTGCCTTAGCATGCCAGCCGAAATGCCAAGCAGCGAAGATAACTAGCGTTAGCACTATGCTTAACGGCAACATCCATTTCCATGCACCTCGCTTTGCAGGTGATGTGATCTCTTCCTGGCTGAAGATATGGGTATTGTCAGGTTCTTGTTCTAAGCTCATTTAGCGCTAGAATTAAAGCAACCTTTACTCTGCCAGTTCAGCAATTGGAATAACCTTCTTCACTTTGTCCGATGCGTTTTTGTATTCAGTCATTTGGTCAAAGTTCAGATATTTGTAAATCTCGGCAGTGTTAACGAGTTTATTACCCACAGTTTCCAAGTATTCCTTATGCGTCGGCATGCGGCCAAGTTTGGCGCACACAGCAGCTAACTCGGCTGACCCCAAATAAACACGGGCATCACGGCCCATGCGATTATCAAAATTACGTGTGCTGGTCGAAAACACGGTCGCTTTATCCGCCACGCGTGCTTGATTACCCATACAAAGACTGCAGCCTGGCACTTCTGTACGCGCGCCTGCGACGCCAAACACTGAATACACCCCTTCTTCGCGTAATTGTGCTTCATCCATACGCGTCGGTGGGGCTATCCATAAACGCGTGGGGATACCGCCTGAACCTTCCAGCACTCTGGCTGCAGCGCGATAGTGGCCGATGTTGGTCATGCAGCTGCCGATAAACACTTCATCAATCTTGTCGCCAACTACTGCTGACAATGGCTTAATATCATCCGGATCGTTCGGACAAGCCACCAACGGCTCTTTGATTTCATTCAAATCAATTTCAATCACATGCGCATATTCGGCATCTACATCTGGCTGCAACAACTCAGGTTTGGCCAGCCACGCCTGCATATTGCTAATGCGACGTTGCAAGGTGCGCACATCTTGATAACCATTTTCTATCATGTTCTGCATCAAGACAATGTTGGAGTTTAAAAACTCGATTACAGGCTCTTTATTCAACAACACCGTACATCCGTTGGCAGAACGCTCGGCTGAAGCATCAGCGAACTCGAACGCCTGCTCTACTTTTAGGTCCGGCAACCCTTCGATTTCAAGAATGCGGCCATTGAATACATTTTTTTTTCCCTGCTTGCCCACAGTTAGCGTACCTTCTTGAATCGCTGCATACGGAATCGCATTTACCAAATCACGCAGGGTAATACCAGGCTGCATGGTGCCTTTGAAACGAACCAGCACTGATTCTGGCATATCGAGCGGCATCGCTCCTGTAGCAGCTGCAAAGGCCACTAAACCAGATCCGGCAGGAAAAGAAATGCCAATTGGGAAACGTGTGTGCGAATCACCGCCCGTACCGACCGTATCCGGCAAAATCATGCGGTTGAGCCACGAGTGAATCACGCCATCACCAGGGCGCAAGCTCACGCCGCCGCGGCTAGACATAAACTCCGGCAACTCATGTTGCAGTTTAATATCCACAGGTTTTGGATAAGCCGCAGTATGACAAAAACTTTGCATAACTAAATCACTGCTAAATCCTAAACACGCCAATTCTTTCAACTCGTCTCGCGTCATACCGCCCGTAGTATCTTGCGAACCCACAGTCGTTGCTTTCGGTTCGCAATAAGTACCAGGGCGCACACCCTCAACACCGCAAGCTTTACCTACCATTTTTTGTGCGAGCGTGTATCCTTTTCCAGTGTCTTTTACTGGAATCGCTTTAATAAAAGCCTCTGTCTCAGCTAAACTTAATGCCTTGCGTGCATTTGCTGTTAAGCCACGGCCGATAATCAAAGGAATGCGGCCGCCGGCGCGCACTTCATCTGGCATGGTAATAGGACTAAGCTCAAAAGTAGAAATCACTTCGCCTGCTTCATTCAGTATCTTACCTTCGAGCGGCAGAATTGAAATTACATCACCGGTTTGCATTTTCGAAACGTCACATTGAATCGGCAACGCACCGGAATCCTCTGCAGTATTAAAGAAAATAGGCGCGATTTTCCCACCAAGAATAACGCCACCAGTGCGCTTGTTAGGGATGTTTGGAATATCATTGCCCATAAACCATTGCACTGAATTAATTGCTGATTTACGGGATGAGCCTGTACCAACCACATCGCCCACGTAAGCGAGCGGCAAGCCTTTTTGTTTTAAATTCTCAATGATTCTCAAGCCGTCAGGCATTTTATTCACTAGCATGGCTTTAGCATGCATGGGGATATCGGGACGACTCCACGCCTCTTGCGCGGGACTTAAATCATCGGTATTGGTTTCGCCATCTACCTTAAACACCACCATCTTGATTGAACTAGCCAAAATTGGTTTACTACTAAACCACTCGGCATTCGCCCATGATTCCATGAGTTTTTTAGCATGCGCGTTACCAGCTTTCATCAAAACATCAACGTCGTGGAATGCATCGAACATCAAAATAGTATTAGACAGAGCTTGTACGGAATGTGCTGCCATAGGCGTTTCCAGCAATGC
Source organism: uncultured beta proteobacterium (assembly GCA_963701715.1). Classification (GTDB taxonomy): domain Bacteria; phylum Pseudomonadota; class Gammaproteobacteria; order Burkholderiales; family Methylophilaceae; genus Methylotenera_A. The sequence continues at coordinate 25,370 of CAVPAX010000004.1, forward strand.
AACAAGAGCCTGCACGTTATAGCCGCCCAGCATTGTTCCAAGCAGTTGCACTGCTTTTTCCTGGCCAACTAGAGGTGATTTGACAACTCCTTTAGCAATATCTGCCAAGAATGCGGCTTTCACATATGCTGCTTGATCCACTCCGGCAGGAATACGGTTTTCCAGCAAATCAAGAAATAACTCAGTCTCTCCGGAAGGAGGATTTTTGAGCAATTCAACTAATGCAGCCACCTGTTCTGCTGAAAGTGGTAAAGGTGGGAGATCTTGCGCAGCACGTTCTTTTACATGCGTTTGATAGGCTTTTAACATGATAATTTAAGGCTCATTTAATGAATAACGTAATTATAAACCAGCCTAAATCAACATTCGTTTCACAAATATGAAACTCTAATAATTTAAACTAGTTTGTAGTATTTGAATAAAATTCTTTTGCAAATGGAACTGGGCAATTCCCCCCTTGCGCCCTAACTTCCCATCTGTCTAACAATGCTTTTTCATAACCCTTGCCGTGTTTGAGCTCTAAGAATGCTCGCACCTCAAACACATCGGCAAAGCCGTTCTTATCAGTATCCATGAGCGAGATGTTATCTTCAACCGTTGGTCCGGTATAGCTGTTATTGTTGTCAGTTAGATAATTTAGCACATCTTCCGCACTGGCTGCGGTTGCTGCCACCACTAAAATAATTATCACAAGCGCCTGTAGAAATCGTATCAATTTTTTGTGTGCGTTCATTTTTAATATCCTTGTCATTCTGACTGATATTAGAATAAAAAGTGCAATACCTTCTGTGATTTAACACACACTATGTATTTCAATCGCTTGATGTTGCGCTATCTTGTCTTTCCATAGCGCCGGTCCTGTTTTGTGTATAGACTCACCCTTTGCACTTACTGCTACAGTCACAGGCATATCCACCACATCGAACTCGTATATCGCCTCCATGCCTAAATCGGCAAACGCAACCACGCGCGATTTTTTAATTGCTTTACTCACCAAGTATGCCGCGCCGCCTACCGCCATTAAATACACGGATTGATATTTTTTAATAATGGCTAATGCTTCATCCCCCCGCTCCGCCTTGCCGATAGAGCCTAGTAAACCAGTATTTATCATGGTTTCAGTGTAATCATCCATTCTTGTTGCTGTGGTAGGTCCTGCAGGGCCTACCGCTTCGTCCCGCACCGCATCTACAGGTCCAACGTAATAAATAAATTTATTGGTAAAATCCACTGGCAATTTCTCGCCTTTAGCCAACATACCCGCAATACGTTTATGTGCAGCGTCGCGACCCGTAAGAATTTTGCCTGTTAATAACAGCGTTTCGCCTGTTTGCCAAGTGGCAATATCTGCCTTGGTAAGATTGTCTACATTCACCCGCCTTGCCATGGCGCTTGGCGCCCAATGCACATCTGGGTAAGTACTTAAATCTGGCGGCGTCAATTCTGCAGCACCACTACCATCCATAACAAAATGCACATGCCTCGTGGCTGCACAATTAGGAATTATCGCTACTGGCAAGCTCGCAGCATGGGTAGGGTAATCTAAAATCTTTACGTCCAACACCGTCGTCAAGCCGCCCAACCCCTGCGCTCCGATGCCCAAATTATTTACTTTATCAAAAATCTCAAGCCGCAATTCTTCAATTCTATTGCTTGCACCTTTTGCTTTAAGCTCGTGCATATTAATTGGCGCCATCAATGATTCTTTTGCCAATAACATAGCTTTTTCAGCACTGCCACCTATACCTATACCCAGCATACCCGGCGGACACCAGCCCGCACCCATTTGGGGCACCACTTCTAATATCCAGTCCACTATACTATCATTCGGGTTAAGCATAGCTAGCTTGGCTTTGTTCTCAGAACCGCCACCTTTTGCAGCAATACTTACTTCAACAGTATCACCTGCCACCAATGTAACATGGACCACCGCAGGTGTGTTATCTTTAGTATTGGCGCGCCTCCCAGCGGGGTCTGTCACAATAGAGGCGCGCAATTTATTCTCTGGAAACATATATGCACGGCGCACGCCTTCATTCACCATTTGCTCAATATCTAATACTGCATCCCATTTAACATTCATTCCAACTTTTACAAAAGCAACAACAATGCCAGTATCCTGACAAATCGGGCGTTTGCCTTCGGCACACATGCGTGAATTTGTAAGAATTTGTGCAATCGCATCTTTCGCCGCTGGCGATTGTTCTTGCTTGTACGCATCTCCTAAGGCCTGAATATAATCCGCAGGGTGATAGTATGAAATATACTGCAAAGCATCGGCGATGCTTTGAATGAAATCTTCTTGCTTGATTATGTTCATCTCGAACTCTTGGCTATCGCAATGCTAGGTGTAATGTCTTTACGCAAGATTTTACCATTCTTGGTGCGCGGAAAATCATGAGCGAGATAAACAGTCTTTGGCGCTTTGTAAGCTGCCAGATGCTGTTTACCGAAACTGGCCAAGTCATCTGGGGTAGTGGTCGAATCAGGCTTTAGTATTACGTAGCAAACTACCAAAACTTTGTCTTTTTCTAACTCTTCACCTATTGCTGCGCAATCGGCTACATCGGGGTGACCTTTATACACACGCTCAATTTCGTAGGGTGAAACACGATAACCAAAGCTTTTGATAATATCGTCTTTTCGGCCCAAAAACCAAATGTAACCATCAGCATCATATTTAGCGTAATCTCCTGTGAAAAAAAAGTTATCATGCTTGTATTTCGCTGTTTCTTCTTCTAAATTCCAGTAACGCAAAAATATACCCGGGTCGTCTAAAGGCACACTAATCATCCCCTCTTCACCCATATCAACTTCTTCTAATGTATCCGGGTTGAGCAATTTGATGTTGTGGCCAGGCTGAGGGAAACCCGCAGAACCTGGGCGAATCGGGCGGAATTTACTTTGACTTAAATAGTATGAAAATTCACTCATCCCAACAGCTTCATAAATATCCAAACTGAATCGCTCACGCCATTGGCTTAACACCTCATCAGACAGATGCTCGCCTGCGCTCATGTAGTGACGTATGCTAGGTAAGTCTTGACTTGTTGCAGTAGTTTTCTGCAAAATTTGGCGGTAAATCGTTGGCACGCCAATAAAAATTGTAGCCTGGTGCTTTTGGATTAAATCCAGCCATTGTTGTGCATCATTTTTTCCTTCATGAACAATCACAGTTTTACCCAAATACAGTGGGTCCATAAGGCCTGAACCTAGCACATAAGTCCAATTGAACTTGCCCGAGTGCATAATGCGATCTTGCGCTTTATCACTATAATTAAACCAATATTGGGATGCGGGCTGACGGCCAAGCAGAGCACGGTGCGCATGTAATACGCCTTTGGGGTAACCTGTTGTGCCAGAGGTGTAAACTAGATATGCAGGATCATCTGACTTCGTTTTGTAAGCAGCATCGCATTTTTGGGTAGTGCTTAATGCATTCTCTAAGCTCAGCACATTCAAACAGCCATGCGACTGCGAATGTGTGGTTTTAGAGAGCATGATGTGTGATAAATTGGGCATGTCGCGTATGCCTTCGACTAGTTGCTCCTCCATCGCCACCCACGCTTTTTCATCAGTCACAAGCACAGCAGCCCCTGAATCTTTAGCAAGATAAGCCACTTCCTCTGCCGTAAGCAGCGTTGAAGTGGGTACGGCAATTGCCCCCATTTTCATCGCGCCTAAAAACGCGATGGGATAATCTAAACTGTTTGGCAAACGAATCAAAACGCGGTCGCCAACCTTTACTTTAAGATTTCTAAGCACTTGTGCAAATTGGTCAGTTTTACGGGCAAGCTCGGCAAACGTGATTTGTTCTGTGCCAAGCACATCATCTTCAACAACCATCGCTATATTATCTGCCCGTGGCGTGCCTAGATGTTTATCTGAGCAGGCCACGCCAATATTGAAGTGTGAGGGAATATTCCATTCCCATTTTGGAAATTCCGTAAACATTAAAGCAGTACTCCGTATGGCCAATTTTCTCTTACCACTTGAGCAGGTAACAGCTCTAAAACATGTAATGCAAATTCCATATCCGATGTTTTAAGCGCACGCAATGCATGCGCCCTAAGTAAAGTCTGAAGTGCTTTACCAAACATCGGGGGATCCAGCATTTCGCCTTCAAACTTAATCGCGCCGCCAAGCAGCGCATCGGCTTCGATAGCCGCTTTTAAAATAGCGACTTTTTGTGCAACATCCGTTGGTGAAGGCGTATAGGCAGTTTTACATAAATGAATATGTCCGGGGTGTATCACTTGTTTGCCGGTAAGTCCCATCGCAGCCTCTAGGCAAGCATGTTTATACACGATGCGCGATTCGTTATCTCCATGTAAATCCAGCCAACGGCGTACGTCGTGTGGTTCTAAATATTTTTCAGGCATAATATTGGCACCAATCAAAGTTTCAACACCTCCAATGACGCCCTTACCAGCAATACGCGCCTCAAACATCAGCTGGTTCATATAGAACCGTAGCTCTTCAATCCAATTTTCCGGTGTAATGTGAATACCCATGGCTTTTGAAAAGTCATGAATGCCGAAAACTACGTGCTTTACAGTGTTGTACTGCATCAAATCTGGCGCGACTTTCAGCGACTTAGGGTGTTCGATAATCGGCTGTATGGTAATGTCTGGATTAAGATCGATTAAAAAACTGGATAAATCACGTACTTCAGCCGCACCGTAAGCCTCTCCAGCTTTAGCTAGCATAACCACATCAATATAATCAGCCATATCTTTCACCAACTGCATATCTAAGTCATATTCATCTGTACGGAATGAATTTGAACGTATCGCGATAGTGACATTCTCGTTTACTTTTCGCAGCTCTGGCAGTTCTTGCCGCAACAAGTCACGACTCATCTCTTTTTGACGACACCCATCTTCAAGGTCAAAAATTAAGGTGTGTGCATTTGTGCTATGCGCATGCTTTCTCATGCGCGCAGCTGCTTGCGCAATATCTTCATAAATACCAAGAGCTGGTGAATACTTCACTGGTGGATAGTACAGCTGTATTCCTGGCCAATTTCCACCTAGCAATGTGCTATTGGTATAACACTTAATTTTCCCATGATCATTCATGTTAAGTCTTTCATTGTATTCAATCGTTTCTTAATCAATCATCTTTATGACCACTTAACTTGATCAATACACTTTGCATTGCAAATCCATCTAGTTGTTGAGTGTTTAATGCTTCAATACTTGTAAAATCTACTTTTAATGTCATCACATCTAGAAATTCGTTATCAGGCAAGTCTAGCAAATTATCAAATGCTAATAGCTCTTGCCTGCTCAACCCTCTAAGGTGATTTTCAGAAAATCGCTGCAAAATAATATCCAGCTCTAGCAAACCACGGCGACAACGCCAACTAAGTCGCCGCACCTCTTCATCCGGCAGGCTCTTTGTTACACCTTGCTGTGCATCTAATAGCGGCATTCTAAAAACTTTCTGTTATATCGATTTAATTTCTATGAGCTTTTTAGCCTTACTTTTATAGTCTCGAGCTCGCTCAATTTTTAAATCCTTAATGTTGGCAATTGCCGCGTTTGGATTAAGCTTTTTCGGGCAAACTTCTACACAATTCATAATGTTGTGGCAGCGATACAAACGGTAGGGATCTTCCAAGTTTTCCAGACGTTCCTCGGTTACTTGATCGCGACTGTCCATAATGAATCGGTTAGCTTGTAATAAGCCTGCGGGACCGACAAACTTGTCTGGATTCCACCAAAAACTGGGGCAAGATGTGGTGCACGCACCGCATAAAATACATTCGTACAAACCATCTAACTTTGCTCGATCTTCAGGGCTTTGCAGCCTTTCGGTTTCCGGCAATGGGTCATTGTTTACCAGGTAAGGCTTCACCGAGTTGTAGTGCTCGAAAAACTGTGTCATATCGACCACTAAATCTCGAATTACAGGTAATCCAGGCATAGGGCGCAGCACTATTGGCTCATCTAAATCTATCAGCTTGGTAATGCAAGCTAAGCCATTTTTTCCATTGATATTCATCGCGTCACTACCACAAACACCTTCACGGCAAGATTTACGCAAACTCAAGGTCTCGTCATGTTCCTTGATGCGAAGCAACGCATCCAAAAGCATATGATCTTCATCGTGCAATTCAATGTCGTAATCCTGCATGTAGGGTTTTTTGTCTACATCGGGGTTGTAGCGATAAATTGAGAATTTCATTTTTTTACCCATACTAATAAACCCTCTTTTTGGGTTCAAAAGATTCCACAGTGAGTGGTTTTAAGCGCACTGGCTTATAAGTTAACATATTGTTTTGTTTATAAAAAAGTGAATGCTTTAACCATTTTATGTCGTCCCGCTCGCCAAAATCCTCGCGGGCATGTGCGCCACGGCTCTCGGTACGAGCATTTGCGGCGTGCATAGTAGCCACTGCAACCTCCATCAGATTATCCAGCTCCAGCGCCTCCACACGCGCGGTGTTAAACACTTGGCTTTTATCTTTAACAATAATGTGCGACATGCGTCTCGCAATCGCGTCAATCTCGCCAACACCTGTACTTAACAAATCAGGGAAGCGAAACACGCCGCAGTGTGTTTGCATGATTTTGCGCATTGCAGCGCCAACCTCGGCAACATTCTCGCCATCTTCATTTTCCAGGCGCAAAATACGTTCCAATGTACGCTCGGCAGCATTAGTCGGAAGCGTCTTATGGGCTTGATTCTGCGAGATTTCCAGCACCATTTTGTCGCCTGCCGCTTTACCAAAAACCACTAAATCCAACAGCGAATTTGAGCCTAGACGATTTGCGCCGTGAACCGAAACGCAAGCGCATTCGCCGACCGCATAAAGACCTTTCACAGGTACCTCACCTTCCAATACTACTTGACCGTCAAGGTTAGTCGGAATACCTCCCATCATATAGTGCGCAGTGGGCACAACGGGGATTGGATCGTGAATAGGATCCACATTAGCAAACGTTTTAGCGATTTCGCGAATGCCAGGCAGCCTCTTGTTGATGATGGCTTCGCCCAAATGATCCAGCTTCAAATATACTGCATCTTTGTTTTTTCCAACGCCGCGGCCTTCTTTAATTTCAGTGGCCGAAGCCCGCGCAATCACGTCGCGGCTTGCCAAATCTTTGGCGTGTGGTGCATATCGCTCCATAAAACGTTCACCTTCAGAATTCACCAAATAACCGCCCTCACCGCGCACACCCTCCGTGATCAGCACACCCGCATGCAATACACCAGTCGGGTGAAATTGCCAAAATTCCATATCTTGCAACGGCAAGCCTGCGCGTGCCGCCATACCGAGGCCATCACCCGTGTTAATGAACGCATTGGTGCTGGCTTGAAAGATACGACCCGCGCCGCCGGTGGCCAGCAGTGTGGTTTTTGCATGGAAAATATGAATCTCGCCAGTTTCTATTTCAAGCGCTATCACGCCTAACACATCACCTTCATCATCACGAATTAAATCAAGGGCAAACCACTCGACAAAAAAATTCGTATTGGCTTGGATGTTGCGCTGATACAGTGTGTGCAGCATAGCGTGGCCCGTGCGGTCAGCCACCGCGCAAGTTCGCGATATTGGCGTTTCACCGAAATTCTGCGTCATGCCGCCAAATGGGCGTTGGAAAATTTTGCCGTTAGCAAGCCTATCAAAAGGCATACCGAAATGTTCAAGCTCGATAATGGCTTTTGCTGCGTTTTTACACATGAACTCGATCGCATCCTGATCACCCAAAAAGTCAGAACCTTTGATAGTGTCATACATGTGCCACAGCCATTTATCATCTGCCACATTGCCCAGTGCTGCAGCAATACCGCCTTGTGCAGCCACGGTATGTGACCGTGTAGGAAATACTTTTGACAATACGGCAACCTTAACGCCTGCCTCTGCCAACTGTAGTGACGCACGTAAACCTGCACCACCTCCACCGATAATCACTGCATCAAATTGATGTATTTGGATGCTATTTTGGTCTAGCGCCATTAATTAAATATTCCATAAAATGATTGAAACCCAAACTAAATAAACCACCAGTAAAATATCGACAATAATTTGCAGATAAGCACGTAATTTTTTGTTGAAAATATAATCTTTGAACACATCACTAACGCCCAACCAGGCATGAATAAACAGACTGATAAAAAACAAAAACGTAACGAATCTGAACCAAATTAATGTTACAAGTGCATGCCAATCTTCAAAGCCAGCTGGCTGTTGAACAAGGAGCAAAACGATTACAAACACAATGTAAATAGCCATAATGACTGCGCTTAAGCGTTGTGAAAGCCATAAACGCATGCCAGGATATTTGTTGGTAAGAAGCTGAATTAGCATATTCTTTTAATTAAAAAACTCTACCATATGATCCATGCAAAAATCGCCACTGAAACCACCACCATCCACAGCACCACACGGCCAGAAAAGCGCGCTTTTTGCAAAGTCGTCATCCAATGAACATCTTGCAACAAATGGCGAATACCTGCAAAAAAATGATGGGAAAACGCCCATGCCAAACCAATTAAAACCAACTTAAAAAACCAATGACTAAATAATTGCACAAGTGAACTATATGTTTCTTGCGAACTTATTGAATGCTGAAACGCTAGCAAGATAAACGGCAGCATGACAAATAGCGCCATTCCGGAAGCTCGGTGCAGAATTGACACTACTGCATTAATCGGTAAACGAATGGTGAATAAATTAAGGTTTTTAGGCCTGCTTTTTTGCTGTTTTTTTTGCATATCAGCCAATTATTTTTCTTTTGCCGCTTTTGCCACCGCCCCTGATACCCGAGCCAGCAAACGCTTATCAAAAGGCTTCGGAATAATATATTCATGCCCAAACTTTAACTCTTTCAAGTTGTAGGCTTGTAAAACATCCTCAGGAACAGGTTCGCGCGCCAATTCACTTAAAGCATGTGCAGCTGCGACCTTCATTTTCTCGGTAATTTTGGTAGCCTTTGCGTCTAGCGCCCCACGAAACAAATAAGGGAAACACAGTGCATTATTTACCTGGTTTGGAAAATCGCTTCGCCCAGTTGCCATGAGAATGTCATCCCGTAACGCATGTGCCACACTAGGTAGAACCTCGGGATCTGGATTCGCAAGTGCAAAGATAATTGGATTATTCGCCATTTTTTTTATCAACTCAGCATCCAGTGCATTTTTGGCTGAAACGCCAATAAATACATCAGCATCCGGCATCACATCAGCCAGTGTTTTTGCACTGCTTGGTTTAACTGCCAATTCACGATTGTTGTCATGCAAATCAACTCTGTTAGTATCCAATACACCTGTTCTATCTACCATGGTTATATTGGTCGCACCCATGAGTTTGAGTAATTTCGCGCAAGAGCAACCTGCCGCGCCCGCACCTAAAAATACAATTTTTACTCCCGTTAATGTTTTACTTTGCAACTCAAGTGCGTTTAATAATGCAGCCGCAACAATGACCGCTGTGCCATGCTGATCATCATGGAATACAGGAATATCAAGACGCTTTTTGAGTTCATTTTCAATGTAAAAACAATGTGGCGCTGCAATATCTTCTAAATTGATACCTCCAAAAGTAGGCGCAATATTCACTACAGTCTGAATAAACTCATCAGGTGTTTTAGCGTTAATTTCAATATCAAAAACATCTATTCCAGCAAAGCGTTTGAACAGAACTGCTTTACCTTCCATCACTGGCTTGCTGGCAAGCGCGCCCATGTTACCCAGCCCCAGAACAGCAGTACCATCGGTAATCACAGCAACCAGATTACCTTTATTTGTATATTTATAAGCATTCGCTGGGTCAGCATTGATCTCTCGAACCGGTTCGGCCACGCCCGGTGTGTAAGCTAATGACAAGTCATCCTGGGTCGTACATGGCTTAGATGACTCCACACTCAATTTCCCAGGAATTGGATATTGATGGTAATCAAGTGCGCGTTTTTTTAGATCGTCCATTTACTATCTTTCAATAATTACTCTAACTCGCTCATATAATGGTGATCATCTGTCAAACAAAGGCCTAGCCGCCATTCCATTGGCTTGTCGCCATAGGTATAGGAAACGCGCTCAATACTCAACAGTGGTGTTCCTGGATTTAAATTAAGCGCCTTCGCCACCTCACCAGTAGCCGCCACAGCCGTGAGCCGCTCCTCCGCACGAACCATACGAATGCCGTACTCGGTCTCATACATACTGTACATAGATCCATTGTTCTCTTCCACTCTATTTCCATTCAAACCTTTGAATGGCGCAGCTGGGACAATAATGTGATCATAAATTAAAGGTCGGCCAGAAAAAGTGAGCAGACGTCTAATCTCTATTAAAGTAGCGCCCGCTTTTAGCTCTAAAATCTTAGCAATACGATTATCAGCCTTAGTTTTAATGCATGACAACAACTCATTTTGCAGCAATTCTTTTTGCCCATTCACCGCCGTAAGTCTTAAAAATCGCAGCTTTATACCTTCTTCGTTGTGCGTTGCTACAAACGTACCCTTGCCCTGACGTCGAATGAGGATGTTCTCGCTGGCGAGACTGTCAATCGCCTTTCTTACCGTGCCTTGACTAACCTTGTAACGTGAGGCCAGTTCAATTTCGCTTGGAATCATCTCTCCTGGACGCCATTCACCGCCGATTAAGCTCTGAGTTAAAAGCACCTTGATTTGATCGTAAAGCGGTCTGTAATTTGGCGAATTTAGAGTTTTGTCTTTCATAATTTTCTTAATGCATATTAAGATAAATCAATTAAAACATATCAAATAAAAATAGTCTAGTATTTTATATCTTATATAAGACATAAGATATTTGTTGACATCGCTAGAAAGCCGTCTATATAATCACTTTAATACTACTTTTAAGCTTACTTTTATGGAATTGTTTTTCCGTCCTCGCCGTTCTGTGCTCTATGTACCAGGGTGCAACCTACACTACCTAGATCGCGCGCGGACGTTGCCTGCGGATGCCGTGATTCTTGATCTTGGCGACTCTATTTTGGTGGCTGCTAAAGTAGAATCACGCAGCAATGTAGTTGCCGCGATAAAACAAGGTGGTTACGGCTCGCGTGAAGTCATTGTGCGCGTAAACAATTTAGACTCCTTATGGGGACACGACGACATTAAAGCTGTTGCCAATATTGGTGCAGATGCCATTTTGTTTCCAAATATTGAATCCGCCGAACATGTGCATACAGCACTTAAATTATTAGATGAAGCCGGCGGCAGCCACATGCCGATTATGGTAATGATAGAAAGTCCGATTGCGGTACTGAACGCCAAAGAAATCGCTGCGGCCTCGGATCGCATTGTTTGCATAATGATAGCAACCTCAGATCTAACCTCACAATTGCACGCCAGAGTTACACACGAACAGAGTGCCATCCTAACAGCGCTATCATTGGTAATATTGGCCGCACGTGCTTATGGCCGGTGCGTCGTTGACGGCATCACCAGTGACTTCAAGAATGTACACGCATTTGAATATGCCTGCAGATTGGGCCGCGATATGGGCTTTGATGGAAAAACATTGGTACACCCCGGACAAATCGCCTACAGCAATGACGCTTACACACCTAAAGCAAGCGAGATTGCGGATGCTCGCGCAATTATTCAGGCGCTGAAAGAAGCTAATGAATCAGGCCGCGGCACCGTCGTGGTAAACGACAGATTGGTTGAACACCACCATGTAAAAGCAGCGCAACGATTGATTAAACTACATGAAGCAATCGTTGAACTTGAAGAAGAATTTATATAAATGGCCACTTCTACTAAAATCAATGCAGGACGTTTTTTTGAAGACTTCATATTGAATGAAGTGATTCAACACGCCACACCCCGCACAATTACAGCGGGAGACTGCGCCCTATATATCGCACTAACTGGCGAGCGCAATCCAATACACTGTAGCGAACCTTTTGCGCAGTCCCTCGGTTATAAAACCACGCCAGTGGATGATTTGCTTGCATTTCATATCGCCTTCGGAAAAACCGTACCGGATATTTCCGTCAATGCGGTAGCCAATTTAGGCTATGCGGATGTTCGCTTTATTCAACCAGTATTTGTAGGTGATACACTTTCCACTTCCAGCCAGGTGGTTGGATTAAAACAAAACTCAAATGGCAAAAGCGGTGTGATTTGGGTTCGCTCAACCACTGTTAATCAAAGAAACGAGCCCGTATTAAGCTGGGCACGTTGGGTGATGGTACATAAGAACAATATTAATGCGCCTGCGCCCACAACAACAGTTCCCAATCTTCCTGCCTATGTTGCGCCTGATAACTTGAAGATTCCAAGTTATTTTTTCGGCCCAGAATTTTGGCCGTAAAATAACAGGTGGACAGTTTTTTTGGGAAGACTATCAAGCTGGTGAGCGCATCAATCATGTCGCAGGAATGACCATTAATCCGGCTGAGCATTCGCTTGCAACGCGGCTTTACCAAAACAATGCGCGCCTACATTTTGATGACTACCTCATGCACAGCTCCAGCTTTGGCCAACGCCTAGTATATGGTGGCGTAGTCATTTCCCTTTGCCGCGCATTAAGTTACGAGGGTTTGGAAAATGCACTTTCTATCTTGGCGATTAATGCTGGAACGCACGCTAACCCTAGTTTTGCAGGCGACACGATTTACACCTCGACTGAAGTTTTAGACACATGGGAATTGCCAAACCGCAACGACATAGGCGCTTTACGTCTGCGCATGATTGGAATTAAAAATACATCTTCAAGCGAAATTACTGAAATCAAGACTGAAACTGGCTATCACCCCAATGTGGTGCTAGATCTTGATTACACAGTCGTTATGCCACGCAAAGGAAACCTCTAATATGGCTGCAGTACATCCAAATGATGCATTATTCGGTGGTGAAAAACCTTTTCCACTCATTCCCGCATGCGAACATTTTGCAGGCAGTGAAAAGTTAATTCTAAAAGCACTTGCCCTGCAAGACAGTATTGGAGCGGTCTTTGATATCACTTGCGATTGCGAGGACGGCGCAGCAGCAGGCCTTGAACGTGAACACGCCGAAATGATCGTGCGCGTTTTAAACAGCGGAGCTAATATACACAAGATGGCCGGCGCTCGCATCCATGATTACACCCACCCTGGCTGGAAACAAGATATTGATATACTAGTCGGCGGTGCAGGCAGCATTTTAAGTTACATCACCATACCAAAATGCACAAATATTTCTCAAGCGAAAGAGATGATTGCCTATTTACAAAAAATGGTAACTTTTCATGGCATTAAGCGCGAAATCCCCGTGCACATTCTCATCGAAACGCACGGCGCCTTAAAGCAGGTGCATGAAATCGCCGCATTACCTTGGCTACAAGTGCTGGATTTTGGGCTGATGGATTTTGTTAGTGCGCATCATGGGGCCATACCAGCCAGTGCAATGCGCAGCCCTGGTCAGTTTGAACATCGCTTGCTCGCTCGAGCAAAGGCCGAAGTTGTCGCAGCCGCGCTTGCCAATGGCGTGGTGCCGGCACATAACGTGACACTCGATTTGAAAAACGTGGAAACAACATTTAGCGATGCTTCCAGAGCGCGCAACGAATTTGGTTTTATGCGTATGTGGAGCATCTATCCGACGCAAATTCAGGCAATTGTTGATGCCATGAAGCCCAACTTTGACGAAGTGGCAGATGCCACAAACATCTTACTTGCTGCACAGCAAGCTGATTGGGGGCCGATTCAATACGAAGGTGAGTTGCACGACAGAGCAACTTACCGCTATTTCTGGGAGATTTTGCAAAAAGCAAGACTCACCAACGTCCCTATTTCAGAAGAATCCAATAAAGCATTTTTTAGTTAGCTGAATATGATAAAAACAATCTCTGCAGGCGCACGCTTTCGTGCCGCATTAAAAGCTGAAAAGCCACTACAAATAATTGGCGCAATCAATGCCTATCATGCCATGCTTGCAACGCAAACGGGTTTCAAAGCCCTCTATCTCTCAGGTGGCGGCGTAGCGGCAGGCTCACTTGGCTTGCCTGACTTAGGCATTTCCACATTGGAAGATGTGTTAATTGATGTGCGCCGTATTACAGATGCAGTAGATACCCCTTTGCTGGTAGATATTGATACAGGATTCGGTGGTGCTTTTAACATCGCACGCTCAGTCAAGAGCGTCATTAAAGCAGGCGCTGCTGCGGTACATATTGAAGACCAAGTGCAAGCAAAAAGATGCGGGCATCGCCCGAATAAGGCGATTGTCAGCCAAGCGGAAATGGTAGATCGCATCAAAGCCGCAGCTGATGCCAAAACCGATCCAGACTTTGTCATCATGGCGCGTACAGACGCGCTGGCAGTAGAAGGTTTGCAATCTGCGATAGACCGTGCGTGCGCCTGCGCTGAAGCGGGTGCGGACATGATATTCCCTGAAGCAATGACTGAGCTTGGCATGTATAAGCAATTTGCAGAGGCAGTCAAACTGCCTGTTTTAGCGAACATTACTGAGTTCGGTTCTACACCACTATTTACTGTCGATGAGTTACGTAGCGCCGATGTCAGCATGGTGCTGTATCCATTATCTGCATTTAGAGCAATGAATCAAGCGGCACTAAATGTTTACAAAACAGTACGAACGGAAGGCACGCAAAAGAACGTGCTCAATTTGATGCAAACCCGTGCCGAGCTATACGACTATTTGGGTTATCACGCCTACGAGCAAAAACTGGATGAGCTATTCAAAGGGGAGAAGTAGCCATGGAAACTAATACAGAAATACCTAAAAAGAAAAAAGGAGTAGCACTTGCTGGCGTCAACGCAGGCAGTACGGCCATCTGCACAGTCGGTCATACAGGCAACGATTTGCACTATCGTGGTTATGACATTTTAGAGTTAGCTAAACATGCCACTTTTGAGGAAGCAGCCTACTTACTGATACACGGTGAATTACCGACTGTAGAAGAATTAAAAGCCTACCATGCACGGCTAAAAAAATTGCGCAGTTTGCCAACTGAATTAAAAGAGGTATTAGAGCGCATTCCTAAAACGGCACACCCTATGGACGTGATGCGTACCGGCTGTTCTATGTTAGGCACATTAGAGCCCGAAGCTTCTGACCGTAACATACATGATGCAAAAAAATTGGGCGACCGTCTCATTGCCTGTTTTGGTTCGATTTTGATTTACTGGTACCACTTTAGCCACAACAATAAACGTATTAATGTTGAATCGGAGGAAGACTCCATCGCGGCGCATTTTTTATACTTGCTGCATGGTAAAAAACCTTCTGACTTGCACATTGCGGCGATGAACACTTCTCTTGTGCTCTATGCAGAACATGAGTTTAATGCTTCCACATTCACTGCACGAGTAATTGCGGGCACATTATCCGATATGTATTCATGCATAACAGGTGCAATTGGCGCGCTACGCGGCCCAAAACATGGTGGCGCCAACGAAGCAGCAATGGAAATCATCGAGCGGTATAAGACGCCAGAAGAAGCTGAAGCAGACATCATGCAGCGCATGGCACGTAAAGAAATCATCATTGGCTTCGGGCATCCTGTATACACCATTGCTGACCCAAGAAATGTATCAATTAAGGAAGTTAGCCGCAAATTAGCAGAAGATAGCGGCAATATGTCGCTTTTCGATATCTCTGCGCGCATTGAAGAAGCCATGTGGCGCGAAAAAAAAATGTTCCCGAACCTTGATTGGTACAGCGCCTCTAGCTATCACATGATGGGCATTCCCACTGGCATGTTCACACCTATTTTTGTTATTTCCCGCACCACTGGCTGGGTTGCGCATGTGATTGAACAACGTATAGATAACAAAATCATCCGTCCAAATGCGGAATACACTGGCCCGGACAATCGTCCGTTTGTGCCGATTAAAAATCGTTAATTTTTTTAAAATTTAATTCGTAAAGAAAGTATTTCATGTCGTCTCATATCTCTAACGTCCGTCCTGCTCCAGACCAAGTCATAGTTGACATTGCAAATTATGTGGCAGATTATGAAATCAACTCATCTGAAGCATTTGATACCGCCCGCAACTGTTTAATGGACACTTTAGGCTGCGGCTTTGAGGCTTTGGACTATCCTGCCTGCACTAAATTACTTGGCCCTGTAATTGCAGGCACCGTAGTGCCAAATGGCGCAAAAGTACCTGGAACATCATACCAACTAGACCCCATCCTTGCCGCTTTCAACATTGGTGCAATGATACGCTGGTTAGATTTTAACGACACATGGCTTGCAGCCGAATGGGGTCATCCGTCAGATAACTTAGGCGGCATTTTAGCCGTAGCAGACTATATCTCACGCAAAAACGTCAGCGAAGGCAAAGCCGCTCTCACCATTAAAGATGTGCTGACTGCAATGATTAAGGCACATGAGATTCAGGGCGTATTAGCGCTGGAAAACAGTTTTAACCGCGTGGGCTTAGATCATGTGATTTTGGTCAAAATCGCTTCGACTGCAGTTGTTACCAAATTACTGGGTGGCCATAAAGAAGACATCATCAACGCCGTTTCTAATGCATTTGTGGACGGTCAAAGCCTGCGCACCTATCGCCATAGCCCTAACACTGGCTCTCGCAAATCGTGGGCAGCGGGTGACGCGACAAGCCGTGCCGTGCGTTTGGCTTGGATGACCATGCAAGGTGAAATGGGCTACCCTTCTGCGCTCACTGCAAAAACCTGGGGCTTTTACGATGTACTGTTTAAGGGCAATGCCTTCAAGTTTCAGCGCCCTTACGGCTCATACGTTATGGAGCAAGTGCTGTTCAAAATCTCTTTTCCTGCTGAATTCCATGCACAAACCGCGGTGGAATGCGCATTCCAATTGAACAAAGAAATCGGTAGCAAGCTGCAAACTTTAGAACAAATCGCACAAATCGATAAAATCGTCATCACTACGCACGAATCCGCCATTCGAATTATCGACAAAACCGGCCCGCTAGATAACCCAGCCGACCGCGACCATTGCATACAATACATGACAGCGATTGGTTTGCTCAAAGGCAATCTCACCGCACAGGATTACGAAGATGCTGCCGCCTCAGATCCACGCATTGACGCCATCCGCGCTAAAATGAGCTGCATAGAAAAACCTGAGTATACTCGCGATTATCACGACCCGGAAAAACGCTCTATCGCCAATGCGATTCAAATCTTCTTCAAAGATGGAACAAGCTCAAATAATATCGCCGTGGAATATCCGATCGGTCACCGTCGCCGCCGTGGCGAAGGTATTCCAGAATTAGTAAAAAAATTCAAAGTGAATTTGGCGCGCCGTTTTGACGCAAAAAAACAGGCAGATATTTTAGCGTTGTGTTTAGATCAAACCAAGCTGGAAGCCACACCGGTCAACGACTTTGTCGATATGCTGGCAATATAGCCATCAAAACATATGCCCTGTAAGCAGCATGGATATTGGCTTGCAGGGCATCATCAATTAAGTGCTTATGCAATAAAAAGTGTTAAAAAACTTAATGGCGATTTGAGGTAAAATATCATCCTACTGAACCGCTGCTTGAAAGCTTTTTATGTCGCTTACCACGCTTAACGCGCTATCTCCCCTTGATGGCCGCTATCAAACCAAACTTGACGCGCTGCGCCCCTATTTTAGTGAATATGCGCTAATCAAACACCGCGCTTGGGTAGAATTAGAATGGCTGAAAGCCCTGTCTGCCGCAAAAGAGCTGGCCGAAATTTCGCCATTTAGTACCGATACAATCAAAGAACTGGATACTGCAATTGCCAATTTCAGTGAGCACGATGCCTCACAGGTAAAAGCCATTGAGATGCGCACCAATCACGACGTAAAAGCGCTTGAATACTGGCTTAAAGAGAAATTTGACGGCAACCCGGAGATCAAAAAAGCCAGTGAATTCATTCACTTTGCATGCACCTCAGAAGATATCAATAATTTATCGCATGGTCTCATGCTTAAAACTGCACGCGATACCGTGATGCTACCGTTTTTGGCTAATTTAACTGCGCGTTTGACTGAACTTGCTCACCAGCTTGCAGACCAGCCAATGCTCTCGCGTACACATGGGCAGACTGCATCCCCAACCACCATGGGCAAGGAGTTGGCGAATGTGGTTTATCGATTGCAACGCCAACAAAAACAATTTCAAAACAATGAGATACTTGGAAAAATTAACGGCGCAGTCGGCAACTTTAACGCGCATTTGTCAGCCTACCCGACTTTCGATTGGGAAGCATTTGCCAAAAAATTCGTTGAGAATTTGGGTTTAACGTATAACCCGATGACCATTCAAATCGAGCCGCACGATTACATGGCGGAGCTCTACGATTGCTTAAGTCGCATCAACACCATTTTGATTGATTTAAACCGTGATATTTGGGGTTATATTTCAGTCGGTTATTTCAAACAAAAAGTAAAAGCAGGCGAAATCGGTTCATCTACCATGCCACATAAGGTCAATCCAATTGACTTTGAAAACTCAGAAGGCAATTTGGGCTTAGCCAACGCAATACTACGCCACATGGCAGAAAAGCTGCCAATCAGCCGCTGGCAGCGTGATTTAACCGATTCTACGGTGCTGCGTAATATGGGCGTAGCCTTCGGTTATACCCTGCTCGGCTACGATTCATGCCTCCGTGGCCTGAACAAGCTGGAAGTGAATCCCGCCCGCTTGGCAGAAGATTTAGACAATAGTTGGGAAGTGCTTGCCGAACCTATCCAGACAGTAATGCGCCGCTATGGCATCGAAAATCCTTATGAGCAGCTAAAAGAACTCACGCGAGGTAAAGGCGGCATCAACAAGGCTTCACTTCATGCATTTATTAGCGACTTGGCAATTCCAAATGATGCCAAACAAGCTTTATTGGAAATGACACCAGCGAGCTATATTGGCAAGGCATGTGAGTTGGCAAAGCGAATAAACTGATGGCTATCCACCCTGAAAGCAATGCTACACTAGCCGTCCTGATCGACGCTGATAATGCACAGGCATCAATTATTGAGGGGCTATTGTCTGAGGTTGCAAAGTTTGGAGTTGCCAGCGTAAAAAGAATATATGGCGACTGGACAACCCCTAACTTGGGACAATGGAAAACAACACTACTAGAGCACTCCATTCAACCCATTCAACAATTTCGCTATACCACAGGCAAGAACGCTACGGACAGCGCAATGATTATTGATGCAATGGATTTACTCTATACGGATAATTTTGACGGGTTTTGTATCGTATCCAGCGACAGCGATTTCACCAGATTGGCTTCAAGAATCCGGGAATCCGGGAAACGCGTATATGGCTTCGGTGAAAAGAAAACGCCACAACCTTTCGTGGTCGCCTGTGACCGCTTTGTATATACCGAAGTATTTTCTCTTAAATCCGATGCGCAGGATGAGCCTGCAAAAATCCCGCCAAATAAATTGAGGCAGGATACAAAGCTCATTAACCTCTTTAGGTCGGCGATAGAAGCAGCTTCGAATGATGATGGCTGGGCGCATTTAGGCGGTGTTGGTAGTAATATCATCAAGAATGCTCCAGATTTCGATCCAAGAAACTATGGATACTCCAAGCTGGGAGATTTGGCCATTGCAATTGGCATGTTTGATGTTGAAAAACATCAAACGCATTTGTTACTTAAAAACAAACAAAAAAAATGACCGAAATCCTAGTTCTTTACTACTCCCAAGGTGGCGCATTGCGCGAAATGGCGCAGCTGCTAGCACGTGGAGTTGAGAGTGTGAACGGCATCAAAGCACGCATCCGTACTGTGCCGAAGGTCTCTGCCAATTGCGAAGCGACTGAACCTGAAATTCCATCGAAGGGCGACCCATACGCTGAGTTTAGCGACTTGGAAGAATGCTCTGGACTCGCGCTGGGTAGCCCGACCCGCTTTGGCAACATGGCTGCGCCGATGAAATATTTTCTGGATGGCTCAACTAGTTTATGGTTGAAAGGTACGCTGATTGGCAAGCCGGCTTGTGTATTCACCAGCACTGGCAGCATGCACGGCGGCAATGAAGCCACATTGCTTACCATGATGTTGCCACTGATGCACCACGGCATGATAATGGTAGGACTGCCTTACTCTGAGCCGGCTTTAAGCACCACCACCACTGGCGGAACGCCCTACGGCGCAAGCCATATCGGCGGCGCGATGGATGACAAACCTATCAGCGAAGATGAGAAAAAATTGTGTATGGCGCTAGGTAAACGTTTAGCCGAAACTGCATTGAAACTATCAGTAAAATGAATTTAAGCCAAGAAGCCAGACAATTTCTGCGCAGTACGCATAGCGGTATTCTCTCCACCCATTCTGCAAAATTCGAGGGCTGTCCTTTTGGATCGGTGGCGCCCTTTGTGTTAGATCACCAATGCCAGCCAGTGATATTGATCAGCGATATCGCAGAGCATACAAAAAACATCACCATTAACCCTAAAGTATCATTGCTGGTATTCGCCGGCATGGAAGACCTGCAGGCCAATGCACGCCTTACCTTACTTGGTGAGGCTGTCAAAATTGACAAGGAAGATGCGCATTTACGTGCCCGCTACCTGCGCTATATTCCGCAAGCAGCAGGTTACTTCGATATGCATGATTTTGCTTTCTATCGCATACAGATTACGCAAGCACGTTATATTGCCGGATTCGGCAAGATGTCGTGGATGGCTGGTGTCGATATGACAGCACCCGCCAGTCAGCTTGCAGAGGTGGAAACAAGTATTATCGAACACATGAACGCTGACCATGCCGACAGCCTTGCTGCCTACTGCAGACATTTCCATGGATTCGACGCACAACGCTCGGAAATGCTGGGCATTGACTGTGACGGATTTGACGTTAAAGCCGAAAATAATGCGAAAAATTCACAGACATTTCGCTTTCAGTTTGAGTCACCGATAAGCGACGCAATCACTGCGCGCGCGGCGCTGGTTGCCATGTCTAAACTAGCGCGCACATGATCAAACAATTACAGGCTGGCGCAAGTGCCAGCATGATTGCACTAATACTTGTTTGCGTTGCATGGGAGGGCTGGCTGGCACCACTAAAACCGCAGAGCTCCATGCTCATCTTAAAAGTCGTGCCGTTATTATTAGCGCTTTTTGGCATCCTTAAAGGCCGCCGCTATACCTACCAGTGGGCGAGTATGCTCATACTGCTATATTTTACTGAAGGAGTTGTACGTGCTTGGTCGGACAGCGGTACTGCGGCAAATCTTGCGGTGGTTGAAATCGTCCTGAGCTTGATATTTTTTATCTGCGCAATTTTTTACGCAAAACTATCCCGAAACCCCTCTCATTAAACAAGGCTTCATTTATAATAGGCTCATGAGAATCTTGTTATCAAATGACGACGGCTATTTTGCACCCGGCCTGAACATCCTTGCAGAACATTTAGCTAAACTAGCTGAAATTACCGTTGTTGCCCCTGAACGAAACCGAAGCGGTGCCAGCAACTCGCTCACACTGGATAGACCATTAAGCGTGCGCAAAGCCAGCAATGGCTTTTTTTATGTGAATGGTACGCCGACAGACTGTGTGCATTTGGCACTTACAGGCTTGATGGAATCCGCGCCGGATATGGTGATTAGTGGTATTAACGATGGCGCCAATATGGGCGACGATACGATTTACTCTGGTACTGTAGCTGCAGCGATGGAAGGATATTTGCTAGATATTCCATCAATAGCAGTTTCCATGTCTCAGCACAATGCCATGCATTTTGAAACTGCTGCACGCATCACCGTAGAACTGGTTCAGCATTACTTAAAAACAGGTTTATCATCCCCTACCTTGCTCAACATCAATGTGCCGGATGTGCCATATGATGAGCTTACAGGCAAAGTAATTACGCGACTGGGCAAGCGCCATAAGGCAGAGCCGGTAATGCAGCTTAAAACACCACGTGGTGAAACCGTGTATTGGGTAGGTGCGGCCGGACAGCCAAACGATGGGGGCGAGGGCACTGACTTTCATGCAATTGCGCACAATCAAGTATCGATTTCGCCGATTCAGGTCGATTTAACCAAACACAGCCAGATTGCGGCACTAAAAGACTGGCTGATTTGAATATGGCACTGGCAAGACCTAGTACAAAAACCGGCATAGGCATGACTTCGCTCCGCACACGCGAGCGCATGTTGACTCGCCTTCGCGAACAAGGCATTAAAGATGAGGTGGTATTACATGTCATGGGCGAGATACCACGTCATATCTTTGTGGATGAAGCCCTATCGATTCGCGCTTATGAGGATGTATCTTTGCCCATTGGTTTCGGGCAAACCATTTCACAGCCCTACATCGTAGCGCGCATGACTGAAATTTTACGTAATGGCAAACAGCTGGGCAAAGTTCTTGAAATCGGTACAGGCTGCGGCTACCAAACATCTGTTTTATCGCGCATTGCCAAAGAAGTACTTTCGCTTGAGCGCATTCGCCCTCTGGTGATGAAAGCTCGCGGTCATTTAAGGACTCTTAAATGCACTAATGTTAAATTGGATCATGCTGACGGCAGCACGGGTTTAAGTGAGTTTGCGCCTTTTGACGGTATCATTGTGACCGCCGCCGCCAGTCATGTGCCTGAAGAATTACTTGCCCAACTCGCTGTCGGTGGACGCATGGTCATTCCCATCGGAACAAGTACACAGACACTCTATGTGATTGAGCGCATGTCTTCCGAATACAAACAAACCAAACTGGAACCTGTCAAGTTCGTACCTTTGCTGGGTGGTGTAAGTTGATTGTGCGTATTGCTGCTATTCTTTTAATATTGTTGCTTTCTGCTTGCGAAAGCAACCCACCCGCACCGGTGATCGAGCGTGCACCGCAAACATCACCAAAATCATCTGAAGCCAAGCCCTCAGACACAAAGACTATCGCGGCCACTAATGGCATCAAGGATTGGCGGCCTGATAGTCATATCGTAAAAAAAGGCGATACCTTATTCGGCATCGGATTGGAATATGGTCTTGATTACAAAGAAATCGCCACAGTCAACAACATTGCACCGCCCTACCCGATTAAAATTGGCCAAAAGATCGATTTATCCAGTTTTAAAACCAAACTTGCAGCTCCTATAGAATCCAGCAAAACAGAAGATGGCGTAGTTGTTACGCCGATGAAAACTGAGCCTGTGGTGACAGGCGATAAATCCGTAGCAGATACCAAATCAACGCCATCAGTGGTAACGCCTGTTCTATCTGAACCAAAAGCTATCCGTGAGCCTTATAGTTTAGAAGCTTTCAATCGAACTACCCCAATCCCTTCAACAGCCAAGCCCTCAGAAACTAAAGCTGCAGACACAAAATCTGCCGAGACAAAATCTGGCAGCGTGAGCCCTGCAGACGATGAAGCTATCGCTTGGTCATGGCCTACGCAGGGCAAAGTGGTCGCAGGATTTAACGAAGCCAGTAACAAAGGCATTGATATTGCTGGTTCAACAGGTCAGGCTATCCAGGCAGCCAGTAGCGGGAAGGTGATTTATACCGGTTCCGATCTACGCGGTTACGGCAAGCTGGTCATTGTAAAACACAATAAAACTTACTTGTCGGTATACGCACATAATAGCAAAATTGTGGCAAAAGAAGGCCAAACTGTGACAGCTGGTCAAAAAATCGCCGAAATGGGCAATACCGACTCCAGCACAGTTAAATTACATTTTGAAATTCGACGTTTGGGTAAATCAGTTGACCCAGCTAGATATCTGAATCAGAATTAGCGAAATACATCATCCGGGAGATGACCATGGCCGCACCGAACAACTACAAGAAAGAACCTAATAAATACGCAAAAAATGCCGACATTAAAGCCGACACTCTTTCCAAAACATTATTGTCTGTCGTAGGCTTCGGACTAATGATTGTCGGCATTATCGGCATCGCCATGGAGTTTTTTAAAGAAGGTGGCTGGCTGAAAACCGCACTTGCTTGGTTATTCGATTCCACCACACATATGATGTTTATCCCCGTGATTTTCTTTGTGCTATGGTTGCTAAACCGCTGGATGTCATCACCTAACAAAAATGAAAGCAAGAAATCTGGTAACGTGCCATTGTACGCCATGATAGCGGTCGGTTTGTTTTATGTTTATCGCATCCTCACTACGGGCGGATTTTAAATTTTTCGCTAATAATAAATTCATAATAAAAAAGCCGCTTTGAAAGCGGCTTTTTTATTATGAAGTGCCTAATTTTTTTTGGCAGCTTCTGCCGCGTAATGCTCACGCACCGCAGTCATATCGCGCTCACGCGCCCATTTGATAATTTCATCCAACGCCAGTGCGCCAATTTCACCCACTTGCGTGTGTATGCCCGCTTGCTCGCGAATTACCAAAATACCCGGGATTTGGGCTACTTCAAAATAATCGCTGATTTCGGGATCGGCTTCCGTATTCACCATACCAAACACAATATCAGGGTTCTTTTCCGCAGCTGCTTCAAACGTAGGTGTAAACGCTACGCAAGGTTCGCACCATGGTGCCCAGAAATCCACAATCACGAAATCATTATTTTCAACCGTGTCTTTAAAGTTTGCTTTGGTAAGTGTAACAACTGCCATGATTTTGCCTTAATTTGAACGACCATCTAAAATTGGTCAAAGGCGAGATTCTAGCAGACCTTGGCTTTTAAGTTAAGTTAGTCTTAATCGGCTTATTCCAAGTTCCATCAAAAAATAATTCACTCAGGGCTTTGCGTTTGCGTGGTGCAGTTTCGCGTTCTAATGCTTCACCGGTCACGGTAGCAATATCGGCTGGGTAGCCTACACTAAGCATCGCCATTGGTATGTACTGTGCAGGAACCACAAAATCCTCACGCGCCTTATCTACACTGAACCCACCCATTTGATGTGCCATCAGCCCCATGTGTGCCGCCTGTAAGCATAGGTTTTCTGCTGCTGCACCTGTGTCATATTGCGCCCAGCGGTTGGGTTGCTGGTTATGTCCAAACAAGCTGTCTGCGCATACCAGCAACAGCACTGGTGCGTCTTTCACCCAGCCTTGGTTGCTTGGCGCCAGGCAATTGAACGCGCGCTGCCATGAACTTTCATCAGTATTTTTATCCCACACAATAAAGCGCCAGGGCTGGTCGCCATAGCAAGAAGGCGCCCAGCGTGCAGCTTCCAGCAAGGCGATGATTTGCTCTTGACTGACTTTTTTAGTGGCATCGTAAGCGCGTCCGCTCCAGCGAGCAGCAATGGTTTCTTGAATTGAGACGGATGTAATAGCGGGTTTGTGCATGATTTATCGGCTCAAAAATGGGTAATCGGTATAACCTTTTTCATTGCCGCCATAAAACGTATTCTGGTCAGCTTGGTTGAGTGGCGCATCAATTCTATAGCGCTCCACCAAATCCGGGTTGGCGATAAACGGCACGCCATAAGCCACGCAATCCGCATGACCGCTCGCAATGGCAGCGTTGCCACGCGCTTTATCATAGCCCAAATTCGTTATATAAGCGCCATTAAATAGTTTGCGCAATGTCACAAAATCAAAGTTGACCGCATTGCCGCCAACATCGCCTTCAATGACATGTAAATATGCAAGGTTAAATTTGTTGAGTTCGCCGACTACATAGTTAAAAAGTGCTTGCGGGTTGCTATCGTGCATATCGTTAAACGGATTCACTGGCGAAAGCCGCACGCCGGTTTTATCTGCACCGATCGTGTTTACCACAGCCTCTAATACTTGCATGAGCAAACGTGCACGGTTTTCAAAACTGCCACCGTATTCGTCTGCGCGTACATTGCTGCCATCGCGCAAAAACTGGTCCAGCAAATATCCATTTGCAGAGTGCACTTCCACTCCATCAAAGCCCGCTTCCATTGCACACTTGGCGGCATGCACATAATCGTTGACAATACCGGGTAGCTCCTTTTTTTCAAGCGTACGTGGCGTCACAAAATCTTGCATTCCAGTATAGGTAAACGCCTGCCCGACGGGCTTGATGGCGCTGGGCGCGACCGGTGTTTCGCCATTCAACAAGCTGGGGTGCGAAATACGACCAACGTGCCAAAGCTGGATGAAAATTTTGCCACCTTTGGCATGAACTGCATCGGTCACCTTTTTCCATCCGGCGACTTGCTCAGGGGTATAGATGCCAGGCAAGGCAGGGTAACCATGTGCCATCGGGCTGATTGGTGTAGCTTCGGTGATGATCAAACCGGCAGAAGCGCGCTGTTCGTAATATTTCACGTTCATCGCTAGCGGAACACCGCCCTCACCTGCGCGGTTTCTAGTAAGTGGCGCCATGACCATGCGATTTTTAAGCGAGATTGAACCCAGCTTTACTGGGCAAAATAAATCTAATGCCATGCAATGCTCCTTAAGTTATTTTTTATCCGCGGGCAACTTCACGCCTTCAATCAACAAGGTAATTTCAATATCATCGCCCACAGGTGCGTCTTTTTTAAGCGGCCAAGTAAAGCCAAAATCACTTGCCTTGATTGAAGTGTGCGCCTCAAAGCCTGATCGGTAGCCGCCCCATGGGTCGCTACCAAAACCCAGCACTTTAATTGGAAAAGTGATTTCCTTGGCGATGCCATGCAACTTTAAAACTCCCGTCATTATGCCTTCGGTATTAGATTTCGCTTCAATTTTTTTGCTCACAAACGTCATCTCAGCAAACTTTTCCACATCCAGATATTCCGGTTTTTTAATATGGTCATCGCGCTTGGTCAGACTGGTGTTCACGCTCAGCATATTGATTTTTGCGTCCACAAATGAATTGGCCAAATTTTCGCGGTCGATCAAAATTTTGCCGGTGATATCGCTAAAAGTGCCGGAAGTTTTAGACACGATGTGGCGCACGCTAAAATTGGCAAAGCTGTGTTTATTGTCAATCTGATACATTTCTTGCACAGCAAGAGCATGGCTGCAAGCCAATATCAGAGCGCCTGCCAAGGCGCTGGTTTTTATTACATTCTTCATCTTATTTTCCTTATAATTAACTTTCCGGCAAATCAAACAATAATATTTCCGCATTATCTATAGCCTTAATTTGGACTATCTGTGCAGAATCAAACAGCGCAGCATCGCCTGCATTTAATTGCTCCCGGTTGATTTCTATGCTGCCTAATGCAACCTGCAAATAAGCCTTACGGTTTTGTTTAAGAGCGTATTCCAGCGCTTTTCGTTCATTCAGCTTTGCAACATACAATGCCATATCTTGATGGATTGTTAATGAACCTAGCTCACCTTTTTCGGATGCCAACAAGCACCATTGATTTTCCTTTTGTGCATCCGTAAAAAACTTATCCTCATAACTTGGCGGCAACCCTTTCTGATTAGGCAATATCCAAATTTGCAGCAAATGCACAAGTTCAGCATCCGATGCATTAAACTCGCTGTGTCGAATGCCGGTGCCGGCTGTCATGCGTTGCACATGGCCTTGCCTAATCACCTCAACATTACCGAGGCTATCTTTATGCGTCAATTCACCTTGTAAAATATAGGTGATAATCTCCATATTTGCATGCGAATGCATACCAAAACCCTGCGCAGGTGCAATCACATCCTCATTTATCACGCGCAACACAGAAAATCCCATCCATTTAGGATCATAATAATTAGCGAATGAAAAAGAGTGGTAGCTATCTAACCAGCCGTGATTAACGTGCCCGCGGTCATGTGAGGCTCTTGTTTGCATGGAATAACACCTTCCGACTGTCATTTTTAAATGCTTTGGTGTGCTAATATTAGACTATGTGTGTTTAATTTCAAGGTAAATACTTATGACACAAGATCAACTCCCTCGTGGATTCGAGCCTCTCAATAAAGTTGCGATTAAAGCTATGCTTTGGCTCAACGGATTTGCCCACATAGTCATCGGCTTGGCGCTGGCTATTGCCGTTGTCATGTTTACATGGCTTTTTTTTCAGGATGTGCAAAATGCTGCCTACGCACATAATCTTGTGCACGGCTTTTTACACGCACTTGGTACGTTAATGTTGCTGTGGTCTATTTCAGCGCTTATTTCTGCCGAAATACGCTACTTAATGGGCAGCAAACTGCAAGTCGAAACGTTTATAGAAGTAGTTCTCGTGCTTTTCTTGCGGAAACTCATAGTGATGCCAGTGCAAGATGCAAGTCCGACCTTTGAAGAAATTAGCATGTGGGTGGGTGGTGCTTTTGTTTTAGGCTTAATTTACGTTTTAGTGCGCTGGGCTGATAAAAGCTGACAGGAAAGATAGATAGAAGCTTAGTATGTCAGCCGGTAGTAAGACAGATGCAGACTTTATGCAACAGGCGCTTGAATTAGCGCATGAAGCCGCTAAAAATAATGAAGTGCCTGTAGGTGCAATTGTCGTCAAAGATAGCGTGGTGATTGGCCATGGCAGCAATACTCCAATTGGTTTGCACGACCCAACAGCGCATGCTGAAATTATTGCCATGCGCGAAGCAGCAAGGCATTTAGGCAACTACAGATTGGTCGGATGCACGCTGTACGTAACGCTGGAACCCTGCGCCATGTGCAGTGGTGCAATACAACATGCACGTATTGCAAGACTGATTTACGGTGCGAGCGACCCGAAAACAGGCGCTTGCGGCAGTGTTGTTAACTTAATGGCTGAAACCAAACTCAACCACCATACTGAAGTCTCAGGTGGAATCTTGGCTGATGAATGTGGCGAGGTGTTGTCGGATTTTTTCAAGCAGCGCAGATCAAATAATACTCAATAAAAAAACCCGCCGAAGCGGGTTCTTTTGCGGTTTTTTTATAACGAAAACCTACTTAATCATTGTTGCCCATTAAGCCCATTAACAACTGCAACAAGCTGGTAAACAGGTTGTAAATGCTCATGTATAAGCTCAGTGTAGCCATGATATAGTTAGTTTCACCGCCTGTGACGATGCGGCTCACGTCATACAAAATAAAGCCCGAGAACAGTAGCACACCCACGCCGGAAAGTGCTAATGTCATTGCTGGGACTTGTAAAAAGATATTGGCTAGCGAAGCCACGATCAATAATATAATACCCACCAATAAGAATTTCCCCATAAAGCTGAAATCCTTTTTGGTCGTTGTTGCTATGCCAGCCATAGTCATCAATATGACGCCTGTACCACCCGCTGCCAAGCCAACAATTTGTGCACCGTTACTTAAATGTAGTGCGAATTGCAGAATCGGCCCTAACATCAAGCCCAGTAAAAATGTCAGGCCAAGTAATAACACGACACCAACGCTGCTGTTACGGTTCGCAGAAATCGCTGCAAACATGCCGAACATTACCGCTATTGCACCAACTGCAAACATAAACGGATGCTCAGCCGCAAATGCAAAATTAGTTTTCATACCGACCATTGCGCCAATTACAGTTGGTATCATGGTCAAGCCAAGCATGGCGTAGGTGTTACGCAACACCTTGTTTTGTGTAGCTAAACTGCCTTCACGGCCTAATACTTGAATATTATCTGACATTACTATTTCCTTATAAAAACTTGCCAAATGGCAACACAGCATAAGATAGCGATTATTAGCAAAAGTTTCAAGTGAAATTATTGTTAAAAACATGCTTTATTTGCAACTGCAGGCTCTGCAACCCATTGTATTCATTGGCTTCCAGTATATATGCCGCCATGATATTTCCACCCAGCTCTTCGGCATAATTAAAATAAATCGCATCAAAACGTCTTTGCTCTTTTTCCAGAATTAATTTTGAGTGCTTTTCACCTAAAATACGCTGCTGGATAACCTTGAACGTATCGTTAAAAACCGGTTGCGGAAAGCCTTGACCCCACACGCTGGAGGCTAATATCCATGCGGTCTCCAGGCCGATGGATTTTTCATTCAAACTGCCATCAGTTTCCATCACTGCTTGCAAATCCGCTTCGTTGAGCAACTCGCGCGCGACACCCTCGAACGCGTGTTGAAATGCTGCAAAATCGCTTTCTTTAATGCTCAAGCCCGCCGCCATGGCGTGGCCGCCAAACTTGATGATGAGCCGCGGATGCTGTTTGGTGACCAGATCCAGTGCATCACGTAGGTGCAAACCGGCTATGGAGCGGCCAGAGCCTTTCAATTCGCCCTCTCCGGCTTTCGCAAAGACAATGGTCGGCCGGTGATATTTTTCCTTCAAGCGCGAGGCTAAAATGCCGATGACGCCCTGATGATAGTCCGCGTGGTAAATACTTAGAGAGTATTGACTTGCAACTTCTATATTTTCTAACGTAATCAATGCATTATCTTGCATATCCGCCTCGATATTGCGCCGCTCCATATTCAATTCATGCAGCGTTTGCGCCTTTTGCAGCGCATCTGCTTCGGTTTCTGCCAACAAACAGGCAATGCCAAGCCGCATGTCGTCCAGCCTGCCCGCGGCGTTGAGGCGCGGCCCGACTGTAAAACCAAAATCCTGCGCCGTGACTTTTTCGGGCGATTTTCCAGCAATTTTGAGCAAGGCCGAGATTCCCGCACAACCTGCATTGGCGCGAATTCTGCGTAAGCCTTGCTCAACCAGAATACGGTTGTTGGTGTCTAACTTCACCAAATCCGCCACCGTGCCTAAGGCGACCAAATCGAGCAACTCGGTCAAATTGGGCTCAGGTTTGTCAGCAAACTCGCCTCGACCACGCAGCTCTGCACGCAAAGCCAACAGTACATAAAACATCACGCCGACGCCCGCGAGATTTTTACTGGGGAAATCACAACCATGCTGATTCGGATTCACGATACAAGCCGCATTCGGCTTGATTTCCGCAGGCAAATGGTGATCAGTAATTAGCACTTGCAAGTCTAATAAATTTGCCGCTTCCACGCCATCGACACTGGCAATACCGTTATCGACGGTGATTAAAATGTCGGGGTTTAAAGTAGCTGCAAGCTGAACGATTTCCGGCGTTAAGCCGTAGCCATATTCAAAGCGATTGGGTACTAAAAAATCCACCTGCGCACCCATGCTACGCAACCCTTTTACTGCAACGGCCGTCGCCGTTGCACCGTCTGCATCGTAATCGCCAATGACCAGTAATTTTTTGTTTTCAGCAATCGCATCTGCCAATAACCGCGCCATTTTCGGTGCGTTGGTAAGCTGTTCCGGCGAAATAATGCCGCTTAATGAAGTTTCCAGCTCAGTTTTATTCGTCACGCCGCGCGCCGCGTAGAGTCTCGCAAGTAGCGGATTAACTCCTTCTGCAACGAGCGCAGAAACGATTGTTTCATCGACTTGGCGTTGCTTTACTTTCATGCGATTTGTCCAAGGCCATAGCACCACAGACTACTGATAACTGGGAGATTTTTTGTCTCACGCGCAACATTGACAGAATGCGCGAACAACAACATTTGCAACTCATTTTGAAATTTCGCCCATTGCATCGCGCCTGCGCCTTTGGGCAGATATGCGCTGACATCCTGATTAAATGCGGCTTCTGGCATACTGGTTTCAATTTCAGGATTATTTTCCAAACGCAAAAACCAAGTGTTTTCATGCCAGAAGAACTGCATTTCATCTGCGCCAAAGTGCCTGTTGAATGCGGTTGTCAGGGCGTCGATTTCATCATGTTCTAAAGGTAAGGGAACAGGCTCTGCAAGGCTAAAGCTATCGCGCTGCAACACCAAGTGCACTGGCGTAGCATACAGCCAGAAATAGTCACCTGCTTTGTTTCCAGCCTGCTGCCAAGCCAATGCAGCGTTAAGTTTTTTGGTTTGGAATATTTTTTTAAGAAAGGCAAACATGCGCCATTTTAACATCTAAGCCACATAATGAGCGCGCAGTAAAATAGCCGCTTATTAGGCGGCTTTCTTACTTACTTGAGTAAAACCTTAATTTAGGGAGCTAAAATCAAAGTTACCAGTAATTTCTGTCATGATGTTTACGGTGACCATGTTTATAACCACGGCCTCTGTATCCATCGTGACCTGAGTTGTAGCTCACTTGCGTCACATAACCGTTAGGCCTTACCTGTATATGCACAGGGATAAAACGACCTGGATCTTCGTTGGTTACTGTGGAGTATTGGCGACCGTTGTACTCGTAGTTCACCAAATATCCTGCAGGCACCTTGCTCCAATTGTCTACCATCTCACATGTTTCCACCGGGCGTGTCACCACACGCTCATAACCACGATAATCACGGCCATTGTTATCCACGCGGTCACCCACGATGGCACCGACACCAGCACCCACAGCGGCGGCGGCTACACGACCATTACCACGGCCAATCGTGCTACCCAATAAACCACCGGTGACACCACCGATAATCGCACCACCTACTGAACGTTGCGGTGCTTGGTAAACGCTTTCACGTACATACTCAGTATGACATTCCTGACGTGGTGTGTTCACACGCTCAAATTGCGGTGTGACTGAAATCACACGTGCGCGATCTTCATAAGCATCATCATGGCTTGCTAATGCAGGCAATGAAACAGTCGCAGCAATTAAACCAATCAATAATGTTTGACGCATTTTAAATCTCCTCAATTAATCTGCCCTTTTTACCTGCCAACAAAATGTCGGTTAAAAGTATCGTGCAGATGAACAGATAACGAAGTGATATTTTTAATCGCCGACAGAAAATTACAAATTAATGATTTTCATTAGGCGCGATTTTAATGCATCTAAAAAAACGATATGTTCTGCAGGCCAATATCCATGGGTGTTCCACAGAATATCGTTGCTATGTGACGTTTGTCTTCCCACTGTGTGACTGAAGTTACTGTGCGAAGTTTTTAAGCGCCTATACTTGTCCCACATGCCGCAATAGACGGCAAAACCTAACTACTGGAGAATGATGATGAGAATTTTAAAGACAATACTATCTGGCGCAACGCTGCTATTCAGCAGCATTGCATTTGCCGGAGAATTCGGCGACCACTGCACCACCGGTTTATCAAAAGGCTCGCTGGTCAAGACAAAATGTGAAATTAACGAGTTATATAAAGGCAAAACCTATTGCTTTGGTAATGAAGGTGCGCGCGATTCATTTTTGCTTGACCCAGACAACACGATTGCCAATGCCGCCGCGTTTTATGCCAAAAATAAAGAACTTGAGCGTGAAAAAATAAGCCAGGCAGATGCACTAAAGCAAATCAATAGCAAAACTTGTGACCTGAGCAATAAAGACATGGGTTATTTAGTGTTTAACGGTATGGATTTACGCCATTGCAATATGCAGAACGTTAGTTTCTTTGGTGCTGAGTTAATGGGCGCTAATTTAAGTGGCGCCAATTTACAAAAAAGTTATTTGAATTTGGCCAGACTAGAAAACGCGGATTTAAGCAATGCCAATTTAACTGATGCCACTATATTTCAAGCTATTTTTGACAAAACAAATTTTCAAGGTGCCAACCTTACCAATGCACGCATGATAGGGACGCTGGGCAGTGTGGATATGAGCAATGCCACCATTAAAAACGGTCGCTTTGGCTTGGACATTGGCAACCAGCCGATGGGTGCGATGCGCTTTGATGCGATTGGCGGCAATTTTTCCAATACCAATTTTGAAGGCGCAGACATCAATCGTTCCAATTTTAAATTTGCCAATTTCCGCAATGCTAACTTACGCAATACCGACTTGTTTCGCGCAGATTTCAGCAAAGCCGATTTAACTGGCGCAGACATTACCGGCGCCAAGATGGGCGAAGCGATTCTGGATGAAACAATTATGACCGATGTAAAGGGCTTGGAAGCCATTAAAGGCTATGATGAAGCGAAAGGTAAATGTGTTAATTGCGCACTGGTGGCGAAGGTGCCAGAAACAAAAAAGTTGAGTGATGCCGACATGGTATTGGCTGAGAATCCAGCCAAGAATTTTTGCAGAATGGGCGCCCGTTACTAAGATAGCTCTTAGCTGTTGGCTAATTTCTCCAGCTTGGCGCGGTCAGTAATTTCCACCTGGCCGCGTCCAAGCGCTACCCAACCTTTCTGCTCAAAACGTTTCAGCTGACGACTTACCACCTCGCGGGCGGTGCCCAGTTCATCCGCTATAAGTTGATGTGTTCTACTTATTGTTTCGTTGCCGGCATCCAGCAATAGCTTGGCTAAGCGCGCATCTAAACTATGGAATGCCACCTCATCCAGCAACACGATTAGATCGCTAATTAATGCGCCATAATTAGTCATCACAAAGCGGCGAAACACGGGCGAATCTATCATCATTTGGTTAAATGCAGCGGTGGGAATAATCACATCACGAATAGGCTCTTCTACAATGGTGGATGCAGGGTAATTGCTGTTGCCTAATAAGCATGTCGTAGTAATTACGCAGGTTTCTCCTGCGGCAACGCGGTACAGTAAAATCTCGCGTCCAGAGGATGACATTTTGTAAACGCGTGATTGCCCAGCAAGCCGCATCACATAAGCACCGCAGGTGCCGCCTTCATGATAGCCAATTGTACCTACCGGCGCTTCTACAATTCTTGCCGATTTAGCTAAAATATCACGCGCATGCGCCTCTAACTGCAATAATGGCGGAAAGCTCTCCAGCCAAGCCAAATTCTCCATTTTCAGTCCCCTAAAAGCTGACTTAATTATTATTTAAACTACAAACTGTCAGCGTTCCCATATTGTTACAACATCTTCACATAATTGCTACAAAAACATTAATCTCTGATTAAACTTTTAATCATCTCCAAGCCAAAACCAACACCAAACCCATTCACATCGCTTTGCACCGCACCTAAACCGTCTTTGCGATTAGTGCTGGACAAATCGGCATGCAGCCAAGCGACATCGTTTTCGATGAACTTACCCATGAAACGTGCCGCATGCATATGATCACCACCACCTTCCAGCGTGCACTGTTTAATATCGGCAATATCACTATCCAAGTCGCTGTCCATATCTTCTTCGTATGGAAAAGCTACAATGCGTTCCCCAGCTGCGGCGCCTGCATCTATTGCCTTGCAGGCAAGTTCAGGCCTGTTTGCAACCACACCACTCATGCGATCTGTCACTGCCACCGCCATACTGCCCGTTAGAGTAGCATAATCCAGAATCGCATCCGGCTTTTGGCGACTTGCGAGAGTGAGTGTATCCGCCAGCACCATGCGACCTTCTGCATCTGTATGTACAATCTCAATCGTCATGCCATTCAGCGCCGTCACTACATCATTTTGTTTATAAGCCAGTGGGCTGATGTGGTTTTGTGCAATAGCCAGCCAGCAATCAAGCCTAACAGGTAACTTTTGTAATGTCGCAGCTGTTAAAATACCCAGCGCTGCCGCACTGCCATTCATATCTTCATGCATGCCCTGCATATATTTGGCAGGCTTTAGGTTATGTCCACCGGTATCAAAACAGATACCCTTCCCAACTAAGGCAATGTGTTTTTTTGTAGCTTTGGGGCTATAGGTTAAATGCACGATTGCTGCATCTTGTGGGTCAGATCCCTGCCCCACAGCATAAAAAGCCCCTGCCCCCATTTTTTTAAGCGCAGACATATCAAACTCTTCGCACGACCAGCCATGCTCTTTTGCAAGCATTTTTACTTTCTCACGATAAATCGTTGGAGTAAGCTCATTCGGCGGCAGCATGGTCAAACTGCGACAAAGCGTATTGCCTGCAACACGAGCATTGACATCATCATAGTCATGATCTGCTTTGTAGCCATAAATATTGATTGCCTTGAGCGGCCTATGTTTGATTTCTTTTTTACGAATAGGCAATTCTGCGGCATTCACAGTAGCCACATAATATGCAGCACAAGCATTTGCCTCACGCTCGGCTTCATTGCCAAACACACAAATCGCCAAGGTTTCCGGCTGCTCACTTAACAAAGGCTTTACTGCTTTACGCAGCAAGGTATGTTTTTGAAATATGCTCTGTTTTTCATCTAACAACACAAAACTGACCACGCCGCCATTAGGTAAATCAACCGTTATTGGTGATTTATTTAAATCCTTATACTCACTTTTAGTACGTTCAAGCTTATTCTTTAGTACTTTGGCAAAAGGATAGTCATTTTTTGCATTTTCACTCAATACAAAAAGTATATGATTTATTGAAGATAACGTATTTTCACTGCAAATATCGGCATATTGCATTAATTTTAACAACATTTAATCGTCCCTTACTCTTATATAATATCTAAGACAAAGATAGCAAAACCACCATTTGTTATTCTATATAACTATGTTTTAACTTGACCAAAATCCTTAAAAAAGCCACACTTACAGCTTTATAGAACATTCTTAATTCACGTTTGTAATTTGCGTAAATTATACGCTCACCAAACGCGACACGGAGAAATCTCACGCATGGCATTGAATCAGCAAACTGGCTTACAGGAAATAGACGCGCAAGAAACACAGGAATGGCTAGACGCCCTCACCTCGGTAATTGAAAACGAAGGCACGGAGCGTGCCCACTTTTTGCTTGAAGCGATGATTGACAAGGCGCGCCGCTCAGGCAGCAACTTACCTTATAACGCGACAACTGCTTATGTAAACACCATCCCAACACATTTGCAGCAGCGCTTACCTGGCGATCCGGAAATGGAGCGCCGCGTGCGTGCTTTAGTTCGCTGGAACGCAGTCATGACAGTGTTGCGTGCGAATGAAAAATCCCCTGGTGTTGGTGGTCATATTGCCAGCTTTCAATCTGCAGCCACATTGTATGACACAGGGTTTAACTATTTTTTCCGCGCTCCAAATGAAAGTTTTGGTGGAGATTGCGTGTACTTTCAGGGACACTCGTCACCTGGTGTCTATGCACGCGCCTTTTTAGAGGGCCGCATTACCGAAGAGCAGATGGACAATTTCCGCCAAGAAACCGGCGGTAAAGGCCTATCCAGCTACCCACATCCTTGGCTGATGCCTGACTTCTGGCAGTTTCCGACCGTATCGATGGGCTTAGGTCCGATTGCAGGCATCTATCAGGCACGCTTCCTAAAATATTTGCACGACCGCGGCATTGCGGACACCAGCGACAGAAAAGTCTGGGTGTTCTGTGGTGATGGCGAGATGGATGAACCTGAATCCTTAGGTGCGATTTCATTAGCTAGTCGTGAAAAACTAGATAACCTGATTTTTGTGATTAACTGCAACTTGCAGCGCTTGGATGGTCCGGTGCGCGGCAATGGCAAAATCATCCAGGAACTTGAGTCTGATTTCCGTGGTTCCGGCTGGAACGTACTCAAAGTAATCTGGGGCTCGTATTGGGATCCATTGTTAACAATGGATAAAGATGGCTTGCTGAAAAAACGCATGGAAGAGTGTGTAGACGGTGAATATCAAAACTTTAAAGCCAAAGGCGGTGCTTACACGCGCGAGCATTTCTTCGGCAAATATCCTGAGCTCAAAGAAATGGTTGCTGCGATGAGCGATCAGGACATCTGGCGCTTGAATCGTGGCGGACACGATCCCCATAAGGTTTATGCAGCCTACCATGCAGCAGTAAACCACAAAGGCCAACCCACCGTGATTTTAGCGAAAACCGTCAAAGGTTATGGCATGGGCGAGGCAGGTGAGGGTCAGAATACCACTCATCAGCAAAAAAGCATGGATATTGAGTCACTGAAAAAATTCCGCGACCGTTTTGACTTGCCGCTGACTGACGAACAAGTAGAAAACTTAAGTTTCTATAAACCCGCGGCAGATTCGCCGGAGATGAAGTACATGGCGGAACGTCGTGCCGCCATGGGTGGCTTTGTGCCGCAACGTCGCCGCAAAGGTAATGAGCTCAAAGTCCCAGAATTATCCGCCTTTGAAAATATGCTGGGGGCAACGGGTGAGCGTGAAATCTCGACTACAATGGCGTTTGTGCGCATCCTTTCCACTCTGGTTCGCGACAAAGAAATCGGTAAATATATCGTACCGATCGTGCCAGACGAAGCGCGTACATTCGGGATGGAAGGTATGTTCCGCCAATTGGGCATTTATGCCAGCCAAGGCCAATTGTACGAACCAATGGATTCTGACCAAGTGATGTACTACAAAGAATCTAAAGACGGTCAAATTCTGGAGGAAGGCATCAATGAGGCAGGCTCGTTCTCTAGCTGGCTGGCCGCCGCCACTTCGTATAGCGTTACCGGCATGCAGATGATTCCTTTCTACATCTTCTATTCCATGTTCGGCTTCCAACGCATAGGCGATTTGGCCTGGCTGGCTGGCGACAGCCGTGCACGCGGCTTCCTGCTTGGCGCAACAGCCGGCCGTACTACTCTGAACGGTGAAGGGTTGCAGCATGAAGATGGCCACAGCCATCTGATGTCAGCAA
The DNA here is from genome assembly GCA_963701715.1 of uncultured beta proteobacterium. Lineage (GTDB taxonomy): Bacteria > Pseudomonadota > Gammaproteobacteria > Burkholderiales > Methylophilaceae > Methylotenera_A. The sequence continues at coordinate 63,440 of CAVPAX010000004.1, forward strand.
TGATTCCAAACTGCATTTCTTACGACCCGACGTTTGCTTACGAGTTGGCAGTGATTATTCAAGAAGGCTTGCGCCGCATGGTGCAAAATCAGGAAGATGTGTACTACTACATCACCGTGATGAATGAAAACTATAGCCATCCGGAAATGCCAAAAGGCGCTGAGGCTGCCATTCTGAAAGGTATGTATAACTTCAGCAAATCGAAGGCTAAGGGTGAAAAAGTACAATTGATGGGCAGTGGCGTGATTTTGCGTGAAGTCATTGCGGCAGCTGAAATGCTTGAAAAAGACTGGGGGGTTTCAGCAGACGTGTGGAGCGCAACCAGCTTCACTGAGTTACGTCGCGAAGGCTTGGAATGCGACCGCTGGAATATGCTCAACCCTGAAAAGCCTCAAAAAGTGAGCTATATAGCGCAATGCTTAAAAGATGCCAAAGGCCCTGTCATTGCATCAACTGATTATATGAAGAGTTTTGCAGAGCAGATTCAACGCTTTGTACCAAACAAATTCGTGGCACTAGGTACCGACGGTTTCGGCCGCTCAGATAGTCGCGAAGCCTTACGTGATTTCTTTGAAGTGAATAGATATTACGTGGTACTTGCTGCGCTGAAGGCTTTAAGCGACGAAGGCAAATTGCCTGCTGCCAAAGTGGCAGAAGCAGTTAAAAAATATAAGTTGAATGGCAACAAGCCAAATCCAACAAGCATTTAAGGATAGAAGATGGCATTAAAAGACGTACTCGTCCCTGATATTGGCAATTTTGATTCAGTGGATGTGATCGAAGTTTTGGTCAAAGCCGGTGATACGATCGGCAAAGATGATTCCCTGATTACGGTTGAATCTGATAAAGCCTCGATGGACATTCCTGCACCGTTTTCTGGTGTAGTAAAAGAGGTCAAAACCAAAATTGGAGATAAAGTTGCACAAGGCCATTTGATATTGACATTGGACACAGGGACTGTCGAAGCATCGCCAGCGTCCTTACCACAAGAGGCTCCCAGCCCTGCTCCTGCAAAGCCTGTAGCAGAAACACCAAAAACCGCCATTCCTGAGCCAACCCGCCCTGCCCCTGAACCACCAAAACAGGTACAGCCGGCGCATCAGCCTCTACCAGTAGGTGAAAGTGTCGTAGTAAACGGCGGTAAACTTTCACACGCGAGTCCTTCGGTACGTAAATTCGCACGCGAATTAGGTGTGAATCTATCATTGGTAAAAGGCAGCGGCATCAAAAACCGTATTTTACAAAGTGATGTACAAGCGTTTGTTAAAGGCGAGTTGGCTAAACCGCGCACCGAAAATATGGGCGCGGGGCTTGGCGCGCTTGCCACGCTGGCGATGCCGGTGATTGACTTCAGCCAGTTTGGCGAGGTGGATACCAAACCACTTTCACGCATTAAAAAATTATCAGGTGCCAATTTGCACCGCAACTGGGTAACTGCGCCGCATGTCACACAATTCGATGAGGCCGATATTACCGATTTGGAGGATTTCAGAAAATCCATGCAGGCAGATGCGGAGAAGCGCGGCGTTAAACTGACTATGCTGGCTTTCCTCATCAAGGCTTCCGTCAATGCACTTAAAGCGTATCCAAGCTTTAACTCATCACTTTCACCTGATGGTGACAGCCTGATTTTAAAAAATTATTACAACATCGGCTTTGCCTGCGATACGCCGGATGGCTTAGTGGTGCCTGTAGTAAAAGACGTGCAGCAAAAAGACGTATTGGATATTGCACGTGATTTGATGGATCTCTCTTCCAAAGCACGCGAACGCAAACTTAAAGTGGAAGAAATGCAAGGTGGTTGCTTTACCATTTCCAGTCTCGGCGGCATCGGCGGCACCATGTTCACGCCAATCATCAATTGCCCGGAAGTGGCGATCCTAGGCGTTTCCAGATCATCGATGCAGCCTGTTTATAATGCTGAAACTAAAGAATTTGAGCCACGTTTGATCCTGCCACTTTCACTCTCATATGATCACCGTGTTGTAGATGGTGCTGACGGTGCACGCTTTACCAGCCACATGCGAATGATGCTAAGCGATGTTCGTCGCCTCTTGCTGTAACAGGAAATTTACATGAGCAATCTAATTGAAATTTTAGTGCCAGATATTGGCAATTTTGACAGCGTAGATGTCATCGAAGTGTTAGTCAAAGTGGGTGATACCATTGGGAAAGAAGATTCGCTAATCACCGTTGAATCAGATAAAGCTTCGATGGACATTCCGTCATCCCACGCTGGCGTAGTTAAAGAATTAAAAGTAAAAGTGGGCGATAAAGTGGCAAAGGATTCGCTCATTCTGTTGCTTGAAACGGAAGCTGGCGCCAGCGCAGAGACAACAAAAACGGTACCTGACAACACAAAAACAGATACTCCAGAACCCGCACCGATATTGGCTCCCAGGCCTTCCGTTGCAACATCTGACAATGATGTTTCTACACAAGTAGTGGTTTTAGGTTCTGGTCCTGGCGGCTACACGGCTGCATTTAGAGCGGCGGATTTAGGCAAACAGGTCGTACTGATTGAGCGCTACGCAAAGCTCGGCGGCGTGTGCCTGAATGTAGGCTGTATCCCATCCAAAGCTTTGTTGCACACCGCAAAGGTGATTACCGAGACCGAAGAAACCGCACATCATGGCGTAACCTTTGGCGCGCCAAAAGTGGACATTGAACAATTACGCAACTGGAAAGCGAATGATGTCGTAGGCAAACTCACAGGCGGTCTTGCTCACATGGCAAGCCAGCGTGGCGTAACTGTTGTACAAGGCGTGGGTAAATTCATCAGCCCGAATCAAATTGCAGTCACCGCATCAGACGGAAAAATTACTACAATTGGTTTTGAGAACGCGATTATCGCGGCCGGTTCTCAAGCCACTAAATTCCCCGGCGCGCCTGAGGATGAACGCATTATGGACTCTACCGGCGCTTTGGCCTTAGCGGATATTCCTAAACGCATGTTGGTCATCGGTGGTGGCATTATCGGGCTGGAAATGGGTACCGTTTATGACGCGCTGGGCACTAAAGTCAGCATTGTGGAATTCATGGACGGTCTCATCCCAGGCTGTGACAGAGATTTGATTCGCCCCTTGCATAAGCGTATGGATAAACGCTTTGAGAGTATTATGCTATCCACCAAAGTCTCAAAAATTGAAGCCAAAAAAGATGGTATTCATGTGGCTTTTGAAGGTGAAGAAGCTCCAAAAGAGGTTCAAATTTATGATCGCGTCTTAGTCTCGATTGGCCGCCGCCCTAACGGCAAAAACATCGGCGTAGAGAATGCCGGCGTTGCCGTGGACGAACGCGGCTTCATCAGCGTGGATAAACAAATGCGTACCAACGTATCGCATATTTTCGCCATCGGTGATATTGTCGGCCAGCCAATGCTGGCGCACAAAGCCACGCACGAAGGCAAAGTGGCTGCGGAAGTAATTGCCGGCCATAAAGTAGAATTCCAGGCTATGGTGATCCCTTCGGTTGCTTATACCGATCCTGAAGTGGCATGGGCAGGCATGACAGAGACTGAAGCTAAAGCCAAAGGCATCGAAATCGAGAAAGCTAGCTTCCCTTGGACTGCCAGCGGGCGAGCGCTTTCCATCGCACGTACCGAAGGTACGACCAAACTGATATTCGATAAAGAAACCCACCGTGTGATTGGTGCGGGCATTGTCGGCACAAACGCTGGCGAGCTATTGGCAGAAGCTGTGCTGGCTATTGAAATGGGTGCTGACGCGCATGACTTGGGATTAACCATTCATGCACACCCTACGCTTTCAGAAACCGTGTGTTTTGCCGCGGAAGTGAAAGAAGGTACGATTACCGACCTTTACATTAAAAAACGTTAAACTATCAATCCGAGCTCGGACAAGCAGTAGGCACAATGTCCGTACCGATAAATTCTGGTTTAATTTTGTGCAGTTCCAAGGCATTTTCTGCTGTCACCGCCTTAATCAATATGCTGCTAAGCGATTTGCCCGGGCTGCGTAGCGCTTTGGTAGCACCTTTTACGCCTTTTGCATGCAGATCTTTTAGCAAGCTCGTTGCTAATTGCTCGTCTTGAAATAAACCAAACGAAATGGCGTGGCGCCATTGCGAGTCTTGCACGATAATCAATTCTTGCACACCCAAGGCTTTAATTTCCGCAGCCTTCTGCTGTGCAAGTTCCGCATTTTTTAGCGGCGGATAATAAACCCAGAACCGCCTATCCTCTTGCGCACCCTGCTCCTGATTGACCACGCCTTGCAAGCCCAGTCTCGCCAATACTACTTGTGCAGATGGCAGATTGGTTTTAGTAAAATTTCCCCATTTGTAGCAACTTGTCACTAGCGCCTCGTCCGATGCGACCACTTCTTCCGCAATCGGTGGCGGGACCTCTTTCTTCGGCATCGCTTCTAAATCTTTAGCACTTAATATTTTTAACTTTTCCGGCTGAATTGACCTGTCGGCAACGACCGGCTTAGGTACGACCAAGTCCATATTAAAATAAACCAGCAACCCGACATTAAACAACACCAGCAACCAAACCAATAATTTCATCAAGTCTCTTTCTCTAACAGCACCAGACCCTGCAGTACAAGATTTTCCATAATAATAACTTGTTTTAAGCCTGGTTTTAAGGCCTCGGCAATTTTGCCGGCATCGCCACCACTTATCACCACTTTTGGCATCACACCACAATGCTGCTCAAGCCTCTGGCACATTAAAACAATAGCACCAGCTGCCGCATTTAAACAGCCAGTTTGCATCGCATCTTGCGTATTAACTGGGAATGCGCTCATTGAGCCTGATGGCATATTGAGCTGGGCGGCATGATGGCTCAGCGCTTCATGCATCAAACGCAAACCCGGCATAATTGTGCCTCCTAAAAACAGACCATTTTCTCCTGCGCTGTCATTGGCAACATCTTCAAGTAAAGCATCGATTGTAATCGCTGTGCCGGCATTAACCACGATCATCGCTTGTTGATATAAGTGCCAAGCTGCCACCAGCGACGCCCAGCGATCGGCTCCCTAATGTATGTGGCTTCTGATATCCATTTATCACGCCGCAAGCCTGTACTTTTGCGGTCACAAAATGAATCTCTTTACCTAATGACTGTAATAGCTGTGTGATTTGATGCGCAACCGATCCTGCTGCCACATTGGCAACTATTGCTTTTCGCGCCTTAGCCGCAGCTTGCGGCAGAGACGAAGTGGCGATATCTGCATTAAAACAAGATGCAGGTTCTGATAATTGACCATCAGTAGCTGCTAGTGCCCATTTTGTGCGCGTATTGCCTGAATCAATTACTAAAAGCACACAACCCCTTACCTGCGACAATTTGCCACATTCTCAGCAACAACTTAGGTCGATATAATCTCATCATTATTAAAACCATTATTAGAGCAAGGTTATGTTGCCATTCAAGAAGAAATACATTGCATTTACGAGCATTCTAACACCATGTTTGCTTAGTGCCTTTACCAACAATGTGCAGGCAGAAGATTTGGATTTGCCGAGTATTGAAATTCATGCCCCAAAAATTAGCTACGAAAACAAATTGCCACTCAAACACCAGTGACACTGCCACTCTATTGAGTGAGGAGCCTGGCGTTAGCCTTTATCGTGCAGGAGGCGTGTCTAGTTTGCCTGCTATTCACGGCCTAGCGGATGACCGGGTGCGTGTAAAAGTAGATGGCATGGATTTGGTTTCCAGTTGTGCAAATCACATGAATCCGCCACTTTCTTATATAGATCCTGCAAATGTAAATAACATGCAAGTGTTTGCAGGCATTTCACCGGTAAGTCTTGGCGGCGACAGCATCGCAGGAACGATACTAGTCAAATCAGAGACACCGGAGTTTGCCGAAACTGGACAAGATCTCTTAATTAAAGGCCAAATTAATACTTTTTATCGCAGCAATAACGACGCGCGCGGTGTGAATTTGTCTGCCAGCGTTGCTAATGAAAATGTATATATGCGCTACACGGGCTCTACGGTTGAGGCCAATAACTATAAAGCTGGTGATAACTTTAAAGCAGCAGCACAAGCAGCGGCTTTAATAGGCTGGTTAGACGGCGACGAGGTAGGCTCTACCGCTTATAAGTCACATAATCACGCTTTGGCCTTTGGCTTGCAACATGACAACCATCTATTAGAGTTCAAATTAGGTTATGCAAGACATACCGACCAGGGCTTTGTGAACCAGCGTATGGATATGACGGATAATGAGCTGAAACAATACAACCTAAGCTACAAAGGCAAGTACGGTTGGGGCTCATTAGAGGCGCGTGCCTATCATGAGAGAGTGCGCCACAGCATGCAGTTTGGCGATGATAAGCAGTATTGGTATGGCGTGCATCCGGCGGACCTGCCGGGGTAGGCGGATCGGGTAATGGATAGCCATGCTCGCCCATCAGTGCGACATGTACCAGGCATGCCGATGGATACAGAGGGCAAAACCACAGGGCTTCGGTTAAGGGTGACGTCAATCTCTCTGATCGTGATATTTTACGAGTAGGCGCAGAATATCAGCGATATCGTTTAGATGATTGGTGGAATCCAGTCGTAAATGCCGCGCCAATGATGGGCCCTGATGCACATTTGGAATATCAACAATGGTGAGCGTGACCGACTATGACGTATTTGCAGAGTGGGATGCAAAATGGAATGAACAGTGGTTCTCTCAATTAGGTTTGCGCAGAGTACTGTGAAAATGGATACAGGGAGGGTGCAGGGCTATAGCGATTCTGGCATGATGAGTTATGGCGATCCAACTAACCCGGCAACAATTCCAGGTGCTTTTAATGCCGCCAATCGTTCCAATACCGATAACAATATAGATGTTACCGCTTTGACGCGTTTCACGCCTGATCAAAGCCAGGCTTTTGAAGTTCGGCTACGCCATGAAGACTCGCTCCCCTAATGTCTATGAGCGTTTTACGTGGTCAAATAGCAACACCATGGTGATGAATATGAATAATCTATATGGCGATGGTAATGGCTATGTGGGTAATTTAAATCTCAATCCTGAAACCGCACATACATTAAGTGTTTCTGGCCATTGGCATGATGCAGCACAGCGACATTGGAACTTGAAAGTAACTCCGTATTTTACTTATGTGGATGATTACATCGATGCGGTCGCTTGTTCCAAGGTTGGAAAAACCTGCCCGGCTAGAACTGATGGCTTTGTGAATTTGAGCTGGACAATCAGTCTGCCCGTTTATATGGCTTAGATGTATCAGGAAAAATGCTATTAGCAGAAAACACAGGCGTTGGCAGCTTTGATGCAAAAGGCACATTAAGCTATGTGCGCGGTAAAAACAACAGCACGGATGATGACCTCTACAACATCATGCCGCTTAATGCGACACTGGCCTTAGAGCATCGTTTTGGCAATTGGTCTAATACACTTCAGGCGAAAGTGGTAGATAGTAAAGACAATGTTCAGGCGGTACGCAAAGAGCTTAAGACAGCTGGTTTTACATTATTTAATTTTGTATACCAGCTACAATTGGAAGCATGCGCGTCTAGATTTGGGCATTGAGAATATATTCGATAAACATTACTACGACCCATTAGGCGGCGCATACATCGGCCAAGGGGCAGACGACGTGGGCCAACAGGTGCGTTGCATGGTACACACGTACCGGGCATGGGGCGCTCTGTAAACGTTGGTTTAACCCTGAAATATTAAGCAGCATTTAAGTCTGCGCGGTTTATACGCTGCGCAGACTAATCTCCCCGGCGGAAAAGCGCTGCAAGCCAAGCGCGGTTTCTACCAGCAAAATACCGTCATCAGCCACACCCCTCACCACACCTTGCACATCAGTTCCATTTGGTAGCAACATGCGCACTGGCCTGTTTTCATAAGCGTGATGGCTTAACCACTCATCGCGCAGCCCAATAAATCCGTACTGTTCAAAGCCGCTCAACACATCTGCCAGATGCTTTAACAGTATGCCTAAAAGCGCATCCTGATTGACCGGTACGTCACTCGCATTTGCCAAATCAATCGCAGGCTGATCGATATTATCCAGCACATTCTTTGGCAGGCTCAAATTAACACCTACGCCAATCACCGCCGCACTCGGGCCTTCCAGGTCGCCCTGCAGTTCAATCAAAATACCCGCCAGCTTTTTACCATCGACCAACACATCATTGGGCCATTTAAGCTGCGCCTGGCTAATGCCAAAGCCATGCAGCGTGCGTATCAGCGCAACCCCCACTGCCAGACTTAAGCCGGAAAGTGCCGCCGCGCCGCATTGAAAGCGCCACAGCAGTGAAAATGTTAAACTCGCACCTAATTGCGAAACCCAAGTGCGCCCGCGGCGTCCTTTGCCGCTGGTTTGCACATGCGCTGCCACGCAAGTGGCATGTGCCGCATTTTTATTCTGCATGAGATAAGTGTTGGTCGAAGCCACTTCGTTCAGCACTTCCAGCTTAAACCACGCGCGCTGCTCTCCTATGGCTTTAAGCACCTCATTTTCATCTAAAAATTCAATGGGTTGCGGCAGTTTATAACCACGCCCGCGCACTGAAAAAACTTCAATCCCCAGTGTTTCCGCATGCCCAATCGCGTTCCAGATAGTTGCGCGCGTGACTTTAAACTGCTGCGCCAAATCCTCGCCGGAATGGAAATGTCCATCCGCAAGCACCTGTAAAATAGGGAAAGTAAGGCTACTCATATTAATAACGCAGTTTAGCACAGCACTTTATTGTTTAGCTCTATGTCTCATGCGTGTAAAATAAGCAAAAATTAATTGAAAACTTCACATGTCAGAAAAAGCCCCAATTCCCGCCGCCTCAAATTTTATTCGCGGTATTATCGACCGCGATTTAGCCGAAAATAAATTCGCCGCCAAAAAATGGGCTGGCAGTCCGGGCGATGCCGCGCACCAAGCCACAGGCCAGGTAGATTCTGCAAAAATCCGCACGCGCTTTCCGCCCGAGCCTAACGGCTATCTGCACATTGGCCATGCTAAGTCTATCTGCCTGAATTTCGGTTTGGCGCGCGATTACGGCGGCATTTGCCACCTAAGATTTGATGATACCAACCCGGAAAAAGAAAGCCAGGAATATGTCGATAGCATCACCGAAATGGTGCACTGGCTTGGTTTTGGCTGGGAGAATGGCGATGAGAGCAATCTGTATTTTGCTTCTGATTATTTCGATTTTATGTACGCGGCAGCAGAAAGCCTGATTGAACACGGCCATGCTTATGTGGATGCCAAACCGCCGAGGAGATGCGCGCTAATCGCGGCACACTCACTGAAGCCGGTAAAGATTCGCCTTACCGCAACCGCAGCGTTGAAGAAAATTTGAAATCTTCCGCGAAATGCGTGATGGCAAACACCCAGATGGCTCGATGGTTTTACGCGCAAAAATCGACATGGCATCGCCCAATATCAACATGCGCGACCCTGCGATTTACCGCATCCGCCGCGCGCACCACCACAACACGGGCGACAAATGGTGCATCTACCCCATGTACACATTCGCGCACCCGATTGAGGACGCGCTGGAAACCATCACCCACTCCATCTGCACGCTGGAATTCGAAGACCAAAGGCCCTTCTATGATTGGCTTCTGGAGCGACTTGCAGAGGCGGCTTTATTGGCGCATCCGTTACCAAAACAATATGAATTTGCGCGACTCAACCTCACCTATGTGGTGCTTTCTAAACGCAAGCTTATTCAACTGGTGGAAGAAAAACACGTATCGGGCTGGGATGACCCACGACTGCCTACACTAGCAGGCGCGCGCCGCCGCGGCTATACACCTGAAGGCTTTAGGCTATTTGCAGACCGCATCGGCGTTAGCAAAAGCGGATAGTATGGATTGAATACACCATACTCGAAGACTGCATGCGCGAAACGCTGAACGAGGCCGCAGAGCGCCGCATTGCCGTGCTAGATCCGATTAAACTGGTGATTGATAACTACGACGCCAATAAATCTGAAGATTGCTTTGCTCCTAACCATCCGCTAAAACCGGAGCTTGGCAAACGCACCGTTCAACTTTCAAAAGAGTTATGGATAGAACGCGAAGACTTTATGGAAGAGCCTGCTAAAGGCTATTTCCGCCTGTTTCCCGGCAATATGGTGCGCTTGCGTTATGGTTATGTGGTGAAATGCACTAAGTTGCGAGAAAGATGCTGCAGGCAACGTCACTACTGTGCATTGCGAATACCTGCCCGATACCAAATCCGGCACGCCGGGCTCGGATGCCGTGAAGGTGAAAGGCAATATTCATTGGGTGAGTGCCGCACATGCTTACGAGTGCGAAGTACGCCTGTACGACAGATTGTTTAAAGAAGCCAACCCGGGTAGCGGTGACCGTGACTTTCTGGATGACATTAATCCTGATTCCATTAAAACCATTACCGCGCAATTAGAGCTGGCCTTGAAAGATGCAATACCTGCCGAGAGTTTTCAGTTTGAGCGCCACGGCTACTTTGTAGCAGATAGAAAAGACAGCGTGGCTGGCAAGCCCGTGTTTAATAGAACCGTGACATTGCGGGATGCATGGCAGAAATAGTCATCAACTATAACTACTTTTAAAATTTTTGATGCAATCCATTAACAAAGCGCAAGCCTACCGCCTCCTTAACCATGGCCCCACCGTGCTCATCACCTCTGCTCATAATTACAAACGCAATATCATGGCGGCGGCGTGGGTATGCGCACTGGATTTTGACCCGTCCAAAATCACAGCGGTGATTGATAAAAACACCTACACCCGCGAACTGATTGAAGCGGAAGGCATGTTTGCCATCAATATCCCCTGCTTGGCGCAGCTGGACATGGTGCGCCAGGTGGGCATCACAAGCGGCCGTGATCTGCAGGGCACTGATAAATTTGATAAATTTGGCATCGAAACATTTGCTGCACAGCACATTACTGCGCCGCTAGTAAAAGGCTGCGTAGGTTGGCTGGAATGCAGAATCATCCCCGAGCCGCACAACCAAAACAGTTACGACTTATTCGTGGCCGAGGTGATGGCCGCCTATGCCGATGAACATGTGTTTAGCGACGACCATTGGCATTTTGAAGGACACGACGAATTGCGTACCATTCACCATGTTGCCGGTGGCGAGTTCTTTATCACTGGCGCGGCAATAAAAGCATCGCTCTAACTTTATACTCAAAACGAAAGCCAACGTTATTGTATGACTGGTGTAAGGGGTAACACTTAAGGCAAGCCCAAAACTCACCTAAAAGCCTATAATTAACAGTATCATCATGGCAAAATAGACTAGGCAGAATAACAACTGACATACCCTATGCGACGCATCATCATTATCCTCATACTCATTGCAGGCGCAGGCGCTGCTTACTGGTGGTTTACCAAGCCCAAGCCGATTACTGTTGCGCTGGTTGAGGTTGGGCGCGGCAAGGTAGAAGCCAGCGTGGCCAATACGCGCGCCGGCAGTGTGGAAGCCTGCCTGCGCACACGCCTATCGCCCATCAGCGGCGGACGCATCGCTTACCTTGGCGTTAAAAAAGGCGACCACGTTAAAAAAGGCCAGGTGTTATTGCGCCTTTGGAACGATGACCAGCAAGCGCAAAGCAACTGGGCGCAAACACAGGTGGCCACCAGCCAGAAACGTATTGCCGAAGCCTGTGCAATCGCCGATAACGCCGAACGCGAAGCAGCGCGCATGGCAGAACTGCGTGCAAAGGGTTTTATCTCTAAAAGCGGTGAGGAGAAATCCCGTTACGAGGCACAATCGCGCCGCGCCGCATGCGATGCCGCGCGTGCCGATGTGACGCAGGCTAAGGCACGCGTAAAAGTGACGAAAGTGGAGCAAGACCGCACCGTGCTAACCGCTCCGTTTGACGGCATTGTGGCGGATATCGTCGGCGAACTGGGTGAATACACCACGCCATCGCCCCCCGGTGTGGCAACGCCGCCCGCGATTGACCTGATTGATGACAGTTGCCTATACATAGAAGCGCCGATGGACGAAGTAGATGCGCCCAAGATACGCATGGGGCAATCTGCGCGGGTTTCTTTGGACGCGTTGCCGGGTAAGGCCTTGCCCGGGCATGTAAAACGCGTTGCTCCTTATGTGGTGGCGGTGGAAAAACAGGCGCGTACAGTGGATGTGGAAGTATCGCTGGATAACGCTGAAGATACCCAAAAATTGTTAGTGGGTTATAGTGCCGATGTGGAAATTGTACTGGATAGCCACGACAATGTGCTGCGCGTGCCGACATCTACCCTCATAGAAGGCAATAAAGTGCTGGTTTACCAACCAGAAACTAAAAAACTGGAAGAACGCGCTATCAAGGCGGGCATTACCAACTGGGAATACACCGAGGTTCTGGATGGCCTGAAACAGGGCGAGCGCATTGTGGCCTCGCTTGAGCGCGAAGGCGTGAAAGCGGGTGTTACCGTCAAGCCGGAAACAGGTACGGACAGCGCCCCCGAAAAAATCAAGGCGAAATAATTCCGCATGACCGCCGAAAGCCTCATAGAACTCAACGGCATTGAGCGCACTTTTATTCTGGGCGACAGCAAAGTACACGCCCTGCGCAACGTCAATTTAAGCATCTTACCCGGTGAATATATCGCCGTGATGGGCCCATCCGGCTCCGGAAAATCTACGCTACTTAACTTAATCGGCCTGCTGGACGGACCCGATGAGGGCACGTATAGGCTGGAAGGCCGCGATGTGACGACGCTTGACCCGGATGAACTGGCAGCCGTGCGCAGCAGGCGTATCGGCTTTATTTTCCAAAGCTTTCATTTGGTCCCCCGGCTGAGTGCCGCTGGCAACATCGAGCTGCCACTTACCTTGGCAGGCATTCCGGCTTCTGAGCGCACCAGGCGGGTATCGCAGGCGCTTAAGGAATACGGACTGGAAGACAGGGCGCACCATAGACCCAATGAACTTTCCGGCGGGCAACGCCAGCGCGTGGCGATTGCACGGGCGACCATTCTACGCCCAGCCGTTCTGCTGGCGGATGAGCCGACCGGCAATCTTGACCGCACGACCGGGGAAGAAGTGGTGCGACTTCTGGAAGCGCTGAATGCACAGGGCATGACGCTGATTGTGGTGACGCACGACCAGGCGCTTGGCGCGCGGGCACGGCGCCAGATCAGGATGGAAGATGGCGGCGTTGTGAGCGATATTACCAGCACTGAGAGCCCCGTTCAGGCGACATGAGGATTCTTGACACATTCCGCTTTGCCGGACAGGCTGCGACCGGCACACCGTTACGTACAGGCTTGCTGATATTGGCAATGTCGATAGGCGTGGCTGCAGTGGTGATATTAACGGCATTGGGTGACGGTGCGCGCCGCTATGTAGTGGGTGAGTTCTCTGCCATTGGCAGCAATCTGGTGATTGTGTTGCCGGGCCGTTCGGAAACGCGCGGCTTTAATCCTGCCAATCTTGTCACCAGTACGCCACGTGACCTTACCGTGGATGACGCTGCTGCGCTGCTTCGGCTATCAGGGGTTGAGCGTATTTCGCCCATCCTGATTGCCACCACCGAAATTAATGCTGCCGGCAAATTGCGAGAGGCCATGCTGCTTGGCACCAATGCCGATTATGTACGAGTGCGACAAATGAAAATGGGGCTGGGGCGCTTTCTCTCCAAAGATGAGGTCGGTCACGGCTCGGCAGAAGTGGTGCTTGGCGCGCTTATCCGTCAGGAGATTTTTGGCGCAGAAAACCCGCTGGGCAAAACCGTACGGATTGGCGACCGGCGGCTGCGCGTAGTTGGCGTGCTAAGTGAAGGCGGTCGCGGTATGGGTATGTCATCCAACGAGTTGGTGATTGTACCGGTAGCGACTGCACAGGCTATGCTGAATACCAATACGCTGTTTCGTATTCTGGTGGAAGCGCGAAGCCGGGACCAACTTGGTGAGGTTAAAACACGCGTACTGAAGATGATCACCCAGCGCCATGAGGGCGAAGAAGACGTGACTGTGATTACACAAGACGCTGTGCTGGAAACATTCGACAAGATTTTGAATGTACTCACGCTTGGTGTTGCTGGCATCGCTGCAATCAGCCTGGCGGTAGCCGGTATTTTAGTGATGAACGTGATGCTGGTTTCCGTGACCCAGCGCACAGGTGAAATCGGCCTGCTGAAGGCAATTGGCGCCACATCCGGCGCCATTCGCCGCCTATTCATGGTAGAAGCCATTCTGTTATCGTTAACGGGCGGCATGGTAGGCGTCGGCTTAGGCTATTTCGGCGCCTCGATACTGCGTCAGCTTTACCCTACTTTTCCGGCATATCCGCCGCTATGGGCCGTGGCCGCAGGCTTTGGAACCGCGCTGCTCTCAGGCGTTATCTTTGGGGTGATGCCTGCGCGCCGCGCCGCGCAGCTTGACCCGATACAGGCATTATCCAAACGCTAATTATGCTGATTGCCGACTCTACAAAATTCGCCCTGCAAGCCATCACATCGCACCGTATGCGCAGCTTTCTCACACTGCTAGGTATCGCAGTCGGCATTGCTGCTGTTATCCTGCTCACGTCGATTGGTGAAGGTGTGCACCGTTTTGTGCTGGCTGAGTTCACACAATTTGGGACCAATGTCATCAATATTGCACCTGGCAAGGTAAAAACCGGTGGGCAGCCGCCATCCGGCATCCCCACCACCGCTAGGTTGCTGACGATGGAGGATGCTCAATCCCTCAAACAATTACCTCAGGTCACCGGTTCTTCACCAATGGTATGGGGTAATTCCGAAGTCGAAAGTAATGGCCGCCTAAGGCGCTCTACCATTTATGGCGTAGATGCCGATTTCACGCGGATATTCAGCTCTAAAGTACAAATCGGCAACAGTCTACCGCGCGAAGGTGCCGGCAGCTCGCGTGCGCTGGTAGTGCTAGGGAGTAAGCTGCGCAATGAACTTTTTGGTACAGAAAACCCGCTGGGTGCGCGTGTACGTATTGGCGGACTACATTTTCGCGTGATTGGCGTGATGGCGCCAAAAGGTCAATTTTTAGGTATTGATCTGGATGATACTGCATTCATTCCGGCTCAACGTGCCATGGAATTATATAACCGTGAAGGATTAACCGAGATACACGTCATTTATGCAGAAGGGGCTTCATCAGCCACCGTGGCAGCCGCAGTAAAGAAAAGGCTTGCACTGCGACATGGACATGAAGATTTCACCGTGACCACCCAGGAAGACATGTTGAAAACCCTCTCAAACATTCTCGACATTTTAACCATGGCGGTAGGCGCGCTAGGCGGAATTTCGCTGCTGGTAGGTGCTGTGGGCATTGTCACTATTATGACGATTTCCGTAACAGAACGTACGAACGAAATCGGTTTGTTGGTCGCCCTAGGCGCGCGCCGCCGCACTATCCTGAATTTATTTTTAAGCGAGTCTGTCATCCTTGCAGCATGCGGTGGCATGCTTGGATTGGCATTAGGAGTCGGACTGGCCCAGATGATACACTTAGCAATCCCGACATTCCCGGTGCACACACCCTGGAGTTTCGCCATCGGCGGGCTGATGATGTCTGCCATGATAGGCTTGCTAGCCGGAGTTCTTCCAGCAAGAAACGCCTCACGCCTGGACCCGATTGACGCACTGCGTGCAGAATAAGTTATCATACCAGGCATGCGTAAACACAAAAAAAATCATCTCAGAAAAGTTGGCATATTGCCTAGAAAACCAGGATCGACTGGCGCAATGGATGTTGCCAAGCTGGACAAACCAAAGATTAGCAAAATTGCGTACAACGCTTACGAGATGGTTGAATGCGAGCTGACGGTTGAAGCGCTAGTGACTTTTAAACCTGATAAAAATAAGAAACTATGGCTGAACGTGCATGGTGTGCATGATACCGCAATGATTAAACAGATCGGTGATGCATTTAAATTACATCCACTGGTAGTGGAGGATATCTTAACCACCGAACAGCGCCCAAAAGTTGACGAGTTTGATGATTATATCTTTTTAGAAACGCGCAATTTTTATTATGATAAAACCAGTATGTCTGCCAGCTCGGAGCAGATTAGCTTAGTATTGGGACGCAACTTTTTGCTGACGTTTCAGGAGCGTTCTACCGGTGCGTTTGAGCCTGTGCGTGAGCGTCTGCGTGCCAGTTATGCCCCGATGCGCGAGCAAGGCGTGGATTATCTGGCTTATGCGTTACTAGATAGCGTTGTAGATAGTTATTTCAAGGTGCTGGAAGATGTGGGTGATGACAGCGAAGACTTGGAAGAATTGCTGTTAAGAAAACCCAGCAATGCGGAGCTGCATAGCATTCACCAGCTTAAACATGTGAGCATTGAGCTGCGCCGCGCGGTATGGCCATTGCGTGAAGTGATTAACAACCTGACGCGCAACGAAAAAGGGTTTTTTCAGCCTGCCACTGTGCCATATTTGCGTGATGTTTATGACCATACAGTAAGTTTTATCGAATCACTCGAGTCCATTCGTGACTCATTAAGCGGCATGATGGATATTTACATGGCGAGTGTAAGTAACCGTGTAAACCTTGAAGTGCGTGCCTTAACAGTGGTTGCCATGCTGTTCATGCCAGCGACACTGATTGCAGGTATTTTTGGCATGAATTTTCACTGGATGCCATGGATTAGTGATCGCAATGGGTTCTGGTGGGCGTTAGGAATTATGGCTGCCATTGCGCTAATTATGATTTTAATCTTCTGGCGTCGGCAATGGTTGAGCAGTAAAACCCAATAATCTTAAACTTAAGCCTTTAGCAACTCTTTATACTTGGCACGTATTTTCGCCACTTTTGGTGAAGCCACGGCCATGCAATATGGCTGGTTTGGATTTTTATCGTAATAATATTGGTGATAATCTTCTGCCGGGTAAAATAATTCCGTGCCTTTTATCTCTGTCACAATCGGCGCGCTATAGATATAGGCCGCATTAAATGCGTCTATCCAGTTTTGAGCAGCGGTAAATTGTACGTCATCCTGACAGAATATGGCCGAACGATATTGCGTACCGACATCGTTACCTTGCCGATTCATGGTGGTTGGATCGTGCGAAATCAGGAAGATTTCAAGTAGCTGGTCAAAGCTGATTTCGCTATCGTCAAAAGTAATCTGAATCGCCTCTGCATGACCAGTATCGCCATTACAAATATCTTTGTATGTTGGGCTGACTGTATGGCCTCCGATATAGCCAGACACGACCTTCATAACACCTTTAAGCTGACTAAATACAGGCTCGGTGCACCAAAAACAACCGCCTGCGAAAATTGCAATTTTTTCCATTTGTTTGAATTTAACCTTTAAAATTTATCTTACAACTTAGTCGGTTTTTTCCACAATACATTACATGTCATTAAATGCATTATATGTCGATTTCAACTCCTACTTCGCCTCGGTAGAACAACAACTTCGTCCTGAGCTTCGTGGCAAACCAATTGGAGTTCTGCCGGTTATGGCAGAAACTACTTGCTGTATTGCCGCAAGTTATGAGGCCAAGGCGTTCGGCATTAAGACTGGCACGATGGTGCGCGATGCGCGTAAGCTGTGCAAAGATATAATTTTTGTTGAGGCAAGGCCACCCCTTTATGTTGAGCATCATCATAAGCTCATCGAAATTGTGGAAAGCTGCACGCATGTCGAGAAAGTTTTATCTATTGATGAAATGGTATGTAAACTTACAGGCAGTCAGCAAATAAAAGAAAATGCGCTCAAGCTTGCCGCTACAATTAAGCAGAAAATTAACAAACGCTACCCATATATCCGCAGTTCGATTGGCATTGCGCCGAATACTTTTCTTGCAAAAACCGCATCGAACATGCAAAAGCCTGATGGCTGTGTGGTGATTGAAGATCTCGATATTCCGCATAAGCTTTATCACCTTAAATTACGTGCTCTGAATGGTATCGGCAGGCAGATGGAAGCACGACTTAATCACTACAAAATCGAAACAGTTGAGCAATTATACGCTCTCAATCGCGAGCAACTACGGGCCGTTTGGGGTAGTGTTGAAGGAGAGCGATATTACGATAAACTGCGAGGTTTGGAGCCTTACTATGTTAAAAATAACCGTAGCAGTTTAGGGCATTCGCATGTGTTACCGCCCGAACAGCGCACGTTGGTAGGCGCTAAGGCCGTGTTGCACCGCCTGCTACAAAAAGCTGCTATGCGCATGCGCAGTTATGATTTGCTCACTTCGCACATCAGCGTGAAAATAAAATTTCGCTATCCAAAAACCAAAGAAACATCTCCCTTTTACAACGAGAGAGGCATTAGCGCGACTGACAACACGCTCAATATAACAGATGCCATGGAAGCCTTACTTAAAGAGCTTCCCAGAGCATATGAAAAACTGGAACCGATTGCTGTTGGGGTGAATTTTACAGAACTTAGTCACGCTGAAGAGGCTGCTTATGACTTATTCGCAGAAAAACCTAACACGACCGAGAAAAAATTGAACAAAGCATTAGATACGTTGAACCTGAAGTACGGCAAAAATACTATTTATTTTGCCGGTGCACACGAAGCACTAAAAGCAGCTCACATGCGCATTGCATTTAACCATATACCGGATTTAGTGGTGGAAGAAGACTAGGCTAAATTTAAAATCCTAGTCCCAACAGCAACGTGACAACGGCTCCGTATCCTTGCCACGGCTCAATTCATCATTCCTAGTGCCACGGCCTAAAGTATTATCTTCTTTACCTCGCTCAAGCTGATCAGCGTCCTTACTCCGCACTAGTCTGGCATCGTCTTTACCGCGAGCTAATTGCGCATCGACTTTACCTCTTACCAAACGCGGGTCTTCCTTGCCGTACACTAGCTCTTCATCCTTATTACCTCTAATTAAACGAGAAGAGTCTTCCTTACCAGGCGATAATTGGCAATCTTCCTTTCCTTTATTAAGGTGTGGGGCTTCCTTGCCATGCTTTAATTGGGGATCCTCATTACCTTTTACAAAACTTGGGTCTTCTTTACCACGCTCTAATTCCGGCGTGTAACACGCATCGCCCGTTTGTTTCACTTTGAGAACAACACTATCTTCTTGGGCATATGCAGGATTACTTAGCGCAAGCACAAAAACGCATGTGCATGTAATTACTTGTTTCATTTGAGTTTCTCTAAAAATACATCGTTAACTATACAACGATTGAATTAGAAAAAACAACTATTTTTGCGCGCTACAAACAACAAAACCCTCACATGGAGGGTTTTGTTGTTTAAATAAAAGCTTGGCGGTGACCTACTTTCGCATGCGAAGAGCATACTATCATTGGCGCTGGTTCGTTTCACGGCCCTGTTCGAGATGGGAAGGGGTGGGTCCAAACCGCTATGGCCGCCAAGCATAACTGGTATCACTGATGCGGTTTCCATCAGCAGAAATGCTGTGTTGCCGTCCCGATTTTCATCGAGGCGTCTGTAACAAACTGGAAGAAGTAAAGATTTATGGTCGGTATTGATTACATTGTCTTGCTTTAGATCTAACCTGGCGTCTTTCGGCTTTTAGGCCTCAAGTCTTAAGGTTATAGGATCAAGCCTCACGGGCAATTAGTATCAGTTAGCTTAACGCATTACTGCGCTTCCACACCTGACCTATCAACGTCCTGGTCTCGAACGACCCTTTAGCGAGCTTAAAGCTCGGGCAAGTCTCATCTTGAGGCGAGTTTCACGCTTAGATGCTTTCAGCGTTTATCTCTTCCACACTTAGCTACCCAGCGATACCATTGGCATGATAACTGGTCCACCAGCGGTGTGTCCACTCCGGTCCTCTCGTACTAGGAGCAGGTCCCCTCAAACTTGCAGCGCCCACGGCAGATAGGGACCAAACTGTCTCACGACGTTTTAAACCCAGCTCACGTACCACTTTAAATGGCGAACAGCCATACCCTTGGGACCGGCTACAGCCCCAGGATGTGATGAGCCGACATCGAGGTGCCAAACTCCCCCGTCGATATGAACTCTTGGGAGGAATCAGCCTGTTATCCCCAGAGTACCTTTTATCCGTTGAGCGATGGCCCTTCCATACAGAACCACCGGATCACTATGACCTGCTTTCGCACCTGCTCGACCTGTCCGTCTCGCAGTCAAGCAACCTTATGCCATTGCACTATCAGTACGATTTCCGACCGTACCTAGGTTACCTTCGCACTCCTCCGTTACTCTTTGGGAGGAGACCGCCCCAGTCAAACTGCCTACCATACACGGTCCCCAGTCCAGATTATGGACCTAGGTTAGAACCTCAACAACATCAGGGTGGTATTTCAAGGTTGACTCCACGACATCTAGCGACGCCGCTTCATAGTCTCCCACCTATCCTACACAAATCTTGTCAAAGTCCAATGTAAAGCTACAGTAAAGGTTCATGGGGTCTTTCCGTCTAGCCGCGGGTAGATTGCATCTTCACAAACATTTCAACTTCGCTGAGTCCCGAGAGGAGACAGTGTGGCCATCGTTACGCCATTCGTGCGGGTCGGAACTTACCCGACAAGGAATTTCGCTACCTTAGGACCGTTATAGTTACGGCCGCCGTTTACTGGGACTTCAATCAAGAGCTTGCACCCCATCATTTAATCTTCCAGCACCGGGCAGGCGTCACACCCTATACGTCCACTTTCGTGTTTGCAGAGTGCTGTGTTTTTATTAAACAGTCGCAGCCACCTTTTCACTGCAACCCCATCACGCTTCTAGAGCAAGTCTATACACGTTACCGGGGCGCACCTTCTCCCGAAGTTACGGTGCTAATTTGCCGAGTTCCTTCTCCCGGGTTCTCTCAAGCGCCTTAGAATTCTCATCCTGCCCACCTGTGTCGGTTTGCGGTACGGTCTTATACAACTGAAGCTTAGTGGCTTTTCTTGGAAGCTTGGTATCAATCACTTCGTGCACAAGTGCACTCGTTATCACGCCTCGTCATTGACCCTCCGGATTTGCCTAAAGGATCTGACTACACGCTTGAACCGGGACATCCAACACCCGGCTGACCTAACCTTCTCCGTCCCCACATCGCATTGTATAGAGGTACAGGAATATTAACCTGTTTCCCATCAGCTACGCATCTCTGCCTCACCTTAGGGGCCGACTCACCCTGCGCCGATGAACGTTGCGCAGGAAACCTTGGGCTTTCGGCGAGGGTGCTTTTCACACCCTTTATCGCTACTCATGTCAGCATTCGCACTTCTGATACCTCCAGCATCCCTCACAGAACACCTTCGCAGGCCTACAGAACGCTCTCCTACCATGCACATGCTCATTTAAATACACTCTGTCTTGCCACTTTCGACTCGACTTTGATGATACGCTTTGACGCGTCATGCACTTGCGTGCCTGTGCGCCAGCTTCATCGAATGCACTTAAAAGAGCATGTGCATCCGAAGCTTCGGTTACGTGCTTAGCCCCGTTACATCTTCCGCGCAGGACGACTCGACCAGTGAGCTATTACGCTTTCTTTAAATGATGGCTGCTTCTAAGCCAACATCCTGGCTGTCTATGCCTTCCCACTTCGTTTTCCACTTAGCACGTCATTTGGGACCTTAGCTGTCGGTCTGGGTTGTTTCCCTCTTGACCACGGACGTTAGCACCCATGGTCTGTCTCCCGTAATTGCATTTCTCAGTATTCGGAGTTTGCAATGAGTTGGTAAGATCTTATGATCCCCCTAGTCATAACAGTGCTCTACCCCCGAGAATGATTTACGAGGCACTACCTAAATAGTTTTCGGAGAGAACCAGCTATTTCCAAGTTTGTTTAGCCTTTCACCCCTATCCACAGCTCATCCCCAAATTTTTCAACATTTGTGGGTTCGGACCTCCAGTACCTGTTACGGCACCTTCATCCTGGCCATGGATAGATCACTTGGTTTCGGGTCTACACCCAGCAACTAGACGCCCTATTCGGACTCGCTTTCGCTACGCCTCCCCTATCGGTTAAGCTTGCTACTGAATGTAAGTCGCTGACCCATTATACAAAAGGTACGCAGTCACCCCTGCTTAATAAACCCTCAAGGGGTTTATTAAGCAGTGCTGCACATCGCTACGCGATGCGTCACCCTACTCTTTCACTCCCCTCTAAAAGTCTTTTGATGCGTCTCGCGCTTCGCGCTCGGGCATCTAAAAAACCTTAAAGGCTCATTAAGCAGGGGCTCCCACTGTTTGTATGCATACGGTTTCAGGATCTATTTCACTCCCCTCCCGGGGTTCTTTTCGCCTTTCCCTCACGGTACTGGTTCACTATCGGTCGATTACGAGTATTTAGCCTTGGAGGATGGTCCCCCCATGTTCAGACAAGGTTTCTCGTGCCCCGCCCTACTTGTCGTTACCCTAGTTCCACACACGGGATTTCGTATAAGGGGCTATCACCCTCTATGGCCGGACTTTCCATTCCGTTCTACTATCGCATGTGCTAAAAATAACAGGCTGTTCCATGTTCGCTCGCCACTACTTACGGAATCTCGGTTGATTTCTTTTCCTCGAGCTACTTAGATGTTTCAGTTCACTCGGTTCGCTACCGTCTCCCTATATATTCAGGAGCGGTTACCCTTGCGGGTGGGTTTCCCCATTCGGACATGTCCGGATCAAAGCTTATTTGCCAGCTCCCCGAACCTTTTCGCAGGCTATCACGTCCTTCATCGCCTGTAATCGCCAAGGCATCCACCATATGCACTTATTCACTTGATCCTATAACGTTAAAACCTGAACCCTTTTAAATCCAGATCTCGCGACGCATGAGACGTCCGCTATAGGTTTTCTAAAGCAACTTCGTGAGCACTGCAAGGTTGTACAGTACTCACTGGTTTATTTCACTTACATTTGTTTTAAGAACTTTCATTCTTGAAACTCATGCGAGCAAAATGTTTCGATTTTGCAATCAATTACTACCCATTTGAACACATCAACCTCATCACAAAGTTGTGTGTTCTCTTTACTTCTTCCATTTTGTTAAAGATCAGTCCAGCTAAAAGCCAGAAGTCAATGTCATCAACATGACATTCACTGCTAACTTCTTACATCAAAGTGGCCCCTTATCCCATATATCTTGTTACCCAAGATAATGGTGGAGGATGACGGGATCGAACCGACGACCCCCTGCTTGCAAAGCAGGTGCTCTCCCAGCTGAGCTAATCCCCCATTGTTTCAGGTGAATCTGGTGGGTCTGGTTGGGCTCGAACCAACGACCCCCGCCTTATCAAGACGGTGCTCTAACCAGCTGAGCTACAGACCCTTAAGGCCAATCTTTGATGTTGCTTCGTGTTAAACGACTGATAAGTGTGAATGTTTGTAGCCAAGAACTGTTCTCTAGAAAGGAGGTGATCCAGCCGCACCTTCCGATACGGCTACCTTGTTACGACTTCACCCCAGTCATGAATACTACCGTGGTAAGCGTCCTCCTTACGGTTAGACTACCTACTTCTGGTAAAACCCACTCCCATGGTGTGACGGGCGGTGTGTACAAGGCCCGGGAACGTATTCACCGCGACATGCTGATCCGCGATTACTAGCGATTCCGACTTCATGAGGTCGAGTTGCAGACCTCAATCCGGACTACGATCGGCTTTCTGGGATTGGCTCCCTCTTGCGAGTTGGCAACCCTCTGTACCGACCATTGTATTACGTGTGAAGCCCTGGCCATAAGGGCCATGAGGACTTGACGTCATCCCCACCTTCCTCCGATTTGTCATCGGCAGTCCCAATAAAGTGCCCAACTAAATGATGGCAATTATTGGCAAGGGTTGCGCTCGTTGCGGGACTTAACCCAACATCTCACGACACGAGCTGACGACAGCCATGCAGCACCTGTGTTACGGTTCTCTTTCGAGCACCAATCCATCTCTGGAAAGTTCCGTACATGTCAAGGCCAGGTAAGGTTTTTCGCGTTGCATCGAATTAATCCACATAATCCACCGCTTGTGCGGGCCCCCGTCAATTCATTTGAGTTTTAATCTTGCGATCGTACTCCCCAGGCGGTCAACTTCACGCGTTAGCTGCGTTACTCATAGATTTTACTCTACCAACAACTAGTTGACATCGTTTAGGGCGTGGACTACCAGGGTATCTAATCCTGTTTGCTCCCCACGCTTTCGTGCATGAGCGTCAATATGATCCCAGGGGGCTGCCTTCGCCATTGATATTCCTCCACATCTCTACGCATTTCACTGCTACACGTGGAATTCTACCCCCCTCTGACCTATTCTAGCTCGATAGTTTCAAACGCAGTTCCCAGGTTGAGCCCGGGGATTTCACATCTGACTTGTCGAACCGCCTGCGCACGCTTTACGCCCAGTAATTCCGATTAACGCTCGCACCCTACGTATTACCGCGGCTGCTGGCACGTAGTTAGCCGGTGCTTCTTATCAAGGTACCGTCATTAACAGTGATTATTCGTCACTATCGTTTCTTCCCTTGCGAAAGAGCTTTACAACCCGAAGGCCTTCTTCACTCACGCGGAATGGCTGGATCAGGCTTGCGCCCATTGTCCAAAATTCCCCACTGCTGCCTCCCGTAGGAGTCTGGACCGTGTCTCAGTTCCAGTGTGGCTGGTCGTCCTCTCAGACCAGCTACTGATCGTCGCCTTGGTGAGCCTTTACCCCACCAACTAGCTAATCAGATATCGGCCGCTCCATTAACGCAAGGCCCGAAGGTCCCCTGCTTTCTCCCGTAGGACGTATGCGGTATTAGCCAACCTTTCGATTAGTTATCCCCCATTATTGGATACGTTCCGATATGTTACTCACCCGTTCGCCACTCGCCACCAGGAGCAAGCTCCCGTGCTGCCGTTCGACTTGCATGTGTAAAGCATTCCGCCAGCGTTCAATCTGAGCCATGATCAAACTCTTCAGTTTAATATGACTATTACTTTTTCCTCTTGCGAGGTGGTATTTCGCTTTGCTTTATTCACCTAATGATAATTAGATGAAGTACTCAAATTCATTTCAAGGTGTGTCTTGTCAATCGCTTTGTTTAACCAAAGCGACCTATTTACATACTTGTCATAAATCTAAGTGTAAGCATTTGTTATCTCGAGTCTTACTTAAACCAAACAACAAAACATTCTCGCTTTCTTAACGAAAGCCAGCATTTGTCGCGTCTAAGTAATGTGTCTCAACCACAAACACCCACACTTATCAGTCGTTCATTTTGTTAAAGAGCATTTCCCAGAAAAAATACCGAAATTAGAAATTTCGAATTCGCTTATTCCTGAATTTGGTTGCGGGAACAGGATTTGAACCTGTGACCTTCGGGTTATGAGCCCGACGAGCTGCCAGACTGCTCCATCCCGCGTCCGATTCGACGTACTTGCCGCCGAGAGATGAGACTATAGCAAATTTTAGCGACCCGTGTCAAAACATTTGTGGCTTTTATTTTTGATTTCTTATTCGCACATTCTCGTCAGCGCGCAACAATGTGGGGCAGTGCACTACAAACCCAATCTCGCAGCATGCAGAGATTTGTCAGCAACCACATGCCCCACAAGCCAATATTCATGCAGCGTGCAGGGCATGTGTTGAATAGCTTATAATTATTTTTATTTGCCGATAGCGCCAAACACTTTTTTGATAATGCTGCTAGCTTGACCCAGTGGATCTTTACGAATCGCGGCTTCTTCCTTGGCAATCATCAGATACAAGCCATCCAAAGCCTTTTGGGTAACGTATTTATTAATATTGGCATCTTCTTTTTTCACCACGCCAAACTTGCTGCCCATTTCAGCATATTTGTTGTAAGTATCGGCCAATTGAACGTTCGCGGTCGCTTTTTCCACAATCGGCAAAAACTTCTCAGCCATTTGTGTGGATGTTGTGCGTTTGAAATACTGAGTGGCAGCATCTTGCGGTCCGGTCAGAATGGCTTTTGCATCTGCCAAAGTCATTTTTTTGATGGAATCCACCAACAAGGCTTTTGCTTCCGGCACCGCAGCTTCGGCAGCGCGGTTCATTTTCAGAACCAATTCATCTGACTGCTTACCCATTCCCATGAGCTTCATGCCTTTTTCGATTTTTTTGAGTGATTTTGGCAGCGGAATTTTAACTTCCTTATTGCCAAAGAAGCCATCGGTAGCTCCAAGCATGGCCACTGCCTTGGTAACGCCCTGATTCAGCGCAGCTTTGAGGCCATCCGATGTTTCTGCGTTACTCAGAGCGCTCACACCACTGCCACTTGAACTGGTACTGGCAGTACTGCTGTCCTTATTCGTTTTAAGGGCATCTTTGACGTCGGACAGACTCAAAGCGCTGGCGTGCGTGACGAAAAGAGCAACCAAAAGCGTAGCAAAAAGGCGTTTCATGCTAAATCTCCTAATAAAAAAACCGTATCTCGCCTTAACGGCAAACGATACGGATTAGTTTACGTTATTTTTTAGTTTTGGGCGCTTTTTCAGCTTTTGCTTTTGTAGAGTTTACATTCCAAATCCGCCCGGCATATTCCGCAATGGTTCTATCACTGGAGAACTTGGCCATACGCGCGACGTTTAAAATCGCCCTTCTCGACCATTCTTCCTGGTCTTGATAGACGCGACCAACCTCTTCCTGCATCGCAATGTAGCTCTCATAATCCGCCAACAGCAAATAGTTGTCGCCATTATTAAGCAAATTGTCCACAATCGATTGGTAACGACCAGGCTCCTCCACAGAGAAGAATCCTGTCGCTATCATATCCAAAACTTCTTTCAATTCTGGGTTTTGATTGTAATACTCACGTGGATTGTAAGCATTAGCCTTAACATCCGCCACTTGCTGGGTAGTCAGGCCGAATATAAAGATATTGTCATCACCAACTTCTTCTTTAATTTCCACATTGGCGCCATCAAGTGTTCCTATGGTGAGCGCACCATTTAATGCCATTTTCATGTTCCCGGTACCACTAGCCTCAGTGCCTGCGGTTGAAATCTGCTCGGATAAATCACTCCCCGGGAACAAGATTTCGGCCGCCGATACTTCATAGTTCGGATAAAACACTACTTTAAGCTTATCGCCGATTGCCGGATCTTCGTTCACAATTTGAGCCACATCATTAATTAAACGAATGATGAGCTTTGCCATCCAGTAACCAGGCGCCGCTTTACCACCAAATATCACTGTGCGTGGCGTAATGCCAGTTTCACCTTTGCGAATACGGTTATATAGCGTAATCACATGCAATACATTAAGCAACTGCCGCTTATATTCGTGGATACGCTTAATCTGCACATCAAATAGGCTACTTGGGTTCACAGTAACATTGGTCTGTGATTTGATTTTTTCTGCCAGGCGCTGTTTGTTAATCTGCTTAACTGCACGAAATGCTTTTCTAAAATCCTTATCGTCTGCCAAAGGCGTCAATTTCACCAATTGCGTTAAATCTTTCTGGAAGCCTTCGCCAATCGCCTTGCTAATCAAGCCTGTCAGGCCAGGATTGGCTTGATTCAGCCAGCGTCGTGGTGTAATGCCATTGGTCACATTAGTAAATTTACCAGGGAATATTTTATTAAAATCGGCAAATAATGTTGTTTTCAATAAATCACTATGCAAAGCTGCCACACCATTCACCGTGTGACTACCCACCACAGCCAGATGC
This sequence comes from uncultured beta proteobacterium, assembly GCA_963701715.1. GTDB lineage: Bacteria > Pseudomonadota > Gammaproteobacteria > Burkholderiales > Methylophilaceae > Methylotenera_A. The sequence goes on from CAVPAX010000004.1 coordinate 90,902, forward strand.
GCCATACGAATGCGGCGACCGTGTGACTCGTCCACAATTGACACACGATTAATTAAATCAACATCACCTGGAAAATGATGATTGACCATGATTAGAAATTGATGATTAATTTCGTAAATGATTTCCAGATGACGCGGTAAGAGCGTGCCAAAGAGATCTATAGACCAGGTTTCAAGCGCTTCCGGCATGAGCGTGTGGTTGGTGTAGGCAAAAATCTTGTTCACTAAGCTCCATGCTAAAGCCCAATCCAGATGGTGCATATCCACCAACTGATGCATCATCTCAGCCACGCCAATTGCGGGGTGCGTATCGTTGAGTTGAATGGCAATCTTCTCAGGTAATAATTGCCAATCTGCTGGCTTTTTCATCTCATGCATACTCAAGAAGCGACGCAAAATATCCTGAATTGAAGCGGACACAAAGAAGTATTGCTGCTTGAGCCTCAGTTCGCGACCTGACGCAGAAGCGTCATTTGGATAAAGCACTTTTGAAATTGTCTCTGTTTCGTTACGTTCTTCAACTGCACGCTCATAATTGCCATCATTAAAATGACGCAAATCAAATTCACGCGCCGCTTTAGCAGACCAAAGTCGTAAATTGTTCACGGTTTCCGTGCCGTAACCTGGCACAGGCACATCGTATGCCATCGCTACCACATGCTCTGTGTCGACCCAGTGATGCGTTATACCATGGTTGTTTTCTGGCACCTCAATGACACGCCCATAAAACTTAATGATGTAAGTCACTTCAGGCCGCTGAAACTCCCAGACATTGCCGTAACGCAACCAGTTGTCAGGATTCTCCACCTGCTGGCCATGCTCTATTGATTGCTTGAACATGCCATATTCATAGCGGATACCATAGCCAGTTGCAGGAATATCCATGGTTGCCATTGAATCCAGAAAGCATGCTGCCAAGCGACCAAGACCACCATTACCTAACGCGGCATCGTGCTCCATCTCCTCGGCCGCCTCCATGCTATGCCCTAATGCACTTAAGCCTGCACTTAATTCATCCTTTATGCCCAAGTTTAGTGCAGCATTACTTAACATACGGCCTATTAAAAACTCTAATGAAAGATAATAAACACGCTTAGAATCATGCTCATTGTAATTACTAGAGGTCTTTACCCACCGCTCCACAACATGATCACGCACCGTATAGGCGGCTGTATGATACCAGTCCCTCGGCGTAGCGACCTCATCAGTCTTAAAACATGAAAAAATTAAATGGTTTTGCAGTGCTTGTTTGATAGGGGTAAGTTTGGGCAAGACAGTGGCTTTAGTTTTGTTGATTTTCATCAGGATGGTGCTTTCAAAAAATGTCAAAATGCTTTTAAGTTAATAACATTTTAGCAAATTTCACGCCAACCTTGCTCGCTATTTCATCCGAAAACATACCATTTACATACATATACGCGTGTTCATTACAAAAAATATCGGCCTGAAAGGCAAGCTGTATGCGCTTTGCAGGCCGATAGTGTTGATAATGAAAAATTAAGCGATAAGTCTATTCATACGTTTGAGAAAGCCTGCAGGATCATCCAATTGGCCACCTTCCGCTAGCAGTGCCTGATCGAACAGCAAATGTGCTAGATCCTTAAATGCAGCATCCTCGGTTTCGGTCTCCATACGCTTTACCAGTTTGTGCTCTGGGTTTAGCTCCAGAATCGGCTTGCTTTCAGGCGCTTTCTGACCTGCCGCTTTCAGCATGCGTGCCAAATTCCCGGATAAATCATGCTCGCCAGCCACTAGGCAAGCAGGCGAATCAGTAAGACGATGCGTAACACGCACGTCTTTTACCGCATCTCCCAGCGATATTTTAATGCGCTCAATCAACGACTTAGACTCTTCCTCGATTTTCTTTTGAGCTTCTTTTTCAGCTTCATCTTCCAGTTTACCCAAGTCCAAATCGCCTTTGGCAATGGATTGTAGTTTTTTGCCTTCAAATTCTGTCAAACTACCCAGCAGCCATTCGTCTACCTTGTCACTCAACAACAATACTTCAATGCCTTTTTTGCGGAAGATTTCCAAGTGTGGTGAATGCTGTGCCGCTGCAAAAGTATCAGCAGTGATATAGTAAATCGCTTCTTGTTCAGGTTTCATGCGGCCAACGTAGTCAGCCAATGAAACCGTTTGTGCATTTGTATCAGCATGGGTACTGGCGAATCTCAGCAATCCAGCTATCTTTTCTTTATTGGCAAAGTCTTCGCCTGGCCCTTCTTTGAGCACACGGCCAAACTCAGCCCAAAATTTGGCGTAATCTTCGGATTTATCTTTCGCCATATCTTCGAGCAAACCAAGCACTTTTTTTACGGAGCCATTTTTAATCGCATCCACATCGCGGCTGTCCTGCAAAATCTCGCGCGAAACATTCAATGGCAGGTCAGCGGAATCAATTACCCCTCGTACAAATCGCAAGTATTGCGGCATGAGCTTTTCCGCATCTTCCATAATAAATACGCGCTTCACGTAGAGTTTAATACCATGGCGGCGTTCTCTATCATATAAATCAAACGGCGCCTTGCTTGGAATATAGAGCAAGGAAATGTATTCCTGCTTTCCCTCTACACGGCTATGCGTATAAGCGAGCGGATTTTCAAAATCATGCGAAACGTGTTTGTAAAACTCCTGGTATTCTTCTTCGGTGATGTCATTCTTGGCACGCGCCCACAAAGCTGAAGCTTTGTTCACCGTTTCATCTTCATCAGTAGGGATTTGTTCGCCGTCTTTCCACTCCGATTTTTTCATCACGATTGGAAGCGTGATATGGTCGGAATATTTACGGATAACCGTTTTAAGTTTCCAGTCATTCAGGAACTCATCCTCACCATCGCGCAAATGCAGAATCACGTCTGTGCCACGCGTGGCTTTTTCCACGGCCTCGAGCGTATAATCGCCCTCTCCGGCAGACTCCCACTTCACAGCCTCTTTTTCACCCGCACGGCGCGTAATCAAGGTAACTTTATCAGCGATAATAAAGGATGAATAAAAACCCACACCAAATTGGCCAATCAGGTTGGCATCTTTAGCCTGATCGCCCGTTAAACTTTGAAAGAATTCTTTGGTGCCAGATTTGGCAATGGTGCCAATATTGTGAATCACTTCATCGCGACTCATGCCAATACCGTTATCCGAAATTGTCACTGTTCGCGCGGATTTGTCAAAGGCGATGCGAATCTTCAAGTCGCTGTCATTTTCATATAATGCACTGTTTGATAAGCCTTCAAAGCGCAGTTTGTCTGCCGCGTCAGAAGCATTTGATATCAACTCGCGCAATACAATTTCTTTATTTGAATACAACGAGTGAATCATCAACTGCAATAATTGCTTCACTTCTGCCTGAAAGGCTAAATGCTCTGCTGCCATATAAACTCCTTTTTTCTTAAATTTTGATAGTAAACTTTTTATAACCAACGATTTGTTGTAAATTGGGGTGCACCCCTAAATTTCAAGATGAATGGAAGCTAAAAAATGGCAGAAATCAAAGTATCCCAGTTGGATGAGATAACTTTTCAAGTCACTGTTGTAGACAAATCTACAACCACACACGAAGTGAGAGTTCAAGCTGACTATGCACAAAAACTTACTACCGGGAAAATCACTACCATACAACTGGTGAAAAAATCTTTTGAGTTTCTGCTTGAGCGCGAGCCCAATACCAGCATTTTGCGCAATTTCGATTTAAGTGTGATTGCGCGTTATTTCCCTGAATATGAGCGCGTAATTGGTAAGTAATTACCTGTATGTCATCAAATTGTTAGGGAAATATGCTATAAATCAGTTATGCAAAATAATGATTTTACTTCCCCAGAAACCCTGCTTGCAGCAGTTGATTTAGGTTCAAACAGTTTCAGATTAGAGATTGGTCGCTATGAAAATGGCCGAATTCAGCGTGTAGATTATTTGAAAGAGTCCGTACGGCAAGGCGGCGATCTGGATGAAGAGCGGAATCTAAAGCCGGAAGCGATTGACCGAGGTCTTAAGTGTCTGGCACGCTTCGGAGAAACCTTGAAAGGTTTCCCCAAGCACCATGTGCGGGCAGTTGCTACGCAAACACTGCGCGAAGCCAGAAACCGCGATCTATTTCTCAAGCTAGCCAAAAAGGCTTTAGGTTATGAAGTAGAAGTGATTTCGGGCGTTGAAGAAGCACGGCTTATCTATCAAGGTGTAAGCCGATTACTGCCACAATCTGATGAAAAACGTTTAGTCATTGATATCGGCGGGCGCTCAACAGAGTTTATTTTAGGCCAACATTTAACTGCGGAAACTACAGATTCACTTCGCGTAGGCTCGGTGGCCTGGTCACTTAAATATTTTGCCGGCGGCACATTAAGCGAGAAAAACTTTCAGCGCGCCGAAATCGCTGCTGAGTCTTTTCTTGATGCTGTTGCAGATGTTTATCAACATCAATACTGGGATGTCGCTTACGGAGCATCGGGCACTGTGGGCGCAATTGCTGAGATATTAGCAGGCGCTGGATTTGAAGAAGATAAAATCACGCGAAAAGGCTTGGTTTGGCTGCGTGCGCAGTTAATCAAAGCTAAAACGGTTGATAAGCTGGATTTAATTGGATTAAAAGAAGACCGCAAACCCGTAATTGCTGGCGGTCTGTGTGTATTAATCGGCGTATTTGACTTGCTTAAAGTCGACACTTTAATAGTGGCGAAAGGTGCGCTGCGTCACGGCTTGCTGTATGACATGATGGGGCAAGATGATGCAAACTCAGAGGATCTGCGCGACGCATCAATTGAATATCTCATTTCAAAATTTGGCGTGAATAAAACTCACGCTGGCAATGTGGCCAAAGTTGCTTTGAGTTTTTTTAATGCACTTTTGCCTACCATTCTTGATGACAATCCACACGAACTTTATAAACGCAGACAATCACTCATTTGGGCAGCAAAGTGCCACGAAGTTGGTAGCGCCATTTCTCATAGCGAGTCGCATAAACATGGTGCTTATATCTTAGATAACACTGAGCTGATGGGCTTTGCACAAAGCGAGTTACATCGTTTGAGCTTGTTGGTGCTTGGTCATAGCGGTAAACTCAGAAAGCTGGACGCAGACTTTAACGACGAAAGTTTTATTTTTAAATTGCTTTCTTTACGCCTGGCCGTTATTTTCTGCCACTCTCGCAATATGCCTGTTATAAAAAACATTAAGCTAGAACGTGCTGGCAATACTTTTTTATTGAGCTTGCCAAGCGCTTGGCAAGAAGCCTTTCCACAAACCTCATACCTGCTGGAAGAGGAAATTCTTGCCTGGCAGAAAACCAACTGGAGCCTAGTTGTTTCTGCTCAAGATTAATATTATTCGGTGAATTAGCTATATTTATTACAGAAATATGACAGTTGACATGCAATATAAACGGTATAAACTGTTTATACCGTTTATATGGAGAATGTCATGTCAAAAATATCACCGATACAAGCTCAAGCATTAGGGCTTAAACCTGCTGCTACTAAAACAGCTACTACAGCTAAAGCCGTTGTCAAAAAAACCCCAATTCCAAAACCCATTGTAGCTAAACCGGTTGCTAAACCAGCTGTTTTAAGTAACCCTAAACCGGTTACAAAACTAGCGGCTAAAACAACGAGTGTCACAAAACCCAAGGCTACAACAGTAAAAAAAGAAGCTAGAAAGGATACAAAAAAAGCGAAGCCAGAAAAAATCAAAATGGAGCGCGATAGCTTCACCATGCCTAAAGACGAATATGCGCAAATCGCTCTGTTGAAAACACGCTTGACAGCCATGGGACAACCCGCGAAGAAAAGTGAGCTTCTACGTGCGGGTATTAAATTATTGGTGGCTATGAGTGACAATACGCTCAAAACCACGTTAGCTAAGATTCCAGTGATAAAAACTGGACGCCCTAACAAAAGAGGATAAGTTAATTTTTTAAATTAACTTGGCAAGAGGCTTGGTGTTTGTACAGTGAATATATTGTATTGTCCGGGCTGAATTGTGGATTGGCGCAACCACCAAATTGCGCCTTTTTTTATATTAATATCCCTATCTGAATAGCCTGTTAGATGCGCCACCAAAGCACCCAGCCATGGCTGGTGTCCCACAATCAGCAAATTTTGTTTTGATGTTTCGATATTTTCCAGAACAATTAAAATCTCATTCAGGTCTGCGCCAGGCTTTAAATCTGGGTGCAAATTGATATTGTAGTTTAAAGCTTCTGCTGTTTGAAAAGCACGTACTGCAGGGCTTGATATCAACATTAAGTTTTTAGGTAAATGTTTATGCAGCCAGCGTGCCATGAGCCTTGCCTGACGCTCGCCTTTAGGCGTAAGCTTACGCGCCATATCATCTTCTACACTTAATGCAATATCCACATGCTCTGCCTCGGCATGTCGCCATAAGATGAGGTTTTTAATTGCTATTGTCATTTTAAGCTATGCTTTTCAATCAGCATACTTTGGCAACTGATGTTGCTGGTAGCGCGCAATGATGAAGTACGCACTGGTTTATATTCTCCTTGTGCGCCAAGCTCAAATGCGTCGATATTATCTTGTAAATAAGGCGTTAATAAATCTTCTATGATACGTTTTTGCATGACAGCATCATGAATCGGCCAAGCTACTTCTACTCGACGCGTCATATTTCGGTTCATCCAATCTGCACTTGATAGCCAAATATTAATGTCTTGATTGATATTAAAATAAAACACGCGCGAGTGTTCTAGCAAGCGCCCCACAATCGAGCGCACCCTTACGCGGCCTTGCAATTGTGGCAAATCAACTGGCAAGATACATGCTCCCCGTACGATCAAGTCTATCTGCACGCCTTTTGTGGCCGCGTTGATGAGCGCATGCACCAGCACTTCATCAGTAAGCGAATTCATTTTTGCCACGATACTGGCTGGCTGGTCTTTCGCAGCGGCGTTTTGTGCTTTTTTAATTTGTGTGAGCATGGCTGATTGCAAGGTAAACGGTGCAACCAATAATTGCTGCATGCGTGGTAAAGGCAATTCGCTGGTTAAGTAGCGGAACACATACTCCATCTCGCGCGTTACGGTAGCATCGGATGTGAGCATACAAACATCCGTGTACATTTTGGCGGTTTTAGGATTGTAATTACCGGTAGAAAGGTGCGCGTAACGCTTGATGGTCTTACCTTCGCGGCGCATTATCAACAGCATTTTGGCATGCGTTTTTAAACCCACCACGCCGTACACCACTTGCGCACCAATCGATTCCAACGATTCCGCCCAGTTAATATTGGCTTCTTCGTCAAAGCGCGCTTTGAGCTCCACCACCACCAACACTTCTTTGCCGCGGCGCACGGCTTCCTGCAGCGCACGCAAGATACGTGGGTCGGAGCCTGTGCGGTAAATCGTCTGGCGAATCGCCAATACATCATCATCTTTAACCGCTTCTTCCAACATTTGAATCACCGCATCAAAACTTTCAAATGGCTGGTGAATTAAAATATCCTTATCTTTAATTTGCGCCAAAATAGACTGGTTTTTAGCCAAACCTTTAGGCCATTGCGGAACGTAATTGCTAAATTTTAAATCCGCGCCCTCGGCCATGTCGGGCAATTGAATCAATCGACCTAGATTCACCGGTCCATTGACACGATATAAAGCAGGCTGCTGCAAATCAAACTGCTCAAGCAAGAAATTTGCTAACGCTTCATCGCATTCGTGTGACACCTCCAAACGCACCGCTTCACCATATTGCCTGTGAGCCAATTCTTCGCGTAGCGCAAGACGCAAATTACTTACATCATCTTCATCCAGCGCCAAATCCGAGTTGCGCGTCACGCGAAATTGCGAAAAATGCTCAATGCGGGCGCCCACAAACAAATCAGCCAAATTTGCGCGGATAATACTGGTGAGCGAAACAAAGCATTGCTGCTGATAACTGATATTGGCAGGTAACTTAACCAAGCGCGGAACAACTCGTGGAACCCTGACAATCGCGATATTGCGTTCCTGATTATGTGCATATTCCAACTGCACAATAAAATTAAGCGATTTATTCGCCACTTGGGGAAACGGGTGTGACGGATCCAGCGCCACGGGCATCAGCAGCGGCTTAACCTCGCGCTTGAAGTATTGCGCCACCCAGTCAATTTGCGCTTGCGTGCGCACACTGCCCGAAACAAGCTGCACGCCGGATTTTTCCAGATCTGGCATCAGCACATTGTTAAACAACCTATACTGCTTTGCCACCAGTTCATGCGCCTTGTTAGATACTTGTACAAAGCTTTGAATGCTCACCAGACCTTGCATGATGTTGTCCCGCACCGCTTGCAGCTGTTGCGGCATGCGCACTTCAAAAAACTCATCTAAGTTAGATGCAACAATACATAAAAACCTTAAGCGCTCTAATAATGGATAATCGTCTCGCTCTGCAAGTGAGAGCACTCGCTCGTTAAAGCTTAAAATGCTTAAATCTCGATCTAAGAGATTATATTTTGAAATGGTCATAGCATAATATCTTATGACACTTTATGTGCAGAATTATGACAGTTTAATGAAACTTAACTAATAGTCACTTTTTCTAATAGTTGCTGCAAAACCAAACTTACAGCTACAAAGCCAAACGAAGCCGTTACGCACACGCTTGAACCATATCCAGCACAATTTAAACCTGTAATTGCGCTATTTTTAGCATCAGCAGAAGTCACATTGCAGCTTGTCTCAAGAGCATCTGGTTTTATCGTTTGTTCGTCAGAATATACTGCCTGAATGCCAAATTTCTCAGATTTTTTGGAACTTGTAGCTTTAGGGAAATGAAAATCACGGCGCAACTGGTGGCGCACTTTGGCCAGCAATTTATCACCCTGCACCTCTGCCAAGTCTGCCACTTTCAATTTCGTTACGTTTAACCTGCCGCCAGCGCCGCCCGTAGTGATAAGTGTTATTTTATTCTCGCGGCAATACGCTGCAATCGCGACTTTGGTTTTGGCATTATCAATCGCATCCAGCACCACATCAAAGCTGCGATTGAGCATACTATCCACATTTTCTGGTGTTACAAAATCTTCGATCTCATGTACTTTACACCACGGATTAATAGCATGAATACGCTGTGCCATAGCAGCAACTTTCGCCTTACCGAACTCACCTTCCAACGCATGAATTTGCCGGTTTACATTGCTTTCAGCAATATTATCCAAATCAATTAGGGTGATTTCGCCGACAGCATTGCGCGCCAGTGCTTCTGCCGCCCATGAGCCCACGCCGCCTATGCCGATCACACATATATGAGCAGCTTGCATCTTGGTCAGCCCCGTCTCGCCGTACAGTCTGCTGACGCCGCCGAAGCGACGTTTGTAATCTATATCACTCACGTTTCCAGTACCACAAAAGCAGCCGCCAAATTCTTTTCATCACTAATGCTGACATGGGCTTTAGTGATGTTCTTGCTTTGTAAAAAAGCTTGCAATTCTGCCACCAGAATCAACATCGGCTTGCCCAAATCATCATGTGAAACCGCGATATTCTGAAAAGTAGCAGGAGCGCGCAAACCTGTACCTAATGCTTTTGAAAATGCCTCTTTTGCAGCGAAACGTTTGGCTAAAAAACGTGCTTTGATGTGCGATTCGGAGTAACTTGCAAATTCGCTATCCGCCAGAATGCGTTTGGCAAAGTCATTCCCAAACTGTTGAATTGAGGCCTCAATACGTGCGACTTCAACGATGTCCGTGCCAATGCCAAAGATCATACTATGCTGCAAATTCCTTGATAAGAGATTTCATTTCGATTACCGCATTGTCCCATCCAACGAATAAGGCATGCGCCACAATCGCATGGCCGATATTCAGCTCTTCCAAGCCGGGAATCGCCGCGATTTCATGCACATTATGGTAATGCAGACCGTGCCCTGCATTGACAATCAGATTGAGACTCTTGGCGTGCGCAACCGCTTGTTTGACACGCGCCAGCTCCATTACTTTCTCAGCCTCATTTTCTGCGTCAGCATAGGCCCCAGTATGGATTTCCACCACTGGAGCGCCAGTTCTTTTAGCTGCCTCAATTTGATGTATGTCTGGCCCAATAAAAAGTGATACGCGAACACCCTGTGCAGCCAGTTTTGTGCAAGCAGCTTGTATCTTGTCAAAATGAGACACGACATCCAGCCCACCTTCCGTCGTGCGCTCCTCGCGCCGCTCCGGTACCAGGCATACATCTTGCGGCTTGACCTGACAGGCGATGCCTATCATCTCATCCGTAACAGCACATTCAAGATTCATCTTGGTTTGCAGCAATGGGCGCAGTGCAAAAATATCTGCATCCTGCATATGACGGCGGTCCTCACGCAGGTGCAGGGTAATACTGTCTGCGCCCGCCTGCTCAGCACGCAACGCAGCCTGCACCACACTGGGATACTTTGTCCCACGCGCCTGGCGGATGGTAGCAACGTGGTCAATGTTAACGCCTAATTTGATCATTATGTATTTTTCTAAATTGTTTGTAAGTCTATTAGCAATTGCCGTGTGTGTAGCGGCTTATCTCCCAGATAATGCGACAGCAAATAACGCATCAGCTGTTTGCTTTGACTCTGTGTAAAACTGTCAGAATAGTCGTCATCCGCCATATCCAGCAAAGTCTTTCCGCTCAATTGTACGCCATTTCTGGTCGATGTTAGCTCGCATGCCCCATACTCGGCTTCGTAGCGATATGTTTTTTCAACTTCGACTTTCTGCCCATTTTCGTCTGTCAGCAAAGGCACAGCATAGCCCATTTCCTGCAGTAGCTTCAATTCAAATCGACGTAGTGTTGTCGCCAAATCACTACCATCTGCCAATGTTTGCATCGTATTAGTATAATATTCAAACAAGGTTTCATGCGCATCTTCACGCGGCAATAAACGCAGCAAGAGTTCATTCATATAAAAGCCGCACATCAATGCCTCACCTCGAATCAAGGTTAACCCTGAATTCCAATCCAGACTGTGTAAGGTTTTAAGCTCGTTCTTGCCTGACCAAGCCCCACTTAACAACTGAAACGATTGCAACATGCCGCGCATTGTTGAACGTGGCCGGCGTGCGCCTTTTGCAATAGCTGCGATACGCCCAAACTGTTTGCTGAAAAGCTCGACTACAAGACTGGTTTCTTTAAATGGATAGGTGTGCAGCACATACACTGGCTGGTTATCTAAACGATGTGATTCCGCTCTGATTGCCATTTTTTAATCCAGTTCAGCTAAACTTTTTAAGACTTCATCCTCAGCTTTTTGGATCAATAGGGGCACTAGCATTTTTGGTAATTCTGGCATTTCAGTGCCTGAAAATAAAATCATTGCGTATTTAATGTCGTCTTCCGCATGCAGTGGCGTGAACTTACCAAAACCATAACGTGAATTCCGCATGAGTTGCCAAGCACCTTTAGGCTCAGCATATTCCGGCTTGTCAAAATGATGTCTGATTTCATCTGTCTCCACACTTTTAAGTGGGTAATCGCCATTGTCTGCCAAGATAACCCAGCCCATTTCGCCATCTTTTCTGGTATTTTTCAGTTGGTATAAATACCATTCGCTTTCTTCGTAAATCAAGTGAAACACATTGTTAATTGCACCCGTTTTTTTATTTTTGGCAAAGTAAACGCCTTGGTCTTCCAGTTCGATAGGTTTACCATAAATTGGTAGATTAAAAACGTTACTATCTGACATGACCAGTATCCTTGGTTAATACCCCAGACTTTTCAACGCCCTTTCATCATCCGCCCAGCCACCCTTTACTTTCACCCATGTCTCCAAATATACTTTACCACCAAACAATTTTTCCATGTCCTGACGTGCTTCGGTGGATATCTGTTTCAGTTTATCACCGCCCTTGCCAATAATCATGGGTTTTTGACTCTCTTTATCGACAATAATTGCAGCAAAAATACGACGTAAATTTTTCAGTACTTCAAACTTTTCAATTTCAACAGCAACGGAATACGGCACTTCGTCACCCAGCAGGCGAAATAACTTTTCACGAATAAGCTCGGCAGCCAAGAAACGTTCATTCTTATCGGTAAGCTCATCATCACCATAGATAGCGGGCTGTTCAGGCAGGTACTTTCTTGTAGCGGCCAGCAGTTCGTCTAAATTCAAGCTTTTTTTCGCACTGACAGGGATAATTTCCGCAAAATCATGAAGTAAATCAAAATCCTGAATCAATGGCAATAAGTTGCCTTTGTCGCCCATCAAATCGGATTTATTCACCACTAACAATACTGGCTTATCTTTCGGCAGCAAACTTAATACTTTTTTGTCTGCATCGCCTAATTTCATTGGCTCAATGACAAACAATACGACATCAACCTCTGTCAGCACCTGTGTGACTGTCTTATTCAGCGTTTTATTGAGTGCATTGATATGTTTTTGCTGAAATCCTGGCGTATCTACAAACAAAAACTGCGTGTCTTCAGTAGTGTGGATTCCCAATAAGCGATGGCGCGTAGTCTGCGCTTTTCGTGAAGTAATCGCCAACTTCATGCCCAATATATGGTTGAGCAAAGTAGACTTCCCCACATTAGGGCGTCCAACGATAGCAACCGTACCGCATCTAAAATCTTGTTTCATTGAACAAATTTCTTCATTAAATATTTTCTTCTTTTATTTTTTCAAGCGCCAACTGCGCCGCCTGCTGTTCAGCAACTCGACGACTGGTACCTTCACCAATCGTAGAGATATTAAGTTTTTTTATCACACATTCTATTTTGAAAGTCTGTGCATGCGCCTCGCCGTCAATTGAAACTACATTGTAATCAGGCAACTCGATTTTCTTGCCCTGAAGGTATTCCTGCAGCGTGGATTTAGCGTCTTTGTCAATGATTTTAGGATCAATGGTAGCCAGCTTGTCTTGGTATAAGACTAACACAAACATTTCGGCAGCCTGAAACCCACCATCCAGATAAACCGCACCAATAATAGCTTCCACTGCATCAGCTAAAATAGAAGGGCGGCGCCAGCCGGCACTTTTAAGCTCACCTTCCCCAAGCTTTAGGGATTCGCCGACATTCAAGCTAAGCGCAATCTCAGCAAGGCTGGATTCCTTAACCAGTTGCGCCCGCAACCTGCTTAAATCGCCCTCAGAGAGTTTGGGAAAGCGCTGATAAAGCTGATTGGCAATAATGAAATTAAGCGCGCCATCGCCCAAAAACTCCAAGCGCTCATTATTGTTGCCGCTAAAACTCCGGTGCGTAAGTGCCTGCGAGAGCAATGCAGGCGTTTTAAACGGATAGCCAATATGCTTGATAATATTATCTTTAGCAAGACTGTCTATAGACATGCTAATGATAACTTATTTAGCCGTTGTGGCATTAAAGTCGAGCAATACGCTGGCATTAGCCACAATCGGAATAGTAACTTGGTATTGTGCTGTTACCACATTACCAGTCTGGCCTTTTTCTATGACCAAATCATTACCTCTGATAACAGTTATATAGCCAACCTCTGCGGATTTATTAAATGCTTGGATAATCTCTTTTTTACCCATTTCATTAAATGCAGGATCATCGGCAAGCCTTTGAATGGCTTTTTTTACTCCCATAAACTCGATGTAAGCCGGCGTAACTTTCATCGCTAATATAGCCAAAAACACGCCTGCAGCAATCACCAGCACTAGGCCAATAAATGTCATCCCTTGCTGCTTCTGTTGTATTGTATTTTGCATATCGCCCCCCTTAATGTATTGCCAAACTATTTGATTGAATTGCCAATTCTGCCAAAATTATCAAAATTAAACCAGATGAAAAATGCCTTGCCCACCAAATTACGTTCGGGTACAAAACCCCATACACGGCTATCTGCGCTATTGTCACGGTTATCACCCATGGCAAAATAGCTGTCTTCAGGCACTGTAATGGTTTCTCCATCAAGTAGTCTAGCACCTAGCGCATCTGAATTGTATTGATTAGGAATATCATGAATCAAAATATCATGCTGCACATCACCTAATTGTTCTTTTGAACGATGCGCACTAATAATATTTGCACCCTCCATTTCATATTCGTAATTATCTTCAAATTTCACATTTAACGGATTTCCGTTAATAACTAGATGCTTATCCTGATATTGAATTTTATCTCCAGGTAAACCTACCACGCGCTTAATATAGTCAATCGTAGGATCAGGCGGGTAATGAAACACAAACACATCACCGCGCTTTGGGTGATCCATCTCAAAAAACGTATTATTTAAAATGGGTACGCGCAAGCCATAAGTGAATTTATTTACCAGAATATAATCGCCAGCCAACAGCGTTGGCATCATTGAGCCTGATGGAATCTTGAATGGCTCAACTAAAAACGAGCGTAGTACGAACACCAAGAGAATTACAGGGAAAAAGCTTTTTGCATATTCTACATACCAAGGCTCTTTTGCATCGCCACGATTTTTTTTCAGCACATAAATATCCAGCAGCCAGATCAAACCTGTCACTACAAGTATTACCACCATGAATAACGCAAAATACATTATTTATTTGTCCTCTACTCTTAAAATGGCTAAAAACGCCTCTTGTGGTATCTCCACATTCCCCACTTGTTTCATTCGTTTTTTACCCTCTTTTTGTTTTTCTAGCAGTTTTCTTTTCCGTGTAATGTCACCACCATAACATTTCGCAATTACGTTTTTACGCATGGCTTTGACTGTTTCACGCGCAATAATATTCGCACCTATCGCCGCTTGAATCGCCACATCAAACATCTGGCGTGGAATTAACTCCCGCATTTTAGCGGCCACTTCGCGACCACGATACTGGCTGTTGCTGCGGTGCACGATCAGACTTAGCGCATCAACACGATCGCCATTCACCATAATATCAAGCTTTACCAAATCCGCCGCTCTGAATTCCAGAAACTCATAGTCCATGCTGGCATAGCCACGTGATACCGATTTAAGTTTATCAAAAAAATCCAGTACGACTTCATTCAGTGGCATTTCATAACTTAGCATCACCTGTCTGCCCATATACTGCATGTTTTTTTGAATACCGCGCTTGTTATTACATAGCGTCATTACAGGCCCCACATAGTCTTGAGGCATTAACAAATGCACACTAATTATCGGCTCACGAATCTCTTCGATGCGCGAAGGCTCTGGCAAGCGTGATGGATTCTCGATCTGCACAACCGACCCATCTTTTAATAACAGTTCATATACCACGGTTGGTGCCGTGGTAATCAAATCCATGTCGTACTCACGCTCTAAGCGCTCTTGCACAATTTCCATGTGCAGCAAGCCTAAAAAACCGCATCTAAAACCAAAGCCCAGCGCAGTAGAGTTTTCAGGTTCAAACAACAAACTGGAATCATTCAGACTCAGTTTTTCCAGCGCCGTTCGTAAGGCCTCGAACTGATTAGATTCCACCGGATAAAGCCCAGCAAAGACTTGCGGCTTAACCTCTTTAAAACCTGCTAACGGCTCGCTAGCCGGCTTGTCAGTATGCGTAACGGTATCGCCCACTTTGGCGTCCGCCAATGACTTAATGCCTGCGATTACAAACCCTACTTCACCTGCTGAAAGTGCAGGTTTTTGCAATGATTTTGGTGTGAACACGCCCACTTGTTCACATAAATGCTGTGCGCCCGAAGCCATCAAGCGAATTTTTTCTTTTGGTTTTAGCACGCCGTCAACCACACGTACCAGCATCACTACGCCCACATAGTTATCAAACCAAGCATCAATTACCAATGCCTTGAGAGGCGCATCCACATTGCCTTTTGGAGGAGGCACTTTTGCTACTACGGCCTCAAGCACATCACGCACACCCTCGCCCGTTTTGGCAGAACAACGCACCGCATCGCTGGCATCTATACCTATCACGTCTTCAATCTCTTGCATTACACGGTCAGGGTCGGCAGAAGGTAAATCAATCTTATTAAGCACCGGCGTCACTTCTACGCCTAAATCAATCGCAGTATAGCAATTGGCCACGCTCTGCGCCTCGACGCCTTGGCTGGCATCCACTACCAGCAGCGCGCCTTCGCAAGCAGAAAGTGAACGCGAAACCTCGTAGCTGAAATCCACATGGCCAGGCGTATCAATCAGATTCAGGTTATAAATCTGCCCATCATTTGCCTTATATTGCAGCGCAGCAGTTTGCGCCTTAATGGTGATGCCACGCTCGCGCTCAATATCCATACTATCAAGCACTTGTGCTTCCATCTCGCGGTCTTCCAGGCCGCCGCATAAATGAATAATACGATCAGCCAAGGTGGATTTACCGTGATCAATGTGCGCGATAATGGAGAAATTACGGATGTTTTTCATGTTGTCTTTATCAAGCTTTTTTACAAACAGATAAGGCGCCTAAAGCGCCTTTTCTCAATAGGCGTGATTTTACAACAAATGCTTGATTAGTTTGTAATTAATTATGCATTTTATATATGTTTCATTGTCTAGCTGATGCAAACTTTTACTTGAAAAACTGTAAAACAACCCCACAGTAGCAATAAGAATTCATTTGCTGCCAAAAGGAGAGCCAATATGCATACTGTTCGTCAACCTGCTGTCGCTGGTGCCTTTTATCCAGGCAATAGACAAGTATTGTCCAATGAGATTGAAACGTTTCTAAATGCGGCAACAGCAGCAGATTTTAGCCATACCACACCCAAAGCAATCATTGTACCGCATGCCGGCTATATTTATTCTGGCCAAACTGCTGCCAATGCCTACGCACGTCTTGTTTCAGGGCGCAAGACAATCAAGCGTGTAATATTGCTGGGGCCAGTGCATCGCGTTCCGGTACGCGGCTTAGCCCTTCCTGATGCTGATGCTTTTGCTACACCACTGGGTGAAGTTGAGCTTGACCAGCTAGCCATTGCATCCCTAAGCCATTTAAATCAAGTGGTAATTAGCCCAGCCGCCCACGCACTCGAACATTCGCTGGAAGTGCAATTGCCTTTTCTGCAAACTGTTCTGGATGATTTCACACTGGTACCACTGGCGGTCGGTGACGCCACCCCCGCTGAAGTGGCAGAAGTATTAGATACCTTATGGGGTGGTCCAGAAACATTGATCGTTATCAGCTCTGACCTATCCCATTTTTTGCCATATGCAGTAGCGCAGACGGTGGACAGGGAAACCGTGCAAAACATACTCAGCATGAAAGATACACTGACGCACCATCAAGCTTGCGGCGGCACACCAGTCAATGGTCTAGTTCTAGCCGCTAAACGCCATCACCTTAAGCCAACATTACTGGATTTGTGCAATTCTGGCGATACTGCCGGCGATAAAAGCCGAGTAGTTGGCTATGCCTCCCTCATGTTTGCCGAGGAAACTGGCAATGCCTAAAAATACTGCCACCACAACAGAGAATCCAGGAAAGGTATTAATCCCGATTGCGCGAGCCACCATTTCCAACGCATTAGGAAAACCGTACAGCGCGACCAACGAAGATTTACCATGGCTACATGAAAAAGGTGCAAGTTTTGTCACACTGACTCAAAATCAAAATTTACGCGGCTGCATCGGCACATTAGAGGCACATCGCCCTTTGCTGATCGATGTGAAAGCCAATGCTCATGCTGCCGCTTTTCGTGATCCGCGCTTTTCTCCCTTGACGTTACAGGAGCTAGATTCTACAGAAATCGAGATTTCGCTGCTATCGGCTATGCAGCCACTGGTGTTTTCCGGGGAACAGGAAGCATTAGCCCAACTACAGCCGGGTATTGATGGCGTCGTGTTTGAGTTTGGTCATTATCGCAGCACTTTCTTGCCGCAGGTATGGGAGCAATTGCCAGAAGTCGAAGTATTTATGGCTCACCTAAAACACAAAGCTGGTTTGCGACCTGAGTTTTGGGATGAGGAAGTCAAACTTTATCGTTACTCTGTAAGTAAATGGAAAGAAAGGGATATTACGAAAGAAAACGAAGTTTTAAATGAGAGGTTGTAAATATGATTGAAAATTCTGGTTACTTAGGTCGTTATTGGCATATGCTGGATGATGGACGGATGCAGTGTGACTTGTGTCCACGTGACTGCAAGCTGCATGAAGGGCAGCGTGGCGCCTGTTTTGTACGGATGCGTCAGGGCGACCAGATGATACTCACGACCTATGGACGATCCTCCGGTTTCTGCATCGACCCCATCGAGAAGAAACCACTTAACCATTTTTACCCTGGCAGTAGTGTGCTGTCTTTCGGAACCGCTGGGTGCAATCTAGCCTGCAAATTCTGTCAGAACTGGGATATCAGCAAATCCAAGGATATGGATCGGTTAATGGATCAGGCATCCCCCAGTGTTATTGCTGCTGCAGCTGAAAGATATCACTGTAAAAGCGTGGCATTTACCTACAATGACCCAGTCATTTTTGCAGAATATGCGATGGACGTTGCCGATGCCTGCCACGCACGTGGCATCAAAACCGTGGCAGTTACTGCCGGTTATATGCATGATCAGGCCAGACGGGATTTCTACGCAAAAATAGATGCTGCAAATGTCGATTTGAAAGCATTTACCGATGATTTCTACGTCAAACTGACAGGCTCACACCTGCAGCCAGTACTGGACACCTTACGTTACCTAAAACATGAAACGAATGTATGGTTTGAAATCACTACATTGCTGATTCCAGGCCAAAATGACTCGGATGAAGAACTCACCGCCATGTGCCGCTGGATTAGAAATGAACTAGGCACCGATGTGCCGCTGCATTTCTCAGCCTTTCATCCGGACTACAAAATGCCGGATATCCCTGCAACACCCGCTACAACCTTGGTCCGCGCACGAGAAATTGCGATTCGTGAAGGCCTGAAGTTTGTTTACACTGGCAATGTACATAACCAAGAGGGCGACACAACATTCTGCCCCAACTGCAGCACACCTCTCATCATACGTGACTGGTATCAAATCAACCAATATCGCCTGACCAAGGATGGATGTTGTCCAAACTGCTCTACCCTCATCGCCGGCAGATTTGCAGAACAGGCCGAACATTTTGGCAGAAAACGCATTCCCATTGCGATCAATATGGCTCATATATAAGGAGGTCGAAGATGACTGCAAAAGTTAAAAAACTGGTACACATCGCTGTAGATCATGTTCAAATTGAAGGTATGCTGGAATTGCCGGAAAATGCGAAAGGAATTGTCCTGTTCGCCCACGGTAGCGGTAGCAGCCGACATAGCCCACGTAATAATTATGTTGCCAGTGTGTTGCATGACAGTGGCATCGGCACACTGCTCATGGATTTGCTTACTCCGGAGGAAGATACCGACTATCAAACCCGATTTGATATTCCACTGCTTACGCAGCGTCTGCTGATTGCCACAAGCTGGGTTTGGGAAGAAACACTCACCAAAGATCTTCCGCTTGGGTATTTTGGCGCCAGCACCGGCGCTGCTGCTGCATTACAGGCTGCTGCAGCGGGCGGTGACGAAATCAGTGCAGTAGTTTCTCGCGGCGGCCGTCCTGACCTTGCAGGACAGAGAAGCCTTGGCCATGTCGCTTGCCCCACCCTATTACTGGTCGGCGGTTGGGATGATGTGGTGATTGAACTAAACCGCGAGGCCTATGCCTGTATGCACTGTGAAAAAGAACTCTCTATTATTCCCAACGCAACACACCTGTTTGAAGAGCCCGGCACTTTGGAAGAAGTAGCGCGCCAGGCAACTGCATGGTTTGTTAAGTATTTGAAACCAGCAAAAAAGCATGTATGAACCAAAATACAACACACCAAAATGAGTAAAAAAATAAAGCAGAGGCAAATGTTCTGCTCCTGCCTTATTTTTTACGTATCATTTCTTATCTAATTATTTTTCACACCTGAGTTTTGCTTTTATGGTATCCCCAGTTTTGTATTCTTGTAATGTTTCCTTTGAGGCGTTAAACTCATGAATTGTGCCATTAGTATCTCGTAGCGTTATTTTTTCCTGATCCATATCCACCTTAATTACTTTTCCTTCCAGCTGTCCCGGTGTACCCTCTTTAGCACAGCTGACAGCCGCATCTTCTGCCATTACGGCTCCGCTTACCATCGCCAATCCTATGGTCGCTGTAGCGACTAAACGTTTCAATATATTCATATTTATGTTCATCCGGGTCTCCATTATTTTGTGATATCGTAAATAGCACCAGCCGCAGCACCAATACCAGCGCCTATCAAAGCGCCTTTTTTCGCACCATGCTCCGTTCCAGCACCAACTGCAGCACCTGCGCCCGCGCCTACCGCTGCGCCAGTCACTGTTCCACACGCCGTTGTAATCAATGTGACAAGCATTAATCCAGAAACTACTTTCGTCCTATTCTTGTTCATGTTTTGTATCCTTTCATCAAAATGAAATGCAATTACTGCTGTTTAATAGCGCATAAGCACTAAATATCGTTGACATCTGAACAAGAAAAACAGGTAACACCTTGCCTTTGTATTCCAAGCCGGTCAAAGCGAGGAAAAATAACCTGCACACCCTGCAAATCCAAATAAAAAACCCGCTGAGAAGCGGGTTTTTTAATTATCAAAACTAATTACTTAGTTACTTTAATCGGTACATACAGCGTGTTTTCGCCACGTAACACCAATACCGCAACAGTTTTACCTGCGGCAATGGCATTAATCTGCTTGTTAAATGCCTCTACGCTTTGCGTCTCAGAGTTATTCAAGCCAAGTATCACATCGCCACGGCGAATACCAGCCTGCGCTGCCGCACCATTACTTTCTGCCACTAGCAAGCCATTTTTACCGTTAAGTTTTTTCTTTTGCTGTGGAGTCAGCTCTTTTAATGTGAGACCAATTTTATTTGGTTCGGCTTTAGGTGCGGGTTTGCCTGCCGGTGTCGTATCATTAGGGTCAGAAGGCATTTCACCTACGCCGACATTCAGGTTTTTAACTGCACCTTTGCGCAGAATTTCTACTGGAACAATTTTTCCAGGCTTGGTAGCGCCTACTGCACGAGGTAAATCACTTGAAGTCATAATTGATTTACCATCAAACTTGGTAATCACGTCACCTGGCTCCAGACCACCTTTATCGGCCGGGCTGTTTTTCTCTACGCCCGCAATGAGCGCGCCATTGGTGTTTTTCATGCCAAATGATTCTGCAAGTTCTTTGGTGATTTCCTGAATCGCAATACCAAGCCAGCCACGTGTGATTTTTCCACTAGCTTTAAGCTGGTTAGAAATATCAATCGCTACGTCAATCGGTATACTGAAAGACAAACCCATTGAACCGCCGCTACGGCTATAAATTTGCGAGTTAATACCCACCACTTCGCCACGCAAGTTATAGAGCGGACCGCCAGAGTTGCCGGGGTTAATCGCCACATCGGTTTGAATAAATGGTACAAAGTTTTCTTGTGGCAAGGCACGGCCTTTAGCGCTGACAATGCCTGCTGTCATGGTGCTCTCTAAACCAAAAGGCGAACCAATCGCTGCTACCCATTCTCCTACTTTTAGCAATGATGGATCGCCAATGGTAGCTTTAGGTAAATTAGTAGCTTCGATTTTAATTAAAGCAACATCAGTGCGCTTATCTGCCCCAATAATTTTAGCTTTAAATTCACGCTTATCATTTAACTTAACCAGCACCTCATCCGCTTCGTTCACTACGTGGGCATTGGTTAAGATGTAGCCGTCCGAGCTAATAATAAAACCTGAGCCGAGCGATTGTGACTTATATTCCTGACCGCCTTGTCCTGGCTGTCCTGGCATATTAGGAATACCAAATCGTTTAAAAAACTCTTGCAGGTCAGGGTCATCTGGCATATTGGGGAACGGCATCGTATTATTACCTGCCTGCATCACCTGTGTGACACTAATATTCACAACTTCTGCACCATGTTTTTCTGCCAGCTCTGTAAAATCGGGTAGATCTTTAGCAATTGTGTTCTGGCTGAAACTTGTTAATGCAAAAACAAATGCAAGTGATGCAGTTGAAATCCATCTTTTTAACATCTAACTATTTTCCTTAAATATGGTTTAACAAAAATTTTATTAACAAGGTTTAACTTCTGTTTCTTGAAATGCTAATCTCAAAATCACTGGCTGATGCAGCCTAAAATAACTGCTCGACATAGTGTGGCCCTTTATCCACAGCAGACCAATCACCAGACCGATTGCTGCTCCTAGCATAGCACTGCTGTTTGTATCATTTATTTGTGTCGCTAATATGGCACCTACAAACATAGTTGCAAGAGGCAGTATGTAGAGCAGCAAGGCACTTTTTAACAGCGCTTCTTCATTGATACCAACGATAACGCTGTCACCCACTTTTGCGTTGATACGATTTTGCGCTTTGAACGCTGTAGATTGATGTGCAAACAATTTACCCCAAATAGAATTACCGCAACCACGCGTTTGACCACACAGGCCGCAGGCAGTTTTGCGTTCTATTTCGAGTGTAGCGATGGAGTCGCTCAGTGAGGGGCTATGAATTTCTCTTTCGAGCGAAAGGATAACGGCGCGTTCTTCTATCATGTAAAAATTGTATTAGAAAAATTATTTTGAAGCAGTTTGTTTTTTGAAACTAACAGCTCTGGCAATTTGCATTACCGTAGCCTCAGGCACTTCTCCCACCACAGTGACCTGATATCCAGATATCACGTTTGCACAGATATTAGTAGAGCCAATCAGCATATGCCCCGTTTTCGGGCGCATGCCCTTGCTTAATGGCTCGATAAATAATGAGACTGAGGCGATACCATCAGAAAAAATCATTTGGTCCACTGGCGCAACCTTGCCGGGCACAACTAACGCTCTGTGATCAACTTTGGAATAACCAGCAGGTAATTCGGTCACAATCCAATTGCTGTTCACATGACTGACTTCGGTGGTATCTTCCATAACATAGCTTTTGCTTACATCGATTTTTGGTTGAAACCAATTCGTATCTTGCGAATTAAGCGTGCTTAACTGTGTGAACTCAATCTGCTCTAACGTTTCCTTTTTACCATTAAGCAGCGCCATCTTCAGCAACAGGCCATATTCAGTATCCGCCCATATTTTATAACTGTAACGATAAGCATCGTTTGGAATCAGCTCTATGATTTGCGCTTCGCGGCCGGCTACAGACTCAAAAGCACCAAGCCGCGCAGTATAGCTGACCCTGATCGCTTGCACATCAGTTGGTATCATAGCTGGAAACAGGTTTTGACCACGGCGTTTTTCAATCACCATTTTTTGGTTTTTTGGACGGAATATCACCACATCGCTGCCCTGACTATATACTTCACGCGGCTGGCCAGTTTGCCCACCATTATCCAGCACTACATTACGCGTCATTTCTCGCCCATTGTTGTTCATGTGGGTAATTTGCACAGAACTCGTTTGCTTGCCGTTTTGATAGACAAACACGCCCTGATAATTCAACTCACGCGCGGCATAAGCGGTTTTTTCCAGCAAAAACCATGGGTCATCCGCTCCTAGACTGCTGAAAGTCAACGCACTCAGCAAAAATACACCTGCTATACGAAACATTATTGTTGCGGCTCCGTAAAACTGGCAGTTTGAATGTAATAAGCAGTCCCGCTTGGGGCAGCGGCCTGATGCGCTTGCAGATATTCTGTAGGTACGCTTTGTGCGATTTCCACTGGCGCAAGTTGTGTAGTTTCCACTGTTACTATTTGTTCAGGTTTATCCAATTGTTGTTGAGTCACCATCACACCGACAAACATTACTGCCGCAACTGATGCAGCCATAGACCAGAACGCAGTGGTTTTCTTATAGGTTGGTTTTATATTTGAGGTTTGTTTTGTTGAAGTATGATTCTTCACTAAAATTGTGGGTTCTGCTTCGAGTGCCGTCATTACACGGCGGCTAAAGTCGCGGCTCAAATACACCTCGCCGCGCATCGCATCGCCAATCAAATGGTAATCTGCCCAACATTTTTTAAGCTCGCCACCTGATTTAGCAGACGTAATGAGATGTTCCGCGCTTTCAATATCGAACTCGCCATCCATCAGTGCAGATAATTGATCTTTCATCATTAACCTCTAAAATAAAACAAATCTAATGTTACCAACGTTTACCGTCTGGTGTGTCCAATAAGGGTTTCAGCTTTGCTGCAATCGTCTCGCGTGCTCTAAAAATGCGTGAGCGCACAGTGCCGATTGGGCATTGCATCAAAGTTGCAATCTCTTCATAGCTTAAACCTTCAATCTCGCGCAACGTAATCGCCGTGCGTAACTCCTCGGGCAAACTGGCCACCGTATCATTCACGGTTTGTGCAATCTGCTTGGTCATCATGGCCGTTTCCGGCGTATCCATGGTGCGCATCTCGCTACCATCATCGAAGTTTTCAACGTCTTCAATCTCAACTTCCTGCATCACCTGCGGCCTGCGGCCCATTGAAACCAGGTAATTTTTTGCTGTGTTAATGCCGATACGATACAGCCAAGTGTAAAACGCACTATCACCCCTAAAATTGGGCAATGCACGATATGCCTTGATAAACGACTCCTGCACCACATCCTCAACCTCAGCCTGGTCACGAATCATGCGCCCAAGCAAACGTCCAAGCTTGCGGTGGTATTTATCCACCAGCAATCCAAATGCCTTTTTATCACCTTGCTGTGCACGCTCAACCAACACCTGGTCAATCTCGCGATTGCCTGCACCAGAACTCGTATTTGAGCTGCTTTCATTTGGCTTATCAGCCATTGAGGTATTACTCCCTGTTTCTGATTTCTTATAGCCCGTAGTATACGCCTGTAAGGCTGGTTCTACGAAGCTGGTACGGGATAACTCCTCAATTTTGCTTGTTTGCAACATCTTTTCCTCCAGCATATGCTTTAATACCATCTAGTTTTATCGCTAGCTTATGAATAAAGACACAGATAAACTCTCATTAGTTCATTCACACAACATTTTTTACCATGCAACAATTTGACGTACTTATTATCGGCAGTGGGCTTGCAGGGCTGACCATGGCGCTGCAGGTGGCTGACCATAAAAGTGTATGCCTGGTCAGCAAACGTGAGATTAGCGATAGCGCCAGCAGTTGGGCGCAGGGTGGTATTGCAGCGGTGCTTAATAGTAATGATTCCGTTGAGGATCATATTCAAGATACCTTAATCGCTGGCGCGGGTTTATGCGACATAGAAATCACACGCATGGTGGCAGAAAAAGGGCGTGAGGCTGTGGAATGGCTGGTCAGTCAAGGCGTTGAATTCACGCGCGAGGCCGACAACAGCGGCTACCATTTAACGCGTGAAGGCGGGCATAGTCAGCGCCGCATCGTGCATGTGGCCGATGCCACCGGGCGCGCAGTGCAAAAAACTCTGGCGCAAAAAATCCGCGAACACGCCAATATCACTATATTAGAAAATCATATCGCGGTCGACCTTATTACCAGTAAAAAAGTAAACAAAAACGCGCCAGAAAACCACTGTCTAGGCGCTTATATACTGGATAACAAAAAGGGCAAAGTCATCACCATTGCTGCACAAAATACCGTACTAGCCACCGGCGGTGCGGGCAAAGTGTATCTATACACCACCAACCCGGATGTAAGCACAGGCGACGGCATCGCAATGGCGTGGCGCGCTGGTTGCCGAGTGGCTAACATGGAATTCATTCAATTTCACCCAACCTGTTTATTTCACCCGTATGCCAAATCTTTCTTAATTTCTGAGGCGGTACGTGGCGAAGGTGGCTTGCTCAAACTGCCAGATGGCACGCGCTTTATGCCGGAGCATGACCCACGTGAAGAGCTTGCCCCGCGCGATGTGGTCGCCCGCGCCATCGACTTCGAAATGAAAAAACGCGGGCTAGATTGTGTTTACCTGGATATCACTCACAAACCACTCGCCTTCATCAAAGAACACTTCCCCAATATTTACGCGCGCTGCATCGAGCTCGGCATTGATATCAGCAAGCAGCCGATTCCCGTCGTGCCTGCCGCGCATTACAGTTGCGGCGGCGTGATGGTGGACGCGCAAGGCAGAACCGACATCGCCAATTTATATGCGATCGGCGAAACTGCCTGCACCGGCTTGCATGGCGCGAATCGCTTAGCGAGTAATTCATTGCTGGAATGCTTGGTATTTGGCCGCGCCGCGGCGGCCGATATTTTAAGCGCCCCTGCGCAGCCATTTACTCAACTGCCAAAATGGGATGAAAGCCGCGTCACGGATGCCGATGAAGAAGTGCTGATTACGCACACGTGGGATGAGCTGCGGCGCTTTATGTGGAACTACGTCGGCATTGTGCGCACCGATAAACGCCTCAGCCGCGCGCTGCATCGCATCCACATGCTGCGTGATGAAGTGCAGGAGTTTTATCAGCATTTTAAAATCAGTAACGATTTAATCGAGCTGCGCAACTTGCTGCAAGTGGCTGAATTGATTGTAGAAAGCGCTATCTCGCGCAAAGAAAGCCGCGGTTTGCATTACAGCAAAGATCATCCGAATACCGAAACAGAAGCCATTCCCACGGTACTAGAACCAACGAATTATCAAGAACATTAACTATTTGAAGCGAAAATTAACTGCTCTGGCAACCGCATGGATATTGGCTTGCAGCCTGCCTGTTTTTGCAGCTGAAATCAGCTATTTTTACGATGGTGATACTGTCAAAATCAAAGACGGCATTAAAGTATACAAGCTGCGTATATCCGATATTGATGCACCGGAACGCACCCAAACATACGGCTTAAAATCGCGTCGTGCTTTGGTGAAGTTCTGCAAAAATGCCAGCGTCCAAATGCAGCTTTCTGGCGTTGATAAATATTATCGAAATCTAGGTAAACTACAATGCAACAACCAGGATGCAAGTTTATACATGGTTAAAAATGGCCATGCCTGGTTTTACCGGCGGTATTCCAGCGACAGCACGCTAGAGCTTGCAGAGCAAGAGGCGCGTAAAAACAAACGCGGCCTTTGGCAAAGTCAACACCCAACACCGCCTTGGGTTTGGCGCAAAAATCATCCGCATTAATTATGTTAATATTTTGAACAATGATTAAACACTTATTCATTCTAAGATATATACCAAAGTCGGTGTATATTTTACGATAAGCAACAAACCACTGAGGCTCTATGACATTTGAAGCCACGGATCAGGAAAAACGATCGCGTGAGATCGCCGACAAGATACGCACCTACTTGACAGCGTTAAACACGGGTGGAATCGCCATGACTTTTGCTGTCGCTGGCTCTCTAGCGAGCCAGAAGGTGAATCCAGTTTGGGCAGTCTGGCCAGTGGTCTGCTTCGTAGTTGGCTTAGTAATTCTCGGAGCAAGTCTCTTCCTTGCAAAGCACAAGGCACTAAAGCGCCGCGACAACCCAAGTCTCAGCTTCACAAAATGGTACTAGAGAAACTTTACGTATGACTTGCTTGCGCTAGCTATGTTTTGTCTCGCTGTCGGCATCGGATTGTGGCGATTGAGTTGCCTTCGGTTGCCAGTAGGATAGCTGGCTAACTCAAACGTTAGTTGCCCAGCAAAAACACAAAGCTCGCTTTAATTGCAATTCCCCGTATAATGCGCTCTCCCTACACAAACCAATCAGCGTAGCGGTCTTTTTATCATTTGGTCATCTTGACCTACTCTTTGCCACCTCGATTGGTGTTGCTTCAAAAGCAATTGGCTGGCTTAAAATTCAAGCTGGAGCTTTAACATTGTCTATTGAAACAACCACACCTAACTTTAACGAGTTAGGATTATCCGAACCCATTCTGCGCGCCATTAGCGACGCGGGTTACACCATACCAACCCCAATTCAGGCAAAAGCCATTCCGCAAGTATTAAGCGGTGGCGATTTGCTGGCAGGCGCACAAACCGGCACCGGCAAAACCGCAGGGTTTACCTTGCCGATTTTGCATATTCTTAGCCAAAAGCCGCATTTAGATAAGCGCCCGCGCTGCCTGATGCTGACGCCAACGCGCGAGCTGGCAGCACAGATTGAAGAATCTGTTAAAACTTACGGCAAATATCTGCCACTCACCTCCACTGTTATTTTTGGCGGCGTAAACGCCAACCCGCAAATTGCGCGCCTGAAAAAACCGCTGGATATTCTGGTCGCCACACCCGGCCGCCTGCTGGATCACGCCAACCAGAAGAATGTTGACCTAAGCGGCGTTGAGATTTTGGTGCTGGATGAAGCCGATAGAATGCTCGACATGGGCTTTATCCGCGATATTAAAAAAATACTCGCGATGTTGCCAAAACAACGTCAAAACTTATTGTTCTCGGCAACCTTTTCTGACGAAATCAAGGCACTTGCCGATGGTCTGCTGCATAACCCGGGTTTTGTGGAAGTTGCGCGCCGCAATACCGCCAGCGAGTTAGTTGAACAAACCGTGCACATGGTCGCGCAAAGCCATAAGCGCGAATTAATGAGCTACCTGATTAAACACAATGATTGGCAGCAAGTGCTGATATTCACCCGCACTAAACACGGCGCAAACCGCTTGGCCGAGAAGTTAATCAAAGATGGTATTGAAGCCGCTGCGATTCACGGCAACAAAAGCCAAGGCGCGCGTACCAAGGCGCTGGCGGGCTTTAAGGCAGGCGATGTGCGTGTGCTAGTGGCGACTGACATCGCCGCTCGTGGTCTGGATATTGACCAATTGCCACAAGTGGTGAATTTTGAATTGCCGAATGTGCCGGAAGATTATGTACACCGCATTGGCCGTACCGGGCGTGCAGGCAGTAGCGGTGCAGCAGTCTCACTGGTTGACCGCGAAGAATTGAAGTTGCTTAAAGATATTGAAAAACTGATTAAGCGTGAGATACCAAAAGTGCCAGTAGAAGGTTTTACGCCTTCTGACAAGCCAGAACCCGAAGCGCCACGCTCAACCCAACCGCATGGTCGCCCGCCGCGCGGACATGGCCAAGGCCAGCAGCAGCGCAAGCAGGGCATGAATAACAACGGCCAAAAACAAAACCAACAAGAAAATACCAACAAACCAATGTCGGAAGCGGCGCGTCATCAAGCCATGCCGCAAACTCCTTTGTTTGCACCTAAGCCCACGCCTCGCAACCCGAATACTAGAAATGCCAATCAAGGTCATCCTCCTCAAAACAAGCCCGGCAGAAGCCATATAAACCCTAACAGCCAACATAGAAGCGGCGGCAGAGGTCGATAATTATTAAAAAGATGAGTTTTTCTTAACAATGAAAATCTGGGTGGATGCAGATGCCTGTCCCGTGGTAATAAAAGAGATTTTATTTCGCGCAGCAGAGCGCACTAAAATCACCATCACATTGGTTGCCAACCAGTTTTTGCGCACGCCTGCATCTCCTTACATTAAAACAATTACCGTTCCCGGTGGTTTTGATGTGGCTGATAGCAGAATTGTGCTTGAGCTTGAAGCAGGCGATTTGGTGATTACTGCCGATATTCCGCTAGCCGCATTAGTCGTGACAAAGGGTGGCCATGCGCTTAACCCGCGCGGTGAGCTATACACCGAGGCCAACATCAAAGAGCGCCTTGCAATGCGTAACTTGATGGAAGAGTTGCGTGGCAATGGCATGGATATTAGTGGCCCTTCTGCTTTTAATCACAGCGATAGGCAGGCCTTTGCATCTGCGCTGGATACTTTTATTGCAAAACGATTAAAGCTTAAATAAATTACTGGCGGCATTTAGGCAAAGGTCAAAAATAGATTAAAATTCTAAACTTAAATTTTATAAAGGCCTCCACTCAGGGACACAATATGCAAATCGCAATGAACACTGTAGTAACAATGACTTACGAACTTAAAAATGCTAATGGCGAAGTGCTGGAATCCAGCACTGAACCTGTGGCTTATTTACACGGTGGTTATGACAATATATTCCCAAAAGTAGAAGAAGCGATGCACGGCAAAAATGTCGGCGACGTGGTCACTGTTGACTTGCAGCCTGCCGACGCTTTTGGTGATTATGACGAAGAGTTAGTACAAATTGAGCCTGCAAGCGCTTTCCCGGCCAAGGATTTGAAAGTAGGCATGCAGTTTGAAGGCGAAGACGAAACAGGCGAAGTGATTTTATACACCGTGACCGAAATCGCCGATGGCAAAGTCGTAGTAGATGGCAATCATCCCTGGGCGGGAGAACGTATGATATTTACCGCCACCATTACCAATGTGCGTCCTGCTAACCAAGAGGAAGTCTCACACCAGCACGTGCATGGCGCGGGTGGGCATCATCACTAAATTTTAGTCTTTAATGCATACAACAACTCTAGCGCCTGTTTAGGCGTTAGATCATCTGGCTGAATCGCCTCAAGTTCAGCAATCACTGGATGTTCTGCAACTGCAGCAGGCTCAAGACTCGAAGTAAACATATCAGGCTGGTTGACGTTTTGTGATATTTGATTATTCTCTAATTGTGTAAGCTTACGCTTGGCTGCAGCAACTACACTCTTGGGAATGCCTGCCAGTTGTGCCACTTGGATACCGTAACTCATGTGGGCCGCACCCTCTTCTACCTTATGCAAAAATACGATGCCCTGTCCATGCTCAACTGCGTCCAAGTGCACATTAGCAGAATGTTTGAACTCATCTACAATGCGCGTGAGCTCAAAATAATGCGTAGCAAATAGTGTGTAACTTTTGTTTTTCTCAAGCAATTGCTTGGCTACTGCCCAAGCCAAACTTAGACCATCAAAAGTTGAAGTTCCGCGTCCAATCTCATCCAATAGTACTAAACTTTTATCTGTGGCATTGTGCAGAATATTTGCAGTTTCAGTCATTTCCACCATAAAGGTTGAACGGCCTCCCGCCAAGTCATCAGATGCACCTATTCTTGTAAAAATACGATCTATTTCGCCGATTTTAGCGACATTTGCCGGCACAAAGGCGCCACAATGCGCCAACAAGACAATTAACGCGACCTGCCGCATGAAGGTTGACTTCCCACCCATATTCGGGCCTGTAATCAGTAATAATTGGCGATATGGATTTAAGCTTACATCATTGGCCACAAACGGCTGACTAATATTTTCCACCACCGGATGACGACCGCCTTCAATGCTGATACCCGGCTCGTTTACAAACTGCGGCTGTATATATTTTAAAGCTTCAGCACGTTCAGCAAAACAGCATAAAACATCCAAGCTTGAAACCGCGCCGCTATTGGTCTGCAGGGCAGCAATAAATGGAGTTAACTGGTCCAGAATCTGCTCATAAAGCAATTTTTCACGAGCCAGCGCACGCTCGTTCGCGCTTAATACTTTATCTTCAAACGCTTTTAATTCTGGAGTAATAAAACGTTCGGCATTTTTTAAGGTTTGGCGGCGACGGTATTCTGCTGGTGCATTTTCGGCTTGCGCACGGCTGATTTCAATGTAAAAGCCATGCACACTGTTATATTCCACCTTGAGATTTTGCAGGCCTGTGCGCGCTTTTTCGGCGGCCTCGAACTGCAGCAAAAAATCACCGTGGTTTGTCTGTATGGCGCGTAATTCATCCAATTCTGCGTCAAAACCATCTGCAATCACCCCGCCCTCACGCAGTACCGATGCGGGCTCAGGCTTAATGCCTTTTAGGATATTCAAAACCACTTGCGGCGCTTGCAAGCTTGCGCCTATTGTTTCTAACAATACTGCCCTGCTATTTACAAGCAAATTTTGCAGCAAAGGCAGCTGCAACAAACTATCTCTTAATCCAGATAAATCGCGGGGACGCGCTGTTTTTAGGGCTATTCGCGTTGTGATGCGTTCTATGTCGGCAATCGGACGCAGATAATGCTGCAGGTTCTGGTATGTGGCTGCTCCAATCAATTCAGCCACAGCCTCGTGGCGCTTAGCAACCAAATTTCTATCCCGCAACGGATGATGCAGCCAATGTCGCAACAGCCGTGCACCCATTGAGGTTTGCGTGGTATTAAGAAGCGAATAAAGTGTCGGTGCAGTCTCGCCGCGCAAGGTGACGTCAATTTCTAAATTTCGGCGCGTGGCGGCATCCAGCTGGATATATTGGCTGGTTTGTTCCACACTTAACTCGGTAATGTGCGGCAAGGCAGCGCGCTGCGTGTGTTTCACATAATCCAGCAACGCACCCGCAGCGCATAAAGATGCACTCAAATGTTGTGCACCAAACCCTGATAAATCCAGAGTGTCAAATTGCTGCGTCAGCGCTTTAAATGCGCTATCAGCATCAAACTGCCAGGGCGCCAAACGCTTTTTTGCACAATCAAAATTTTCTAAAGCATTATGTCTAAAGTCATCTGCTAGAATAATTTCTGCTGGTGCAATACGCTGCAACTCTTGTGCTAAGTGACCGATTGCAATTTCGCTCAATATAAATGCGCCGGATGCCAAATTGATACGTGCCAAGCCAAGCACGCCTTCGGCCGAAAACACGCTTAATAACTGGTTATCACGCGTTTCATCTAATAACGCAGAATCAGTGAGCGTGCCCGGCGTGAGTATGCGTGTAACTGCGCGCTCGACAGGACCCTTTGAAGTGGCAGGGTCGCCGATTTGCTCACAAATCGCTACTGCTTCGCCCATTTTGGCAAGTTTCGCTAAATACTGCTCCGCTGCGTGATACGGCACGCCAGCCATCTTGATTGGCTCGCCGTTACTTGCTCCGCGCCGCGTGAGTGTAATGCCTAATAATTTAGATGCTCTTTCTGCATCCTCAAAAAACAGCTCGTAAAAATCACCCATGCGGTAAAACAGCAGCATATCGGGATGTTGGGCCTTGAGCGATAAGTATTGGCGCATCATAGGTGTATGGGCGCTGGCAATGACTTCTGGTGATGACGGTTGGGTAGGCACAAAAATGGGTTATTTAAATATTTGACTCATTTTATAAACATTTTGAATAGATTGTTCAATTTCTCAACGTTTAATGTGAAATTTTCATCAGTTTATTTTTTAATATAAAGATAGTAATAAAAAATATCAAATAAAACCAATAGGTTATCGGTGTTATAACGATTAAATTGCTTGGCATAAATAATGCATGTTTCCATTTGCCGCAATCAACGAATGAGGATAACTAGCATGACCAATGACAATATTGCCGTTTACGCCCAATTTTTAGCTCAATGCAAGGAAGTGATGGGTTCTTATGATCTGGAAAGATTGGCTTATGATGAAACCTACAAGGCCGAGTTTTTTAACAGCGTGAAATTAAGTGCGGATGACCAGTTGTTCCAAATGGCTGCATTAGTTGACCACCAGCTAAATGAGGAAATGCTGAGGGCCCGCTAAAATTTTATAAAGAAATTACGCAGCCGGTGTTTTCAGCTTCTCATTTAAATGCGGGCTCAATACTTGTAATATCTGTGCAAACACTTTTGGGTTAGCCGCCACGATATTGCCCGTTTTTAACCAACTCTCATTGCCCTCAAAATCTCCGACAATGCCACCGGCTTCCTGTACCAATAAGCCCCCTGCA
Source organism: uncultured beta proteobacterium (assembly GCA_963701715.1). Lineage (GTDB taxonomy): Bacteria > Pseudomonadota > Gammaproteobacteria > Burkholderiales > Methylophilaceae > Methylotenera_A. The sequence goes on from CAVPAX010000004.1 coordinate 124,125, forward strand.
GCTATGTCCCAAATAGATAAGTTAATCTCAAAAAAACCATCTGTCCAGCCTGCTGCCACATAGGCCAAATCCAGAGCCGCAGAACCCGGACGGCGTATGCCGGTGGTTTTTTTAATCATGTCTTTCAGCATCGCCATGTACGTATCCAAGTGGGTAAAATCGCGAAACGGGAAACCGGTCCCTATCAACGAATCCTGTAATTTACTGCGATTGGTCACACGAATACGTTTATCGTTTAGAAACGCGCCACGACCCTTAGTTGCTGTAAATAGATCATTGCGCACGGGGTCATAAATCACGGCTTGCGTGAGAACACCCTTTTGCTGCAAAGCGATCGAGATGCAGTATTGCGGGAAATTGTGCAGAAAATTTGTAGTGCCATCGAGCGGATCAATAATCCAGATATTCTCGGCATTTTGATTGGTATTACCGGTTTCTTCCCCTAAAAAACCGTGATCTGGATAAGCATGTTTTAGCGTATCTATAATTGCTTGCTCAGCGGCATGGTCGACCTCACTTACAAAATCATTAAAGGTTTTACTTTGGATTGTAAGCGCATTCACATCTTGCGATGCGCGATTAATAATACGCCCCGCTTCGCGAGCGGCTTTTACGGCGACATTCAGGATAGGATGCATTGATTGATGGTCTTTAGTAAAGAGCTGTTAAAATGCTATTTTAGCATTAATAGGCGCTTCCCCAAATTGTCACAAGCCATTTTTAACAACATCAGAATAGTTCTTTGCCAAACCAGCCACCCAGGCAACATAGGATCGGCAGCGCGCGCCATGAAAACCATGGGTTTAAAGCACCTATATCTTGTGAAACCCGATATTTTCCCAGACAAGCAAGCCACAGCACTTGCGACAGGTGCGGCCGATCTGCTTGAGAGCGCAATTGTGACTCAAACCTTAAGCGAAGCGCTTTCAGGCTGCGCTTTCGCGATTGGCTTAAGTGCACGCAAACGCTATTTGTCGCATGACACTGTGAATGCACGAGAAGCTGCCCTGCAAGCCAGTAAAATAGCGGCTTCACAGCCAGTTGCTTTTGTATTTGGCACCGAAATGAGCGGCTTATCAAATGCCGAGCTCGATTGCTGTCAATTGCTTGCAATGATTCCAGCCAACCCGGAATACTCTTCTCTCAACCTTGCTGCTGCTGTGCAAGTGGTATGTTATGAGCTACGCATGGCGATTCTCGAAGGTAAAATTTCAGTACCCGAAAGTTTAGAACTTGCGACCAATGATGAGCTAGAACGTTTTTATGCACATTTGGAAGAAACTCTCATGCATATTGGCTACCTCAACCCAAAAGCGCCAAAAAAATTAAGCGAGCGCTTACGAAGGATCTATGCCCGCGCACGCCTGGAAAAAGAGGAGGTGAATTTGCTAAGAGGCGTATTGACACTGACCCAAGAGCCGCGCAAACATACAAAATATTAGATTCGTGGACGTTTTAAATATAAACCTAGTATTTTAGTCAGGAATTTATATTTATAAATGGCATAATGGCATAATGGCATAATGGCATTTTTAAATATTCAATTTAAATCGTATGTTTAACCATCTTAAAGAAGATATTTCCGTCGTATTTGATCGCGACCCTGCGGCACGTACACATTTTGAGATTATCACCACATATCCTGGTGTACATGCGCTTATTATGCATCGCTTTAGCCATTGGCTTTGGAAAGCCCGTCTTTACTGGCTTGGACGTTTTTTTTCACACATAGGGCGCTGGCTAACAGGCATAGAAATTCATCCGGGTGCTACTATTGGACGCCGCGTATTTATTGACCATGGCATGGGCGTGGTGATTGGCGAAACCGCTGTGATAGGTGACGATTGCACGCTATATCACGGCGTCACGCTTGGCGGAACGTCATGGAATAAGGGCAAGCGCCACCCAACATTGGAACAAGGCGTGGTGATTGGGGCAGGCGCGAAAGTACTCGGCCCTATCACGATTGGCAAAAATGCTAAAATCGGCTCTAACGCCGTAGTTGTCAAAGACGTACCTGAAAACGCCACCGCAGTGGGCATACCTGCGCGCATTCTGGAAGAAGAAAAAGCCAAACACGAAGCTCAGAAAGCTAAATTCAGCGCATATGCATTAGGTGGTGATGGCGATGATCCTATTACCAAAACGTTGCACGGGTTAGTGGAACATGTGGCAAAACAAGATAGTGAACTTGCCAGTTTGAAGAAGCGGTTGATTAAGTTGGCTGACACGGACGCAGATGCAGACTTGGCTGAGGCCTTTGGGGCTAAAAAAACTTCTGCAAAAAAAACTAATAAGACTTGAACCAAACCATATAATAATTGACTAAATTACTAGGTTATTATAGAATTCAAGGATTATGAGACTCACTACCAAAGGACGTTTTGCCGTTACTGCAATGCTTGATCTCGCTCTGAACGAGATGGATAAGCCCGTCACGTTGGCAGGTATTAGCGAACGGCAGGCTATTTCACTCTCGTACCTAGAGCAGCTTTTTAGCCGTCTACGTAAACAAGGCTTGGTAACGAGCATCCGCGGTCCTGGTGGTGGCTATCGTGTAGCTAAGCCGCACAATGAGATTTCGGTATCAAACATCATCACAGCCGTAGATGAACTGATTGATGCCACCCAATGCGGCGGGCAGGAGAATTGCCATGATGATGGCCGTTGCATGACGCATGAACTATGGGCATCGCTCAATAGCAAAATTTTGGATTATTTATCCGGAGTGTCATTGGCAGATATGGTTGAGAATCAACGCCAAAATGATGCCGGATTAACTACCAACAAAGTCTACTTCTCGCCTCGCAAAACTAGCGCAGAAAAAGTTAGCACAGAAGAGATTGCAGCTTAAATGACCTCGGTATTTTTCGATCATAACAGTACTACCGCACTCAAAACAGAAGTGCTGGAAGCCATGTTGCCATTTATGGTTAATCAGCAGGGCAATGCGACCAGCCGCCACAGCTTTGGTCGTGCGGCACGGACTGCAATAGAACATGCTCGCGAACAAGTAGCAACTGCCGTGAATGCACAACCATCTCAGGTACTGTTTACTGCAAGCGGTACTGAGTCTAATAATTTCGCAGTGCAAGGCATTTGCAGCAATTTGGAAAAAGGGCAGATTCTGACTAGCGCGGTCGAACATCCTTGTGTGTCACGCCCTGCTCTTGCCATGCAAGTACGAGGCTGGCAAGCACGCAGCATCAACGTAGACGCAAATTGCAATGTTGACATGAATGATTTGCAGGCCTTGCTGGCTATGCCAACCAATCTGGTATCAGTCATGCTAGCTAATAATGAAACAGGCGCGATACAAAAAATTCCAGCTATTGGCGAATTGGCCCGTCAACACAAGGCTTATATGCACACTGACGCGGTACAAGCCTTGGGAAAGATTAATGTGGATTTTGCAGCTTTGAATGTACACGCTATGACCATTTCCAGCCATAAAATTGGCGGCCCGCTGGGCGCAGGCGCGCTGGTGCTGGATAAGCGCGTAGATATCCAGCCGCTTTTATATGGCGGGGGACAGGAAAGAGGATTACGTAGCGGTACAGAAAATATACCTGCAATAGTGGGTTTCGGTGCTGCATGCGAGCTTGCAATCAAGAACTTGGCCACGTTCGCACACCACACGCTTCACTTACGTGAAGTATTAGAGGCGGGCTTAGCTAAACTGAATGCGACTATATTCGGCAGTGAGTCTAAGCGTATTCCCAATACAAGCTTTTTCGCCTTTCCTAATATTGAAGGTGAAACCTTGGTAACCGCACTCGATAAAAAAGGCTTTGCTGTTGCGAGCGGTTCCGCATGCTCATCGGACAGTTCCGAGCCAAGCCATGTACTACTAGCGATGGGTGTAGATGAAGATTTAGCCCGCGGCGCAGTACGCGTAAGCTTTGGGGCAAACAACACAATGGAACAAGTGCAGCATTTTTTAGCGGTACTTGAGAGTGAATTAGTAAGATTAAGAAATTTAACCGCAATTGCGGCATAGAAAGCAAATATAAACGATATGGAAAGAAAACCGATTTATTTAGACTACTCCGCCACCACTCCGGTTGATCCACGCGTGGCGGAAAAAATGATTCCTTATCTCACGGAACATTTTGGCAATCCTGCCTCTCGCAGTCATACATATGGCTGGACAGCAGAAAAAGCCGTAGAAAACGCACGTGACGAAGTCGCCAAACTGGTTGGTGCGGATTCACGCGAAATTGTGTGGACGTCTGGTGCGACAGAATCGAATAACCTGGCCATTAAAGGTGCAGCGCATTTTTACGCAGCAAGTAAAGGCAAACACTTAATTACAATTGCTACCGAACACAAGGCAGTGATTGACGTAGTGCGCGAGTTGGAACGTCAGGGTTTTGAAGCCACTTTCATTGAGCCAGAACCAGACGGCTTGGTTGATTTAGCAAAGTTTAATGCAGCAATTCGCCCTGATACCGTATTGGCTTCTGTTATGCTGGTGAATAATGAAATTGGCGTAATTCAAGATATTGAGTCTATTGGAAAAATCTGCCGTGAAAACAACGTGATTTTTCATGTAGATGCAGCGCAAGCCACTGGTAAAGTAAAAATTGATTTAGAAACATTGCCAGTCGATTTAATGAGCTTTAGTGCACATAAAACTTATGGCCCCAAAGGCATTGGTGCTTTGTATGTGCGCCGTAAACCGCGTATCCGTATCGAGGCGCAAATGCATGGCGGCGGTCATGAACGCGGTATGCGCTCAGGCACTTTGCCGACACACCAAATCGTCGGCATGGGCGAAGCTTTTCGCATCGCGCGTGAAGAAATGGAACTTGAAAATGCACGCATTCGCAAACTACGTGACCGCTTGCTGGCTGGTTTACAAACCATTGAAGAAACTTATGTAAACGGCGATTTGGCCCGCCGTGTGCCACATAACTTAAATATCAGCTTCAATTATGTAGAAGGTGAATCGCTGATCATGGCAGTGAAAGATATTGCTGTTTCTAGCGGTTCAGCCTGCACATCCGCCAGCTTAGAACCCAGCTATGTACTGCGCGCTTTAGGCCGTAGCGACGAGCTTGCACATAGCTCGATACGTTTTTCGCTCGGGCGTTTTACAACAGAGGCTGACGTAGATTACACAATAGAATTAATGAAAAGTAAAATTGGAAAATTAAGAGAACTATCCCCACTTTGGGAGATGTTTAAAGATGGCATCGACATTAGTAAAGTACAGTGGGCAGCCCACTAAAGGAGTAGCAAAATGGCATATTCAGACAAAGTCTTAGATCACTATGAAAATCCTCGTAACGTGGGCAGCTTGGACAAGAACGACCCTCACGTTGGCACCGGCATGGTCGGCGCGCCTGCCTGCGGTGACGTGATGAAGTTGATGATTAAGGTAAATGACAGCGGCATCATTGAAGATGCCAAATTCAAAACCTATGGCTGCGGTTCGGCGATTGCTTCTAGCTCACTTGTCACCGAATGGCTAAAAGGCAAAACAGTTGATGAAGCTTATGAGATTAAAAACTCTGCAATTGCCGAAGAGCTCGCATTACCGCCAGTAAAAATCCATTGCTCGGTTCTAGCAGAAGATGCGATTAAAGCGGCTGTAGCAGATATCAAAGCGAAACAATTAGCGGCTAAAGAGGCAGTGTAACCGATGGCAATTAGTTTAACCGAAGCAGCAGCTAGCCGCGTAGAAAAGTTCCTTGCTAACCGTGGCAAAGGTATTGGGCTACGCTTGGGCGTTAAAACTACTGGTTGCTCTGGCATGGCTTATACGCTTGAGTTTGTTGATGAGCTGAAGCCGGAAGACCTAGCGTTCGAAAGCCATGGCGTAAAAGTGATTGTTGACCCGAAAAGCCTGGCCTATATAGATGGGACCGAACTCGATTTCACCAAGGAAGGATTGAATGAAGGCTTTAAATTCAACAATCCTAACGTGAAGGACGAATGTGGCTGTGGTGAAAGTTTTACAGTGTGACACAGAATTATTTTGAGCTGTTTGAGCTTAAGCCATTATTCGATTTGGACTTGACCGTATTGGAAAGTAATTATCGCAAAATACAATCCGAGTCGCATCCTGACCGCTTTGTAACTGCCCCAGCCCCTGAAAAGCTGCAATCCATGCAAACAGCCACCCTTGCCAATGAAGCCTATCAAACGCTAAAAAACTCAGCCAGTCGCGCCAAATATTTGCTGGAGCTACAAGGCATCAATGCGATTGCAGAAACCAACACCGCCATGCCGCCTGATTTTTTAATGCAGCAGATGGATTGGCGCGAAAATTTAGAAGATGCAAAATCAGAAAAAAACATTAAAGCTTTAGATAGTTTGCTGACAGAAATGCGTGCTGAAGCAAAAATGCTCCAAACTGATTTAGGTGATTTTCTAGACACGAAAAAAAATTACGCAGCCGCTACTGAAGCCACACGCAAGCTGATTTTTATTGAAAAAGTATGTGCGGATATCAACAAGGCAATTGAGCAAATAGAGAATTAGTATGGCATTGCTGCAAATTTCAGAACCTGGGCAATATGCTGCGCCGCACCAGCATAAACTGGCGGTAGGCATTGATTTAGGTACGACAAATTCACTGGTTGCTACTGTGCGCAGCGGCATGAGTACTGTGTTACAAGATGAGCATGGTCATGCACTGTTACCTTCCATCGTCCGCTATTTACCTGATGGTGGTGTCGTTGTTGGCCATGAAGCGCAAGCTCAGCAAAGCAGCGACCCCGTCAATACGATTGCCTCCGTCAAACGTTTTATGGGGCGTAATCTCAAAGATATTGTTGATAGGGCACATATTCCCTATCGCTTTGTAGATAGCACGGAAAATGCAGCAGGTGCGCAATCCGCCAGATTACTACAAATACAAACCCGTGCAGGCTTTAAAAGCCCAGTAGAAATTTCTGCAGAAATTCTTAAAACGCTTAAAGTGCGTGCAGAAAAATCATTAGGTGGCGAGCTGGTTGGTGCAGTAATAACCGTTCCAGCCTATTTTGATGATGCACAGCGTCAAGCCACTAAGGATGCCGCACGCCTTGCGGGATTGAATGTGTTGCGATTGCTGAATGAACCTACAGCCGCAGCTGTAGCTTATGGATTGGACAATGCTGCCGAAGGCACTTATGTCATCTACGACCTGGGTGGCGGCACATTTGACATTTCCATTCTTAAATTAGCAAAAGGTGTTTTTGAAGTACTTGCTACCAATGGCGACTCGGCCCTAGGCGGTGATGATTTTGACCATCGTATCTATTGCTGGGTGCTGGATAAAATTCGCGAAAACAGCAGTACCTTTGTTCCGCTTGGTGAACAAGATACACGCCTGCTGCTTACCAAAGCACGCCAGGCTAAAGAATGGCTTACCGATAACTTTGAAGCACAAATCGTCTGCCGATTGGGCAATGGCACGTTGGTAGATGTCACGCTCACCGCAGCTGAGTTTGTTGAGCTTACCCAGCATCTTGTCACAAAGACACTGTCGCCGACACGTAAAGCCATGCGTGATGCCAACCTTACGCAAGAAGACATCAAAGGCGTTGTACTTGTAGGCGGTGCTACGCGTATGCCACATGTGAGGCATGCAGTGCAAGAATTCTTTAAACAAGAGCCGCTTACCAATTTGGATCCTGATAAAGTCGTCGCGCTCGGCGCGGCGATACAAGCCAATGTGCTGGCTGGGAATAGAAGCGAAAACGATTTATTGCTGCTTGATGTGATCCCTCTTTCATTAGGACTTGAAACCATGGGCGGCTTGGTCGAAAAAATCATTCCACGTAATAGCACATTGCCGATTGCCCGTGCGCAGGAGTTCACTACGTTTAAAGATGGTCAAACTGCCATGAGCATTCATGTGCTGCAGGGGGAGCGCGAATTGGTAAGTGATTGCCGCTCACTCGCCCGATTTGAGTTACGTGGCATTCCACCAATGGTAGCAGGTGCTGCACGTATCCGTGTGACATTTACCGTAGATGCAGATGGCTTGTTAAGCGTTTCCGCACGCGAAACGACCAGCAATGTAGAGGCGAATATTGTGGTAAAACCCAGCTATGGGCTGAGTGAGGAAGAAATTTTAAATATGCTACAAAGCAGCTTTGGCGCAGCAGAGCAGGACAAGCAGGCACGCGCGCTGGCGGAGGCAAAAGTCGATGCAGAAAGTCTGTTAGCGGCAATTGGTGTGGCGCTGGAACAAGATGGACATTTGTTAAATACTAAAGAAAAACAAAAAATAACAGCCAAAATGAATGCTCTGAAAGCCGATATCAATGCGGCTCCCAGCCCTGCTTCTGCCGATGCCATTCGCGAGGCCACCGAAGCGCTAAATGCTGCTACTGAGAATTTCGCCGCAAGACGCATGGATGCGAGCATCAGCAGCGCGCTGGCGGGGAAAAATTTAGACCATTTAGAGATATAAAAGAAAATATGCCACAGATTATTGTTTTACCACACGTAGAACTATGCCCGGAAGGCGCAGCAATTGATGCCAAAACCGGAGAATCGATTTGCCAAAATTTATTAGACAATGAAATCGACATAGACCATGCCTGCGACCAGGTATGCGCATGTACGACATGCCATGTGATTGTGCGCGAAGGTTATAAGACTTTGAATCCGCCAGAAGAAAAAGAAGAGGATTTACTCGACAAAGCTTGGGGGTTAGAGCCTAATTCACGTCTATCATGCCAAGCAATTGTTGGCACGGCAGATTTGGTAATAGAAATTCCTAAATATTCCATCAATATGGCAAAAGAAGGCCATCGCTAGCCGCACAACTCTTTTGCTCGATAATACTGCGTTAAAAATTTCCTCAAAATCCTCATTAATAACCACATAAATTCCGGTTTTTCAGAAATTTTTGCCTTGTCTTATCATCGCATAATAGTTGTGCAGAAGTAGCATGAGATACGTCCTAAAGACTAATTAGCCTCTGCCAGCTCCAGCTCAACTGTATCTTCTTTCTTGTGATGTAGCGGTACTTTTTTCAACAATACAGCCACCCCAAATATCGCAATTGCACTTAGCACAGCTGTTAAAAAGCCAGTCAATGGCACCATTACCGCCGTGTAAATCATCAGCCAGAAATGAAATCTACTGTTCATCTCAATCACTTCCTGAATCTCTTTCCATTTCACCATGCCGGAAGCCACATATAGCAAAATACCACCGATACACGCCATGGGCACTTGCTCCAAATAAGTTGCCAAATAAGCGGCCAGCAGTAGTTTGAAAGAAAATTTTGCAATGCCCGCAAGCGGAGAAACCGCACCTAGTCTGATATTCACAGCCGTCCTTGCAAGCGCGCCTGTATGCGGGAAACCATTAAACAATGGCGTGAATATGTTTACCATGCCTTGCCCCCACAGCTCTTTGTTGGGGTTAAACGGCACGCCCTTGTTGTTCGCCATGCGGTCTGCCATACGGCTGCAAAGCAGACTCTCAATCGCAGCTACGAAATAAATTGCTACCGCAAAATAAAATAAATCGAACCACACTACACTCGTGGTCATATCCGGCAATGCCGGCATCGTCATATTCCAGAAATCGGTTGGAATGCTGCCATATTTATCTTTAATCAGCACCAGCCCTTTATCTTTCCAAAACGTCGCAGCTGCAACCCAACCTAGTCCCAATCCGAATACAGGTGCGGGGATAAATGTAGAAATCTTAATCAAGACTTTGCATATCGCAAACGTGCTTAAGGCCACTATGAGTGCATAAACATTCATATCGCCAATATAGGCAACGGTTTTTTGAATTTGACCAATGAAATCATAGCCAATTTTTTCTTTAAAACCAAAGACCTCGCCCATTTGCGAGAACGCAATCACGACTGCAATGCCAATGGTAAAACCCACCACGATGGAATGCGGCACCAATGTGACGACTTTGCCTTTTTTCAGTAAGCCAGTGAACATTAGCATGACACCTGCAACGATAGAAGACAACACCAAAAAGCTATGGTTATAAGTCGCCATTAAGCCTGCAATAATGGGGATATATGCGGCTGTTGGGCCATATACCTGATATTTACTGCCGCCAAACAGAGCTCCCAGCAAACCCGCCACTGCACCACCAACAATACCCTGTTCTGGGCGCAAACCGCTGGCCATTGCAAAGCCCATTGCAAGCGGAATTGCCACCATAGCTACCACCAGACCAGCCGTTAAGTCCTTCATGATGTTTTTAGCCACATTGCCTTTGGCTAAATCTTCATAACGACCGTCATTCGGATTAAGGTAAAACTTGAGAGTGCGTAATAGCGTGCTGGTATCTTGCCTATGGCTCATTTTTAGAACTTTCGAAAGTGGTTAGATGAAAGTAAAACTTATTTTAGTTATTAATGCTGTCGAATTTACCAAGTCGCTTAAATCATCAGGGTATCTGGCAGAAAATTCACCTCTCCCGTCGCAAGGTTGTATACGCCGCCAACCATACCGATTTGTTTGCTACTGAGCATGTCCTGAATAATATCACTGGAATGAATAATTTCATCAATTTGCATTTTCACATTCAGCTGACAAATTTTATTCAAAAAATTTGTATTTGAAGAATCGCGATTCTGCTCAATAGTTTTCTCCATGCGTAATGCAGGTCTGATCATATTGATAATTTCGCCGATGTGACCATCTCTAAAATTATCACAAGCCGCTTTAACCGCGCCACAATCAGTGTGGCCCAACACAACAACGAGTTTGCTGTTCAAGTATTTGGTACTAAACTCCAAGCTGCCTATTGCTTTATCCGAAGCAATATTACCAGCCAGCCGCACGCTGAAAATATCGCCCAAAGCCTGATCGAATAACAGCTCGACAGGTGCACGCGAATCGCTACAGCTTAAAAAAGAGGCGAATGGATGTTGCCTATCTTTAATGATCTGCACCAGACTTTGCATGTCTTTATCAGCAATGTGATTATTTACAAAGCGATGGTTACCTTCGATTAAAACATCCAACGCCTCTTGCGGGGACATTTTATCGCGGTCTAATAACGGATGTTTATACATGGCTTCATTCCGGCATACTATTCACCAGAAATTATACCCGATGGGAGTCGTATATGGAGCTGCCAGGCTTTAACAGACGTAAAAAAGCCCGCTAAAAAGCGGGCTTTTAGATTGCTTTCTAAATCAAATTTAGAACATCCATTGTGCACGCATGATGAGTGCTTTTTCATCATCAACACGTTTGTTATTAACAACTACACCACCCGTTGCGCCGCCAATCACATCACTGAAATCAGTATCAACATAATTCAACATTAAACGTGTGTTTGAAGTTGGTAAGAACTTAATACCTGCTGTCCAAGCTTCGGCTTTTGCAAAACCTTTCGCTTTAGTAGTTATTAAAGCATCCGCACCATTACCTTGACCGATACCAGCAGTATCGTAGTCAGATGCATCAAATTCGCTATAACGAACACCAACTTCCCATAACCCACCTTTGAATGTGGTTGGGTCAAAATCGTTTTTAGGTTTTAAACCACCAAAGATACCACCTTTATAAGCATCTGCATAAGCTTCACCTGAAATTGTCCACAAGGCTTCTGCATACCAGTTTTCTGTATCTAAGTCATAGCTACGGTTGTTAGTTCTAAAATCATTGTTTTGTTGCATCCATTCCGCTTGCACTTTAAATGGCCCGTAACCAACTGCGCCCTCTAAACCTAAACGGCTGCGATCAATCGTTTCAAATTGTGTATTTGCAAGTACTGGCGCAGTAAAGAAAGTAGCTCCACGCGCTTCGGTACGCCCTGCCACACCAACGGTACCCTGTGGCAAATCACCTTTTGAGTATGAAACACCAGCGTGCAACACCATCTCCTTTTTATCCATCATTTCAGCAAAGTTGGCGGTGACACGGCCAATCACATCTTTACCATCTTCGCGAATATCAGACTCTGCATTCTTTGCGCTACCGTTTGATGCAGCTAATGCGTAGGTTACGCCAGTAAAAGGTGAACCATGTACCATTGCGCCAATTTCCTTAGCGGGTGCTAGCGCATTTACATATGAACGTTCCATAAAGTCGATATTATTAGAACTAGTCAGCTCTTCCAGATTCATCGGCATTTTGAATTGACCAAAACGGAACTGCACAGGTTTCCACCAGGCAATATTCAAATAACCAACATCCAAGGTCGTAGTATTGCCAAGGTCAGCTACCACCTCTGCCTCATAATAGTCTTTCCAAGCTGCTTTAAAACCAATACGTGCACGACGAATATCAAATGTATCCGTTACACTATTTGTGTTTGCAATTGAGTTTGTAATTGTTGCTGGAGCCAGCGTAGCATTTCTGTCGTCATCGTTATAGTCAAAAAATCGATAATCGGCATGTACACGGCCATTGATAGAGGCTTTAAACTTGCCATCGCCACTTTCAAAGCTTAAGCCATCTTTATATTTTGCGGAAACTGCTGATTCCTTCTTCTTTTCAGCAGCTTCTTTTTCGCCTGTACGGCCTTTCATCAAAAGCGCGCCTTCCTCTTCCGTCAATACGCCTTTTGCCATCAGTGCATTTACGATGTCATCGGTTGTATCTGCTAAAGTAGTACCCGCGAAACCTAGTAAAGCCGTGCCAGCTAGTGTTGCTGCCACTAAATTACGTAATTTAATGTTCATTTTCAAAGTCCCCTGTTAGAACGTTAAGTAAAGATTTTTCAACAGGCGGATTTTGAGACAGTTATATGACAATCTGATGACAAAGAACTATTTTTGTAATAAGCCGTTGTGTTTTTACCACAACAAAAAAAGCCATCACAAAGGATGGCTTTTTAATTACTGAGAAACTTAAGCTTCTGGCCGCATATGCGGGAAGAGAATCACATCGCGAATACTGGGACTATCCGTAATCAGCATCACCAAACGGTCAATGCCAATACCGCAACCACCCGTCGGCGGCATGCCGTATTCCAGTGCGCGGATAAAATCGGCGTCGTAAAACATCGCCTCTTGATCGCCCGCCTCTTTGGCCTTCATTTGTGCGTGGAATCGTGCTGCCTGATCTTCAGCATCATTCAGCTCGCTAAAACCATTGGCCATTTCACGTCCAGTAATAAACAATTCAAAGCGCTCGGTGATTTCCGGATTTTTATCAGAAGCGCGCGCCAAGGGTGAAACCTCTACCGGGTAATCAATTATATAAGTCGGTTGCCATAAATGCGCTTCTACTGTTTCTTCAAATAGGCTTAACTGGAGCGAACCCAAGCCAGCATGCTCGAAAACTTTGATACCGCGCTTATATAAGTCAACACGCAAATATTCTGCGTCATTTAATTGCGCCAGCGTGTATTCCGGTGCATATTTTTGTATCGCCCCCACAATGGTCAGGCGCTCGAACGGCTTACTTAAATCCACTTCTTTGCCGTCATATTGCAACACAGCAGTACCACGTGCAGCAATGGCAGCGGCACGGATACACTGCTCGGTAAAATCCATCAGCCAATTATAATCCGTGTAGGCCGCATAAAACTCCATCATGGTAAATTCCGGGTTATGGCGAACGCTTAAGCCTTCATTCCGGAAGTTACGGTTCATTTCAAATACACGCTCGAATCCGCCCACCACAAGGCGTTTCAAATAAAGCTCCGGTGCAATGCGCATGAACATTTGCATATCCAGCGCGTTATGATGCGTGGTAAAAGGTTTGGCTGCAGCGCCGCCCGGGATAGGATGCAGCATGGGCGTTTCAACTTCTAGAAATTCATTCTGAAGCATAAAATTACGAATCGCAGAAACAACTTTGCTACGTGCTATAAAGGTTGCTCGCGTTTCTTCAGAGGTAATCAAATCGACGTAACGCTGACGATATTTAACTTCCTGATCTTGCAGGCCATGAAATTTTTCCGGGAGCGGCCGTAATGATTTCGTCAGCAATCGCAGCTCTGTGACTTTTACCGAAAGCTCGCCGGTTTTGGTTTTAAACAAGTGGCCAACCGCACCTAAAATATCGCCTAAATCCCAATGTTTAAAAGCCTCGTAGGTCGCTTCATCAATATTGCTGCTGCCAATAAACAACTGAATGCGGCCGCTTTTATCTTGAATGGTCGCAAAACTCGCTTTGCCCATCACGCGCTTCAGCATCATGCGGCCGGCCACTTTAACATGCACTGGTTTTGCTTCAAACGCTTCATTTTCAGTGCCGCTGTAATCCGCATGGATATTGGCTGCCAGGGCATCCGGTTTAAAATCATTTGGGAAAGCAACTCCGCCATTTAATTTAGAATCAGCGCGAATCGCTTTCAGCTTCTCGCGACGCTCGGCAATGACATGGTTCTCGTCAATGGGTAAATTATTTTCTTGCTCGCTCACTTAAACTCCCTGCTTCAAACTTTCCATAATAAACGGGTCAAGGTCACCATCCAGCACACCTTGCGTATTGCCGATTTCCACATTGGTGCGCAAATCTTTAATACGGCCCTGGTCCAGCACGTATGACCTGATTTGATGTCCCCAGCCGATGTCGGTTTTAGCGTCTTCCAGCGCTTGCTTTTCGGCATTGCGCTTGTTCAATTCCAGATTATACAACGCGCCTTTCAACATGTTCATGGCTTCTTCGCGGTTGCGGTGCTGGCTTCTATCATTTTGGCATTGCACCACCGTGTTAGTTGGAATGTGCGTGATACGCACGGCAGAATCCGTCTTATTTATGTGCTGCCCACCGGCACCGCTGGCACGATACGTATCAATGCGCAAATCAGCCGGGTTGATGTCAATTTGAATAGATTCATCCACCTCTGGGAATACCTGCACACTGGCAAACGAAGTATGGCGTTTAGCATTAGAGTCAAACGGCGACTTACGTACCAAACGATGTACACCATTTTCTGTTCTTAAGGTTCCGTAGGCATAGTCGCCTGAAACCTTGATTGAAGCGCCCTTAATGCCCGCCACGTCTCCGTCGGACTCTTCCAGCACTTCCACCTTAAAGCCTTTGCGCTCGCAATAGCGCAAATACATGCGTAGCAACATCGCCGCCCAGTCCTGCGCTTCGGTGCCGCCACTGCCGGATTGAAACTCGATAAAGCAATTGGCAGCATCCAACTCGCCCGAAAACATGCGCTTAAATTCCATGTCTTCGATTTTTTTTTCAAGCGTTTTTGTATCCGCATCCACGCTCATCAACGTGTTGTCGTCATTTTCTTCGCGCGCCATTTCAAATAGCTCGCGTGCGTCTTTTAAACCGCTCTCTAGGCTTTGCAGATTATTAACGACAAGTTCTAAACTACGTTTTTCTTTACCGAGCTTTTGCGCGTTTTCGGCATTGTCCCAAACTTTCGGGTCTTCTAATAAACCGTTTACTTCTTCCAGTTTTTGCGCTTTATTTTCGAAGTCAAAGATACCCCCGAAGCGCATGGTTGCGGGCAGCTAGGTCGTCAATACGATTAGAAATTTGGTTGAGTTGTTCGGCTTCCATGGCTGCTGCTGCTTGATTCTAAAAACGAGATTATACAACAAACGCTTACTTGCTTTGATGTGCTTGTGCATTCACCATTTCGCCATCTTCTTTTACAAAAGTGCCGATATCAGGATTTTCCAAAATATCCAAAACAAGTTCAGATGGACGGCATAATTTAACGCCTTTTGCAGTCACCACGATCGGGCGATTAATTAAAATAGGATGTTGCATCATCGCGTCAATCAGCGCGTCATCAGATAAGCTTAAATCAGCCAAGCCCAGTTCTGCATAGGGCGTGCCTTTTTCGCGCAATAGCTGGCGTGGGCTGATGCCCATTTTTGAAATTAATTCAACCAGCTTTTCGCGACTTGGCGGAGTCTTAAGATATTCAATCACCTCTGGCTCTTTACCACTGGCGCGTATCATCGCCAAGGTGTTACGAGAAGTACCGCAAGCGGGATTATGGTAAATGGTAACGGTCATTATCAATCTGCCCTACATAATTTAATTTGTTTCATACCAACTCCGACTTCTATTCACTATAAAGACGACAGAGAGCATCACAGGAACTTCAATTAGAACACCAACCACAGTTGCAAGTGCCGCGCCAGAATTGAAGCCAAACAAGGCAATAGCGGTAGCTACTGCGAGTTCAAAGAAATTTGATGCTCCGATTAAGGCCGAAGGTCCTGCAACGCAATGAGCAACCTTAAGTTTTTTGTTCAGCCAATATGCAAGCATAGAATTAAAATATGTTTGAATAACAATCGGCACTGCTAACAGCCCGATGATAATAGGCTGAGCAAGGATTTGCTGGCCTTGGAAACCAAATAACAGAATCAGTGTGGCCAGCAATGCTGAAAGTGAAACCGGATGTAAGCGTTTAAGTGTAATTTCTAATGCATCCTGGCTTTTAGAAAGTAAAACTTTACGCAAGACCTGACTAATAAGCACCGGCACCACAATAAACAAAACCACTGATAAAAATAGCGTATTCCAAGGCACTGTAATGCTGGACAACCCAAGCAGCAGCGCTACAATCGGCGCAAATGCAACCAGCATAATGGCATCATTGATAGCCACTTGAGATAGTGTAAATTTGGGGTCACCGCCACAGAGGTTGCTCCAAACAAACACCATGGCAGTACATGGGGCAGCCGCAAGCAAAATAAGTCCTGCAACATAACTATCGAGCTGGTCTGCGGGCAACACACCAGAGAAAAAATGCCGGATAAATATCCATGCAAGCAGCGCCATTGAAAAGGGTTTAACAACCCAATTAATAAACAGCGTAACACCAATACCCCTCGTGTGAGCGAGTACCTCTTTCATCGCCCCAAAATCCACTTTAAGCAGCATGGGGATGATCATGAGCCAAATGAGCAACGCCACAGGCAAGTTAACTTCTGCAATCTTAAGCCCACCCACTATTTGAAAAAAATCTGGGAAAATTTTACCCAGTGCAATACCGACAACGATGCATGCAAGCACCCACCAGGTAAGATTCCTTTCAAAACTACCTATCTGTGGCTTTTCCTGAGGTTTTATTTGTTCAGTGTCAGGATTTGTAATTTCATTGGGTTTGATTTTCATTTTTTTGTCACATATATGTCATAATTTTACTGTTAGAGAATACTTAGACAAGTTGTTTAGCGGCAGATTATATAATAAGAGCATCAAGCTCATAAAAATTTAAATTGTCTGATTAACGCTCGCGAATTTCAGGTGCATGCAGTTAAACTGGTTACACTAAATAATTATTAATTTCATTAGGGGAAATAAGAATGGCTAACGCCGCATTTGGTCGATTGATGGCAGCAGTAACACCGCGTAGTGACAATTATTTTGAATTATTTAATCGCTTGGCAGACTGCGCTGTGAATGGCTCTAAAGTACTGGCGATGATGTCAGCAGTGAGGGATGAAGACAAGTTTGAAGAACATTTCAAAGAAATCCGCACCATAGAAAGTGAAGCTGATGAATACACCAAAGAAATCCTCCTCTCTTTACACAAAACTTTTATCACCCCATTCGACCGCCGCGAAATCCGTGAACTAGCCATGGCTTTGGATGACATTATCGACTATATGGAAGATATTCCGCAAAGCGCTAAGATTTACGGACACACCAGTTTCACACCAGAAATGGTCGCATTAGGTCAAATTTTATTGCGTGCTTCAGAAAAAGTGCGTGATGCGGTCAATATGTTGTCTGACATGAAAAATGCCGAACGCATTTTGCGTACATGCGAAGAAATTAGCAGCATCGAAGGCGAAGCTGATCATGTTATGCGCGCTGGCATGCATCGTTTGTTTGCGGAAGAGTCAGATGCGCGCACACTGATTCGATCCAAAGAACTCTATGACTTATTCGAAGCAGCAGTAGACAGTTGCGAAGATGTGGCAGACGTGATTCATGGTGTAGTTTTAGAGCGCATTTAAAGGAAAATCATGGATCACGCAATTCTCATCATGGCGTTGCTCGTGGTGGTAGCCCTCTTGTTCGATTTCATGAATGGCTTTCACGATGCTGCAAACTCCATTGCACTCATGGTTTCTACGCGCTTACTTACGCCGCAAGCAGCTGTTATGTGGGCGGCATTCTTTAACTTTATCGCCTTTTTATTCTTTGGCTTACATGTTGCCGATACTGTAGGCAAAGGCATTATTGACCCAAACATTGTCAATAATGCTGTTATATTTGGCGCACTGGGCGGCGCCATTGCCTGGAACGTCATCACTTGGTGGTTTGGCATCCCTTCTTCCTCGTCCCACGCGCTCATTGGCGGCTTACTGGGCGCAGGAGTAGCACATGCAGGCACAAAAGGCATTATTGTAGGAAGCAAACTCATTGCAACTGGTGTTGCGATTGTATTATCTCCATTGTTTGGCATGCTGCTCGCCCTCACCTTGTCTGTGATCGTGTTGTGGCTATTTGAAAAATCTGCACCCTATAAAACAGAAAGCCGGTTTAATAAACTGCAGTTTATTTCATCTTCCTTATTTAGTTTGGGCCACGGTGCAAATGATGCGCAAAAAACCATGGGTATCATCACCGTGCTATTGTTTGCCAACGGCTATTTGCAAGGCAATTTTCATGTGCCATTCTGGGTGGTCATTTCATGCCAACTGGCAATGGGCTTAGGCACACTGTTTGGCGGCTGGCGCATCGTGCGCACCATGGGTATGGGCATCACCAAAGTACGCCCAACGGGTGGATTCTGCGCGCAGACAAGTGGGTCAATTGCCTTATTTTTAGCGACCTCTCTCGGCATTCCGGTCTCCACGACACATACTATCACAGGGGCGATTGTTGGCGTTGGGCTTTCTCGCCGCGCATCTGCTGTACGCTGGGGCTTGGCTTCACGCATCGTATGGGCATGGGTACTCACCATTCCATGTGCAGGACTCATCGCTGCAATGAGCTACCATCTCGGCCGTACTTTTTTATAACGATTTCAGCCAAGCTTTAAAGGGTCTCTTCGAGACCCTTTTTTATTTAATTAGTCATCTTTTTGTCATCAATTTGTCATATTTGACCTCTAATATTCGCATCAGATTAAAAGCTATTTAACTCAATATAGTTTAACTTTAGATGGAGATTATTAATGAATACCAAGCTAACCAAATCCGTGCGCATTGCTGCTTTAGTTGCAGCCACATTCGCTACAGTCCACGCTTTTGCGGCAGATAAAATCATCAAGATTGATGGCTCGAGCACGGTTTACCCAATCACGGAAGCAGTCGCCGAAGAATTTCAAAAATCAACAAAGATAAAAGTAACTGTTGGCGAATCTGGCACTGGTAGCGGCTTCAAAAAATTCTGCCGTGGCGAGACCGATATTTCCGATGCATCACGCCCTATTTTGCAAAAAGAGATTGATGCATGTAAAGAAGCAGGTATTCAATATATAGAATTGCCTGTAGCTTTTGACGGTTTAACTGTTGTAGTAAACGATAAAAACAATTGGGTTAAAAGTCTTACCGTTGATGAACTGAAAAAAATCTGGGGCCCAGGTTCTAGCGTTAAAAACTGGAAAGATGTTAACCCAGCTTACCCAGACAAAAAATTGAGCTTATATGGTCCAGGTACTGCATCTGGTACATTTGATTACTTTAGTGAGGCCATTAACGGCAAAGCAAAAGCGCACCGTACAGACTATACACCATCAGAAGATGACAACGTATTAGTACAAGGTGTATCTGGTAGCGAAGGTGGTATGGCTTACTTTGGTTTGGCATATTACGAAGAAAATAAAGATAAATTACGCGCAATTCCAATCTCTGCCAAGGCTGGTGCACCAGCGGTAGAACCTTCTTTTGATACCGTTAAAAATGGTACCTACATTCCATTATCACGCCCATTGTTTATTTATGTTAATGCGACTGCGGCGGCATTCAAACCGGAAGTAAAAGCGTTTGTTAATTTCTATCTGGAAAATGCACCGGCTCTGGTAAAAGAAGTGAAATATGTTCCGCTGCCAACGGAAGACTATACCGCTGTAAAAGAACACTTTAAAGCAATGAAACCAGGCACTGGCTTTGGTGGTAAAAATGAAGTGGGTATTAAAATTACCGACTTACTCAGCAGAATCAAGTAAGCAATATATATTTAGGGGGCGAAACTTTGCCCCCATTTTTTTGTTTAACCGATTAAAGTCAACTTGCTTTCAAAAGTTGGCTTTATTCCGCTAAAATGGAATAGTCCAATTATTTATGAATACGGCATCAACTGTGCTTAATCATTCTGTTAAAAAAGCAACCATTAGCCCACGCCTGGCTAAAAACGTGCGCAGAAACGTCAAAGAACGCATCATTGAGTTTATCTTGATGCTAGCTGCACTCTCAGCGGTGGCAACAACGCTTTCCATCGTCGCTATTCTGCTTTACGAGTCTCTAAGTTTTTTCAAAACAGTTTCTATAGTTGATTTTTTTACCGATACACAATGGACACCATTATTTGAAGATGCGCACTACGGTATCATGCCTTTGGTATCAGGCACACTGACAACCTCCGCAGTCGCACTAGCAGTGGCGATCCCAATTGGTACGATAGCTGCTATTTATCTATCAGAGTTTGCGTCGCACAAAACGCGCGAGATAGTGAAGCCGATATTAGAATTACTCGTTGGCGTACCTACCATTGTATTTGGTTATTTTGCCCTGCTGTTTTTAACACCTATCTTGCAAAAGATATTTCCCGAGCTACCCGGTTTTAATATGCTGAGCGCCGGTATCGTCATGGGCATTATGATCGTGCCGTACATCGCATCGGTAGCAGAAGATGCCATGCGCGCTGTACCGATGAGCATGCGTGAAGGTTCTTAT
Organism: uncultured beta proteobacterium; assembly: GCA_963701715.1. Lineage (GTDB taxonomy): Bacteria > Pseudomonadota > Gammaproteobacteria > Burkholderiales > Methylophilaceae > Methylotenera_A. Next base: position 144,844 of record CAVPAX010000004.1, read on the forward strand.
GCGATGGGAGCAACACGTTTTCAGACAGCGCTTCGCGTCGTTACGCCCGCGGCTATTTCCGGCATTGTGGCTGCCTATATTTTAGGTATATCACGCGCTGTGGGTGAGACCATGGTAGTGGCCGTAGCAGCAGGCCAACAACCCATTGTAAGTTTTAACCCGATGGAAAGTGCCGCCACCATTACGGCCTACATTGTTCAAGTTGCTATGGGCGATCTGCCACATGGCAGCATTGGCTACCAAAGTATTTTTGCGGCTGGACTAGTGCTGATGATCATGACATTGTGTTTCAACATTTTAGGTCACGCGATTCGCAAAAAATATCGCGAGCATTATTAAACGAATGAATATCAACATGACAACCGATACCACACAAACGCGAGCATCCGTCATCCGCAATCTGGCAGAAGTACGCGCTATGATCAAGCGCCATAAGCTCAACGATTACATCTTTTCACTTATTGGCCTGCTGGCGCTGACGCTCGCCCTGCTCACCCTGCTCACGTTATTCACCGATTTGGTGATGGATGGTTACGAGCGTTTTAATATGGGATTTCTCACTGATTTCCCATCACGTCGCGCTGGCAGTGCCGGACTGCTATCAGCTTGGGTAGGTTCTGCGCTAGTGATGCTAGTGACGTTTTTAGTGGCTGTACCCATGGGTGTAGCAGCCGGTTTGTATTTAGAAGAATATGCGCCTAAAAACTGGTTTTCCGATCTCATCGAAATCAATGTCACCAACTTGGCAGGGGTACCATCCATTGTCTACGGACTGCTGGCACTGGGTTTATTTGTATATATTCTAGATTTAGGCCAAAGTATATTGACTGCAGGTTTAACCTTAGGTTTGTTAATATTGCCGATTGTGATTGTGTCTACACGTGAATCTATTCGCGCCATTCCTACTGCAATTCGCGAAGCGGCTTATGCTGTAGGCGCCACCAAATGGCAAGTCGTACATGATCATGTTTTGAAATACTCCTACGGCGGCATTCTCACTGGCGTGATTATCGGCATGGCACGTGCACTGGGCGAAACAGCACCAATTATTACTATTGGTGCACTTACATTTATTGCCTTTTTACCGCCTTCGCCAATTACTGATGTAGCGCCATTTATCAATTTTGAATGGTTGAGCTCCGGTTTTACCGTGTTGCCAATTCAGATGTTTAACTGGCTATCGCGCCCCGAACACGCTTTCCACATCAATGCGGCAGCAACTGGTGCATTAATTATTATCGTCACCTTGCTAATGAACGGTACGGCAATATGGCTACGCTACAAAATTCGCAAAAACATTAAATGGTAGACAACATGAACAACCCAACAACCGCAATTAAAGCTGAATCACGCAACCTCAACTTTTTTTATGCAGGCGGCAACCACGCCCTTAAAAGCGTTAGTATGCCATTATATGAAAATAAAATTACTGCGCTGATTGGCCCATCTGGCTGTGGGAAATCGACCTTTCTGCGTTGCTTTAACCGTATGCATGATTTATACCCTGGTAACAAGTATCAAGGTGAAATCGTCATGCACCCGGACAATACCAATATTCTGGAACATGGCGTAGACCCCATTGAAGTGCGCATGCGTATCAGCATGGTGTTTCAAAAACCTAATCCGTTTCCTAAAAGTATTTACGAAAACGTGGCATATGGCTTGCGCGTGCGTGGCGAGAGCAACAAACGCATGCTGGATGACAAAGTGGAAGAGGCGCTCAAAGGCGCAGCCATTTGGAACGAAGTTAAAGACAGACTGCAGGATTTGGCGTTTAACTTATCCGGCGGCCAGCAGCAGCGCTTATGTATTGCACGCGCTCTAGCAACAGACCCTGAAATCATGCTGTTTGATGAGCCAACGTCAGCACTCGACCCGATCGCCACAGCAAACATTGAGGAATTAATGAGTGAGCTAAAGGAAAAGCTGACTATTCTGGTGGTGACACATAACATGCAGCAGGCAGCCCGTGTATCAGACTATACCGCATATATGTATTTAGGCGAGTTGATGGAATACGACGAGACCAACACGATTTTTACCCGCCCCAGCCGCAAAGAGACAGAAGACTATATTACAGGTAAGTTTGGTTAATTTAGTCTAATTAAGCAAGTCGAGTTATTATTTACCAGAGCCAAGCAAGGTTTTGAAAGGATGATGTAATGCAGGAACATATTTTTAAACAATACGATGCCGAGCTAGAGGCGGTACGCGCCAAGGTGCTAGAGATGGGCGCATTGGTCGAGCGGCAGATAGTAGACGCATTAGATGCATTGGTCGCATCAAATCCAAAACTCGCAAAGAGTGTGATTAAAAAAGACCATCAGGTAAATGCGTTAGAAGTACAAGTGGATGAGGATTGCAGTCATATTATTGCGCGGCGCCAACCGACTGCAGGCGATTTGCGCATGGTACTGATGATGATTAAAACCATTACTGACCTTGAGCGTATTGGTGATGAGGCTGCTAAAATTGCCCGCTATGCACTTAAATCTACCGAAGAAGATCGTTTGTTGACGCCGCGGTTTGTAGAAATTAAAGCCATGGCAAATACAGCACGCGAAATGCTGCACATGTCTTTAGATGCATTTGCCCGCTCGGATGCAACCAAAGTAGTGGAAATAGCGCATATGGATGAAGAAGTCGATGAGCAATACCAGGCAGCGATTCGTCAACTCATCACCTTTATGCTGGAAGACCCGCGCACCATTTCAATTTCGCTGGAAGTATTATTTATCGCAAAAGCGGTTGAGCGGATTGGTGATCATGCAAAAAACATCTCTGAATATGTCGTGTACATGGTAAAAGGGAAGGATGTCCGCCATATCACCATTGAAGAAAAAGAACAGGAAGCAATGCAGCCTTAAAAGCCATTTTCCGCTAAACTTTAAAAAAGCCAGCTTCGCTGGCTTTTTTGTAATCTTAACTCGATTTACTAACCACTTAACTTTGCTGAATGCCTATTTTTAACGGGCTTTTATCAGCACTTTCAGTTTTGTTAATCAATACTTCGTAAAACTGCACCATACGCTCCGCTTGAGTGGTCGCGGACCACTTGTTTAGGGCATATGTTCTGGCGCTTTCGCCTAACAGTTTACGCTGCATATGATTGGCTAATAGATAATGTACTTTCTGTGCGAACTCTTGCGCATGTTCTTTGGCAATCATTGCACCTTGCCCTTCAATCAGTATAGAAGCCGTGCCCAACTCGGCAATCGCCACTACTGGCGTACCCTGTGCCATTGCTTCAAGCAGTACCAAGCCTTGCGTTTCACTCTTGGATGCAAAAACAAATACATCTGCAGCTCTATAACAAGCATTGAGTTCCGTATTGCGATCGAGATAACCGATAAACTGCACATTCATTTCAATACCGAGTAATTTAACTGATGCGCGCAAACTTGCATCTGCTGGGCCCTCCCCGGTAATGACAAGAAAAATCTCAGGGATTTGTTCGCTTAAAAATTTAACTACTTCCAATAAAAATCCAATATTCTTTTCATGTGCAACCCGCCCTACGTAAAGTAGCATAGGCCTTTGTCGTGGAATTCCATATTTTTCTCTAAACGCTTCGCCATTAGCCACGCTAAAGCTGTTCGCCTGCAGACCAGTTGCAATCACCTCCGCCTGTACATCAACCCCGTAATTTCGCAGCACATCTAACATAGGCTGAGATGGCGCCACAATTGCGTCTACCTGATTGCATTGTTTTTTGGATATATGCCTTGCTAGGCCCCGCGCAACAAATTTTGGTATCCAGGGCAAATAATGATGTAAGTAGTCTTCAAAGAATGTGTGGTAAGTTTCAACAGCCGGTATCTCTAACGACTTAGCCAGCTTCAATCCCGCGTAATGTGCGACAAACGGTGTGTGAATATGCACAAGATCGAATTTTTTATCCTGAAGCACAGGCAGAAGACGTAACACTTCGCCATATTTTTTTAGTTTATCTTCCGGGTCAAAGAAAATTTTACGCGCAGGTACGCGTGTAATCCACGCCTCATCTTCAGTTTCAACACCATAATCAGGCGCAATCAGATGCACATAATGGCCTAATTTCTGGAGCTGTTCGGTAAAAGTTCTGACGGATGTAGAAACTCCATTGACGCGAGGAAAGTAAACATCCGAAATCAGCAATATATTCATCAAGTTAACCTTTGTTTAATTATGCAGATACTAACTTTGGAATGTGACAGCTACATGAATATGACAATAATAATTATCATGAAACTGTCACGATTTTTTCATGCAAACTTCATTTAGCAATGTAAAAGTACGCGTTATGAAGACCCGATTTCTAAGCAAGTTAATATGGGCTATCCCCATCAGTTTTTATGCACTGGATGCCAATGCCTGGGGTTTGTTTACCCATATTTATTTTTCGCAGTACTTATTAATGGCTTCTCCTTTGCTCGATCCGAAAATCCAGCAAGCTATCAAGAAATTTCCAAAACTAGTACTTGCAGGTGCCTGCTTGCCAGATTTGGCGATTATTTCAAAATCATTCAGCTCTACGCACCAATGGCATATTTCAGAGCATATGATAGCCTCAGCGGAGACCGAAGAAGAAATTGCAATCGCCGTAGGCTACTCCAGTCACTTGTTTGTGGATGTGATAGCACACAACCACTTTGTGCCCGCACATGAGGCAAAATGGCTTAACAAAACCATTCTGACCCATATCGCCTCCGAATGGGCGATGGATGCGCACATCGCCAAACATGTTGCGCACACACCGCATCAACTTATTCATCATCATTTGGAAGAACTTATCCGCTTTGTCACGCCGCGCTTTAATGTGCATCCCCACCATGTTAAAGCCAACTTAAAGCGCTTGGCAAACTTAGATAAAATGCTTAGGCATAGCTGCATTTCAAGGCTGCTGCTATGGGTTTTAAAAATACGTGACTTGGAATTTATTAAAAACCTGAACTATTATTTAACCAAAACGGAACACGCGCTGGAACATTTCCATCAAACTATGCAGGGCATGAGACCAAACTGGGAGCCGGAATTGAATCATCTTAGTGCGGCAGAGCTTATCCCTGGCGTGAACAATGCTTGGGTGATTTACGTTTGCGCATGTTAAATCCGGTAGATTATTCCATGCTACGCAGCAAATATTCACTGGCAAATAATCAGTTGATAAATTTCAAGCAAGACCAATAGAAATGAACGCAATGACATACCCTATGGCTGCACCGGCCAACACATCGCTTGGGTAATGCAAACCTAAAATCACACGCGACATCGCCACCATGACGATGAATGAAATAAGCACTATTGCAAGCACGGGGAAATAAAAAAGGGCAACCAAACCAAATGCGACCGCGTGAAGCGTGTGCCCAGAGGGGAAGCTAAAATGATCCAAAGGCTTACCGGAAAGAAACACATCCTGACGCACTTGATAGGGGCGCGGGCGATGGGTTTTATGCTTAAGCCATTTGTAAATGAGCGTACCTGATAAGCCGGCTGCCAGCATATGTAATACCGGCTTGATACCATCAGCCTGCTGCGTAACCAGAATCGCAAACATCAAGATGTACCAAAATACGCCATCACCCAAACGGCTGATGATGCGAAACCATTCACGGATCAATCGATACTGGCTAGTTTGACTGACTGTCACGCATAGCGCGCTATCAATGGCCTGCATGCGGCTTAACATTTGAATCATACGCATGATATGCACTCACAATATTTCATGCGAGCAGTGTGCATGTGGTTTATGACGAATTGATTAAACCCAGATGAAGATTATGTGACGTAAGCTATTGATAAATAATGATTTATATTGCTATATGAGTGGAGTCAGTTAAAAGCAACTGCTCTGCAGACCAATATACATGCGGTCTTCCAGGCCTGCTCATTTTGAATTATCGATGCCTTAGTTTTAACCAAAGCACTGTGCAAGCCAGCACCAGCGTGACGACGTTCGCCGCCACAACCGGCCAACTGGCGATTTTTATGCCGTAGACGATCCAGCCCAGCACGCCCGCACTGAAGATGCTGTACATAGGCAGCGAAACGCCTGATAAATCGCGGGTTTTCAGCGAATGCAGCACTTGCGGCACAAAGGCAAATGTGGTTAAAAATGCGGAGAAATAGCCGATAAAATCTGTTGTGTTCATGTTTAAATTTTCAATAAAAATAGTTTACTAGAAACTTTTGCACAACGTGACGAGCGATGATAAGACGAGGCAAAAAAGGCGAAAACCGGAACATATGGGTTATATGTGAGGATTTTGAGCCATTTTTTAACAAAGTATTATCGAGCGCAGTAGTTGTAATTTTAGTTATGGAAAGTAATCCAGTCAGTATGTATCTTATCCCAATCCTGCAGCGCCAAACCATGCGCATTAAACAATTCACGAATCTGATGCGAATCCCACTTCAGAACATCCTCAAGAATCGGCACCAATACGCTCACTGCGCTGTCACTCAGCACGGTTCGATGAGCGATACGTCCAATCGACTTGGTCTCTGAAACCGCGACAGTATGCCCATCACGGCTATTCACATCGTGCATCACATAGAGATCGGAGCTGCCATCACCCACGTAAATCACACGGTCCGGACTCATCTGCAGTTTTTGTTCCAGCTCTTGCAACACGGCCACTTTGCCGTTGCCCGCCGGCACACTGATGACATTGCTAATCTCACCTGTATCTGCATCAAACTCAAATTCCGAGCCAAATACGTTCTCTGGTGGAACAATTCCCTCAAGCGCCGAACGTACCACCGCTGCAGGCCCGGCGGAAATCACATAGAACTTAAATCGGTACCCATCCAAACCATCATTCAAAATTTCGGTAAACAGCTTAACATTGTCTTTCAGGCGAACGCGTTTGCCAGCCTCAACCAAGTGCTCCATCCGCACACCGCGAAATGCAGGGTCGTGTCGCAGTAAATAAGCCAGCTCAGCGCCCTGCTGTACCAGCTTGGAGCGCGCAAGCCCCGCCACTTTTTCCTCATAATCTGATATGCCAAGCATCTCAGCCAGCACATGGCCAGAATCATTGAAACTCAATGTCTGGTCGAAATCACTCGCCACAAGATACTCAACAGTAATCTCAGGCTTAGTATTCATTATATTCACGTTGTTTTTTTCCTTTATGATTTCAAACTCCTCAAAACGCTATATCGCTAAGCTCGCATAAGTCATGCCAGTTCTAAATATGGGGGTTAATTAATAAAATTAAAGTAGCCATCATATGCAAACATCAGATAGATATTGGCTTTCAGCGTAGTTTAATGGTTTGTTTTGACTAAATGATGACAGCAGCTATTGCTTATTTGAGCGATGAAATGGGTTAAAACAGTGCATTTTTAGCGCTCATGAACACATATAGCTTTTACCGGCACATGGAATTAGAGAATATTGTGCCTACATATAACAATACGTTATTAAAATATAAAAATTAATTATTAGATTGTATATGTAAACCTCTATAGAATCTGGCGTTTTAATATCAGTTAGTTGTTATGAAAGTTCGCCGCTTAGACATAGACGATAAAATCATCAGCCAGCCGCACCTTAATATTGGCCTGCCTCCTGCCGAATATGACGTCACCCACGCATCAGATCATCCGCTGCTTAGAATAGCCAGTTATATCATCGTCGCTGTTCTAACCGGACTTATTTTTTATTTCACATATCAGATATTTTTTGGCAACAACGGCCTGAGCGGCGGTGAAATTATTGCCAATGCGCTGCAAGACCCGATGTTTTGGAGCGCCATAGCTGTCGGGCTGCTGGCACAAGTAATTGACGGTGCTCTCGGCATGGCTTACGGTGTAACCTCAACCAGCTTTTTGTTAGCGGCGGGGGCATCGCCTGCCTTGGCCAGTGGGGCCACGCATTTGGCAGAAGTATTTACCACAGGAGTTTCCGGTATCGCACACCTGAAAATGGGCAATGTGAATAAAAAACTATTCTTCAGCCTGCTGATTCCCGGCATTCTTGGCGCGCTCATCGGCACCTATGTTTTGGGCAATATCGATGGAAAGATACTTAAACCTTATATTAGTGGCTACTTGTTGCTAATGGGTTTATACGTGCTAAGCAAAGCTTTTCGTCATATTCAAGCTAGGCATGAAATCAACACCGCTAAGATTGTACCTTTGGCACTTTTTGGTGGCTTTATGGATACCACTGGCGGTGGTGGCTGGGGACCAATTGTTACAACGACACTCTTAGGTTCAGGTCACGATCCTAGAACCACTATAGGTTCAGTCAATTTTGCCGAGTTTTTTCTAACAGTGACAGCGGCTGCCGCGCTTTTTTCAATACTAGATCATACGGTTTGGATTATTGTATCCGGCTTAGTGGTTGGAGGTTTATTTGCAGCACCATTTGCGGCTTACATCACTAAGCATATTAGGACTAAAACTTTGTTAATTTTAGTCGGTAGTTTAATTAGCATAATTAGTACATTTAATCTGTGTAAGGCTTTTTAAAAAAACTTTTATAAATTTTAGCTTTGGCAATTTTATATTTAAGTATTAATAAAAAACACTAAGTTTATATTGTTTAAATATTTACGCCTTACCCAATAATTGCGTATAGTCATCATACTTATGCGTTGATGATTAACCGGTACTTGAAAGGCAAATATATGAAACTGGATACCATTGCAGTGCATGGCGGATACACCCCAGACCCAACCACTAAAGCGGTCGCGGTGCCTATTTATCAAACTACCTCTTACGCATTTGACGACACCCAGCACGGTGCCGATTTGTTTGATTTAAAAGTCGCTGGCAATATTTACACGCGCATTATGAACCCGACCAGCGACGTGCTGGAAAAGCGCGTGGCCGAGTTGGAAGGCGGCATTGCAGGGCTCGCACTGGCTTCTGGCATGGCTGCAATCACCTATTCAATCATGACGATTGCCGAAGCGGGCGATAACATCGTATCAGCCTCAACGCTCTATGGTGGAACATATAACCTGTTTGCGCATACTTTGCCGCAGTATGGCATCAACGTGCGCTTCGCGGATTATCGCGAGCCTGACGCATTTGCCAAACTAATTGACGACAAAACCAAAGCCATCTTTTGCGAGTCTGTCGGCAACCCCCTTGGCAATATTACCGATTTTGAAAAACTGGCCAAAATTGCACACGATCACGGCATTCCGCTTATAGTCGATAACACCGTGCCATCACCCTATTTATGCCGCCCCATTGAGTTTGGCGCAGATATCGTAGTGCATGCGCTTACCAAATATTTAGGCGGCCATGGCAACAGCATTGGTGGCGCCATTGTCGATAGCGGCAAGTTTCCTTGGGCAGAACATAAAGCACGCTTTAAACGTTTAAACGAGCCAGATGTGTCTTATCACGGCGTGGTATATACCGAGGCACTTGGACCAGCCGCGTACATCGGGCGCGCCCGCGTGGTGCCGCTACGCAATACCGGCGCGGCAATCTCGCCATTTAACTCATTTTTAATTCTGCAAGGCATTGAAACCCTGGCGCTGCGCATGGATAGAATCTGCGAAAACACTTTAAAAGTAGCGCAATTTTTACAATCGCACCCCAAAGCCAGCTGGGTCAATTACGCAGGATTGGCGAACCACGCCGATAAACCTTTGGTGGACAAATACATGGGCGGCCGCGCATCGGGTATTTTAACTTTTGGCGTAAAAGAAGGTGCAAAAGGCGGCGCGCGCTTTCAGGACGCACTTAAACTAATTACCCGCCTGGTGAATATTGGCGATGCAAAATCGCTGGCTTGTCACCCTGCCAGCACCACACACCGCCAGCTTGGCCCGGAAGAACTTAAAAAGGCAGGCGTTTCAGAAGATATGGTGCGCTTATCGATTGGGATTGAGCACATTGATGATATCTTAGAAGATCTAGAACAAGCGCTGGCTAAAGTGTAACTCATTATTTTATTGTCGTTTTTTGAACTATCTAAATCACCAAACCCTTGGGAATCACCATCTGCGAATCGGCATAGGATTTGATTGATATATATCAAAAGTATTCCTGGCAAGCACGTTACCATGCACTTAAATATTGATGTTGACTCGGATAAATGATTCAAAATAACACTATGCAGGACAGCCATGCTTGAGGAATTCACGCATTTTCCACGTGTAGCCTACTTCTCTATGGAGATCGCTTTGCGTAATGAGATTCCAACTTACGCGGGCGGTTTAGGTGTGTTAGCTGGCGACATGGTACGTTCGGCAGCGGATTTAATGTTGCCCATGGTTGCGGTAAGTTTAGTTAGTCGTGCAGGATATTTTCGCCAAAAAATTGATGAGCAAGGACATCAGGTAGAGCTTCCTGATTTTTGGCAACCTGAGCTCTGGGCGAAGCCACTGGATGCCAAAGTAGCCGTAACAATTGAAGGCCGTCTAGTTTGGATAGGCGCTTGGCTCTATCTAGTAGAGGGACTTAGCGGTGGCAAGCAACCGGTGCTTCTTCTAGATACCGACCTTAATGATAATAGCGCTGAAGACCGTGAACTCACGCACAACCTTTACGGCGGAGACTCTTCCTACCGCCTGAAGCAAGAGATTGTGCTAGGCATTGGTGGTGTCCGGTTATTGCAAGCTCTGGGCTTTACCATTTTTCATTACCATATGAATGAAGGCCACTCTGCCTTACTCGGCATGGAATTGTTGCATCGATATGCTCACCCTTTGGAAGAACTGAGAGAGGGTGAGCCGCGTTATGACATTCCCCGTGTACGTGAGATGTGTAGTTTCACAACCCATACCCCGGTTGAAGCAGGACACGACCGCTTTGATTATGCGTTAGTGCGTCGAGTTTTTGATACCATTTTTGACATACCCACAATTAAGCATCTAGCTGGGGAAGATTCACTGAATATGACGCGCCTGGCTTTAAATTTGAGTGAGTATGTGAATGGGGTTGCAAAAAGCCATGCAGATATTTCCAATAAAATGTTCCCAGGTTATCGAGTACATGCCATTACCAACGGTGTACATCCTTTGACTTGGACTTCTGACAGTTTTCGCGAGCTTTTTAACACTCACATTCCAGGTTGGCATCACGAACCCGAGCTGCTCATACGCGCAGAGTGCTGTATCTCCGATGAAGCTATTTGGAATGCACATCAGCAAGCAAAAACAGCACTTATTGAGGAAGTGTTTGATTTGACCGGGCTAAGATTCGATCTAAAGATTCCAATTTTATCATTTGCTCGGCGCATGACGGCCTACAAGCGCCCGGATATGCTATTTGCCGATATAGAAAGATTGAAACGACTTGCCCAACAATACCCATTTCAGATAGTGATGAGCGGTAAAGCACACCCAAGTGACGAAGGTGGTAAAGCGCTTGTTGCAGAGCTGCATGGCTACGTTAAAGAGCTGGCGGATATTATACCGACGGTGTATCTACCCAATTACAATCTGGACATTGCACATGGCATGGTTGCTGGCAGTGATGTCTGGCTTAATACGCCACTTCGCCCATATGAAGCTTCTGGCACAAGCGGCATGAAAGCCGCAATCAATGGCGTTCCTAGCCTATCGATACTTGATGGCTGGTGGATTGAAGGCTGCATTGAAGGAATCACCGGTTGGGCCATTGGTAACGTGACCAGCAGCAATGGAAATGATGCCATTGACCTCTATGACAAGCTGGAACGCGTGGTGTTGCCGCTTTATTATAATCAGGATAAAAGTGGCTGGATTAAGGTCATGAAATATGCCATTAGCAAAAATGCATCTTACTTCAACAGCCATCGCATGATGCGCCGCTACCTGATAGAAGCTTACACCAGATGAGCCTATCGATTCGCATTGAGCACTTCGATGATATTTTAGAAGACCTGGAACAAGCGCCTATCAAAGTATAACGCTTGCGTGACTGATTTAAGGAATTTACATTTTAAAATCTGCCTATTCCTAAAGAATATATTTGGCAGCTCTGCAGACTAATATCCATGGGTATTCGAGGGTATCGTTATTTAGCTTTTAGGGTGCACTTAGTTTAGTACAATACATAAACTATAGCGTCCTACATGGGCTAAATGAAAATTATCTGAACATTGACCCGATCCAACGACCAGTCACATTGCTTGCCGCAACTACTACAAAAGCGATCAACAAATGTTTAACAACTTCAGGAATAGGCTTCACTTTACGCTCGCTTGCCACCATATAAGTCATCATGGTTAGAAGGAGTACGCCCCATATAATGGCTACTGTGGATGCATGCGCTAGCGGAAACAACCATACCAGAAGCACGAAACTAATACATAACAGTAACCGCGCTAGAAAGTTCGTTATGGTTCCAGTAAATGCATTTTTCTCATCGAGTTGCTCAGACTCCTGAAAGATATGAAAACTTAATGCATCAGTTAGATTATCGGCAACAGCAGCTATGAGAAGTGCGCTTACAATAGCTGCTTTTGTTGTATCAGCGGCACTAAGGCCGCTAATTAATGCCATGCTGGTTACGACTGCAGCTGTACCCCCGTAACTAATTCTGCTCGTCTTAAACATTAAGATATTACCTAATTCTTATCGTAAATAAATAATGTGATAAGAACATTAAATAGCAACTTTAATTAGCCCGCTGACTTCTTCACAACTTCTGCAATTTCTTCGGCCAGATTTTGCACCTGTTTTGCGTCTTGGCCTTCTACCATCACGCGGATTTTTGGCTCGGTGCCGGAGGCGCGCAGTAGTACTCGCCCTGCACCATTTAAATCAGTCTCTGCCTTTTTAACTGCATTTTGAATTTGCGGTGTTTCCAAATCCAGCTTATTCTTGGTCGTCACGTTAATCAGCACTTGTGGATACAGCACCAATTCTTCGCCTATTTGCGTGAGTGTTTTTCCACTTTGTTTTAAGGCGTGCAGTACTTGCAATGCTGCGATAATCGCATCTCCGCTGGTGTGTTTATCCAGCGTAAGGATGTGGCCGGAGTTTTCACCGCCCAGTTTCCAGTTTTTGGTCTGCAATAGTTCCAGCACGTATCTATCGCCCACTTTGGCGCGCGCAAACGGGATTTGGTGTTTTTGCAATGCGTGTTCCAGCGCCAAGTTGGTCATCAAGGTACCTGCAACGCCGCCTTTGAGCTTACCTTTGGCGTATAGCCCCAGCGCAATAATGTAAAGCAGCTGGTCGCCATCCAGCAGATTGCCGCTTGAATCCACCATCATCACACGGTCGCCATCGCCATCAAACGCAATGCCCATATCGGCCTTGTGTGCTACAACAGCTTTCTGCAAGGCCTGCGGGTGGGTTGAGCCTACTTGCTCATTAATATTCAGGCCGTCGGGCTGGTTGCCGATGCTGATGATTTCGGCACCCAGCTCATGAAACACATCGGGCGCAACATGGTAAGTGGCGCCGTGCGCGCAATCCAGCACGATTTTCAAACCACGCAAATCCATATCATTCGGGAAGGTGCTTTTGCAGAATTCCACATAACGTCCGGCCGCGTCATCAATGCGCCGCGCCTTGCCCAGCTTGGCAGAATCCACCACCTGCATGGGTTTATCAAGCTCGGCTTCAATAGCGTGCTCAATCTCGTCCGGCAGCTTGGTGCCTTGTGCGGAGAAAAACTTGATGCCGTTATCGTAATAAGGGTTATGCGAAGCGGAAATGACAATGCCCGCCTGCGCGCGCAAGGCGCGTGTAAGGTAGGCCACAGCCGGCGTCGGCATAGGGCCTGTAAGCAGCACATCCACTCCCGCAGCAGATAAGCCGGATTCCAGCGCAGCTTCCAGCATGTAGCCAGAAATACGCGTATCTTTACCGATGAGCACCGCAGGGCGTGCGCCTTTTGCAAGATTGCCCTGAAGCCCAACAAATACGCGGCCTGCAGCGTAGCCCAAACGCATCACGAAATCTGGCGTAATCGGCGCATCGCCCACTTTGCCGCGAATGCCGTCTGTGCCGAAATAATTTTTACTCATGTTTTTCCAATTTATATAATTACCGAAACTACTTTTAAAGCTTCAACGGTTGCCTTCACATCATGTACCCGCAGTATTTTAGCGCCTTTCATCGCAGAAATCACGGAAGCCGCAATGCTGGCATAAAGTCTTGCATCGATATCATTGCCCGTTACTTGCCCGAGCACCGATTTTCGAGATAACCCCACTAACAAAGGCTGGCCTAACTCCGCAAAGCTTTCGAGCTCACGAATCAGCCTAATGTTATGTTCGCGTGTTTTGCCAAAGCCAAAACCAGGGTCGAGCACAATACGTGATGCCTCAATACCCGCATGGATACTGGCTTGCAGGCGCGCCTTTAGAAAGGCTTTTACATCATTGACTACATCATCATAGTGAGGATTATTCTGCATGGTTTGCGGCGTGCCCTGCATATGCATTAAACACACGCCTGCGTTGGATTTTGCCACAATCTCTAACGCGCCTTCTTCCTGTAGCGCACGCACGTCGTTGACTATCGATGCACCTGCATCAATCGCCGCTTTCATGACCGCTGGTTTATATGTGTCGATAGAAAGCGGAATGTTTACTTGCTTAACTTGTTTGAATTGTTTGACCAGGCCTTCAATTACGGGAATCACGCGATCCAGTTCTTCCTGCAAGCTTACCGGCGTGGCATTCGGGCGCGTAGATTCGCCACCAATATCAAGAATGTCTGCGCCCTCCTCAGCCAGTTTTAAAGCATGCGCTATCGCCTGATTGGTTTGCGAAAACTTTCCGCCATCTGAGAAAGAATCAGGCGTGACATTGACAATACCCATCACGCACGGCGTTGTTAAATCAAGCTGGAATTTTCCACAACTAAAGTGCATGTGTTTAATTTAAAAAATAAGGGCTGATAAAAATCAGCCCTTATTCTAACATCAAACGCTATTTAACTTTTGGTTGCAGGCTGCGGAGTCGGGGTTGCCGTGCCGGAGCTTCCGCCGCTTTGCGGCTTAACAGGCGTTTGACGCGGTTTAGGCTCGCGCACCGGCTTACCTGCCATAATGTCGTTAATTTGGTCAGCATCAATGGTTTCATACTCCATCAAAGCTGCCGCCATCGCTTCAACCTTGTCGCGATTGTCTTCCAGCAATTTACGTGCAATCGCATATTGCTCATCAAGAATACGGCGAATCTCCGCGTCCACTTTTTGCTGTGTCGCTTCAGAAACAGTTTTCGAGCTCATGCTGCCAAAAAACGAATCCTGCTCGTTTCCCGCATACACCATGGTTCCTAGCGCATCGCTCATGCCGTAGCGCGTCACCATGTCACGCGCAAGCTTGGTTGCACGTTCAAAGTCATTCGAAGCGCCTGTAGACATTTGGTGCATGAAAACTTCTTCTGCAATACGGCCACCAAACAATATGGAAATTTCTTCCAGCATTTTGTCTTTGTAATTGCTGATACGGTCAAACTCCGGCAACTGCCAGGTAAGACCTAACGCCCAACCACGCGGCATAATCGTCACTTTATGTACAGGGTCAGCCTTCGGTAGTAATTTCGCAACAACTGCGTGACCTGATTCGTGATAAGCAGTATTGCGGCGTTCTTCTTCGCGCATCACCATGCTCTTACGCTCTGGGCCCATGTAAATCTTGTCTTTGGCGTCTTCAAAGTCTTCCATATCCACTGTGCGCTTGTTGCGGCGCGCAGCAAATAAAGCAGCCTCATTCACCAGGTTAGCCAAATCTGCACCACTAAAACCCGGCGTACCACGCGCAATAATGTCTGCCTTCACATCCGGGTCAATTGGCACCTTACGCATATGCACCAGTAAAATCTGCTCGCGGCCTTTAATATCAGGCAAGCCTACCATCACCTGACGGTCAAAACGGCCTGGTCGTAAAAGTGCTTTATCCAGCACATCGGCCCTATTGGTTGCAGCGATGATAATCACACCGGAACTGGCTTCAAAGCCATCCATCTCAACCAGTAACTGGTTGAGCGTCTGCTCGCGTTCGTCATTACCTCCACCTGTGCCTGCACCACGGCTACGGCCAACGGCATCGATTTCATCAATAAATATAATGCACGGTGAGTTCTTTTTTGCCGTCTCAAACATGTCGCGCACACGTGCAGCGCCCACACCCACAAACATCTCAACGAAGTCCGAGCCAGAAATTGAGAAAAACGGCACTTTTGCCTCGCCCGCAATCGCGCGCGCAAGCAAGGTTTTACCCGTACCAGGCGGGCCTACCAGCAATACACCACGCGGAATGCGACCACCCAGTTTTTGAAATTTACCAGGTTCTTTTAAGAAATCGACCAGTTCGGTCACTTCTTCTTTGGCTTCATCGCAACCTGCGACATCAGCAAATGTAGTTTGATTCGAGCTTTCGTCCAGTTGACGCGCTTTACTCTTACCGAAAGAAAATGGCCCGCCGCCTTTGCCGCCGCCCTGCATTTGGCGCATAAAGAAAATCCATACGCCGATAAGCAAAATCATCGGAAACCATGACATGAATATCTCGAGCAATACGGAACGCTGTTGCTCCGGCTTGGCCTCTACCTTCACGTTATATTTAAGCAAATCATTGACCATCCACAGATCGCCAGGCGCATAGGTACTGAATTCTCTATTATCTTGAGTTTTTCCGCGCACGACATGCCCATCGATTTCAACACTCGCGATGCGCCCCTCTTTAGCCTCTTGCATAAACTGCGAGTACGGCACAGAAGTTTCTGATTTATTTTTTCCAGCAAACTGGTTAAACACAGTCATCAGCACCAATGCGACAACCAACCAGATTGCGATACTTTTTGCGATATTATTCAATTCCCATCCTTAACCTAAACAGGGTCTAACAATTTTATACCTAATTTACAGTGTTTGTTGCCTAATCAGAACGACTTAACTACATTTATTTACGTTTTAGACCTAGCAGATACACCTCACTACTGCGATCTCGTGAAGCTTTTGGCTTGCGCGTCACGACTTTCTCAAACTGTAGACGCATAGCTTTTACAATCTCATCAAAACCTGAACCAACAAAAACTTTGACTAGAAAATTGCCGCCTGGTTTCAACCAAGTCTGACTAAAATCAAGCGCCAGTTCTGTTAGATATGCTGCTCCTGCTTGATCAACATCTTTAACACCGCTTATATTGGGTGCCATGTCTGCGATTACAAGGTCTACAGGTTTATTATTTAACTTTTGCTCCAACTCCTTTAAGACAGCTTCTTCACGAAAATCACCCTGTATAAATTCAACGCCCGGAATCTCCTGCATATCTAAAATATCTAAGGCAATGACCTTGCCCTGACCCTTTAAACGTTGAATCGCCACCTGAGACCAGCTGCCAGGCGTTGATCCTAAATCTACGATGGTCATGCCAGGTTTGATAAGATGATCTTTATCATCTATCTCGATGAGCTTGTAAGCCGCACGGGCTCTATAACCCTCTTTTTGGGCACGTTTTACAAACTCATCATTCAGATGTTCCTGCATCCAGGCTTTGCTGGTACGCGTGGGTTTCATAGGCTTGTAGATTTCATGATAAAATGTCGTTTTGACAGTGAGTATGGAATGCAATTAAAACCTAAACAAATCAGCCATTTACGAGGCTTAGCCCATAGTTTAAGCCCTGTTGTGATGATAGGCAACAACGGGCTCACTGAAAACGTGATAAAAGAAATTGAGCTTAACTTAAACGCGCATGAGCTGATTAAAATTCAAGTGGCGGGCGACGACCGTGATGTGCGTAAAACCATGTATGCCGAAATTTGCAGCAAGACTAACGCAACTCCGGTACATCACATCGGTAAGCAACTGGTAATTTATCGGAGTAGTGTTACAGTCAAGGAATCTGCTAAGATTGTTATTCCAAAGCTTTAATTAGCGCACTTTCAACACTAGCACAAAACCCAGTAAGCATTCCAACAAATACGCCACGCTGGCAATGCCATGCCAGTTTCTAAACCTGTCTGCAAATACACTCTGCATTACATCGTTTGGTAATGCATCCGTTTTAAGTTGCGCCAATAAAGGCTGAATACCGAAATGACCTGCCAACACCAGTAGCAACATCGCAAACACTGCCCAAAAAAAGCTTTGTTTAAGTGCGCCAGTACCATAGTCGAGCAAACGTTGAATCAGCAGATAAAACGCACTCGCCATACCTACATAACTCACCAGGGTAAATAATTTGCCGGCTAAATTACCCGCCAATAGCTTATCTTGTAAAGTATCGAACAGCACATAGGCAGTTAACCCAGTTGTCCATAAAGCACCTACCCAGAGGGTAATGACGATAAGATTTAAACGGCTAAGCATATTAAATATTAAGCACGAGTTTTAAATATAAAGAACATCGAGCACTTCGACTTCTTTAATGCCGCCTGGCGCAGCCACTTCGGCAATGTCGCCTGCAGACTTCCCAATGAGCGCACGTGCAATTGGTGAGCTCACAGAAATCTTACCTGCTTTAATATCCGCTTCATCGTCACCTACGATCTGATAAGTTTTGTTGTCACCTGAATCCAGATCTTCAATGTTGACGGTTGCGCCAAAAACTACACGTCCCTCCGCATTGAGTGTTTTTGGGTCGATAATCTGCAAATTAGAAAGCTTTGACTCCAGTTCGGCAATACGTCCCTCAATAAAACTTTGCTTTTCTTTGGCTGCTTCGTATTCTGCATTTTCAGACAAATCACCCTGCGCGCGCGCTTCCGCAATCGCTTGAATGACGTTCGGGCGATCAACACTGCGCAAACGCTGCAGCTCTTCCTTGAGCAGCTCTGCGCCTTTTATAGTCACTGGAATTTGATTCACTGCCATACTAAAAACCTTAAATAAAAAATAAACCACACTCACAAGAGCGTGGTTTTAATGACGAAAGTGTATTTTAAACAAGCCTTTTGTGCAAGTCTTGTATAGATTCAACCTTCAACTCTTGCATGTATGCCATGCCGATACATGCGGCCTTTGCGCCGGCCAGCGTAGTGTAGTAAGTCACTTTGTTCTGTAAAGCACTGCGACGAATTTCATAGGAATCAGCTACCGCTTTTTTGTCTTCTGTAACATTCACAATAAAACTAATTTCATTGTTTTTAATCATATCGACAACATGCGGGCGACCTTCTGCCACCTTATTCACAGGCGTTACAGTCAAGCCGTTTTCAGCCAACGCTCTGGCCGTACCTTTAGTTGCGACTAATATGAACCCTAGTTTGGCCAAATCTTGTGCTATATCTACGACCTTTTGATGATCTTCATTGCGCACACTGATAAAGGCCCTGCCGCCTTTAGGCAGCTTGGCAGATGCGCCTAATTGTGATTTTACAAAGGCTTCTGCAAAAGTCTCGCCTACACCCATCACTTCGCCCGTAGACTTCATTTCAGGTCCTAAAATGGTATCTACGCCCGGGAATTTAATGAACGGGAACACTGCTTCTTTCACCGAGTAATATGGTGGAATAACTTCTTTGGTGACACCCTGTGATTTCAAGCTTTGCCCAGCCATGCAGCGTGCGGCAATCTTGGCCAACTGCAAACCGCAGGCTTTAGATACAAACGGCACAGTTCGAGACGCACGTGGATTTACTTCCAGCACATAAACCGTTTCGCCTTGAATCGCAAATTGCACATTCATCAAGCCTTTTACGCCTAAGGCCTTGGCCATCTGCACAGTCTGTTCGCGCAAAACGTCTTGTAATGCCTTACTGAGACTATAGGGCGGCAACGAACATGCTGAATCACCTGAGTGAACACCCGCCTGCTCCACGTGCTGCATAATGCCGCCGATCAACACATCTTCGCCATCAGACAGCGCATCTACATCCACTTCAATGGCATCATTCAAAAATCTATCCAGCAATACTGGTGATTCGTTCGACACTTTCACGGCTTCACGCATATAGCGCTCTAATTGTGATTGTTCGTGCACGATTTCCATTGCGCGGCCACCTAACACATAGCTGGGGCGCACAACCAGAGGGTATCCAATTTCACCTGCCGCTATTAAAGCTGCTTCAGGCGTACGTGCAGTACGGTTTGGAGGCTGCTTAAGACCCAAGTCATGCAGCATCTGCTGGAAGCGCTCGCGGTCTTCAGCACGGTCGATCGCGTCCGGTGTGGTGCCGATAATCGGTACACCGGCTTTTTCTAAACCTCTCGCCAATTTTAGCGGTGTTTGGCCTCCATATTGCACAATCACGCCAACGGGTTTTTCGATATGCACGATTTCCAGCACATCTTCCAGCGTGACCGGCTCAAAATACAGCCTATCAGAAGTATCATAATCGGTCGAAACCGTTTCAGGATTACAGTTGACCATAATGGTTTCATAACCATCATCGCGCATGGCAAACGCCGCATGTACGCAGCAATAATCAAACTCAATGCCTTGGCCGATACGGTTTGGTCCACCGCCCAATACCATAATTTTCTTTTTATTCGTTGGCTGCGCTTCGCACTCTTCTTCGTAGCTGGAATACATATAGGCTGTATTCGTGGCAAATTCCGCTGCACAAGTATCTACGCGCTTATAGACTGGGCGTACATTCAAGGCTTGGCGATAGGCACGTACAGCATGCTGATCTGTATCCAGCAATTTCGCTAAACGCCTGTCTGAAAAGCCGCGGCGCTTAAGTTGGAACAATGCGTCTTTATCAAGATCGGCAATATGTTTGCCTTTTAGCGCGGTTTCGTGATCGATAATGTCTTTAAGCTGTGCTAAGAACCAAGGATCAATTTTCGAGATATTAAATACCTTTTCAATTGTCATCCCGCATCTAAATGCATCACCTACATACCAGATGCGTTCAGGTCCAGGCTCACCCATTTCCTTGGTGATTCTGTCTACATCGGTAGTGATTTCATCCAAACCATCGACGCCGACTTCTAAGCCACGCATCGCTTTTTGAAATGACTCTTGGAAAGTACGGCCAATAGCCATCACTTCACCTACGGATTTCATCTGCGTGGTTAAACGCGAATCCGCCTGCGGGAATTTCTCAAAAGCAAAACGCGGCACTTTGGTGACCACATAATCAATACTCGGCTCAAAAGAAGCTGGTGTTGCACCGCCTGTAATTTCGTTTCTTAATTCATCCAGAGTAAAGCCTACAGCCAGCTTCGCCGCAACTTTAGCAATCGGGAAACCAGTTGCCTTAGAAGCCAATGCTGACGAACGTGATACACGAGGATTCATCTCAATCACAATCATACGGCCATCATCCGGATTAATGGCAAACTGCACGTTGGAGCCGCCGGTATCCACGCCGATTTCGCGTAACACTGCCAAACTGGCATTACGCATAATCTGGTATTCTTTATCTGTCAGGGTTTGTGCAGGCGCGACAGTAATACTGTCGCCGGTATGCACGCCCATAGGGTCTAGATTTTCAATCGAACAGATAATGATGCAGTTATCCGCTTTATCACGCACCACTTCCATCTCGTACTCTTTCCAGCCGAGCATGGATTCCTCAATTAGCAGCTCGTTGGTAGGTGAAGCATCCAAACCGCGCTCGCAAATCGCAATAAATTCTTCGCGGTTATAAGCAATGCCGCCGCCGCTGCCGCCCATGGTGAACGATGGGCGAATGATGGCAGGGTAACCAATCGCAGCCTGTACCTGTAGCGCCTCTTCCAAGCTATGTGCAATCGCAGATCTGGCTGAGCCAAGGCCGATTTTTGTCATCGCTTCCTTGAATTTTTGGCGATCTTCCGCCTTATCAATTGCCTCCTTGGAAGCACCGATTAGCTCAACATGATGTTTAGCTAAAACACCGTGCTTATCCAAATCCAAAGCGCAATTCAGCGCTGTTTGTCCACCCATGGTAGGCAACAAAGCATCCGGCTTTTCTTTTTCGATAATCTTTTCAACCACCTGCCAGGTAATCGGCTCGATGTAGGTCGCATCCGCCATCTCAGGGTCAGTCATAATGGTTGCAGGATTGGAATTCACTAAAATGACACGATAGCCTTCTTCACGCAGCGCTTTACAGGCCTGGGCGCCAGAATAATCAAACTCGCAGGCTTGCCCAATCACAATCGGACCTGCCCCAATAATCAAAACACTCTTAATGTCAGTACGCTTAGCCATTAGCCAGCTTTCCTTTCTTGCATCATGCTAATGAAGCGATCAAACAAATAACTCATCTCGTGCGGCCCAGGGCTGGCTTCTGGATGACCCTGGAAGCTGAATGCAGGTTTATCGGTACGTGCGATGCCTTGCAAACTGCTATCGAACAGCGAAACATGGGTGATTTTAACGTTGGCTGGAAGGGTTTTCGGATCAGCTGCGAAGCCGTGATTCTGGCTGGTAATGTAACACCCGCTTGGTTTCCACATCCTGCACAGGATGATTTGCACCATGGTGACCAAATTTCATTTTCATGGTTTTGGCACCTGAGGCCAAAGCCAATAATTGATGTCCTAAACAAATGCCGAATGTCGGGATGCCTGTTTCCACCAGCGTTTTGATGGCTGAAATCGCATAATCACATGGTTCCGGATCGCCTGGTCCATTGGATAGAAAGATACCATCCGGTTTATAACTTAACGCCTCTTCAGCCGTAGCTTGCGCAGGCAGCACAGTCACCTTGCAGCCGCGCGAAACCAGCATACGCAGAATGTTGCGCTTTACGCCATAATCAAAAGCAACAACATGGAACTTAGGGTTTTCAGGTTTGCGTGTAACCTTTACCCAACACCCACTCGCCTTCGCTAAACTCATATGGTTTTTTTACGCTGACTACTTTGGCCAGATCCATTCCCGACAAGCCAGGGAAGGCTTTTGCAAGGGCCAGCGCTTTTGTATCATCCACTTCTCCCGCCATAATGCAGCCGGCTTGCGCACCTTTTTCACGTAAGATGCGTGTGAGCTTACGTGTATCAATGTCGGAAATGGCCACAATGTTATTAGAAGCCAAGTACTGCGAAAGCGTTTGATTGCTGCGGAAATTGCTTTCTAGCAAAGGCAAATCACGGATGATTAAACCCGCCGCGTAGATTTTCCCGGACTCAACATCTTCAGCATTGGTGCCATAGTTGCCGATATGCGGATACGTCAAAGTGACGATTTGTTCGGTGTAAGACGGATCAGTGAGTATTTCCTGGTAGCCTGTCATGCTGGTATTAAACACAACTTCGCCCACCGTGTGGCCCGGAGCGCCAATAGAAATGCCTTTAAAAACAGTTCCATCTGCTAACACTAAAACCGCTGGAATTGTTTTTGACACCTTAAAGCTCCTTTATTTTCGTGGCTACGCATCATCAAATAGCAGATACGCAAAACGGGAGGAGCTTGTTGAACTCTTCCCGTTTCAGAATTAACGAATTATAGTGGAATTTGGCCTAAGTTTCAAGCTGGCGAAGTTGCTTATCATGCAAATTAGTTAGCAGAACTTGGGCAGAAATCGTGCCAATGAGCGCTAAGAACATGTCCCACTGTGTATCCCAAACATCACCCTGCGTTGCCAGAAAGGCTACCGCATCACTACCAGAGGCACGCGCCACCCACCATTCCAGAATTTCGTAAAATGCACTAATGCTTAGACAAATACAGCACACCATAAAGAAAAGCCATGCGCCCCGCCTCACCACTTGTTTGCGCAGCAAAATCTCACGCGCAATCATAGCGGGCACAAAGCCTTGTGCCACATGCCCCACGCGGTCGTAATAATTTCTATCCAAATCATATGTGTCGCGCAACCAGTTAAATAGTGGCACTTCAGCATAGGTGTAGTGCCCACCAACCATCAGTACAACAGCATGCAGCAAAATCAGCAGATATAAAAGATTGGTAAGCGGAAATTGTTTGTACGTAAGAAGCAAAATCGGCAGCGCGATAATTGCGGGAAACACCTCTAAAAACCACGTGAAATAATCATGCGGACGAATGGCCGACCAAATAAGCACAAGAATGAAACTAATAACTAATATTGATAAATAACGGCAATTGTTCATCAAACCTCCTTCAAAGCTTCCATTCTCCTAATTCAATCCGAATCGCTTGATAAGAAAAGCTTTTACAAGCTGGGTTAATCCCAAATAAACTACCAGGATAAATGTCAGATAAAGCCAGAACATCGCTGGCAGTGGTGTCATTTGAAGCTTTGTTGCAAAGGCCGAATAAGGCAAATATGCGCCCAGAACGCAAATCGACAAAGTTGTAACCATCAAAGGTAAGCTGGGCTTGCTTTGCAGGAAAGGTATCTTTCCGGTTCGAATCACATGCACAATCAGCGTTTGTGAGAGTAGCGACTCTACAAACCAGGCAGTCTGGAATAATCCGGCCCGCTCCGGGATTGTGCAATCAAATATAAACCACATCAATCCAAATGTAACGTAGTCAAAAATTGAACTGATTGGCCCAATTGTAAAGATATATCTTTCGATGTTGGTAATCTCCCACTTGCGTGGTTGTAAGATATATTCATCATCCACATGATCTGTAGCGACTGACGTTTGGGAAAAATCGTATAACAGGTTATTAAAGAGAATCTGTACGGGCGCCATAGGCAGGAAAGGCAAAAAGGCACTGGCGCCAAGCACACTGAACATGTTACCGAAATTCGAGCTGGCGCTCATTTTGATATATTTGATGATATTACCGAATACTTTGCGCCCCTCGACAACACCATCCTTAATGACCAGCAGATTCTTTTCCAGCAGAATAATGTCGGCCGACTCTTTAGCAATATCGACGGCGGTATCGACAGAAATGCCGACATCGGCCGTTTTAAGTGCGATGCCATCATTGATGCCATCCCCCATAAACCCGACCACATGACCTTTAGCCTGCAAGGCTTTTATCACACGCGCTTTTTGTTGAGGCGAAAGTTTTGCAAAGACAGTAACATTCTCAACCTCTTCTGCCAGCTGTAAATCCGTCATCTGTTGGATCTGGCTACCCAGGGAAATTTTATCCACCGCCAAACCAACGTCATGACAAATTTTGCGGCTAACTACATCATTATCCCCCGTCAATATCTTGACTGTAACGCCATATTTCAAAAGGCTTGCAAGGGCAGGAGCCGCTGATTCTTTCGGAGGATCAAGAAAAGCGACATAACCACTCAAAATCAGATTGGCTTCATCTTTTGGTTCGTAGATTGCCGGGCCCGACAGTACCTCTTTGTACGCCACGGCAATTACGCGAAAGCCATCCGCATTCAGATCATTCACAACAACATGGGCATCTTTAACGTGAATCGGATTGAGCGGAAGGATTTCTCCACCCACCTGCATTCGATCGCAGACGCTGAAAATTTCCTCAACAGCACCTTTGCAAATCAACAAATGAGCGGTTTTATCTTTTTCAACAATGACGGACATGCGTCTTCGCTGAAAATCAAATGGAATCTCGTCAATTTTTAAATAAGAACTAACTTCATGCAATTTCTGGTGAATCTCAGCATGCTCAAGTACAGCAATATCCAGTAAATTTTTTAGCCCAGATTGGTAATGACTATTCAAATAGGCATATTCAAGCACCCTGTCATCTTCCTTGCCTGTGATATCGACATGCCTTTCCAGAATCACTTTATCCTGGGTAAGCGTGCCGGTTTTGTCAGCACACAAAATATCCATCGCGCCAAAATTTTGGATGGCATTCAACCGTTTAACGATAACCTTTTTACGCGACATCGCTATAGCGCCTTTACCTAAATTAACTGTAACCAGCATCGGCAGCATTTCCGGCGCCAACCCTACTGCAACAGCAGAGGCAAACAATAGCGCCTCCATCCAATTGCCCTTGATAAAACCATTAATCAGAAACACTGCCGGCACCATCACCATCATGATACGGATAATGAGTCCGATATATTTCTGGATACCCAGATCAAAGTTGGTGAGCTCCCTTTCTCCTATAACACTGGATGCAATCGAACCAAAAAAAGTATGGCCGCCGGTTGCCACCACAACAGCAACAGCGGTACCGGAAACCACGTTGGTGCCCATAAAACAGATATTAGGCAAGTCCGGGGCACTAATTCGATTAACCAGTTTTTTTTCAGAATTTTTTTCAACCGGCATGGACTCGCCAGTGAGTGATGACTGATTCACGAAAAGGTCTTTAGCGGACAAGACTCTCAAATCTGCCGGGATCATGTCTCCCGCTGACAAATGCACAATATCGCCAGGAACAAGCTGGCTAAAATCAATTTCCATGATTTGACTGGAAGTATCGGTGGAAACTCTCCGAATCACAGTTGCTGTTGAAGTGACCAACGAACGCAGGCTTTCGGCAGCCTTGCTAGAGCGGTACTCCTGAAAAAAAGCGAGCGTTGTAGAAAAAACAACCATCAAGGCAATCACTTCCGCCCCTCTAATCTCACCTGTAAAAATGGCAACCAATGAAAGGCCGAGCAGAAGTAAGGGTAAAGGACTGATGAAATACCTTAAAAATCTGAATAAAAGGTGTTTCTGTTTTTCACTTGCAATAACATTAAGACCAAATTTTCTTAGTCTCTTCCCGGCTTCAAGGAATGAAAGCCCTTCAAAAGAAGAGCCAAGCTTCACTAACGCATCCGAGACTTCAAGTTTTGCAAATTGATGGAGCTTGTCTGAAATTTTGTACTCCTTAGTTACACTTTGAGTACCTAATACACATATTACTTTTTAGTTATTACGATTAACACAAACTCAGCACATCTCGCATGTCATAAAGACCAGTTTTTTTATCGACTAGATATTTAGCCGCACGCAACGCACCCAAGGCAAAAGTCGCGCGGCTACTGGCTTTGTGTGTCAACTCCACGCGTTCACCAATACCGGCAAACACTACAGTGTGATCACCCACCACATCACCGCCTCTTAGCGTTGCGAAACCGATTTTCCCTGCTTCACGCTCACCTGTAACACCTTCACGGGCATAGATGGCACAATCTTTTAAATCCCGCCCTAAGCCATGTGCTGCTGCTTCGCCCAAGCGCAATGCAGTACCGGAAGGCGCATCGACTTTGTGACGATGATGCATCTCCACCACTTCAATGTCGTAGCCATCATTAAGCACTTTGGCGGCTTGCTCGACCAAATTGATCAGCAATGTCACGCCAACGCTCATGTTAGGCGCGAATACAATCGCTATTTTTTTTGAAGTCGCTTCTATTTTGGCTTTTTGTTCAACCGTAAAACCTGTTGTGCCTATCACATGTTTCACGTGGTGGCGCTGACAGGTTTCCAGATAATCCATGCTGGCTTCTGGGCGCGTAAAATCTATCAGCACATCCGCACCTTGCAACGTTTCACTTGCATCGTCGCTAATATACACACCAGTGCTTTTGCCGAACAATTCGCCTGCATCGCGGCCAATATTGGGACTTCCAGCGCGGTCAAGCGCACCATAAAGCTGCAGGCTTTCATCCTCAAAAACACTTTGCAATAGTGCATGCCCCATGCGTCCGGTAGCGCCAGCAATAACAATTTTAGTTTTCATAATTCGTCTTTAATTTTTTAAAAAAAATCAAAAGCCAATTTTCTCTAACATCCGCTCAAAATAACCCGGCTCGGTTTCCGGCGGCAAGGGTGCCTGCTCAACCTTCTTGGGTTTGGTTTTATTATTCACCACAGGCGGAGCTGCTTCTTTTGTTGTCGTTTCAAGATTTTTAGTATCTAAATTTCTGTCCATCCTGAATATAAAAGCCTCATCTTGCGTTACATCTGGTTGACTCGGCACTTCTTGTGCGGGTTTTACAGACTCAACAGGTGCCAATTCCTTAAGCTCAGTTTTTGGCTGTTCGACACTTGGCACTTCAACTGCAGGCACTTCAATCGGAGGTGCCTTAACTGCAGGCACTTCAACCGCGGGTGCAGGTATTTCCACAGCTGGGATTTCTACTTTTGGAACATCTACCGCAGGCGCATCTGCAGCAGGGGCAATCTCAATCGGCACAGCAAGCAAAGAGGGTGTTTCTTGCGCAGGCTCTACACCATCCGCTGCGGGCGTCTCAGGAGCCACCTCTTTCAGTAATTCAGCTTTTGGCGTTTCTATCGGTACGGCTTCTGCTGGC
This sequence comes from uncultured beta proteobacterium, assembly GCA_963701715.1. Taxonomy (GTDB): domain Bacteria; phylum Pseudomonadota; class Gammaproteobacteria; order Burkholderiales; family Methylophilaceae; genus Methylotenera_A. The sequence goes on from CAVPAX010000004.1 coordinate 172,743, forward strand.
TTAGCCTCTTCTGGCTTCGCTGCCGGAGTTTTTTCGTCTTTCTCCCAGAATTTTAATTTATCCATCAGCCCTTTTTCTTTTGGTTTTGGCTCGATCGATTTTGGCAGCGTCACGGCCCCCGCTTCAACACCAGTCGCCGCACCTGCTGTGCCCTGTGGCACTACGTCGCCGCGCACGCGCTTAAGCAAATCTTTTTCGAACTCTAAAATCACACGGCGCTGCTCAACAACCTTGCCGGCTTGACGTAACTGATAGAAATAATCCCAGCGGTTACTGTGGAAGCTATCCACAATTAGCGGCGTGCCCATAATAAACTTCACTTGCGATTTGGTCATGCCGGGGCGCAGCTGCAGCAGCATTTTGGAAGTGACCACATTGCCCTGCTGAATTTCCATCTTGAAAGGCTTGAGGATAGGCGCGCTAGAGCCACAGCCTGTGAGCAAAGCACAGCAGATAATACATAATGCAAACAACTGTTTTAAAAAATGACGCATGATTTTTTGGGCGAATGACTTATTACTGAATTGGCGTTAATATACCACGATGGGTGCAACCCTAAAACCATAAAGTTATACCTAATCATTATTCTTGGGCACATTACGATGCATGATCAGAAAGATTTAAAGAACGCCGGCCTTAAGGCCACGCTCCCCAGATTGAAGATTCTGGAGCTCTTTGAAAACAGCGTTGAGCGGCATTTGTCAGCCGAAGATATTTATAAAATTTTAATCAATACCGGCGAGGATGTCGGCTTGGCAACGGTGTACCGCGTGCTGACGCAGTTTGAGCAGGCAGGACTTCTGCTACGCCACCATTTTGAAAGCGGTAAAGCGGTATTTGAGTTAAATGAAGGTCATCACCACGATCATATCGTGTGTCTGCAATGCGGTCATGTAGAAGAGTTTTGCGATGAAGAAATCGAAAAACTCCAGCATAAAGCTGCGAAAAACCGTGGATTCAAAATTCACGAACATTCACTGTATATTTATGCCGATTGCACCAAAAAACCCTGCCCGCATAAAAATTAATTATTTAATGTAGCTCGAATTAACAACAAAAGCGTTATTCTTCTTTTGGGGAGTGCATGATGTTAAAAAAATATTCTTCATTTATGCTTAAGTTTTCTTGGGCGGCTTTTTTAGGCTTAACCATCGCCGCATGCGGCACCAACCCCGTCACCAAGAAAAAAGAATTTCAGTTTGTCTCAGAAGAAAAAGAAATTGCCATTGGCAAAGAAAACTATTCGCCTGCGCGCCAATCGCAGGGCGGAGATTACATTATCGACCCTGAACTTACCGCCTACGTGCAAGGTATTGGCAAGAGACTTGGCGCGGTATCGGATAGACCAGAGCTTCCATACGAATTTGTCGTATTAAATGACTCTGTGCCCAATGCATGGGCGATGCCAGGCGGCAAAATCGCGTTTAACCGTGGCTTGTTGTACGAACTAAACAACGAAGCCGAACTGGCGGCTGTAATGGGTCACGAAATCGTCCACGCAGCAGCTCGGCACGGCGCCAAGAGCATGGAGCGCGGCGTATTTTTGCAAGGCGCGATGATTGCGGTGGGCATCGGTGCGCAAAATACCGATTATGCCAATTTGGTCGTAGGCGCTTCGCAGCTTGGCGCTCAGCTCATCTCCAGCAAATACGGACGTGATGCAGAATCTGAATCTGATCTATACGGCATGAAATACATGAAAAAAGCAGGTTACGACCCAGCCGCCGCGGTATCCTTGCAAGAAACCTTTGTGCGCTTGAGCGCTAACAAACAAAGTAATTGGCTGACAGGCTTATTTGCAAGCCACCCACCTTCACCAGAGCGGGTGGCAGCCAATAAAGTCACTTTGGCCAAACTTGGTGCAGGCGGTGAATGGGGCAAAGAAACATATGCACAAAAAACTGCCAAAATAAAAGCCACTCAGCCTGCCTACAAAGCCTATGATGATGCCATTGCCGCGCTCAAAAAAGGTGATACCGCAACCGCTTCCAGCCTTGCGCAGAAAGCCATTGCGGGCGAGCCGCGCGAAGCGCGTTTTCAGGAACTTTTGGGCGACATTGCATTAACGCAGAAAAAACCGCAGGAAGCGCTGGCCTATTACGACAAAGCTATCAAGATGCAACCGGATTACTTTAAACCGCACGTGCAGAGCGGCATTGCGCTGTTTAACATGGGCAAAAAAGCCGAGGCCGAGCCTTTTCTGAAACGTGCCAATGAACTGCTGCCCACCGCACCCGGCCATGCCTTGCTGGGTGATATTGCCGAAGAACGTGGCGACATTGACGGCGCGTTAAAACATTATCAAATCGCTGCCAGCTCAAACTCAGAAATCGGCAAACAAGCCAACGAACACGCCGTTAAGATTGACTTACCGCGCAACCCAAGCAAATACATCCGCTCCGGCGCGCAGGCCGATAGCAGCGGAAACCTGTTTGCCGTGGTTGAAAACGGCACATCTTTACCCGTTGGCCGCGTGCAAGTACGTGTAGTGAAATACGATGCTAAAACCGGCCGCGCCATAGGCCAAAGCCAGCCGATGATTATTAGCGGCGTGCAGCCGGGCAAACGCAACCAAGTTGCTATTGGCGAGCGCGTTAAAACCCCGCAAGAAGCGGAATTGTATAAAGTAGTGGTGGAAGCCGCGGAGTTGGCGAAATAAATAACCGAGATTGACTGGGTGAATTTAATATACTGAAAATATTAGCAGAGTATTATATTTGACTGGTGACAAACCTTGACTCCCCAACCATTTCGAAGCAACCGCCTCTTGCAGGGACTCATTCTCTGGTTAGTGATGCTCTGGGTTATCACCGCCATCGAGCCCTACAACCGCCGTGACTGGCTGATTGAAAACTTGCTGGTATTCATCTACGCAGGTTTACTTGTTATCACCTATCGGCGGTTCGTCTTCACTAACCTGTCGTATATGTTGTTCGGACTCTTTATCAGCCTGCACCTGCTAGGCGCCCATTATACCTATGCAGAGGTGCCATTTGGATTCTGGTTACAAGACACATTCAACCTTACGCGCAATCACTATGATCGTATCGTCCACTTTAGCTACGGCCTGCTGAATGCCTACCCCTTCCGCGACATATTCATGCGTGCCGCCGGCGTTCGCCGGAGCTGGTCATATTTTATGCCCGTCGTTGGTGTACTCAGTTTCAGTGGCTTTTATGAATTCCTCGAGGCCGCCGTAGCCTTTATTGTTAGTCCTGAACTCGGTGATGTCTACCTCGGAACGCAGGGTGATATCTGGGATGCAGAGAAGGATGCCTTCCTCGCCTTCAGTGGTGCAATCATCGCCATGAGCGTCCTCTGGTTGTACAACAAACGTAGCTCGTAGTGCGATAATCAATATTTACGCGGGCAACAAGTTGCCCGCCCTACCTAAAACCCGAGCATTTCCTTTGCATGATTGCGCGTGGCCTCAGTGATTTGAATCCCCCCCAGCATACGTGCGATTTCTTCCACCCGCTCGGTTTTGTTTAGCTCTTGAATATGGCTTAAAGTCGCGCCATTGACCTGCGTTTTGCTCACCTGCAAATGCTGCACAGCCTGTGCAGCTACTTGCGGCAAATGCGTAATCACCAGCACTTGGCGCTCAACACCAAGCTGTTTGAGTAATTGCCCGACAACCTCCGCCACACCACCTCCAATGCCGACATCCACTTCATCGAAAATCATGCATGGCACCGAGTTCCGGTTTGCTGTAGTCACGTGTAGCGCTAAACTGATACGCGACAACTCACCGCCCGAAGCTACTTTGTTAAGCGCTCTAGGCTCTACGCCCGCATGTCCCGCCACTAAAAATTCCACTTGCTCCAAGCCGTTGGCTGAAGCCTCGCATGGCGTTAGCGCTACATCGAACTTGCCGCCGCTTAGCGATAAACGCTGCATTTCTCCGCTGATCTTTTGGCCTAAAGTTTTAGCTGCCTGTTGGCGGTTGGCGCTAAGCTGCTTGGCGGATGTTTGATAGGCTGCGAGTGCTTCTGCCTCTAGTTGCGACAGCGCGCCATCGTTGGCAAAGCTTTCCAGCTCCGTCATGCGCGCTTGGCAAGCGTTCAGTAAATCGGGCAATTCTTCTGGTTTGTTGCGGTATTTGCGCGCTGTGTTATGCACGGCCTGAATGCGGCTTTCCACTTCTGCAAGTCTTGCAGGGTCTAGCTCTGCCGTTTGCAGATAGCGGTTTAGGCTGCGACTGGCCTCCTCTAACTGTATGAGTGCAGAATCTACACCATCAAAGGCCTCTTTTAATTTTTCGTCGAACTCAACCAAGCCAGCTAATTTTTGCTGCACCTGCACCAGCATACTCATGGCTGCAGGCTCATTTTCATCCAGCAGCGCAATGCAAGCCTGTAGACCGGAAAGTAAAGAAGCTCCGTTAGCAAGGCGGTGATGCTCTTGCTGCAGCTCTTGCCATTCGCCAATATCAAAATTTAACTGCTGCAGCTCGCGCGTTTTATCGCGCAATTCGGCCAGTTCATCTGCATATGCGGCTGAATTTTTTTCGACTTCCAATCGCTGCAAATGCAGATGATGCCATGATTTATAAAGTGCCGCGACCTGACTAGTGAGCGCCCTGCTGCCTGCAAATTCATCTAAAATTTGCCGCTGTGTGCTGGTTTTGAGCAGCGAGTGGTGGGCATTCTGGCTGTAAATATCGACTAATAATTCGCCTAAATCTTTAAGCTGGCCGATAGTAACTGCAGTGCCGTTGATAAAACCGCGGCTGCGGCCATCACTATAAATGACACGCCGGAGAACCAATGCCGGCGCGGATTCCAAGGCAGCGTTTTCCAGCCAAATTGAGGCGTTTTCGTTATTTGAGAAAGTGGCGCTGATATCTGCGCGTTCTGCGCCCGCACGAATCACAGCGCCATCATTGCGTTCGCCTAAGGCAAGTGAAAGTGCATCAATGAGAATAGATTTACCCGCGCCTGTTTCGCCCGTGAGCGTGGTAAAGCTCGAGGAAAACTCTAAATCGAGGTTTTCGACAATGACGAAATCGCGGATGGAAAGACTTTGTAACATAAATTTTGAAAACGAATTAAAGCCGTATAAAGCAAATATTCAATGCAAGAGTTCGCAAGCACAGGGAGGCAAGGCACAGACAGTATATCTAGTACGACAAGCCGCAGTTAACGCAGTAATTGTGAACTCTTGCATTGAAGATTTAGCCCCAGTTGAGTTTATTGCGCAACATATCAAAATAACAATACTCGCCCGGATGCAGCAAAGTGATGTTTTTAGGGGCACGCGTGATCAATATTTTGTCTCCCGCCTCTAATGCGATTTGAAATTGCCCGTCAAAACTAACCTGGGCTTCATCAACCTGCACCAGCGTCACCTCGATTTTACTATCGCTGTTGACTGTAATCGGGCGGTTAGTCAGGGTGTGCGGGCTAATCGGCACAAGAGCAATCGCCTCCAGATTCGGATGCAGAATCGGGCCGCCCGCAGACAGTGAATAAGCCGTTGTACCAGTAGGCGTGGTAAGAATCAAGCCGTCACCGCGCTGTTTGTATACGAAATTACCGTTAATCTCGACTTGAAGTTCGATCAAACGCAAGCCGCTTTTTACCACGACATCGTTTAGCGCAAACCCTTGATATACAAGCTTTCCAGAACGATGGATGCTGGCAGAAAGCAGCATGCGCGATTCTTTTTGAAAGTTGCCTGCCAGAATCTTATCAAGCGCCGCCAGCATATCTTCTGCGCGCAGATCTGTTAAAAAACCGAAACGTCCGCGGTTAATGCCCACCAGCGGGATTTCAGCATCCATGATAGCTCTGGCCACGCTTAGCATCGTGCCATCGCCGCCCATCACAATCGCCAGATCAACTTTATTGCCAATTGTATCTAGCGAAGCAGTTTTAAAACCTTTAAGTTCAGCATGCTCTGCAGTGTTTTGCTCTAGCCAGACTTCGATATTCTTAGCACTTAAATGATGCGCCAGATCAGCCAGATCAGCCTGCATTTGCTGCAAGGCCGATTGATTCATGTATTTGCCGATGATGGCGATTCTTTTGAAATTTGTATGCATGGCAGAATTAAAACATAGTTGACGAAGCGTGAAAAGAAAATCAATCTATTACAGTCGAACTAATTCAGGCAAAATAGCGACATAGGTTGCAACATGGATAAACGCGCGCAAATATTGCTTAAAACTCTAGTTGAACATTACATTAGTGATGGTCAGCCTATTGGGTCGCGCACACTGCTGCAGCACTCTGGCCTTGATGTCAGCCCCGCGACGATACGTAATGTCATGTCAGACCTTGAGCAACTAGGCTTCATTGCCAGCCCGCACACCTCAGCGGGCCGTGTGCCCACACAAAAAGGCTACCGCATGTTTGTAGATACATTGCTCACTGTGCAGCCTTTAGACACCCAGGCCGTGAATCAGCTTAAAAGCGGGTTGTCCTCGCCCAACCAGAATGAGCTGATTACCAATGCTGCCGACATGCTGTCGCAGCTCACTCAATTTGCCGGTTTGGTGATGATTCCAAAACGTAAAACACTTTCTTTTAAACATCTGGAATTCTTACCTCTCACCGAAAAACGTATTCTGGTGATTATTGTCACCAGCGATGGCAACGTGCAGAATCGTATCCTTCTCACCGAAAAACCATATTCGGCAAGCGAACTTATGCAAGCCGGTAATTATTTTAACGCCAATTTCGTAGGCTTTACCTTTGAAGAGGCACAGCAAAAACTGCGGGCAGAACTCAAACAAATGCAGACCGACATGAACCGGCTAATGTCGGCAGCGCTGGAAACAAGCACCCGTACGGATGACGGCGATGGCGTTGTAATTGCCGGCGAACGTAATTTACTGCAAGTTGACGAACTATCCACTAACGTCAACAGTTTGCGTAAGCTGTTCGAGATTTTTGAGCGCCGCACTTCACTTATGCAGCTGCTGGATAACAGCCAGCGCGCTGAAGGCATACAGATATTCATCGGCGGGGAAAGCGGCTATTTACCTTTGGACGAATGCAGCATGGTCACTGCGCCGTATGAGGCAGATGGCCAAGTGGTTGGTACGCTAGGCGTCATCGGCCCCACGAGAATGGCATACGAACGTGTGATTCCGATTGTGGATGTGACGGCTAAACTGCTCTCGAATGCCTTATCAAACAACTAAACTTAACAGAAAAAATTGATGGCTTATTACAATCCTGAACCCAAATACGCCCATGGCGACCAACTCAAAGTCGGCATTCTGCTGGCCAATTTAGGCACGCCTGACGCGCCCACTGCAAGCGCGCTACGGCCTTATCTTCGCCAGTTTTTAAGCGATAGGCGTATCGTGGAGATTCCCCGTGCGATTTGGTGGTTTATTTTAAACGGTATCATCTTAATCATCCGCCCCAAAAAATCTGCTGAAAAATATGCACAGGTGTGGACAGCGGAAGGATCCCCACTATTGGTGCATGCGCAAAAACAAACGCAACTTTTACGCGGATTTTTAGCGCAAAAAATAAAATCGCCTTTTGCAGTGGAATTGGGTATGAGTTACGGCAACCCTTCAATTGCATCAGCCATTGAAAAACTGAAAGCCCAGTACTGTGACCGTATTCTGGTGTTTCCGCTGTATCCACAATACGCGGCAAGCAGCACAGCATCTGCGCTGGACGCTGTGTGGCGCATCTTACTTAAAACGCGCAACATGCCAGCTATCCGCACAATTCGGCATTATCACGACCACCCTGCCTACATCACGGCGCTGGCAGAAAGCGTGCTAAAACATTGGCAAATTAATGGCGGCAAACCGAGCAAACTGGTCATGAGCTTTCACGGCGTACCTAAAGCGCATTTAACTAGCGGCGACCCTTACCACTGCCAATGCCATAAAACTGGTCGCTTGCTAGCCGAGTCGCTGGGTTTAAGCAAAGATGAATATTTAATCGCGTTTCAATCGCGCTTTGGCAAGCAGGAATGGCTAAAACCATACCTTGCAAGCACGTTAGAAGAACTTGGCAAAGCCAAAACCAAACGCATCGATGTCATCTGCCCAGGTTTCAGTAGCGATTGCCTGGAAACTCTGGAAGAAATCGCTATGGAAGGCAAGCATGTATTCCAAAGCAGCGGGGGTGGCGAATATCACTATATTCCTGCGCTTAACGAAAGTGATGCCTGGATACATGCCATGACTGAAATTGCACTTGAAAACCTGCGGGGTTGGGTAAGCACAGACTGGGATACCGTCCAGGCTAAAAAAGAGGCAGAAATGACGAAATTAAGGGCGCAGGCTTTGGGTGCAAAAGAATAAGCGTTATACTCCTACTTTTAGCTAATAGCATGAATTTATGATTGTTATCACTGGTGGCGCAGGAATGATAGGCTCTATCATCGCCTGGCATATCAATACCAAACTTGATCGCGATGATTTAGTGATTGTTGACCGTGTCACGCACGAGGAGCAATGGCAAAACCTCGCTCACCGCAAATATGAGCAATATTTAGATAAAGATCAACTGATGAGTTGGCTTGAAGGCCCGAGGAATATTGAAGCCATCATCCATATGGGTGCAATTAGCGCAACGACTGAAAAAGATTTTAATAAGCTGGTTGCTGATAACATTCACTACTCACAAGACCTATGGAATTGGTGTGCCAGCAATAATGTACCCTTTCTGTACGCAAGCTCTGCCGCGACTTATGGTGCGGGTAACAAAGGTTATGATGACGCTTCGATTAACAATTTGCGTCCTCTCAATGCCTACGGCTACTCCAAACACTTTTTTGATCAATGGGCATTGCGCCATGCTGCAGAAAATCAATTCGCCCCTACAAGCTGGGCAGGCTTTAAGTTTTTTAATGTGTACGGCCCTAACGAATATCATAAAGAGCGCATGGCAAGCGTGGCGTTTCACACATTCAATCAATTTAGCCAAACAGGCACCATGAAACTCTTTAAAGGCACCAAAACCGGAGTCGAGGATGGCATGCAAATGCGTGACTTTGTTTATGTTAAAGATGCTGCCAGCGTGGTTGTACACTTTCTCAATACGGCTTTAAACAATAAGCCTGCGCCAAATGGCATCTATAATATCGGCACAGGAAAAGCGCGCAGCTTTAAGGATTTAGCCACTGCCGTGATGACCAGTATGGACAAAACCCCTGATATTACCTATATTGACATGCCTAATGACTTGCAAGGTAAATATCAATATTTTACCGAAGCCAATATGGCCAAACTCCGCACTGCAGGCTACTCCACCCCGTTTACGAGTTTGGAAGATGGCGTAAAGGATTACGTACAGAATTATCTGATGCAGGAGGATAGGTACTGCTGATGAAATATGTTGATTATTTAAAAGGCGAGCATGCCGCCCACATGGCAATGTTTAATGCACTGGAACCGTTATTTCCACTCATCAGCGAAGTGGGTATTGCTATGCAGAACTGCATTAACAATGGCGGAAAAATCTTGCTAATGGGCAATGGCGGTAGTGCGGCCGATAGCCAGCATATTGCAGCTGAAATCGTCGGTCGATTTAAAAAAGAGCGCAAAGGTCTGCCTGCGATTGCGCTCACGACTGACACCTCCATACTGACATCTGTGGGCAACGATTATGGCTACGATTATATTTTTGCTCGCCAAATCGAGGCGCTTTGCACACTCCAAGATTTAGTGATTGGCATTACCACCAGCGGCAATAGCGCAAATGTCGTAAGTGCGATTGAAGCCGCTAACGCGATTGGCGCAACCACTGTGGGCTTAACAGGCGGCTCTGGCGGCAAGTTATTGAAATTGTGTGATTTTAATTTAATCATGCCTTCAAGCGTGACTGCCCGTATCCAGGAAGCGCATATCTTTGTAGGACATTCGCTTTGCGAGATTCTAGAGTCAGATTAAAACATTTTTCATGCAACAAAAACTTCTAGACACAGTTAAGAGATTCGGCAGCAAAGCCTTAGTTAGCGCATCTGGACACGCATTGGTAATTGGTGACGTCATGCTGGACCGTTATTTAATTGGCTCTGTAGGACGCATATCGCCCGAAGCGCCAGTACCGATTGTGTTATTGAAACAACAAAACGAACGCGCTGGCGGTGCAGCTAATGTAGCTGCCAATCTGGCACAGCTAGGCATTAAAACCCATATTATCGGTTGCGTAGGCGGTGATGCCGAGGCTAAGACATTACTTGCTTTACTAGGCGAAATGGACGTTGAGGCTAGTGGAGTATGCATTTCGAATAATCGCCCGACCATAGCCAAAACCCGCGTATTAAGTGGCCACCAGCAAATGATGCGGCTTGATCAGGAAAACAGTGAACCTTTCAATAGTGCTGAAAATAAGCAATTATTAAGCGCCATTCAGGCACAGCTTGCCTTAAAACCCGCCGTTGTGATTTTGTCTGATTACGCCAAGGGCTTATTGAGCAGTGAAATCTGTCAAACAATCATTAAGCAATGTAAAACGCAGGATATTCCAGTTTTAGTTGACCCTAAAGGCCATGATTACAGCAAATACCAAGGCGCAACTGCGCTGACACCCAATAAAAAAGAAACTGCGGAAGCCTGTAATACATCAACAAATGACTCTGATTTAATCACTAAAGCTAGTGAACTGAAAAATAGCTTAAATCTACAATTCTTAGCAGTTACGCGCGGCGAAGAAGGAATTACGCTGATTGATTCTAGAATACATGATATTCCTGCTATCGCTAAGCAGGTGTTTGATGTTTCTGGTGCGGGAGACACTGTCATCGCCACATTGGCCGCAGGCTTGATGTATGGCCTAAACGCACTGGAAAGCTTGCAGCTTGCCAATATTGCGGCAGCTGTTGTGGTGGGGAAAGTAGGTACTGTGCCTATTTCTCAGCAAGAATTGTTAGAAGCTCTAACCAGCCAACAAGGCAACGAACAAGCACATAAGATATGCGATTTAGCGCAATTGATGCAAAAAATTGAAGCTTGGAAAAAAGCCAAACAAAAAATCGTATTTACCAATGGCTGTTTTGATTTGCTTCACGCAGGCCATGTTACCTATTTAGAAGCCGCAAAGAAGCGTGGTGACAGGCTGATTTTAGGCTTGAATACAGATCGCTCCGTCAGTGCGATTAAAGGCCCTACACGCCCGGTTGTGCATGAAAATGATCGGGCACGCGTGCTCGCTGCACTGGAATCTGTTGATGCGATTATTTTATTCGATGAAGATACACCTATCAATTTAATCAACGTGATTAAACCCGATGTCATCGCAAAAGGCAGCGACTATACTGCAGACCAGGTAGTTGGTGGCAAAGAAGTAATCTCTTGGGGTGGCGAAATTGCCTTGATAGATTTGGTAGAAGGCCGCAGCACTAGCAACATCATCAAAAAAATGAATGTTTAAACTGTTCTAAGCCAACATGTCCGTCGATAAAATATTGATTCTTGGACCGGCTTGGGTAGGCGACATGGTGCTGGCGCAGAGTCTTTTCAAAACCCTTAAATCCAATAAACCAAGCTGTGCTATCGACGTGGCCGCACCAGCATGGACACTGCCTTTATTAGAGCGCATGCCGGAAGTAAACGAAGCAATTGCGCTACCTTTTAAACATGGTGAACTGGCTTTTTTTGAGCGCATAAAAATTGGTAAAAGCTTAAAAAATAAAGGCTACACACAAGCAATTATTCTTACCAATTCGTTCAAATCTGCACTCTTACCATGGGCGGCAGATATCAAGCGACGCACAGGATTTTTAGGTGAAATGCGTTATGGTTTGATTAACGACATTCGTCCGCTAGATAAAACCAAACTCAAAATGACGGTTGAACGTTTTGTCACTTTAGGTCTAAATCGCAATGAAACTCTTCCACACACCTTACCAAACCCTCAGCTAATCAGTGCTCCAGAAGGTGCATGGATATTGGCTTCCAGCTTAGGTGCCAAATCACCTAAAAACAAGATTCTTGGGCTATGTCCCGGCGCAGAATACGGCGAAGCCAAACGCTGGCCAGCAGAATACTACGCAGAAGTTGCCAATGCAGCACTGAGCAAGGGCTGGCAAGTATGGCTATTTGGCTCAGACAAAGACATGCCCGTCACGACAAGCATCAACCAGCTGACGCAAAATAAGTGCTTAAATTTAGGTGGAAAAACAAAGTTGGGCGATGCGATTGATTTGATGTCACTCTGTGACACCATCATAAGCAACGACTCAGGTTTAATGCATGTAGCAGCTGCGCTGGACAAAAAATTGATTGCAATTTTTGGCAGTAGCGATCCCTACCACACACCGCCTATGCATCCTAATGCAGTGATAGAATATTTAGGGTTGGAATGTAGCCCGTGCTTCAAACGGGAATGCCCGCTCAGCCACTTAAATTGTCTAAAACAAATTAAGCCTGCCAGAATTACCAAGTTAATTGACTCATAAAACGTTATGAATATTTTGTTACAAAAACTAGAGGCAATTTCTTTACCTAAGCTGCAATTCCTGATCGTGATTTTAAGCTTCATGATTGCCGCGCAAGTGCAATATATTCAACATGGCTGGATTAATCCAGATTCTGTTTTATATCTGGAAGCGGCAAAATTATTTGCAAATGGTGAATGGCAAGCCGGGTTTAATGTGTTTCCTTGGCCCCTTTACTCGCTATGTATCGCAGCCGCACATAAATTCACATTTATAAGTATTTATCATGCTGCGCAATTACTTAATGTTGTATTTTTTGGTATTGCTACTGCAAGCTTCTTAAAAATTATTCAATTGGGAGGCGGCAAGCAGCGCCAAATCATTGCGGGCGCGCTCATATGGCTAAGCGCCCAATACATGATAGGAGGCGTGCTCGAGATGCTCATGCGCGATGAGGGTTTTTGGGCCTTTTATCTCACCAGCCTAGTATTTTTTATCAGATTTTATAAATCCAATCGCTTTAAAGATGCAATTTTATGGCAAGTATGCATCATGCTTGCCACCCTTTTTAGAATAGAAGCGATTCTATTTTTATTTTTATTACCGCTTATTTTGCTACTCAAAAAGCAAAGCTCTTTTTCTGCACGGGTAGTTCAATTATTAAAATGCAATGTTATTCATTTTGCGCTAGCCTTTATTGTAATTGCGGTCTTTTTCACTAACAAGCAATTGTCAACAGCCATGCTAGGGCGATTAAATGAAGTGTTCACGTCAAATATCATCCAAGAATTTACGAGAAACTTAGTTGAAAAATCACACATTATGTCTACCCTTGTGCTGGGAGAGTATTTAGAAGAATTTTCTGTGCAAGGGCTTCTGCTCACTTTTATTTATGTCATTTGCGTGAAAGCCATTACAGCCACAGGCATTGTCAACATTGGGCTGGCAGGATTTGCAATTAAACATCAAAAACGGTTAATAGAAACAGATACATACCGTGTGCTACGTGCTGCTGCCATCCTAGCACTCATTAATATGGGGTTAATTATCACTAAAGTATTTGTGTTATCCAGCCGCTACGTACTGGCTTTGTCATTTGTGTTAATGGTATTCGCCGCATTTTATTTAGCCGAATTATTAAAATATTTAACTCAAAATAACAAGCAAAAAAAATGGTTAGTAATTGGTCTGATAGTAATCATGCTATTGGGCGTTGTTAAAAATTTACTACCGAAGCAAGAAGGATACAACTACCAGCAAGCGGCCATAGCTTGGCTAAGCAAGCATAACAAATCGAATAAACCCGTTTTTTATGAAGATTCCAGAATGCGCTATTTTGCTGGCGCGCCATTTATTGGCACAGGTATATACAACTGGGAGTTGCTTGCGGATGAAAACAAAAATAATTCTACTAACAACTATGAGTATTTGGTTATCAACCACTCAACCCAGCATCCAGAAAAGGAAGTCTTGATTGCAGAAAAACTTCCTGAATACCATGAGGTAAATCGATTTAGTTCTGCTAAGTCTAAAAAATCAATAGTAATTTACCAAAAATAATTACAAATTAAGCCGTTTAATATCTGCTGTTATAATCAACTATATTAAGAAATTCAACATAGACGAAAATATAATGAAACAAATGCCATTTTGCCCGGTATGCAATCAGCCATCTCCATACGATTTTAGTAGTCGAGATTTGATGTTCGATCACTATGAGCGATATGATTACCATCGTTGCACAAGTTGTAATTTTATTTTTCAGTATCCACTACCAACACTAGAGCAGATTAGCGCTTTTTATCCAAATGAATATGAGGTCTATGAAGAGCAATCTCGCTTAAAAAAAGTAAGTGGGCTCAGAAAGTCTATTTTAAAAAAATATTATGGTTATACCCATTTAAATACAAGTGCATTCAATGATTTTATTTGCTTTATTCCTCAATTGTTTAATAAACGCTTTGAAGTTCATTTCAGTTTAAATGGCAACCTACTCGATGTTGGATGTGGTAATGGGCGTTATTTAGATGGCATGAAAAAACTAGGCTGGCAAACAAAAGGGGTAGAATTTAACGAGAGCGCAGTACGTGTATGCAATCTCTCCGAGTTGGATGTACACCACGGGGATTTGTTCTCTGCAAATTTTGATAGTAACAGTTTCGATGTCATCAATGTTAGTCATGTGGTTGAGCATGTGCCCAATCCAAAAGAATTCTTTGCTGAGCTCTCACGTATACTGAAAAAAAATGGTACGCTTATTATCAAGACTCCGAATAGCAAGGCTTTAGGTAGAGCATTATTTAATACCAATTGGTATGCGAATGATGTGCCAAGGCATATTTATCTATTCTCTGAGAAGAATCTAAAAGTTCTGGCCAGCACTTATGGATTGAAAGTCCAGCAATTAAAAACCCGCACCTCTCCTAAAATTATTCTAAACAGCTTTGATTACATTACAGCAAACAGTAAAGTACCATCCAAAAAAGTTAAATGGAAAAGATTTATTGCTAAAATTTACGTACTTCTCGCGCAATATAAAAAACAAGGCGATGAATTATTCGTCGTGTTCACCAAACGCTAGATTCAATGACAAATGTACTGTTTATCTCTAAGGGAGAGAGCGCCTCATCCACACGCTATCGTGCTTTACAGTACTTTCCATATTTTATCGCTGCAGGATGGCAGCCAAAGCATGTCACGATTTCGGGCGGACTTATCGCAATGGCAAAGACCTTTTTCGCCGCCAAAAATGCTGATGTTGTAGTTTTATTACGTAAAACTTTTCCTTACCCTATATTCTGGATACTGCGCAAACTATCAAAGAAATTAATTTTCGATTTTGATGATGCAATTTTTTGCAATACAGATGGATCATACTCAGTAACTAGGTCAAGTCGATTCATGTCTACTATCTCAAAATGCGATCATGTATTTGCTGGAAATGAATACTTAGCTACCGAGGCACGCAAATTCAATTCGGCAACTACGGTAATCCCCACTTCTGTGGATACTGATAAATATAATCTCCACTGTGCAAAAAATCCTAACTATCTTCAGCTGGTATGGATTGGCAGCAGATCAACCAGAAAATACATAGAAGAAATTTTGCCATTCTTAGAGCAGGCAGCACAAATTGTTCCAAATCTACAACTTAAGGTAATTGCAGATTTTGAGCTATTTGGTAAGCATTTACAAATCGAAAACATTCACTGGAGTGAACAATCAGAGGCCATGGATCTGTGTAATGCTGACATAGGCATAGCGCCAATGCCAGAAGATAATTGGACTAAAGGAAAATGTGCGCTAAAAGTGCTGCAGTATATGGCAGCAGGTCTCCCTGTTTTATCATCACTCTCAGGTGTCAACGCATATGTGGTTAAAAATGGAATTAGCGGTTTTCTGGCTTCAGATAATAATCAATGGACTAAGCTATTATCGCAAATGAGCAAAGACAAAACAGCTTTGGTCAGCATGGGAGAATGTGGTAAGCATAGAGTAGAATCAGAATTCTCTATCAAAGTTGTTTTTCAAAAAATATTAACGATCCTTTCTTAAAGATTGTTAATATTACTTATGGCTTACTATAAAAGTCGCGGTACCAACTTACAAACTTCTCTACGCCAGCTTGCAAAGGCGTATTCGGTTTAAACCCTACCCATGCATTTAATGCAGTCGTATCTGCATAAGTCGATTTTACGTCCCCTGGCTGCATAGGCAGAAATTCTTGTTGAGCTTTTTTGCCAATAGATTGTTCTAACAAAGCAATAAAATCTAACAACTTTTCCGGGCGATTATTGCCAATATTGAACAGCCTGTACGGCGCATTGATATTGGTTTCCAGGGCATTGATATCTGACGTTGCAGGCTTATCCATTACGCGAATCACACCTTCGACAATATCATCAATATACGTAAAATCGCGCATCATGTCGCCATGATTAAAAACCTTAATTGGCCTACCTTTAAAAATAGCATCCGCAAACAAAAATGGCGCCATGTCTGGCCTACCCCATGGGCCGTATACCGTAAAAAAACGTAGGCCAGTGGTTGGGATGTTGTAAAGGTGACTATAGGTGTGTGCCATCAGCTCGTTAGCCTTTTTGGTTGCTGCATACAAGCTCACTGGATGATCTACATTATCCGTCTCTGAAAACGGCAATTTAGTATTTCCACCATAGACGCTGGAAGAGCTTGCATAGACTAAATGCTGCGGCTGAATTGCCCTGCAAGCCTCTAAAATATTGGTGAATGCAACGATGTTGCTGTTGATATAGGCATATGGATTTTCAAGCGAATAGCGCACACCCGCTTGCGCCGCGAGATGAACTACACTGTCTGGTTTTTCATCATGGAACAATTTTGCTGTAGCTACTTGTTCGACCAGATCTAATTTTACAAACTTAAAGTTTTTTGCATTTGGATGTGCCTGAATAGAAGCTAGCCGCGCCAGTTTTAAGCTTACATCATAATAATCATTCAGGTTATCAACACCAATAACGATATCGCCACGTGCGAGCAAGCTTAAACAGACTGAATGTCCGATAAAGCCTGCAGCACCAGTGAGCAACACTTTCATTTAATGACTTAAACGTCCAATTGAACAGTATGCTACACCTGCATTTTTTACTGTTGCCGGATCGTACATATTTCGCCCATCAAAAATGATGTTAGCTTTAAGTTTTTGTTTGATTTGTGAAAAATCAGGATTTCTAAATTCTTTCCACTCAGTGATAATCACCAATGCATCAGCGTTATTTAGGGCTTGACTAGGTGTTTCAGCAAAACTTAAGCCTTTCACATTATTAAATATGCGTTTTGCTTCTTGCATCGCAACTGGGTCATAAGCAGTCACCGTGGCACCTGCCTGCAGCAAATCGTTAATCAACACACGGCTAGTGGCTTCGCGCATGTCATCCGTATTCGGTTTAAATGCCAATCCCCAAACCGCAAAATGCTTGCCTGATAAATTTTTGCCAAATTGTTTTTTAATTTTCTGAGTAAGCACTTGTTTTTGCAAATTGTTCGCCGCTTCAACAGCATTCAGCACTTTTAAATCATAGCCATTATTATGACCAGTACTAATCAGTGCCTTCACGTCCTTAGGGAAACACGACCCACCGTAACCACAGCCAGAATATAGAAAATCATAGCCAATGCGCGGATCTGAACCAATTCCTTTGCGCACCGCCTCAATATCTGCGCCCAAAGCTTCTGCTAAATTAGCGAGCTCATTCATAAAGCTTATACGCGTTGCTAGCATGGCGTTAGCAGCATATTTAGTAAGTTCGGCTGAACGTACATCCATCATCACCAAACGCTCGTGATTGCGTTGAAACGGAGCGTACAGAGCCCGCATTACATCTTTACTTTGTTCGTCTTCCGCACCAACCACAATGCGATCTGGGCGCATAAAGTCTTCTACAGCTGCGCCCTCTTTTAAGAACTCTGGATTTGAAACAACGCTAAATTTAACATCCGCTTTACGTGCTATAAGCTCTTCTGCAATCGCAGCTTTAACCTTGTCGGCAGTCCCAACAGGCACGGTAGATTTATCAACAACAACTTTATAGCTAGTCATATATTTACCAATATTTCTGGCAGCTGATACTACATATTGCAAATCAGCAGAACCGTCTTCATCTGGAGGTGTACCTACGGCTATAAACTGCACATCACCAAAATCTACCGCTTGCTTAATATCAGTAGTAAATTTTAAGCGTCCAGCAGCCACATTACGACGCACCATTTCCAAGAGACCTGGCTCGTGAATCGGAATTCCACCCTCTTCTAATATCTTAATTTTAGCTGGGTCTAGATCTAGGCAAAGAACATCATTGCCGACTTCCGCTAAGCAAGTACCGCTCACTAAACCCACATACCCCGTGCCTACTACTGTTATCTTCACTACATCTTCTCTTTTTATATCAATAAGTTAACTATTATGACACGCCTGACCGAAACCAAAAACCGTTAAGGATTTATTTTTTTTCAAATATGGGCTAAATTCTTTTACCTTACAATCAGCCAGCAACTGAGCCATATTTAAATTGTCAGTATCTACCAGTAAAAAAAATGACCCTCTGGCGCTCTTAGTCTCTTCCAGCCCTGTTTTATCCAACACTTTAATCGGCCGATTGGCATAATAAACCAATCGACTGTCAATTTCCTGATATGCGTACAATTCACTGTCTTTAATACCCGAGACCCATGAGCTAAACGCAGGAAAAGCCGCCACTCGGTATGCAAAAACTTTAGGCTCGGCCAATGCATAAAAGACTGCGAAACCTATAGGCAGCAATAATCCAGTAATCGCTATTATCTTCTTTGTACCTGCTTTTGCAGCTTCATAAATCGTTACCAGTTTAATCGCCAATAGAATAGCGATCAGCGGATATATCGGCAATAAATACTTGGCATGCTTGTTGCTGAATATCGAAAAGATGATGAGCGGCAAGACAGCTGCCAACACTAGCACCAACTGATGTGGTTGTCGAATTTGCTGCCTGAAAAAATCTTTTAAGCGGACAAAAAACAATGTAATTAACAATATAAAATCAACCGCAATCCAGCCCGCATAGCTCAATAGCGGTTTTGCAATATCACCTTGCATTTTCCCCAGCATATCTCGCTGAACTACCTTAGCCCATATATCGAAGCCTAATTGCCAGCTCACAGCCGCATACCAGGCTAAGCCAACAATGAGAAAAATCAACCAGCCTCGCCAATTCAGCAAAACTATTTTAATGTGAGGGTTTTTGCTATAGATTGCTGCCACCAGCAGCGGCAAGGTCACAAACAGCAAAACCAAAGGCCCTTTGGTCATAAGCGCCAACGCTAAAAGAAAATAGCTAAGATATATCCAGTTTTTATGAGCAGAATTTTGATTGGATGAATCCTGTATATATTGCAACGCAGACAGAACCGAGCCCACACATAGTGCGGTCAGCAACATTTCAATCTCGCAACGTCTTGCCAGCATGACAAAGCCAAGATTAGCTATCAGCAATTGCACTGAAAACAATGCCGCCCATTGGCCGGATTGCTTAAGAGTAAAACGGTAGGTCATCCACAACACTGCAGAGGCTGCCAGTGCCGATGGTAGCCGCAATGTCCATTCATTGACGCCCCACCCCAAGGCAAAGGTAGAGGACAGCCAATATAGTAAAGGCGGTTTGGTTAGATACAACTCGCCATTCAGGTGTGGCAACAACCAATTTCCGGTAGACGCCATTTCCTTGATGGCAAGTGCACGCCGCCCTTCGTTCAGCGACATCAGCTCGATACTGCCCAGACCCCAGAAAAGCACAATGATTGCGATTACTACGGTTGCCCATAAAAACATTGGGTACGCCTTGTTCATCTCACGCAGCACGTTTTTCGCTCTATTAATATTTACCGTTATTGCGGTGAATTAAGACCAGGTTTCTGGAGTACACAATGGTGCCGGGCAGCTGCCCCAGAATAATTACCGGATCCAGCTTGTGCAACCCGTAAGCAAGCACGATCAAGCCACCCAGCAAGCTCAAATACCAAAAACTTACGGGAATCAGACTCTGCTGGTGCCGTTCGCTATGTATCCACTGCACAATAAAACGCGCCATAAACAAGCACTGGCCAGCCAAACCAACACATAGCCAAACTAGGTCAGTGGTTGGCATCCCTACAATATAATGATTAAGTGCATTAATAATATGCGAAAAATATGTGCCGATGCCATCATTGACGACTTGCATGACTAACCAGCCTTATCTTCTAAAATCTGCGGGATTTTGGCGCGGCGCTGAAGCCAAGCCACACCAAACAAATCAACAATACCGACTAGCAATCTATCAATCGTGCCATAGTTTGATTTGCCATGTTCGCGATTGCGATGCGCGACTGGCACAGAAACGATCTTGCCTCCTCGACGCTTGATGAGTGCGGGCAAAAAGCGATGCATGTGGTCAAAATATGGTAAATCTAAAAAAGCCTCACGTTTGAATAACTTTAAGCCACACCCGGTATCCGGCGTATTATCATTAAGCATCTTAGAACGTACCGTGTTGGCAATCACTGACGAAATGCGTTTAATCCAAGTATCACGGCGGCTAGCACGACGATTGCCTCCCACCAGCTCAATGCCTACCGTTACCGCAGCTATCAATTTGGGGATGTCAGCAGGGTTATTCTGACCGTCCCCATCCAACGTCGCCACCCAATCATATTGAGCTGCTTTAACGCCTGTGCGCACCGCAGTGCTTTGCCCGCAGCTTTTCGCATGACGTATAATTTTTAGCTGTGTGAATTGTGTTTGTAATGATCTCAATTTGCCAAACGTATTATCGGTGCTGCCATCATCCACATAAATAATTTCATGTATCATATGCTTTAGCGCAGCATCAATTTCGCCAATTAAACTTGCTACATTGGCTTCTTCATTACGCACTGGAACGACCACTGAAACTTGCTGAATTTGCATATTAATATTTTCTTGCATCTCGTTATTTTATAGCGCTTTGACTAAGTAATTGAGAAATATTATGAAGTATGGTGATTTTATTCTTAGCACAATAAGCCTGCCAGTCTGCCACCTCTGTCCATTCACTTAAAAAAATAAAATCCAGCCCCGCATTTGTAGCAGCTTGATAATCATATTTACTATCACCTAAAAATAAAGCAGGAAACCGAATATTGCCATTGGCTTTTTCACGCGCAAGCACATCTTCTTTTTGATCCGGTCCGCCAAAAATACCCGCTTCAAATAACTGCGCCAAATCACGGCGAGCAAAAATTCTTCGCAGCTCTTTTTGATCGCCTCCGGAAAGCAGCATCCATGCGGCTTGTGGCGTTACCTCTTTTAAAGCCTGCAACCCTGGCGCTACTTCACATTCCATCAACGTTTTGTCCAGAATCTCCTCAAAGGTTTCCATGTAGCGCTGCATGGTTGCTTCTGTCACTGGCTGCTTCACAATCTCCTTGAGGTAATATTCGATTTTTCCATTGCGTGGAAAACTGCCTTTCGCCACATGATGATCCACCAGCGCCTGCGCTTGCTCATCGGTGCCTCCGTTGCGTTTGGCTACTTCAAAATAAGCATTCACCTTGGTTTTGTTACTGTTTAAAACCACGCCGTCGCAATCAAACACGATTGTTTTATATTGTCTAATATCCAACAAGTAAGTTCCAATAAAAAAAGGGCTGCAAGTACAGCCCTTGATTATACCGCATACCAATCTAAGCGGCTTTAATGCTGCTCGCCTCTTTGGCCAACTTGGTTATATGCGCCCAGTCTTTGCGTCCCACCGCATCGGCTGGTGTAAGCCAAGTACCACCACAAACCACCACGTTTGGTAATGCTAAAAATTGCGGTGCACTATCAACTGTAACCCCGCCTGTTGGACAGAATTTCACATCGCCAAATGGTCCTGCAAAACCTTTTAATAAATTAATGCCGCCAACAGCCACCGCTGGGAAAAGTTTTAAGAAATAGTAATCGTCAGCATTCGCAGTCATGATTTCAGACCCTGTCGAAACGCCAGGCAATAACGGCAAGCCGATTTTACGTGCAAACTGACCGAGTTCACTGGTGTAGCCTGGGCTCACAGCAAATTTACAACCCACATCTTTGGATGCCTGCGCATCTTTCAGATTACGCACCGTGCCAGAACCCATTATCGCATCGGGTACATGCTTGGCGATTTGCTCCATCGCTTGCAAAGCGCACGATGATCGTAATGTCACCTCGAGCACCTTGATACCTCCTTCAAGCAATGCCTCGGCCATAGGCACCGCATCTTCTACTTTGTTAATCACGATGACCGGAATTACTGGGCCATGATTGGCTAAATCTAATGTGCTCATATTTCTCTCTTAATTAAATTGGTTCGATTTTAATTTTCAACTGTACTAGATGGCTACAACCAAGTTACGGCACCTTCTTCTGCAGACAATACATTCTTGCGCATACCGCCAAACAACTCACGGCCAAAACCATGTGCATTGCTATGACGCTTGATATCCGAAAGCTCTTCAACTTCTCGCTCTGCCCATACATCTTCATCCACTAGCACGTTAACCATGCCAACTGTTGCATTCAAACGGATGATATCTCCCGTGCGCACTTTAGCTAATGGACCGCCTGCCGAAGCCTCCGGACTCAGATGGATCGCGGCTGGAATCTTACCTGATGCACCACTCATGCGGCCATCAGTCACGATAGCAACCCTAAACCCTTTGTTTTGCAACACTGCTAAAGGTGGCGTCAGTTTGTGCAGCTCTGGCATCCCATTCGCTTTCGGTCCTTGGAAGCGCACTACTGCCACAAAATCGCGCTCTAGCTCTCCCCGATCAAATGCCGCAAGCAACTCCTCTTGCGCATCAAACACAATCGCTGGCGCTTCGATAATATGGCGATCTTCTGGCACAGCTGAAATTTTAATCACGCTACGTCCTAAATTGCCTTTAAGCAACCGTAGTCCGCCAGATTCGCTGAATGGAAACGCTGCAGTCCGTACAATTGTTTCGTCACTACTTTCTTTTGGCAGATCTTTCCAAACCAGCTTGCCATCTTCTTTGGTTGGCAATTTGCCATAGTCGCGCAAACCACCATAAGATACGGTAAAGACATCCGGGTACATATAGCCCGCATCAATCAGCTCGCGGATAACAAATGCTGGGCCGCCAGCGGCCTGGAATTCATTGACATCTGCCTTACCATTTGGATACACACTTGCCAGCAAAGGCGTGGTTTTAGCAAGATGGTAGAAGTCTGTCCAATCAATGATGATGCCAGCAGCACGTGCAATAGCCACCCAATGGATGAGATGATTCGTTGAACCGCCAGTCGCCAATAATGCCACCATCGCGTTCACGATGACATGTTCATCGACCAGTTTTCCAATCGGGGTGTAGTGTTCTTTCTTGGTGTTCTCTAGCACCAACTTAACCGCTTCACGGGTCAGCAATTCGCGTAAGCCATCGTGTGGATGTACAAACGCAGCACCCGGCACATGCAGCCCCATCGCTTCCAACAACATCTGGTTGCTATTTGCCGTGCCATAAAACGTGCAAGTACCTGCACCGTGATAAGCTGCAGACTCTGAAGCTAACAATTCTTCACGTCCGACTAATCCTTGTGCATACTTTTCGCGTACTTTAGACTTCGTAGTGTTATCAATACCTGTACTCATTGGCCCTGCAGGTACAAACACGCAAGGCAGATGCCCGAACTGCAGCGCGCCAATTAAAAGGCCTGGAACGATTTTATCGCACACACCCAAGAGCAGCGCAGCATCAAACACATCATGAGAAAGTGCAACTGCCGTACTCATCGCAATCGTGTCACGACTAAACAATGATAGTTCCATCCCAGGCTCGCCTTGCGTAATACCATCGCACATCGCTGGCACGCCGCCGGCCACTTGCACAGTAGCGCCGTACTTGTGTGCTTCATCACGAATAATATCTGGATAGTTTACATACGGCTGATGCGCTGAAAGCATTTCATTGTAAGCGGTCACAATACCAATATTAGGTGCCTTCTCAACGAAAACGCGCAATTTATCGTTGGAAGGCATAGCTGCGAATGCATGCGCCACATTGGCACAACCTAAACGATCCGCTCCTCTTTTTCGATTTGCAATTTCATCTAAGCGTTGTAGATAAGCTGTGCGAGTTGGACGACTTACTTCAATAATACGTTCAGTCACTTCTATATGGGATTGCTTCATTTTCTATAAGACCTGCAGGAATTAATGGACTAACTCAATTATCCCCAAAGCAGGGCATATCGTCAAACCAATAACCCATTATTGTGCGTTTTTATGCTTTTGTAACCAGCACATCTTCCATCATCAGATATTCCAGATCACAACCATAAAACATATTAAGTGCATCGGTCGGTGAGCAAATCATCGGTTCGCCTCGGCGATTGAGTGAAGTATTCAATACCACAGGAACACCTCGCAATTTTTCAAGATGTTCGATCAATTCATAATAGCGTGGATTAGTCTCGCGCGTCACCACCTGCGCGCGCGCTGTACCATCCTCATGCACCACTTCGGGAATGCGTGATTTCCAATTTTCAGCCACATCGAAGGTAAAAGTCATGTATGGCGCAGGATGATTGGTTTGCAGGATGTCCGGCGCAACACGGTCGAGCATGCTGGGGCAAAATGGACGCCAACGCTCACGGTATTTGATTTGTGCATTGATACGGTCGGCCACGCCAGGATAGCTTGGATCCCCCAAAATGCTTCTACAGCCTAGTGAGCGCGGTCCAAACTCCATGCGCCCTTGCAGCCATGCTAAAGGATTCCCCGCAGCCAGTAACTCTGCAGCTTTTTGCGGAAAGTTTTCAACGCGGTTAAACTTCGGCTCAGCCGGATGCGCTTTGCAGGCTGCAATACATTCCTCACTAGTATAAGCAGGGCCCAAATAGGCATGCTCCATTTTGTGGATTGTTTCGCCTGCCAAATGTGCAGCGTAAGTTGCTGCACCCAGCGAAGTACCATTGTCGCCCGAAGCCGGCTGCACAAACAACTCCTTCACATGCGGCAAAGCAATAATGCGTTGATTCAATTTCACATTCAACGCAACCCCACCCGCCATGGCAATACGCCCGGTTTCTTTGATGATATCGCCCAAATAATAATCTATCATCTTGAGCGCAATATCCTCCAACAACTGCTGTACCGATGCCGCGTAATGAATATATGGATCGTCAATCTCATCACCTTGGCGCTTTGGCCCAAGCCATTCAATCAGCCCTGGTGTGAAATAGTAACCTTTGCCATTGTCTTTATAGCGACGCAACCCTACTACATTGACCAGTTTGGTGTTCACGCGCAAATCACCATTTTCAAACGTGACCAGTCTAGATAGATCATATTTGCTGGCATCCCCGTAAGGTGCCATGCCCATCACTTTAAACTCACCGTCTAACATCTCGAAACCGAGATATTCGGTAATCGCACCGTACATGCCTCCAAGCGAATCTGGATCATAAAATTCTTTGATTTTGTGGATTTTACCGTTTTCACCATAGCCAAAAAACGTTGTCGCGTATTCACCTTTGCCATCAATACCGACGATTGCCGTTTTTTCTTTAAAGCCGCTCAAATGATACGCGCTGGAAGCATGCGCCAAATGGTGTTCAACAGGTACAAACTTGGCTTTCGTTAAGCCTAAATCGGCCATGAGTTTAAGTGATTTATCACGGTTGCGGCGAAAACGGCGATTGCCATTAAATAGAGCGTCCAACGCCCTATCAGGCGCATACCAGTGACGCTTGGCATAATGCCAGCGCGCATTAGTGCTGAGTGGAATTTCGGCATACGGAAACGCCACGATATCTACCTCCTCCGGTTTCACTCCTGCCTGCTTCAGGCAGAATTTTGTAGCCTCATAAGGAAATTGATTTTTGGCATGCTTGTCGCGAATAAAACGCTCTTCTTCCGCAGCAGCAATAATCTTGCCGTCTACCAATATCGCGGCCGAGGCATCATGCCCAAGCGCGCCAGATAAACCTAAAACAATCATGTTTATTAACTCGAGTTATATAGTTTTTATAGTATGCCTGCCATTTTAAGCGGTAGATGCTCGGCATATATCACTTTAAATGTCTTAACAAAGCCATTATACAGTGCTTGGTCATCTTGCCAATTTTGCATAAAGCGACGCAGGTCGCGCGCGTGTGCTTTTAATGCAAAAAAAGCAAAGCTATGTTGTGTCATGCTATCCAGATCAATCAGCACGGGCTGACTATTCACAATTTTGATATTTGTTGCTTTAGTATCCCCATGCGATATTTTCAGTAAATAAAGCTTATAAAACAAGGTGGCGATATTTTTTATGGTATCAGCACGACTGGTTTTATCGTCACATGCAGCGAAAAACTGTGCTGCATCCGGTGCATCTATGTATTCGCTTAAGAAATAAGCTTTTCCTCGTAAACTGAATCCCAGCAAACTAAATTTGCGCTCTTCAATCAATGCAACAGGTTTTGCAGTTGCAATATCCAGCAGCTTTAGTCTATGAGCATTCGCCCACGAAACAGCCGCCCGTGATTGGCGCAGTGCACGGTTTACGCCATGCCAAAAACTTTTGATGTTATATCGCTTAATGACAACTTTTTCATCACAACACTGAGTGGCTGCAACGGTGCAGGTTCTGCCATTTTTAATCACTTTTCCGGATACGATCAAGGCGTCTAATTGCTCAGGAACCAACGATATGTTCAGACTGGAAAATATGTTTGAAACGGCGACAAATATGTTTTTAGCATGAACTACCTTTACATCTGTGCAGGTTCGAAATACCTTATTTTCTGCGTAGCGAGAAGCAATACGACGCCGATATGCCGAAACAATTTTTTGCATGCCGGGCACATCTGGCGCATTGCTCCAACCTCGAGCGTCTGCATACAAGTCCAACATACCCGAAAAATGACTTTCAAGCATCAGAACATCCAATTTTGATAGCAATATACTGAGGTTTTTTAGCGCAATACGTTTGGAAAGTTGGTCATATTTACGGATGCCATCTCCATCCAATGTGTAGATTTTTTCACCTTGTACAAGAAAATTCTTAAGATACAAATCGGTCTGTATCAAATTGGCATTGTGGTGTTGCGCCACAGCCAATACGAGTGAATTGGCAAGCCTGATGCGCTGATCAAAATTGGCAAGCTGATAAACCTGCTCTGCGTTCTGGGCATCTGCAACTTCGGCAAAAATTAACACTTGAGCTTGACTATCTTGCACTCGCCCTTGATGAAGCAATCGTGGCGTTAAGATTTTGGCCGCTTGTAAATGCGCTACACCGGTCGCATCACGTTGTGCATACTTGACGGCCTGTTCACCAAGAAATTTTTTTGCGTAAACTGACTGCCCTGCCCAATGACCTTTATAAACCTCGCGTTTGCTAGGTAATATCCTGACAATAGCGTCAATTTCGAGTGGCGACGACTGGTATAAGAGTAATTGAGCCAAAGCAATCGGCGAGCTATTATTTTTTACGCAAGATATAAACACGCCACATAGCGTAATAAGGGATAAAATCCAGATAATCCACCACTTTAAAACCTGCCTGTGCAAACTCTTGTTCAATTTGCTTGGCAGGAATCAAAAAACGATTTTGATTAGGGCCCCGAGGATGACGTTTTTCCGAGCGCATGCGCTGCCAAGCTTTATAGTTGCCATCCACCCACAAAGATATGATGACAGTATCTTTTGTCACACGATGAAACTCTTTCAGCATCTCCAAGCGGTGTGCTGATTGGCCAATGTGATGTATCAAACGCATGCTAAAAATGCTATCTACAGCCTCATCTGGCAAATCAATCGCAAAGGCTGAAGTCTGCATACCTGTAAAACGCGAAGCGATTTCTTTTGGACAATGCTCTGTCGCAACTGCGACCATATCGGCAGAATTATCAGCACCTATGACTGTTCTGGTTGGGTTTTCTGCCAAGGTCGGCCAGAAGCGTCCAGCGCCACAGGGCAAATCGAGCACATGCTGCGGCTCACCTGCGATTTTGAGTGCTTTTCGGGCAAGCTGAACATCACGCCAATGTGAGAGTCTTGGCTCAATTCCCCTGCGATGCTTCTCGTAATAATATTGCGAGTGCTCGCGGTCATATTTGTTTGAAAATTCCAGTTTAATTGGTGCATCTTTTGGTTTTGCCATGAATAACCCTTAAAAATAATTACAGCCTGCTGCTAAACGCGCATTATAACCGCTACTTGCGCTTTACTCGATTAGAACGTTTCACAATCCTTCTACAAAGCCATTTAGCAAAAGGCGTTAGGCGTTTCAAGCCTAAATATTGCAAGTAAAAATACATGCGCCTTGATTTGCTCCAATGTTTAGCGTGCCGATTAAGTACTGCCAAATCAATAAGGGTGCGCATAATAGCAATGTAATTAATTCTCGATTTCTCTAAATCAATTACTGCTGCTTCAGGCGCATTGACATCTGTCATATTTACAAACAAATGCTTCGGATAAAAAGAGCGATGCTGCACTTTTGCAGCATGCAACCGTTTTGCAAGTTGAGCAACAGCCTTAATGATCGGCCGCTGCACAGCTAGTGCCGGGCGGTTATGAGTAAACAGTTTATCTGTGAGCTCTTCTAACGGCACAAACCCAGCTAATTCCTTGGTCATTAAAGTCGTTTTTAAATCACCATTCGGATTACGTCCGAACAACATGACTTCAGGCGCAGCAACATCGCATTGTTCAAGGTAGTGCATCATCTCAAACTCACGCTGAAATGTAGGTACGCCTTTGATTGGATGCAAAAACGAAGTACGGCAATGGTTATCCTGCCGCTTCAGATAAGCACCGATTTCAGAGCCATCTTCCTGCTGTAGCGTAATTCGCCCCACACCACTCCAGCCACCACGACGCTCATTTGGCTCTTCGAACCAGTCAACTTTTCGAGTCCACACCTTCTCAAAGGTATCTAACTGATTTTTTTGTAATAATTGTGCGTATTTTGCTGAAATAAAAGTTAGCAAACCCACTCCATTCACTGATTATAGTTTTTACGCTATTTTATCAGGGTTAGCCCACAAATTTCCTCAAACTTTGCTTGATTCCATTAAAATGGCAGATATCTCATGCTTACGCTTATCTCTAAAATTTTGTCCTGCCTACCACTTTCCACGACGCATCGTTTAGGTCGGGCGCTAGGCTGGCTGCTCCATTTTTGCACACCATCTTCTGCCAGAATCATGCGTGAGAATCTCAAACAAAGCGGCTTATGCACAAGCGAAACGGAATTTAGGCGTGTTATCCAGACCAACATTGGCGAAACAGGTAAAGCTATTTTAGAAACATTGGCAATCTGGCAATGGCCTCAAAACAAAGCAGTCGCACTTGTCAATTCCTGTCAAAACTGGCATTTGATTGATGCGGCTTTAGCCCATGGAAAGGGGCTGATTTTCCTCACTCCACATTTAGGCTGCTTTGAAATTACATCAATTTACTATGCCGCACAGCACCCGATCACAGTGCTGTTCCGTCCACCGAAAAAATCCTGGCTTTCCGTGCTGATCGACACTGGGCGCAGCAAAGGGCAAGTAAAACTTGCACCTGCCAACATGCAAGGCGTTCGGGCGCTCATGCAAGCATTGAAAAAAGGAGAAGCGGTAGGCATCCTGCCTGACCAGATCCCTGCCGCTGGCGAAGGCGAATGGGCAGATTTTTTTGGTAAGCCAGCTTACACCATGACGCTTGCCTGCAGGCTCGCTGAAAAAACAGGCGCCACTGTCATCATGGCATTTGGTGAGAGGCTTGAAAATGGTAAGGGTTACAAAATACACCTTACGCGAGTAAACAGCATCGCCACACCTCGATTGTTAAACCAGGCTATAGAAGAACAAATCGCACAAAAACCTGAGCAATATTTATGGCGCTACAATCGTTACAAGCAAAGGCGCCACGCCATTTCCAAAGCAGATGCACCGAACACCATTATTTAATGGCTGACTTCTCAGCAGCAAGTCGTTTTTGAAATTTGTCAGTGTGAAATTTGGTATGCAGTTGAATTGCGCGCGCTTTTACTTTATTCCAGAAGCCAGCTGTTTGTGGCAAATAATACTGTCTGAATAACGCCCAATCCTCATCTTCAAAACCGCTGTCAATTGCAGAGAAATATAAGCCCGCAATATCCTTCATAACCGTGCTGCCATCGCTTGACTGGTCTTGTAGCATGCGATGTAAATCTATCAGATGCAAATCAATGCGGCCTTGCTCCAGCGCTTGTTTTTTGAGTATAAAATGACACAAATAAAAATCACGATGACATAAACCGGCACCATGCAACTTTGCAGCAAGCTGAGCAATAGCAATAATGAGTTTTTGCTTGAACGCAGCATCAGGCGGGTTGTTTTTCCAATCAGCGCATAAATCTTCAAGTGAGACAATGTCGCCTAAATCTTCTGTCATCACAAATGATTGCGAACTGGCAGGGTTGCAGCCGCGCTGGCCATAAGCCACTAATGGCGTAGTGGCAATACCGATTTCATTGAGTTTTTGGATTGCTTTTACCTCTGTCATCGCGCCTAGTATTGGCTTTTTAAGACTCAGTAAATTTTTTACTATCTCGCCCCAGCCCACACCAAAATGCTGCTTGATGAAATAACTCTTTCCGCCAATCTGTACTTGCATGGTCTTACGCCCTGGCACATCACGGAAGGCTTTTCCTGAAAGCTGCATCAGTTCAGCGAAAGAATCCTTATCCATAAGGTTTCGCCTGATTTCTTCTGATACAAATAGCACGTCCTTCATGATGCGCTTGCCTTTTTACGTTGAGCAAGGTCAATCAGAATGTTTGCCTCTGCACTACCATCGTTAGCCTGCATGATATGTTGCGTGTAGCTCAAGCCGTTAGCAGCCCATTGCGTCTTTTTATCGGTTTGCCGCATCTCTAAAAATTGCTGATTAAATCTGGGTTGGTCAAACGGCAGCTCACACACAATCCCTGCATTAGCATCAGCCACGTGATGCGCATAACCGCAGCTTGAAGTCACCAGCATAGGTGCGCCGCAGGCCATACCTTCTAAAATAACCAAACCTGTATTTTCACGATAAGCAGGGTGCATGCAGACATCTGCACCTTGCATCAATTGTGGAATATCAGGGCGACCTTTAGAAATAATGACGTGATTTTCTAAACCTAATTTTTTTGCCATTTGATTAAATTTTTTAGGATTATCCTGCCCCACAGCAACGACTCTAGTATTTCGGCGCAGCGTTTCCGGCAATGCCGCCAGCGCCAGGATTGCACGGTCTAATCCTTTCATGGAAAAGCCGGATCCGGTGAGCAAATACACAAAGTCGTCTGCGTCAAAGCCAAAGGCATTGCGCAAATGCACGCGCATGGCTCGCTTATCCTGCAATACAAAACGCTCAGGCGATAAAAATGGCGGAATATAATGAAAACGCGCATCCTGTGTGCCATACCAATGTTGAAAATGCGGTTTTTCGGTAAGCGATACGGCTAAAATCTCTGTTTTTGATTCGTGCGAAAAAATGGCTTTTTCGCAATCTGCAAACCATTTAAAACGCGGCAAAAACCGATATAAAAAATTGCGCTGCTTATATGCCCGCTCGACAAAACAAGGATCTGCAGCAAAGTGTGCATCCAATCCGGCCATGCGGTTATAGCCAAAGATATAGTCGAAATGGTTTTGTCTGATAATGGCGAACGATGCATCGATAAATTTTTGGTAACGCTGATAATTGAACCAGCCGGTTTGCGGCAATATATGGATTTTAATACCCTGCGGCTGCTCGCCCTGCCAGATCATCGTAAACACTTCCACCTGATGCCCTCGCTTAACTAACTCATTAGCTGTGCGCAGCATATCGCGCTGCATGCCACCGTATGGAAAATATTTAAAAATTAAAAACGCGAATTTCATTAACCGAATTGTATGCGAAAATAGCCATTATGCAGCGCATTCTACTTATCAAAACTTCTTCATTAGGCGATGTGATTCACAATCTACCAGTCGTGACAGACGTGCGCGCACATTTCCCCAATGTACAGATTGACTGGATTGTGGAAGAAACCTTCGCAGATATTCCACGCATGCATCCTGACGTGAATCAAGTAATGACTGTCGCCATGAGGCGTTGGCGCAAACAAATATTCAGCAAAAAAACCTGGTCAGAAATAAGTGGGTTCAAAAACGCATTATCACAAACCACATACGATGCAGTGATTGATACGCAAGGTCTGCTTAAAAGCGCATTAATCGCACGTAATGCAAATGGCGTTAGGCACGGCTATGACAGCAATTCCATCCGCGAACCGCTTGCCAGCCGGTTTTATGACAAAACCTATGCGATTTCATACCAGCAGCACGCCGTGCAAAGAAACCGCGCACTCGCCGCGTTGAGTTTGAATTATGCACCACCAGCAGACGCGCCTGATTATGGCATTTCAGCTAAACACACTAAAAATGATGCCCCTGGAAACCGCATGGACATTAGCCTGCAGGGTAGCTATATTGTTGGGCTGCATGGCACCAGTCGCGATAGCAAGTTATGGCCAATAGCGCATTGGATAGATTTAGGCAGACAGTTAGCACAGCAAAACTTTAATCTGGTTTTGCCCTGGGCGAGCGAGGCTGAATTTAATCGCGCCAGCGAAATTGTGCAGCAGCTGCAAAACGCCACTGTTCTACCAAAGTTAAGTATTGCTGAGCTGGCTGGCATAATAGCAAATGCTCAGGCAGCAATCGGCGTAGATACCGGCCTATCACATCTTGCCGCTGCGCTTGATAAACCCGTTGTCGCGATATACACCGACACCAACCCTTCCCTCACGGGCGTGATGGCTGGTGCGCATGCCCAAGCGATAAACCTTGGTAATATTGGTGAAATTCCTATTGTGGCGGACGTTTTGGATTCGCTCGGTAAAATTCTCTAAAAAATTTAACCTTTCAGCTTGAAATAAAAAACTGCATCCCCATTTCCTGAATAGTGTTATTAAGAAGTGTCAGTCAGACTAACAGGGGAAACACATGCAGGAAGACCAAAATAATCAGCAGACCGAACAAGAAACAACATCAGAATCTGATGCAGCACAATCGCCGGAAGCACGCATCGCACAGCTGGAAGCAGCGCTAGAAGAAGCCAAAGCCAGCGTGTTATATGTGAAAGCAGAAGGCGAGAACATACGCCGCCGTGCCATGGATGATATCGACAAAGCGCGTAAATTCGCCTTAGAAAAATTCAGCGGTGAATTACTGGCAGTAAAAGACAGTTTGGATGCCGCGCTAAACGTGGGCAACGCAGATGTAGCCAGCTACAAGAATGGCGTAGAACTCACAGCCAAGCAGCTCAGCTCAGTATTCGAAAAATTCAACATCGCTGAAGTTAATCCCGTTGGTGAAAAGTTTGACCCGAACAAACACCAGGCCATAAGCATGCTGGAAAACAGCGGTGAACCCAATACAGTGACAAGCGTGCTGCAAAAAGGCTATACGTTGAATGACCGCGTATTAAGGCCTGCTCTGGTAACGGTAGCAAAATAATTACCTTAAGAATTTTAAGGTTATTGGGCTTTTAACTATTGAAATGGTAAAAACCCACCCCACATAGACTTCAGGTTGATTTAAAACTTTAAGAATTTAAAAGGAACGAAACATGGGCAAAATTATTGGTATTGACTTAGGTACAACTAACTCCTGCGTAGCCGTGATGGAAGGCGGCAAGCCGCGCGTGATTGAAAACGCAGAAGGCACACGCACCACACCTTCTATTATCGCTTATCAGGAAGATGGCGAGATATTAGCTGGCGCACCAGCCAAACGCCAAGCAGTGACTAACCCGAAAAATACGCTATTTGCAGTAAAGCGTTTGATTGGTCGCCGCTTTGAAGAAAAAGAAGTACAAAAAGACATTAAACTCATGCCTTACACCATTGCTAAAGCAGACAATGGCGATGCATGGGTAGAAGTGCGCGGCACAAAAATGGCGCCTCCACAAATTTCGGCTGAAGTACTGCGTAAAATGAAAAAAACTGCCGAAGATTATTTAGGTGAAGAAGTGACCGAGGCCGTGATTACAGTGCCTGCTTACTTTAACGACAGCCAACGCCAAGCCACAAAAGACGCGGGCCGTATCGCTGGCTTGGATGTAAAACGCATTATTAACGAGCCGACCGCAGCAGCGCTGGCATTTGGTTTAGACAAACAAGAAGGTGATCGCAAAATTGCCGTGTATGACTTGGGCGGCGGTACTTTTGACGTGTCGATTATCGAAATTTCCAGCATTGATGGCGAGCATCAATTTGAAGTGCTTTCTACCAACGGTGACACATTCCTGGGTGGTGAAGACTTTGATAACCGCATCATCGACTTTTTGGCGGATGAATTCAAAAAAGAAAACGGCCTGGATCTACGTAATGACCTGTTGGCTAAGCAACGCTTAAAAGAAGCAGCAGAAAAAGCAAAGATAGAATTATCAGGTGCCGCACAAACCGAAGTGAACTTGCCATACATCACTGCGGATGCGACTGGTCCGAAACACTTGGTGGTAAAAATCACCCGTGCGAAACTTGAAAGTCTGGTGGACGATTTAATCGAACGCACGATTGCACCATGTAAAACAGCCATTAAAGACGCTGGAGTGTCTATTGACGACATTACCGACGTAATTTTGGTGGGCGGTCAAAGCCGCATGCCAAAAGTGCAAGAGAAAGTGAAAGAGATTTTTGGTAAAGAGCCACGTAAAGACGTGAACCCTGACGAAGCAGTAGCCGTTGGTGCTGCAATTCAAGGTGGTGTGTTGCAAGGTGACGTGAAAGATGTGTTGTTGCTTGATGTAACGCCATTGTCACTTGGTATTGAAACGCTAGGTGGCGTGATGACCAAACTCATCAAGAAAAACACGACGATTCCTACCAAGGCATCGCAGACTTTCTCAACCGCTGAGGATAACCAGAATGCTGTGACGATTCAGGTGTTGCAAGGTGAACGCGAAATGGCGAGTGGCAACAAATCGCTTGGTCAATTTAACCTGAGCGATATTCCACCTGCACCGCGCGGCATGCCGCAAATTGAAGTGACGTTTGACATTGATGCCAACGGTATTTTGCATGTTTCTGCAAAAGATAAAGCCACTGGCAAAGAAAACAAAATCACCATCAAGGCTAATTCCGGCTTGAGTGAAGAAGAGATCAAACGCATGGAAGAAGATGCAGCAGCCCACGCGGATGAAGACAAAAAATTGCGTGAACTGGTAGATGCACGTAACAGTGCAGACGGCATGGTGCATAGCGTGAAGAAATCACTCACTGAGCATGGCGATAAACTGGATGCGGATGAAAAGGCAAAAATTGAAGCCGCCATCAAAGACGTGGAAGATGTGCTGAAAGATGGCGACAAAGAAACCATCGAAGCCAAAACCAATGCCTTGATGGAAGCATCGCAAAAGATGGGCGAAAAAATTTATGCCGAGCAGCAAGCGCAACAAGGCGGTGCTCAAGAGGCGCAGCCACAAGGCGAAAAAACCGTTGATGGCGATGTGGTGGATGCTGAGTTTGAAGAAGTGAAAAAAGACTAATGCAAAATCACAGAGTTTAGCCTGCGAGACAAGAGCCACGACCATCGTGGCTTTTGTCTTTGCCTAACTCAACATTTCTCTAAAGTAATTGGATAAAAAAATGGCTGCAAAAAGAGATTACTACGAAGTATTAGGCGTTAATAAAGACGCTACAGAAGAAGAAATCAAAAAATCTTATCGCAAACTGGCGATGAAATATCACCCTGACCGCAATCCTGATAACCCCAAGGCAGAGGAACAGTTTAAAGAGGCGAAAGAAGCCTATGAAATGCTTTCTGACGACCAGAAACGTGCGGCTTACGACCAGTATGGCCATGCCGGCGTAGAACAAGGTGCCGGCCCTGGTGGCTTTAGCAGCGCCGGTTTCGGGGATGCTTTTGGCGATATTTTCGGCGATATTTTCGGTGGTGGTCGCTCTGGAAGTCAGCGCAGCAATGTATATCGCGGCGCAGATTTACGCTACAACATGGAAATCAGCCTGGAAGACGCAGCCAAAGGCACAGAAACCAAAATCCGCATTCCTGTACAAGCTACATGTGAAACCTGCAAAGGCTCCGGCGCACGTCCAGGCACACAGCCTGTCAGCTGCACTACCTGCGGCGGCCACGGTCAGGTGCGTATGCAGCAAGGCTTTTTTTCGGTACAGCAAACCTGCCCAAAATGTCACGGCACAGGCAAAATGGTCAAAGAGCCCTGCCCAACCTGTCATGCGGCTGGCCGTGTTAAACAAAACAAGACCTTATCTGTCAAAATTCCTGCTGGCGTGGATGAAGGCGATAGAATCCGTTTAAGCGGAGAAGGCGAAGCCGGTGTTAATGGCGGCCCAACCGGCGATTTGTATGTGGTGATTCACCTGAAAAAACACGAAATCTTTCAGCGTGATGGCGGCAATTTACACTGCGAAATGCCGATCAGCTTTACAACGGCAGCTTTGGGCGGCGAGATTGAAGTGCCCACACTTGGCGGCTCGGCTAAAATGAAAATCCCAGCCGAAACCCAAACCGGCGGCGTATTCAGATTAAAAGGTAAAGGCATCAAGCCGCTTCGCCAATCTGACCACGGCGATTTGATGGTGCATGTGGTGGTGGAAACTCCTGTGAAACTCACCGAAAAGCAAAAAGAACTGCTACGCGAATTTGATAAAAGCACGCAGGCAGATGCAGGAAAACACAGCCCGAAGAACAAAAGCTGGGTAGACAAAGCCAAAGA
This sequence comes from uncultured beta proteobacterium, assembly GCA_963701715.1. GTDB lineage: Bacteria > Pseudomonadota > Gammaproteobacteria > Burkholderiales > Methylophilaceae > Methylotenera_A. The sequence continues at coordinate 209,369 of CAVPAX010000004.1, forward strand.
CTTTTTTGGGTAGCTTAAGCTAGATTGATGCTAACTTCTTTGATTCATCAATTCATTAAAGCAGCTGCACGGGGGATCAAATGCCCAAAAAGTTTTTAGTACTTCTGCTTCTTTTCCTCGCAATGGCAACGGTAGGTGCAAGCATCTACAAATGGGTGGATGAGCAAGGAAAAACTGTTTATTCAGATAAAGCGCCTCATGGCAAGACAGCTCAGCCGGTTTATATTCCCCCTCAACCACCCAAGGAAGAACTAGAGCGGGCTCAGCAAGAACTAGAGAGACAACGGGAGAAGCTTCGTGCCGATCGCGAGCAAGAAAGCGACAGGCTTCTGAGTACCTCTGAGGACTCAACACAGCTTGCACCTTTTCCTCCCAATGCAACCTCGGAGTATCTAGCTACAAAGGGAACTGGTATTTCGTACGATTTCAATTCTGGACGTTTAGTCGCGCAATACAATATTTCTGTGCAAGCCAGACCAGACATCCCTGTAGGAGCATACCTTGAATTCCGCTTTGAAAATCCCGCAGACCAAGGCAATCCATTCATCGTGAGCAGAACGGTCAAAGTAACGCGCAACATAAAAGATGACGTGCTAATCATTAGGTCTCCTGAAGTTGAGGGGTTGAAGTGTCGAAATTATGAAGTGCTGGTAGAAGTGTACGAAAGCGAAAAAAAAACCAAGCTATTGGGAAGCTACCGGCAACTTATTCAATCAAGGGTTGACACAGCGAGAGTGCATTCCATGGAGCAAATGTTTGACGACTTGGCACGGCTCAAACAAATCTGTCCTTGATGGGAAACACCTGCCACGTGCGATTAGATCGTGTAGACGCGCAAGGGCGCAAAAGCTTGCGTATTGCGCCGCATGAAACATTTCTCTTTCGGCGTATTAGTTTACGTAATACGCCCTAGAAGAATTTATAAAACACATGCCCTGCAATCCAATATCCATGCGGGCTACAGGGCATGTGTTTTAATTAAAAAGTTACTCATTTAAACCATTTGGAATTGCAGTTAGCGCTTCCCACGCATCGCTAGATTCTTGATGGTTTTACCGCGCTCTCCGGCATGCTAATATAGGCTGCAACCCGCGCCAATATTACATTCCAGTTACATGCATGCCATCATTCTGTAACATTCTTTTATTAAAATACAGGTTCTTTCAAAAGGAGAATAAAAACATGAATCAAAAGTTCATCAAAAACATTTTAATCAACAGCTTAATCGTAGGTGGCTTACTTGTATCAACCATGCAGGCTAATGCGGCAGGCTTTCATGAGGGCTTAAACAACGACGGCATTGCCGTTTCATCTGCCAAATTTAACGAAATTCTAGCCAGAACAAAAATGGAACAGCTGGGTTACAACTTTGGCGCACCAGATGAAATTCAAACGCTGAAAGATACCACTGGCGCTAAGGTAGGCTCAGTTTGGATTTATCATGATGCGGTGAAAAATGATAGTGGCTTACAAAACGCTAACTTTGTCATCATCAATGGCAAGTTGCAGTACGCGACTTTATCTGATGCTTCATAAGCATCTTTAACAATAGTTGGATTTATATTAATCCAGCTCGAAAAAAAGCCTGCAATTTGCAGGCTTTTTAATTTGTAATTCAAATAAATCAATTAAAAAATATTTATAAATATGCTCTTCAAGCCAATATCCATGAGCCTTGCAGAGCATCTATTTTTATTTTAAAGCTTTATTCTAAAGTGCTCAAAATCGCTTTTAGTTCTTCTTTTGCATCGCTAAAGTCTTCGTAACTTTTGCCTGCTGTCCGAGCATACCAATACTTGCTGTTCCATACATCGCCTTCAATTTTGTGCAGCACAGCGTGAATCCAGTTGGCTGTGCTATCGCTGTAATCTTGTGCGATTTTATGCGATTTATCCCATTCGCCATCCAGTGCGGCCTGCACTGCCAATTTAAGCTGCTGGGTGTTTTCTGCCATGACTATTTGGGATATTGAATGCTGCCTTTTTGGATGAACTCGATTTTGTAACCATCTGGGTCTTCCACAAATGCAATAATAATAGTGCCATGCTTCATAGGGCCGGCTTCACGCACAACTTTTCCGCCCAGTGCTTTTACCTTGTCACATGCGGCATAGGCGTCATCCACTTCAATGGCGATATGTCCGAACGCACCGCCCATTTCGTAGCTGGTTTTTCCGTAATTGTAGGTTAGTTCCAGCACAGTGTTATCGTATTCATTACCATAGCCTACAAATGCCAAAGTAAATTCACCATCTGGATAATCATGCTGGCGCAGTAATTTCATGCCTAGCACTTCGGTATAAAACTTAATGGAGCGATTTAAATCACCTACGCGGAGCATGGTGTGCAGTATTCTCATTTCTTTTCCTATTTTTTTGTGATGCGATAATATTTTTCCATCAACTGCGCTTTAGTTTCTACCACATCCGGGTTAAATGGGATGCAATCTACCGGACATACTTGCTGGCATTGCGGTTTGTCATAATGTCCGACGCATTCGGTGCATAAATTAGGGTCTATCTCGTAAATCTCCTGCCCTTGTGAAATGGCACCATTAGGACATTCCGGCTCGCAGACATCACAGTTGATGCATTCATCAGTTATCATTAACGCCATTTATTTACCCAATTTACTCAAAATCTCCGCTTCAACCGTGGGCGATACAAACTGGTGCACATCGCCGCCCAAAGTAGCGACTTCACGCACCAGCGTTGATGAGACAAACATATATTGCTCGGCCGGCGTTAAGAAAATAGTTTCCAGCTTTGGGTATAGTTTGCGGTTCATACCCGCCAGTTGAAACTCATATTCAAAATCACTGGCTGCCCGCAATCCACGCACCACGATCTGCGCACCCTGATCCTGCACAAACTGCATCAACAGGCCGCTAAAACCCATCACTTTTACATTACCGATTTTTTTAAACACCCCTTGCGCGAGTGATACGCGTTCTTCAAGACTGAACATAGTACGCTTATTGGTGCTGCCGGCGACGGCGACAATCACTTCATCAAACAAATCGGCCGCACGACGCACAATGTCCTCATGCCCTAAGGTGATAGGATCGAAGGTGCCGGGGTAAACTGCAATGCGGTTTTTACTCATATTTGTCCTTAACAATTAGGCTAATTTTAACAAATGATAATACACATTGCCCGCTTTACTTTGCTTAAATACCTGCCAGCGGCTATCTGCTTTAATCTCAAATTCCGCTTCAGCATAAATTACGCCATCATCGCTAACATGCTGATTTAAAATAGGTAGAAGTTTGTTCAGCCAACCCTTATTGTAGGGCGGGTCGCAAAAAATCACATCGAATTTCTGTACATTGTTATTTAGAAAATCGAGTGCATCCCGATTTGAAATTTCACAGTTATCTGCTTTTAAAAGCATTTTATTCTGCAAAAGGGATTGATATGCCCGATTAGAATTTTCTACCATCACCACACGCTTGGCATTACGTGATAACGCTTCAAAGCCAAATGCACCTGTGCCTGCGAATAGATCCAAGCAATTTTTGCCGGTTAAATCCTGACCCAGCCAGTTAAATACGGTTTGCCTCACCCGCTCGGGTGTAGGTCGCAACCCTTCGGCATCAGGAAATTTGAGTATACGGCTACGCCAGACTCCAGCATTGATGCGGACTTGATTGCTAGTAACTTTAGTAGGTTTTGGCAAGGCCACACTCAAACGAAGCAGTAGTTAAAGCTTCATTTTAACCTCTAATTGCCTACTGTGTTCCCACTGTCACTGTAACAAAGTTTTCTGGTTTAATTCTGCGTTGAAATGCCTCTTTAATTTGCTTGGCAGTAACAGCTGCAATTTTTTTATTAAAATCATCGAGATACGTGAGAGGGAGTTTGTAAAAACCGATCATAGCCAAATAGTCAAGAATTTTGCCGTTGCTGTCGATACGCATGGGGAATCCGCCGATAATATTATCCTTGGCTGCTTTTAGCTCTTTTTCAGTCACGCCGTTTTTGATGAATTTAGCAACTGTTTCATTCACTACTTTCATGGCATCACCAGCCTGCTCTTTTTTGGTTTGCAAGCCAATCTGAAACGGTCCCAGCTCACTCATCGGCATAAAATAGCTATACACGCTATATACCAAGCCACGCTTCTCGCGCACTTCTTCAGTAAGGCGCGACACAAAACCTCCCCCGCCAAGTATGTAGTTGCCAACATACAACGGGAAATAATCTGCATCACCTCGCTTAACACCGGGATAACCCAGCAGAATATGTGCTTGACTAGCAGGATGTGCAATACTCTGAGTGTTTGCTGCTTGCGGCAGCGTGACTTCTGCAATCTTGGCGACTGCTGGCGTTTTAGGCAAGCCACTTGAAGTGGTCTCGGCAATTGCGCGCGCCTCTTGCTCTGTCATGTCCCCGATTAGCGCAATCACGGCGCTTTTTGCAGTATAAAAAGTATTATAAAACTGCACTAAATCATCCCGCTTCATAGCAGTAATTGTTTCAATCTCACCGCTTGCATCCAGTCCATAAGGATGTACCCCGTACAACGCCTGCATAAATGCTTTGTCAGAAATACTTTCTGGCTGCGTTGCCGCTTCCTTGATACCCGCGATAATGCGTGTTTTCTCGCGATCCAGTACAGCTTGGGGAAAATCAGGTTTATGCAAAATTTTATTAAATGTTTCAAGCGCTTTGGCCTGCTCGCTGCTAAGTGTGCGCAACTTGAATGCAGCACGGTCCGCATCCAGTTCACCTCCCAAAATCGCACCGATATCTGCGAATTTGTTAGTAATCACTTCTTCGTTCATGCCGTCTGCACCTAGCGTCATCATATAACGTGTGACGCCTGCAACACCCGATGTCAGCTTGGTGTCTCTTGCGCTGCCAGCAGGGAAATTTACGCTCATATCGATAATCGGCAGATCGTGATTCTCCACAAAATACACTTCTGAACCGTTGCTGGTTTGCCAGTGACTGATTTTGATAGCGGCGTTTGCAGTAAAACTAAATGCAATAAAAAATAGTGTAAAAACTGATTTAAAATACATTTTATTCTCTTAGATTTTTAATGAACGTGCGGCTTGCCTTGTGGCTTGGCATTTGGATCTACTGGCTGCGGATCTAATGTTGCTACTGACATATTATCTTTCACCAAATATTTTTTAGCCACCGCTTGAATTTGCTCCGAGGTCACAGCTTTTAATTTTTCCGGATACTCTTTCAGCAAGCGCCAACTGTAGCCCATAGTTTCAAGCTGGCCAATTTGCATGGCCTGGTAGAACATCGAATCACGTTGATACACGTCCGCCGCAATCACTGCGGCCTTGACACGATCCAGTTCCTGTTGCGTCACGCCATCCGTTTTAATTTTCTCAATTTGCTCAATCAATGCAGTTTCCAGCTCGGTCACCGATTTGCCCTCAGATGGTGTCGCTTCAAGTTCAAACAAGGCTTCGCGTCCACGCGAAGTACTATCGTAACCTGCCCCCACATCCACGGCTAGCGAAGTCTCTCGAACCAGTTTTTGATTTAGCCTTGCAGAGTCATTCCCGCTTAGCACACCAGCCAGAACGTCCAGCGCATAAGGCTCCCAGGCCTGATCAGATGTTTTTGGGTTATCAGATAAAGTGGGTACATGGTAACCCATCACTAGATATGGCAATTTGGCTGGCGCCTTCACAACTACACGCCGCTCGCCGATTTGTAGCGGCTCGGTTTGCGGTTTACGCATAGGTAGTTTACGTGGTTTTATATTGCCAAAGTATTGATTGGCAAGCTTTAACACTTCCTGCGTTTTCACATCGCCAACCACAACAATTGTCGCGTTATTTGGCGCATACCAATTTCTATACCATTCGCGTGCGTCCGCTGCTGTCATATTTTCCAAATCATTCATAAAGCCAACCACAGGCCGCGCATAAGGATGCGCCCTAAAAGCAGTGGCTTGAAACTGCTCATTTACTTTCGATTGCGGCTTATCTTCAGTACGCCAGCGACGCTCTTCCATTACCACTTTGATTTCTTTGGCAAACTCTTCATCAGTGATTTTCAAGTTTGTCATGCGATCCGCTTCCAGTCTAAACGATAGCGGCAAGTGCGATTTTTCCAGCTGCTGAAAATAGCAGGTGTAATCCATGCCCGTAAACGCATTTTCCTTACCGCCTGCAGCCGCAATTAATCTGGAGAACTGACCTGCAGGCACTTTTCTTGTGCCTTTAAACATCATGTGCTCCAGTACGTGCGCCACACCTGTCTTGCCGTTCACCTCATCAAGCGCGCCTGCACGATACCAAACCTGGGAGACCACCACGGGTGAGCGATGATCCTCCTGCACAACAAGTTTTAAGCCGTTATTAAGTTTGAATTCTTGTATTGAAGTATTAGCAAAAACAGTAAAAGGCATTGCCAATAAAAAAAGTAAAAAGCTTTTTATACGCACTATTTTGGTTTCCTATTATTTTAGAGCATGTGACAAGAATAGCACTTTGTAAGTTCATCACCCGCATTTGAACATATCAGCTAAATTTAAGAAGTAAATTTTAGGTTTATTTATTCTATATAATTATAAAGTTATGTTCATAAATTATTTTAAATTATATAAATTCTTTGCTAAAGTGCTACTAATTTTTAATTATCAGCACTCAAATTAAAGGCAGCTTGATGAAAAATACTAATAAATTATTACCACTACTCGCTATTTTAACAGTTGCGAATGCACATGCTACCGATGGCTATTTTGCACATGGCTACGGCGTAAAATCACAAGGCATGGGCGGCGTAGGCATTGCGTTGCCACAAGATGCAATTGCAGCAGCAGCTAACCCAGCAGGCTTGGGCCTGGTAGGCGACCGTGTAGATTTTGGTGTAACCTGGTTCAGACCGCAGCGTGAAACCGAGCTTGTGAATACCGCAGGCGGGTCAGGGGTTTTTGATGGTAAATATGATGCGAATGATACTGAAAACTTCATCATCCCGGAGTTTGGCTACAACCGCCAGATTAACCCCGATGTGACGCTTGGCGTAAGCGTTTACGGAAACGGCGGCATGAATACTGATTATAAAAAAACCATTCCACTTCTTGGCACCACACGGCGCAACGTATGCGGGCGTTGATTTGAGCACAATTATTCATCGCGCCAACGGCTACATGGAAAATCACACCCTCTAACACCATAGGGGTTTCAGTGAATTTGGCATATCAACGGTTTGAGATGAAAGGTTTGCAAAACTTTCAAGGATTCAGTTCTCATCCAAACAATGTTAACAATAAAGGATCATGACAACATCCTACGGTGCTGGCTTCATATAGGTTGGATTGGCCAACTAAATGATGCAGTCACTTTAGGTGCCACTTATCAGAGCCGAACTTACATGAGCAAATTTGATAAGTACAAAGGTTATTTGCTGAAAATGGTGACTTTGACATTCCTGAAACTTACGGCGTAGGTATCGCCGTTAAAGCCTCTCCTGCGCTTACTTTAGCGGCAGACATACAGCGAATTGAATATAGCGATATCGATTCTGTGGGCAATTGATCAGTCAACTTATTTGCTAAAAGGCAACCGCTGGGTTCAAACAAAGGGCCGGGTTTTGTTGGAAGCGATGTAACTGCCGTAAAATTGGCGCAAGCTATGCATAGAATGAAAATTTGACTCTGCGTGCGGGCTATAACCATTCCACGCAACCAATTCGCAAAAATGAAGCTTTATTCAACATCTTGGCTCCGGGTGTCGTACAAGACCATATAACATTGGGCGCGACATGGATATTGCCTAACAAGTCTGAGCTATCTTTCTCTTACATGCATGCATTTGAGGAAAAGGTACGTGGCAGCAGTGCTATTCCAGCAGCCTTCGGCGGTGGTGATGTCAATCTGAAAATGTACGAGGATTCACTTGGCATTGCTTACGGCTGGCAGCTCTAATTTAATATATAATCCCACCCGTAAGGTCGTGTACATCGTGTGTGCGACCTATTTTCATTTATAGCTAAATAAACATTATGTTAATCGACTGGAACAACTTTACTCCTTGGACAGCGCTCGCTGGTGGCGCATTGATCGGTATAGCATCAGCGATGTTTGTGCTTTTCAATGGCCGCATTGCAGGTATCACCGGCATCATGGGCGGCCTGCTTAAGCCAAAATCCGGCGACATCGGCTGGAGGCTGGCTTTTATCATCGGACTCATCATTGCACCTGTTATCTGGCAGTTATTTACATCGCTACCCGCTATGCAAATTGATGCAAGCAACACCTTACTTGTTTTAGCTGGACTGATTGTCGGCATCAGCACCCGCTACGGATCCGGCTGTACCAGCGGTCATGGTGTTTGCGGTATCTCCCGTTTATCACCGCGCTCAATTATCGCCACCTTAGCTTTTATGTTCACAGGGTTTCTGACCGTGTATATCGTTCGTCACGTACTTGGAGCATAAGACAATGAAAAAGCACTTAAGCAGTATCAGCGTGATATTTTTTGCATTAGCTTCAGGCTTAATCTTTGGCATAGGATTGATTCTTGCCGGAATGGCCAATCCAGCCAAAGTACTGGCATTTCTTGATTTAGCGGGTTTATGGGATCCTTCTTTGGGTTTGGTAATGGGAGGAGCAATTGGCATCGGGCTTGTTGCATTTGCCATAGCGAAGAAACGCCATCTTAGTTATTTGGGACTTTCAATGCAATTGCCAACCTCGCGCATTATAGATAAGCGCCTAGTGCTAGGTGGCTTGGTATTTGGTATTGGTTGGGGGCTTGTAGGTATTTGCCCGGCACCCGCCTTTGTTTTGCTAGGCGTAGGCAGCATTAAAGGCATTATCTTTGTCATTGCTATGATGGCAGGTATGGGCATATTCGAGCTGCTGGAAAGTTGCAAAAAACCTGCCGATAAATGAACTTTTCTGCTGATTGATAGCACTCTGTAGAATTAAGCTAAAATAGCATAACTTCATCAGCTGAATTTCTATGTTCGATTTTTTCAAAAAAGATAAGCTTCAACCAAATGCCAAATTAGGCACAGAGCAAATCAAGCCAGAGCCTGTCGAAGCAGCAGCCAGCAAAAGCTGGACTGAGCGTCTAAAACAAGGGCTAAGCAAAACACGCAATCAGTTTAGTAGCCAGCTTGCAGGTCTATTTGGCGGCGGCAAGATTGATACGGAAACTTACGATGAATTGGAAACTATTTTACTTACTTCTGACATTGGTGTGGCTGCGACACAAAAGTTATTAGATAATTTAAAAAAACGCGTTAAACGCGAGAATTTAGAAGATACAAGCGCGCTCAAAAATGCACTTAAAGCTGAATTATTAAGCGTTTTAATACCATTAGAAGTGCCTCTGCAGACCAATATACATGCGCCCTTCGTGATAATGCTTGCAGGCGTGAATGGTGCGGGGAAAACAACCACTATTGGCAAGCTTGCTAAATTGTTTCAATCCCAAGGTAAAAGTGTACTCATTGCGGCAGGTGATACCTTCAGGGCTGCCGCACGCGAGCAATTACAAGTATGGGGTGAGCGTAACAATGTGCATGTGATTGCCTCGGAGGGCGGCGACCCAGCTGCAGTCATCTTTGACGCGGTAAATTCTGCTATCGCCAAAAAAATTGACATTGTCATTGCCGACACTGCAGGTCGCCTACCCACCCAAATGCACCTGATGGATGAAATTAAGAAAGTACAGCGCGTAATCAATAAGGCCTACCCTGGCGCACCACATGAAATTTTGCTTGTGATTGATGCCAACACCGGCCAGAATGCAGTGAGCCAGGTAAAAGCCTTTGATGATGCGCTTGGCGTGACGGGTCTGGTGTTAAGCAAATTAGATGGTACTGCCAAAGGCGGCGTAATTGCAGCGATTGCCGAAGCAAGGCCAATTCCAATTCGTTTTATAGGTATTGGTGAAGCGATTGATGATTTGCGGCCTTTTAGTGCGAATGAGTTTGTTGATGCGCTGTTTGATTAGTCCCATATTAATTAAAGTGTAATATAGAACTCATGATTACTTTTGACCATGTCACAAAGCGTTACCCGGGCAGCCACGAAGCATTAACCGATGTAAGCTTTACGATTGAGCAAGGTGAAATGGTCTATGTTACAGGACACTCCGGCGCAGGCAAAAGCACGCTACTTAAACTGATGGCGGCGATTGAACGCCCGACTTCAGGCACTGTACTTATTAACAATCAGAATGTAAGCAAGCTTAAAGAAGCTACTTTGCCATACATCCGCCGCATGTTTGGCTTAGTCTTTCAAGATCATAAACTCCTTTATGATAGAAATTGCTATCATAATGTCGCTCTGCCATTGGCAATTAACGGTATCACCGGGCAAGAAGCCGGTAAACGCATTCGCGCTGCGCTCGATAAAGTTGGCTTGTTAGATAAAGAAAAAGCCATGCCAATTACGCTCTCTGGCGGTGAACAACAACGCCTCGCAATCGCACGGGCGGTGGTTTCCAGACCTTCGATATTAATTGCAGATGAGCCAACTGGCAATCTTGACAGAAACTATGCTGAGGATATTTTGAAACTGTTTAATGCGTTTCAGCAAGTAGGCGTAACGGTCATTATTGCTACACATGATGCTTTAGGTAATGTCAATTACCAAAGCAAAATGCTGTACTTAAACCACGGCAGACTTAGCAATACTGAGGCATCGTTATGAAGGCTTGGCTCACTCAACATGCTCAGGCACTAAGTTTAGTGCTACGTCGCTTTAAAGCAAACAAACTGAGCACTCTGCTGATTTGCCTTGCTATTGGTGTCACACTTGCTCTGCCAAGTATGATGTACGCCGTGCTAGACAGCTTATCCGGATTAGCGAATGACATAAAAAGCGAATCGCAAATTAGCATTTTCCTGGCTTTAAATCATGATGATGATACTGTATCAACAATCAAGACAGCGCTAGAAAAAAATACTGCTATCAAAAACTATAAGTTCGTTTCTAAAGACGATGCGCTTAGCCAATTACAACCCACCTCAACCAATAGCGACCTGTTAAATTCGCTTGAAAAGAATCCCTTGCCTGATGCATTTTTTGTTGAACCGAACACACTGGATTCTAAGTCCATCGAAAACCTTAAATCGGATTTAAGCAAACTAGATGGTGTTGATGAGGTTATTGTTGATGGAGCCTGGATTAAACGCCTGAATTATTTGTTGCTGCTAGGGAAAAAGGCTATGCTTATCATTGCAGGCCTGCTTGCATTTGCTTTGGTCGCGGTGATAGGCAATACTATCCGGATGCAAATTTTAACGCATAGTGCTGAGATAGAACTAAGCCAGCTCATTGGTGCGACCAAAGGCTTCATTAGACGGCCTTTTTTATATGCTGGAGCACTCTATGGCCTAATTGGTGGCTTGCTTGCGCTCCTAATAACATATGTAACGATTTTTCTGTTTAACCAATCGCTTTCACCGCTTGTGGCTGAATATCAAACTGATTTTTCGTTGAATTTTCCTCACTTGTTAACTTGCTTCATCACAGGCTTATTTTCATTGGTTGTTGGGCTGACATCTGCCCACTTTGCTACATCTAAATTTCTGTTTAAATCAATTCGCTAAACTACATATATTTTTTTATTTTTTTTGAAACTTTTAGCATCTAGCACTCTCGAATGTAGAGTGCTAATATAGCAGTTAATTATTAATTAAGGAGTTTTACTATAAACGCTTTAACTATACCGTCGATTTCGTCTCTTGACAGCTTTGATCAGTACGTACGTGCGATTAAAGCTTTCCCGCTTTTGAGCGCTGAAGAAGAGTATGCATATGCAACACGTCTTAAAGAAAACAACGATTTAGAGGCTGCACAGATGTTGATTGTTTCGCATCTGCGTTTGGTTGTAAGTATCGCGCGTGGCTATATGGGCTATGGCCTGCCACAATCCGATCTCATTCAGGAAGGTAATATCGGCCTGATGAAGGCAGTTAAACGTTTCGATCCAGACCGTGGTGTACGTCTGGTTTCATTTGCCATGCATTGGATTAAAGCTGAAATAAATGAATTTATTGTGCGCAATTGGCGCTTAGTGAAAACAGCAACGACTAAAGCGCAGCGTAAGTTGTTTTTTAATTTACGCAGCATGAAATCAGGCTTGGAATCGCTTCACCCTGAGGAAGTTAATCATATTGCACACGAGCTAAATGTAAAACCAGAAGAAGTGCGCGAGATGGAATACCGTTTAAATGGCCATGAAATTTCTTTAGATGCGCATATTGACGATGATGGTGAAGAGAGCTTTAGCCCGATTGCATATTTAGAAGATGAAAGTCCTGAGCCATCTCAGTTTTTGGAAAATCAGCAGACTGAGCAATTACAATCCATTGGATTAAGCAAAGCCTTGGAAAGTCTGGATGAACGTAGCCGTCGTGTATTAGAAGCACGGTGGTTAACAGAAAATTCAACTTCAACGTTGCATGATTTAGCTGCAGAATTTAATGTTTCTGCTGAACGTATTCGCCAAATTGAGCAAAAAGCAATGCAAAAAATTAAAAGCCATATGCTGGCAGTTTGATTTATTTTAACAATAAAAAAGCCGACACTTAGTCGGCTTTTTTATCACCTGGAATTAACTAAGCGGCTTTAGTCTCTGCCTCGCCCTCAAAAGCCAACGCATTACCCATATGCTGACGCAATACTTTTAAGTCCATCATCTGAGCACGTATGCTTTTCTCGATATTCTCTAATTCCAAAATCCTGTCTTCTAAAGTATCGGTTGCTTTGTAGATACGTTTAATACTTTCCAAGCGGCGACGTAACTGTAGTTGATGCTCACGCACCTGTGATTCCATAGGTGCAATTACTGCTTTTAACCAGTTTTCCACATCCCGATTAGCCACTTCGTACACATGTATAACACGACTTGCCAGTGTCTCGAAAAACTTGGTTGTCAACGTCATTTTCTCATTCGCAATCATATTGAAAGCGGTATTAAATTGCTCCTTATAGGCACGTTCGAGCTTAGCCAATTCTTTTTGGTATCTCAAAGTTGAAAATGCTGGTGGCTCGGATTTACGCAAACCATGCTCTTTAGAAAACTTATCGTACATTACATCCATCATTTTCTTAATTTCATCAATTTGTGCATCCGAGGATACTAAGCGGCCTTTAAGATCAGAGAAGAAATGATCCATAGCCTCACGAATTGTTTTGGTAAAACTTGCATTTACCATTGTTTCACGCGTGGTATGTACTTGTACTTTAAGCGCTTCCATGCCTAATAATGTAAACAATTTATTGGTCTGTTGTGAAAACACACTCCGTAACGCCTGAAAACGCTGTAAACCTTTTTCAAAGTTTTCTTTGTCCACTTTTACTTTATTCATCATGTGCTCAACAACATCTTCGTTTTTACCGCGCAAGCCACGAAGCTCTTCAAGCTGCTCTACCACGCCAGACACACGAGATTCCAAAATCATATTCGAATTGCTGATTAAATCTTCAATCTCATTTTTTGTGTTATCACGAACAATTTCTTTTTTGGATGGAATAAGTTCGTCAGACAATGCCTTTTCTAGGGCCGGCAAACGACTTTGAACCAAAAGCTCATCATCCCCATTTATTTTTGCGAGCAAGCCTTTTTGTGCCGAAGTTGGGAAAATCTGATTCGTTTCCAAACCCAATAATTCTGCACTCACCTTAACTTGCTTGTTAATTTCCTTTTCAATTTCTTTTTCGTTCTTTAATTCGTCCCAAAGGCCGTCAATTTTATTCAGCACAGCTAAACGGCCTTTTTGCTTCCAGCGCGTGCCGCTAATATATTGTCGCCATACGTCAATTTCAGATTTCGTCACACCTGTATCTGCCGCCAAAATAAAAAGTACTGCATGCGCATTGGGCAGCATATTCAATGTTAGCTCAGGCTCGGTACCAATCGCATTCAAGCCTGGGGTATCTAAAATTACTAACCCCTGCTCAAGCAAAGGATGAGGAAAATTAATCATGGCATATCGCCAGCAGGGAATGTCGACTGTGCCATCTTTATTTAGACTCATGGCGTCGTCACTGCTATTTGGGTCATATAGCCCATACTTTTCAGCTTCTTCCGCTGACACGCGTTTGGTACTGCTGACTTCTTTAAATGCAGCCACCATGCTATCGTTATTGTTAACATCGAACTCAACCGTATGCCATTCATCTGGGTAACGTTTATATTCTGAAGTAGTCGCATCCGAGGATCTTGTATCAATCGGCAGCATCATGATTGAAGTCGGTTTTGATGGGTCGTACAATAATTCTGTAGGGCACATTGTGGTACGACCGGCGCTGGATGGCAACAAACGCTGACCATAATCTGCGAAGAATATGGCATTGATTAACTCTGACTTGCCGCGTGAGAATTCGGCCACAAAGGCAACATTCAGCTTATCTTCACGTAAACGCTCAAGCAAGTTGGTAATGCGCTGATCAATTTGTGCATCATTCAGCTCTTGTTCATTTAACCAACTACGATAATCGCAAATGCTATCAACAAGCGCCTTTCTCCACTCAGAGTAGGCTGCGAACTGATGTGCTAATTTATTTTCTGCCATGCTAGTCCCCACTGGTCCCTAAAAGTAGTTGCCAAAATTGACTACTTTTCTAGTAAGCGTACTTTATCATGCCATTGTAAATATTCAAATAAATCAGTCACATCAACATACATAATTCATTTAAATTCTGATGAAAGGTGGATTTTTAACGACAAACGGCACTTGTCTTAAATAAGTTGTGGTAAAAACCGCTAATTTATTAGTCGAGAGGCATGTTCTGCTATTATTCCAGTTTATTCAATCGTACATGTTCTAAATGAGTACTCAAAACGTAAATTTGCCGCGACCCATTGATATTCGCCTGCATCAAGCATCACGCTTGTTGGAAATTAAATTTGATAATCACACCGAATGCATGCTGTCGTGTGAATTTTTGCGTGTTTACTCGCCTTCGGCTGAAGTGAGAGGCCACGGCATAGGGCAAGAAACACTTCAGGTTGGCAAGGAAAATGTGAATATCACAGGAATTGAACCCGTTGGCAATTACGCAGTCAAGTTGGTATTCTCGGATGGCCATGATACCGGCTTATATTCATGGGACTACTTGTATTATTTAGGCAAAAATTACGAGGCGCTATGGCAAGACTACATGACCAAACTCGAAATGGCTGGACATTCTCGCAAGGATGAAAATAAAGGGTAAGTAATGACAGAAAAAACCACACATTTCGGTTTTAAAACAGTTGATGAAACCGAAAAGCAAGAAAAAGTCGGAGAAGTATTTCATTCAGTAGCCGGCAAATATGACTTGATGAATGACGTCATGTCTGCAGGTCTGCACCGTTTATGGAAACGCTTTGCTGTCGATACCAGTGGTGTAAAGGCTGGCGATAAAGTGCTGGATATTGCCGGTGGAAGCGGCGATTTATCTAAGCTTTTTTCAAAAAAGGTTGGACATGATGGTCAAGTTTTCTTAACCGACATCAACGCATCTATGCTTGCCGTGGGACGCGATAGAATGATAGATGCTGGTCTCAACGTGCCTGCTACACAATGCAATGCCGAGAAACTGCCATTTGCAGATAATAGCTTCGATTGTGTGATAGTTGCTTTCGGTCTTCGCAACATGACCCATAAGGATATTGCATTAAAAGAAATGCAGCGGGTACTCAAAGCAGGTGGGCGTTTATTGGTGCTAGAATTTTCAAAAGTATGGCAACCACTTGAAAAACTTTATGATGCCTACTCATTCAAGCTCTTACCATTCATGGGCAAACTTATCGCAAAAGATGCCGAAAGTTATCAGTATTTAGCTGAAAGCATCCGTATGCATCCAGACCAGGAAGCGCTGAAACAAATGATGCTGGATGCAGGTTTTGGGAAGGTGGATTACTACAACTTAAGTGCAGGTGTTGTGGCATTGCATAAAGGTTATAAAACCTGATGCTAAAACCGCTTGCGACACGATTTCTACAACATCTGACTAATCAGAATAATTGGTCACGCGAGTATTTAATTGGTTTTGCAGGCAAAATAGTGCAATTAGATAGTGCTTTCATCAAAACCAATTTGGTGATTTTGGAAGACGGCAGCTTGGCCATAGCGGGCGAAACTGCTGTGCCGGACGCCGCCATCCATATACCTCCCAGCCTGGCCTTACGCTTGTTGGCTAAAGATGAGGCCGCAAAATTGCAGATTAAAATTGATGGTGATACACAACTGGCGGCTGAATTTAGCAAGATATTTCAACTGATGCGCTGGGATATCGAAGAAGATCTAAGCCATCTTGTTGGTGACATTGCAGCAAATAAAATCAGCTCTACAAGCCATAGAATTGCTCAAGAAGCAAAAAAACAAAGCATTAATTTAGCTGAAATGCTCGCAGAATATTGGCAAGAAGAAGCACTATTGCTGGCAAAAAAACGCCATGTGGAGCAGTATATTACTGAGGTCGATACATTACGCAGTGATGTCGCACGTTTTGAAAAACGCTTAGAAAAACTAATCCAATCTATAAATAAAAACTCTTCATAATAACTATGCATTATTTTCGGCTGTTTTACATTATTTTTGTTGCGCTTCGCTTTGGTTTAGACGATTTTATCCATGAGCACGCGCCGTTAAAACCTTTACGTAAACTCATCCAAATCGTGTTTTTCTGGCAAAACAGACAACAACCAAGTGGAGAGCGGTTGCGCTTAGCTTTAGAAAAATTAGGACCGATTTTTGTTAAGTTCGGGCAAGTGCTCTCTACCAGGCGCGATTTGCTGCCGCCCGATGTGGCAGACGAACTGGCAAAACTGCAAGACCAAGTGCCACCTTTTGCTTTCGCGGACGTACAAAAAAGCATAGAAGCCGCTTTTGGATTGCCTCTCAATCAAGTATACAACCAGTTTGATGAAACGGCCGTAGCAAGCGCCTCCGTCGCACAAGTACACTTCGCCCATCTAATGGATGGCAAGCCGGTTGCAGTAAAGGTATTGCGACCCGGCATCGCCAAAGTCATCAATCAGGATATATCTTTACTCAAATCACTTGCATGGTTCGTTCAGGCGGTTTCATCCGAAGGCAAACGCCTCAAGCCTCAAGAAATTGTGGAGGAGTTTGCGCGTCACACTAAACATGAATTGGATTTAACACTGGAAGCTGCCAATTGCAGCCAGCTTGCGCGTAACTTTACTGACAAGCGATTGCTTATTCCTGAAGTATATTGGGATTATTGCCGCAAAGAGGTTATGACCATGCAGCGCATGCACGGCACGCCTGTTAGCCAAATCGATGTACTCAGGGCCAAAGGTATCGACATCACCAAGCTCGCGCATGATGGCGTAGAAATATTCTTTACTCAAGTATTCCGCGATGGGTTTTTTCATGCCGATATGCATCCTGGCAATATACAGGTAGCTGATGATGGACGTTATATTGCCCTGGATTTCGGCATTATGGGCAACCTGAGCGACACTGACAAATATTACCTTGCGCGTAACTTTTTAGCCTTTTTTAACCGCGATTATCGCGATGTTGCCGTAGCACATATCGAATCCGGCTGGGTACCAAAAAACACGAATGTAGAAGAGCTGGAGACCAGCATCCGGGCGATTTGCGAGCCAATTTTCAACAAACCGCTAAAAGATATTTCTTTCGGACGTACCTTATTGAGTCTATTTCAAATGTCACGCCGTTTTGGTGTGGTGATTCAACCACAGCTGGTCATGTTGCAAAAAACCTTGCTGAACATTGAAGGCTTAGGCCGCGATTTAGACCCGAATATCGATTTATGGCAAACTGCCAAACCATTTTTAAAGCGCTGGATGAGCGAACAAGTAGGATGGCGTAGCGTAGCGAAATCACTTAAAAAAGAGTTGCCGTTTATTATTAAAACCGCGCCGCAAATGCCGCATCTGCTACACCAGTTTTTAACGCAGAAAACCCAGTCCGAGCACGATACACCCTTGCGAGAACAGATGGGTTTGCTCATTGAAGCTCAGCGTCAACAAGCGCGCTGGCAAAAGCGTTTAACATGGGCTATATTGTTGCTTGTTTTGCTGCAAATTTGCGCTTATCTATTATTTTTGAATTGGAGTTAACCATGAAAATTGCACCGAAGATTATTGGACTATGTCTAGCCTTCTGCTCAGCCTTAGCGCTAGCAGCCACCCCCGCCGGCCTATGGAAAAGCATTGATGATAAAACCGGCAAACCACGCTCACTCATCCGCATTACCGAAAATAATGGCGAATACAGTGCCGTAGTAGAAAAAGGCCTACTCCCTACCGATACCGGTGAAGCAGTTTGCGACAAATGCACCGATGAACGCAAGGGTAAAAGAATTATTGGTATGACGATTGTAAAAGGCCTGAAAGAGAAAAATGGTGTATATCAGGGCGGCGAGATTTTAGACCCCGATAATGGCAAAACTTATAAGTGCAAGATGAAGCTGGATGAAACTGGGAACAAGCTGGAAGTTCGCGGATTTATTGGGATTTCGCTATTTGGCAGATCGCAGACCTGGACACGGGAAGAGTAGTTTTTCTCAGCCTCACTCTGGAATTAACTTTACTATTAATTAGCCATTAAATAAAAACAGCGCCTCTGTAAGCCTTATGGATATTGGCTTACAGAGCACCCAGATTAATTAGTCTTGGCCTTTTTTGGCAATGGCTGCAAAAAAAAGTAGATCGTTGTCCTAGACGTATGCATTTAATGGGCTTACCGCAGAGTTTGCAGGGCTCATCAGTGCGGCCATAGACATAATATTCCTGCTGAAAATAGCCAGGATTGCCATCCGCTCCAAAAAAATCACGTAAGCTGCTGCCGCCTGCGTTAAGTGCATCGTTAAGTGTTGCTTTAATTTCTGCCACCAGTCTTTCACACTGTTTTAAGGAAAGTTGCTTGGCTTGCGTTTCAGGGTGAATGCGAGCCCTAAACAAAGACTCGCTGGCGTAAATATTGCCAACGCCCACCACCATGTGACTATCCATAATCGCGACCTTAATCGCGGCGCTACGATTACGAAGCTCATTATGCAGATATTTGGCGTTAAAAGCATCTTCGAGCGGCTCCGGGCCTAGCACACTAAGTAACGGATGCTCATTCGGTTCATCTCCCGCCCATAACACTGCGCCAAATCGGCGCGGATCGCGCAAGCGCAGCACTTGACCATCGCTAAATTGAATATCAAAATGGTCATGCTTTTCAGGCGGATAATCTCTATCGAGCAGGCAAATTCTACCCGACATGCCCAAATGCAGTAGCAAAGTTCCACACTTAATGACCTTAGCGCCGGAAGTGGTTCCGAAATCAGCCAAAATGTATTTGGCACGGCGTTTTAGGTTGAGTAGTTTTTGATTTAAGAGTGTTTGAGGCAAATGCGCAGGAATTGGCCAACGCATTCTGGCATTGCGAATAACAACGTTTTTAACCGTTTGATTTAAAAGAGGAGCTAGTCCACGACGGGTGATTTCGACCTCGGGAAGTTCAGGCATGCATCACCTACAAGCAATACCTATTGGATATTAAGCGGCGGGTTAAGCATATTAAACCCGACATCATTGCTAAAATGATACAAAACACCTTCATCCGGGCGGCCAAGCAGTAAATCCGGCGCCTCCTGAATTTTATCAAAATGCACCTTTTTACCGTCTTTCAGTTTCACTTCAAAGGATGGATAAGTCATTTTACGGTTTGGCGTATATAACTCGACCTGTTTGGCCTGTGCCTGTTTCCAACTGAAATCCAGCCATTCGTTCATCTCGTTTTGCGTAGGTTTGGCTTTTGGCACATTTACTTTCCACTTGCCATCAACAATATCCACTACTAACCGCACCTCTTCCCATTGCTCAAGACGAGAGAAGTCAAAACCTGCAATTTGCTTGGCCTCATTAATAACCAAAGGCGCTTTATCAACCAACTCAATAGGTTGCGTGCTTGCCGCCTCGGCATAGCCGCCCGGCAACAGATAAACTGCGTCTTTATAGGCAACATATTGCTCTTCGCTGACAGGATTGAAAGTGCCAAAAACAAATTCTTCTACGCCAGCAGAATTAGTAAGCTTGAGTTTGAGCTGCGGATTATCTAGCCCATACTTAGCTAAATCGGTGGCAGAAAATTTTTCTGCACTTTTGGCTGCGATAATAGACAGAATACGTTGTACAGACATTTGATCAGCCCGAGTTTTATATGGCGCTGTCATGCGCCATAGGCCGTCTGCCTTCTCAAAACTTGTGGGTGCTTTAGTAGGAAACTCTACCTTGATCGCATTGAAATCCCCCAGCTTCAATGTGGAAATCTCATGCTGAGTCGGCTCGCTGATATTGGTTTGCGGACGCATATACAAAAAAGTAACCAAGCCAGCTACAATAGCAAGCATCACCAAATTCAATAACCATCTTTTTTTCATATTAACGCCAAACTGTCCTTACGCTTTTCTGCGCTTCCACCATAACCAGAAACCCGCGATGAATACCCCGATTGGAATAAAGAACTGGAAGCCATGAAACACTGTCCATGCAATCAACCGGCTTTTATCATCGCTGGGGATCGTCACGTTAATATCCTTAAGCGGCATCGGCTGAATAGTAATCAGGCTATCGTCCCCAGCCAGCCAATTAATAATATTCACGCCAAAATCAAGATTGCCACCATTGGTAATAAAGGTATTGGATAGAAAATTGCCGTTACCCATAATCACCACGCGCTGACCCTTTTTACCGTATTCGCGTTCCAATGCCACGCCAATATTGATAGGCCCGCGTTTGTCTTTTTTCTCATCAAATACGACTTTTTGTTTTTTTCCACCATTCACAATTTTGTCTGACTCCAGCCAGCCATTCGGAGCTACATCCACAAGACGTGCCACTTTCCAGCCCAGTTCATATGAGGCTTTGGCATCGATTTCGTGTGCTTCCGGGAAAAGCGTGCGCAGTTGGAAATTGCGGGTAATGGGATGATCTCCATAAGCTGATGCGAAGGACACTTTTGCGTCTGCACCATATTGCGCGGCAGTCATATCAACTGCAATCCCAGACGAAACGGACATGCCCAGGTAATCAGCTACCATTTTTAAACCATGCAAATTGTCGTCATCTAGCAACCAAAGTAAGTTGCCGCCAGATTCCAAATAAGCTTTGATTTTTTTCGCTTCGACTTCGCTCAAGTCCACTTGCGGACTGGCTATCACCAACATAGCGCCGTTTGACGGCACCGCTTGCGCTATCGTTAAATCGGGGTTGGCAAATTTAAAACCTTTGGTTTCTAGCTGCTTACCAAATTCACCCAAATCGTGGTTTTTAACGCCCTGCAAATGACGCTCCCCATGACCATCGAGAAACATAATAGCGCGCTGATTTGTACGTGCCAAGCGCACAAGAAGGTTAGTCATTTCCTGCTCTGCGATTGGCGGCGATATATGTTCTGTGCGTTTGTTGTACTCTACTACCACCTCGCCGTCTTCCTTGATATTCGCCTCTTGCGCGAGTTTTGGTTCGGCCGATGGATTGATGAATTTAAGATAAATATCTTTCTTTTCGCGTTGATAGCGCGCCATAAAATCAATCATACCCTTACGAAAAGTGTCGCCACGATTCGCGTCATCATTGGTAGCATACACCGTGATATTCACAGGATCTTTCATGCTTTTAAGTATATTCACACTGCCTGGCGTAAGGATGTTGCGGTTTGCTTGCGTAATGTCTTTTGCTACGTGGTATTGGCTTGTCAAATAACCCAGCACAACCACCAAACAAACAAACAAGACCACAAAAAGCCAACTTTGTGCAAGCATTTGTAAACGTAAATTTCTGTTGATTTTCATAGACTTAATCCAACTAGCCTCTTAAACGGTCTGCATCTAAGCGACGAATCGTTAAAGTTAAAAAGGTAATAATAAATAAAACGAAATAAGCAATATCCGCAGTGTCTATCAATCCGCCTGCAAACGATTGAAAATGGTTCATCAGCGACAGTTTTGCCATGGTACTGCTGGGGTCACCAGCAAAAAAACGATCTAAAATCATCAATGCAAACAGCGCAATAAAGCTCAAAATAGCGGCGACTACCGGCTGTGAGGTTAGACTGGAAAAATATAACCCAAGCGCAGAAAAGCTGGCCACCAATAAAAACAAGCCGAACGAGTTAGCTAAAATATAGCCAAAATCCATGTCTGTCCAAATATTAAGCGTAGATAGCATCAACGCAATATAGACAATCAAGATGCTCAGAAAACCGACTAAACCTATAAATTTACCTAAAACAATTTCAGTTAGCGAGAGTGGTGCACTAAATAAAAAAGGCAATGTCTGGTTGCGACGTTCTTCTGAAATCAAGCGCATAGATAGCAGAGGCACTGCAAACAACATAATAAACGAAGCCAGCCCATACACAGTCTGCCCAACAAATTGCGTTACTCCATAACGCTCTGCCGGACGAATCGCTCCTGACATAACCTCAAAATAATCATTCACCCCATTCAAATAATAGGTGCCGAACGCAAACATAAGCAAAGCCAAAATAATCCAGCCCATCGGCGATGCAAATACACTTTTGAGTTCTTTTCTTGCAATATTCAATATCATTTTCTTTCAACCTTTTTTATGCTGCTTCCGCCATTGCATCATGATATGTCAACTGCACAAACACATCTTCCAGACTGGTTTGATCAGGTGCAATTTGATACAAGCCCCAACCATTTTTAACTGAGGCCTGCACGATTGCTTCATGCGGTGTCTCCCCTTCTGCAAAGCGAACACGCATCATGTTTTTGTCAGTCACTTCAGCTTCGGTTACCCCTTTAATTTTAAGCAGATCTTCCACGCTTGGGGCTTTATTAAAGCCAACTAACAATTTATTACCTATACGCTGGCGTTTTAGCACATCAATGCCACCATTAAATACCAGCTTGCCTTTGTCGATGATCTGCACGTGATCGCATACCATTTCTACCTCTGGCAGAATGTGTGTAGATAAAATCACGCTATGCTCACCACCAATTTCACGAATCAATGCACGTATATCGCGAATTTGGATAGGATCCAGCCCCACGGTAGGCTCATCTAAAATCACCACCATAGGCTTGTGAATAATGGCTTGTGCAATACCAACACGCTGCTGATAACCATTAGATAAGTTTTCAATCAGACGTTTGCTCATGTGGCTCAAGCCGCAACGCTCCTTTGCATTTTCCACTGCCGATTTGATGTGTTTGCCACTTACCCTGTGCAAACGCGCCGCAATCGTTAAATATTCATCTACGGTCAACTCTTTATACAAAGGACGCATTTCAGGCAAATAGCCGATGAGCGCTTTGGCTTCTTTGGGGTTTTCGATCATGTCGATGCCGCAAATCTTCACGCTGCCTGCGCTAGGTGCCAAGTTGCCTGTAAGCATTTTCATGGTCGTCGATTTGCCTGCGCCGTTAGGCCCTAAAAAGCCGAGCACCTCGCCCTGCTTAACATTAAAGCTCACATTGCTAACGGCCTCGCGGCCACCGTAAAGCCTTGTAAGCTCGATTGCTTCTACTGTTAAATTAATCATAAATATTTATTATGTACCAAGGTAAAACTAATAGATTATGAAACATAATCTGGTAGATTAGTTTCATACAAAAAGTTATAGTCATGCTTATAGTAAGTAAATTACTGTCCAACCTTTTATTATGGATGAACTTGCGTTAACTGTCACGGACTAAACGATACACAAAAGCCATATTTGGATAATTATCGAATGCCACGAATTAAGAAAATAGTCACCGCATTACTAGTCGGCTTTGCCACAATTAACAGCATGGCTGTGCATGCTGACACAAAGCCCACCATTACTTCCGCCAATACGGAGTTTGTATACAAATACCTGCTGGGTGAAATTGCTGGGCAACGCGGTGAAATCACATTGGCAAGCCAGTTATTCTTAGATCTTGCCAAGCAAACGCGTGACCCACGCTTGGCCGAGCGCGCTGCACGTGCCGCAGCATATGCTAACCAGCCTGGCGTTGCTCTGCAGGCGGCTACATTATGGGCAGAGCTAGATCCAAACTCACTTGAGGCTCAGCAAGCCTCAAGTCAATTATTGATAGCCGGCGGCAATTTAAAGCAAGCCAAACCTCATATTCAAAAGCTATTGGCCAAAGAAGATACTCGAGCTAACGGCTTTTTATATTTAAATTCATTACTAGCAAACCAAAAAGACAAAACAGAAGTTTTAACAGCAATTACAGAGTTTGCAGCGCCTTACCCCCAGCTTGCCGAGGCACATTTTGCAGTTGCCCAGGCTGCCTTAATTGCAGATCGACCCGACGTCACCAAAAATGAACTTGAAGCCGCAAACAAGCTACGCCCTGGTTGGGAGCTTAGCGCACAAATGCAAGGGCAATTGCTGCTAAAGGAATCGCCGGAAAAAGCCATCAGCTTCTATCAGGATTTTTTGAAAAAGTACCCCAACGCAAACGATGTCCGCATGGTGTACGCCAAATTGCTAGTGAGTCAAAAACGTCATGCCGAAGCCAAGCCTGAATTTGTAAAACTGGTTGAAAGCTCGAACGGCAGTCCTGAAATTAGCGCTGTGGTAGGTTTGTTGTCACTAGAGTCTAGTGACTATTTAATGGCAGATAAGTATTTTCAGCAGGCCATCAGTTCAGGATTTAAAGATCCTGACCAGCTCTATGTTTATCTTGGACGCAGCGCTGAGCGCCAAAAAGATGACACGATGGCACTCAGATGGTACGACAAGATCCAGCCTGGAGAACACTTCCTGGATGGCAGAATTTCTGCTGCCAACGTGATTGCCCGTACTAAAAGCGTTGATACTGCCATCAAAATGCTGGATGAGATTGATGACCTGATTCCCGAGCAACAAATCATGGTAATTCAAAGCGAGGCCGGTTTGTTAAATCAGGTCAAACGCTATCAGGAATCATTCGATCTATTAGATAAAGCCGTCAACCACTGGCCTGACTCCATCCAGCTAACCTACGATTACGCCATGGCGGCAGAGCGCATAGGGAAATTTGAGCTCATGGAATCCAAGCTCTATAAACTCATTAAAATGAAGCCCGACTTTGCCGCAGCCTACAATGCACTTGGGTATTCGTTTGCAGACCGTAATATCAAACTTAAAGAAGCGCAGTCACTACTTGAAACAGCAGTTAAGCTATCTCCTGACGACCATTACATGCTAGATAGTTTAGGCTGGGTACACTATCGTTTAGGCAACTTAAGTAAAGCTGCTGACTTGCTGCGCAAAGCCTATGAAATTCAAGCCGACCCTGAAATTGCGGCACATTTGGGCGAAGTGTTATGGAAACAAGGTCTGCACGAAGAAGCCAAAAAAATCTGGGCGAACGCTTTGAAGGCGTTTCCCGAGAATGATGTGTTATTAGCAACTGCCAAAAAGTTTAATTCGTGAATTAATTTAGAATTGATTTAATTTGCTTTTAAAACGCCATCATTTTTTATTACTGCTATTTTTGTTTGTCGGCGGCTGCGCCACGCTCCCTGCACCACCGTCTCAACCGCCAATTTCATCAGCTGTCAATCAGCAACATCTCGCCACGCTTGCCGGCATCAAAACATTTTCGCTAAAAGGCCGTCTGGGCGTAGTCACCAATCCGCGCGGCTTTTCGGGCGGCATTGATTGGCAGCATCAAATCAGCAATGACAATATTGATGTGTTTTCACCGGTCGGCGGCAAGGTGGCCAACATTGTCAAAACCCCCAATGGCGTTACGCTTACTTCACAAGATGGCCACAGCATTAAAGCACAGGATGCAGAAGCGCTCACTGAGGCCGCGCTGGGCTGGCGGCTGCCATTAAACGGGCTGAGCGACTGGGCTTTGGGCAAACCAACTGCAAGCAAAATAGACGCTGCCACATGGAATGAACAAGGCCATTTCACAACGCTAAAACAAGACGGCTGGGATATCAGCTATGAAAATTACGTAGAAAATAATGGCGTTTTTTTGCCTGGGAAAATCGTGCTAAAAAGCAATAAAGTAAATTTGAAATTGTTAGTAGAAAAGTGGATTAACGCTGGCAACTAAAACACTTCATTAATAAAAAACTGATGCTCTGCAGGCCGCATGGATATTGGCTCAGAGGGCGTCCATGCTTATGTTTAAAAACCTTTAAAAATCAGCATCTTATGGAACAAGCACAAGAATCTTTAAATGACTGGCTAACTTCTCAAATAGCGAGAGGCTGCAGCCCGGAATCAATGATAGAAGCCATGCAGGCGGCAGGTTATTCCGCAGCAAATGCTCGCAATCTCGTGGTTAATGCGTTTAATGAGGCTGCTGTTTTGTTAGACGACAGTCTGCAAATAACCGAAGCGTGGCAAAAAATCGTACAGAACCGCGCCGCAACGGAATCAATGAAGCCCATTATTACGCTTAATGCGCCCAGATTGATGGTTTTTGAGAACTTCCTGAGCGATGCTGAGTGTGATGCACTTGTTACGCTGTCACAGGCGAAAATACAGGATTCCACAGTAGTCGACCCGGAAACAGGAGAATTTGTAAAACACCCGGAACGCATTTCGAGCGGCACGTATTTTGATCATCAAAGTAACAGCATTGTGATTGAAATTGAAAACAGAATTAGTAAGTTATTCGGCTTCCCTGTAAATCAGCAAGAAGCGATCCAGATATTGCATTATGCGTTAGGTGGAGAATACCGTCCGCATTATGACTATTTTCCACCGGACGAAGCCGGCAGTCAGCCTGCTATTGCTCACGCAGGACAAAGACTGGCCACGCTAGTAATGTACCTTAATACACCAATAGAAGGCGGCGGCACTGTTTTTCCAAATCTAGGGCTCACCATCACAGCCAAAAAAGGTTTTGCCCTATATTTTGAAAATATCAATCCGCAAGGTCGGCCATATACCGAAACCTTACATGCCGGGCTGCCAGTACTGGCTGGCGAAAAGTGGATTGCCACCAAATGGCTTAGAGAGCGTCCATTATTTTAGCGTTAGAAGATTTGTACCCACCAAATTATTGATAAAACCACGAATTAACGCCTAATTCCACCACTGCTCGTGCATTAAAATCAGGCTTGGCCTGCGCATAATTTATGCTAATTACAAATGGGCATAAATAGCATGAAAAAAGTCATTATATTTTTATTGTTATCAATGAGCTTGAGCATAAATTGCTACGCCACCACCTGGGTTAAACTGAACGAAAACAGCAGCTCAAAACTCATGCTGGATAAGCAATCCGTGCTGCAACAGGATACTTTACAAAAAGCCTGGGTAAAGGTTGAATACAAAACACTGCAAAAGAATCCGGAAACACTGGGCACAGAATACAACTTATCAAAATTGCTGTGGTTTTTTGATTGCAAAACACAGAAATCAGCCACATCGCAGGTTTTTCAATATCTTGGCAATGAACTTGTTTACTCTGCAGGCGTTGACCCAAAAAACGCTGAGTTTATCGAACCCGTGCCAGAATCTGACGTAGACATCACCATGCGCCATGTTTGCCGCACAAACAATCCAGCCGCTGTTTCTGCGGAAACTAAACCTGCCCCAGAAAAACAAAACGCACCTTCCGTTAAGCCCGAAAATAGTAAAAATGAAAAGACCGAAGGAAAAGCAGAACCCGTAGCAGAGAAACCTGAACCGCCGGCTGTTAAGTCTGCGGCCGCCCCGGAAACAAAAACCACTAAATCTAAGCCATCCAAAGCAGAGGCGCATAAGCCGCATTGGACATATGAAGGCAAAGCAGGTCCAGACAATTGGGGCAAACTTAGTCCGGAATTTTCCACTTGCGATATAGGCCGCAACCAGTCCCCTATTAACATCGAGAATACGATGCATGCATCGTTAAAACCGCTTAGGGGAATACAAAAGTTTCCTGCGAAGGATATTTTTAATAACGGCCATACGGTGCAAGTTAACTTTAAAGAAGGCAATATGCTGGTACTGGATAGCGCTGCTTATCAAATGAAGCAGGTACATTTTCATGCGCCAAGCGAAAATACTATCAACGGCAAATCTTACCCATTAGAAGCGCACTTTGTGCATGCTGACTCTAAAGGCAACCTTACCGTCATCGGCGTCATGTTCAAGGAAGGCAAGGCCAATCTTGGACTGGGAAAACTCTGGTCACAGTTGCCAGACAAAGAAGGTGAGCCAGTTATGGTGAAAAACAGAGTGACGCCAAGTGAATTAATTCCAGAAAACCGCAGTTATTATCGATTCAGCGGCTCACTTACCACCCCACCCTGCAGCGAAGGCGTCCGCTGGATACTGATGAAAACCCCAATGACAGCCTCGAAAGAACAAATAGAAGCGTTTGAGCATGTGATGAAGCACCATAACAATCGCCCGACACAGGTTTTAAATGGCCGCGTGATTGTTGAGTAAAATAAAATGCATCTTACTCAACTGCTCAAAAAAAGAATAAGGATTAATTTAAGGTAGAGACTCGTTATGGATGTACATGCGCTAAAATAAGCATGTATGCAAAATTTTAAAGCATTTTTAGCACCCGCAAAAATCAACCTGTTTTTGCACATCACCGGACGACGCACGGATGGTTATCACACACTACAAAGTGTGTTTCAGCTGCTGGATTTTTATGACACAATTTACCTGAAACCCACAGCAACAGGCGAAATCAAGCGCATCAATGAAATAAGCAACGTACCTGAAAGCCAGGACCTATGCGCCTTGGCAGCCAGCGCCCTGCAGCGCGAGACCGGTTGCACATTAGGTATAGAATATACTGTCGAAAAACGCATTCCCATGGGTGGCGGTTTGGGTGGCGGCAGCTCAGATGCAGCAACTGTCTTACTGGCATTGAATCATTTATGGCAGCTTGATCTTAGCCGCGAGCAGTTGATGCAAATCGGCTTAAAACTGGGTGCCGATGTGCCTGTGTTTGTCTTCGGGCAAAACGCCTGGGCAGAAGGTGTAGGTGAACAACTGACGAAAGTAGATATTCCACCGCAATACTATGTGGTCTTAACGCCGCCAGTTCACGTCTCAACTGCACAAATTTTTGCCAATCCCGGATTGACAAGAGACACGAAACCATTGAAAATAGCGGACTTTTCAAGAGATGCAGATTCTAATATTTTTAGGAACGATCTTGAAACGATAGTTTGTAAAGAATTTCCTGCAGTTGCAGCAACCCTAAAATGGCTTAACCAGTTTGGTCGGGCACGAATGAGTGGTTCAGGTGCATCTGTATTTGTAGCAGTTAATTCACAACAACAAGCGGATGCAATCTTGGCGCAGAAACCAGTTAATGTTACCGGGTTTGTGGCTAAAGGGTTAAGCCAGCATCCATGCTTTAGTTTAGTTAAATAATTTAGTTAATAAATTATTGGAATTAGCAAAATGAGTTTATTGGGGAGTCGCCAAGCTGGTTAAGGCACCGGATTTTGATTCCGGCATGCGAAGGTTCGAATCCTTCCTCCCCAGCCAGTTTTAGAATGCAGACAAGCAGTCTGCATCAATTTTAATTACAATAAGCGTGTAGATTAACTGATTTACACGCTTTTATTTTTCAACCATGTCGATAATAAGGCGAGCACTTTGAGTAACGGCAATATGATGGTGTTTACAGGCAATGCCAACCCGGAGCTGGCGCAGCAAGTCGCCAAGCATCTTGGCATTGAGCTTGGCCGCGCCGATGTTGGCCGTTTTAGCGATGGCGAAATCATGCTTGAGCTGCTTGAAAATGTGCGTGGCCGCGATGTGTTTGTGCTGCAATCGACCAGCCACCCCACCAATGATAGCCTCATGGAAGTGATGGTTATGGTGGATGCGCTACGCCGTTCTTCTGCCGGCCGCATTACAGCTGCTATTCCTTATTTTGGCTATTCACGCCAAGACCGCCGTCCACGTTCTGCCCGCGTGGCCATTACTGCGAAAGTAGTCGCCAACATGCTTACCAGCGTAGGCGTGAATCGCCTGCTTACAATGGATTTGCACTCTGACCAGATTCAGGGCTTTTTTGACATCCCAGTAGATAATATTTATGCAACGCCTATTCTGCTGGATGACTTGCACAAGAAAAACTATCAGGATTTGGTTGTAGTTTCACCCGATGTCGGCGGCGTGGTACGTGCACGTGCTGCCGCAAAACAATTAAATGCTGAATTAGCAATTATTGACAAACGTCGCCCAAAAGCTAATGTGGCTAAGGTGATGAACATTATTGGTGAAGTAGCTGGCCGCAACTGCGTGATTATGGATGACATGGTGGATACCGCCAACACGCTATGCGAAGCTGCCGCCGCACTAAAGGCACAAGGTGCTAAAAAGGTATTGGCTTACGCCACACACCCCGTATTATCCGGCAATGCGGTTGAACGCATTGCAAACTCAACACTGGATGAGCTGGTTGTCACTAACACCATTCCGCTAACTAAAGAATCTGCCAGCTGCAAAAAGATCCGCCAATTAAGCGCTGCGGAATTATTGGCAGAAACTATACGTAGAATTAGCCGTGAGGATTCAGTGTCCTCACTCTTTTTAGATTAAAACTTGATTTCTTGTAAAAATTTAACAAATCAAAAATAACAAGAAGATGAAACAAAGACGCTAGAAGTAATACGGCAAGGCGAAATCGACACAGTTAGTTTGGATTTATTAAATTTTTAACCCTGTTTTCTGGTCGCGGAGAACAGATTTTAGTGCAGTACCAATAGGAGTAATAAAATGAGTATCGAAATTAATGCAGTCAAACGTGACGTCAAAGGTACGGGTGCGAGCCGCCGTCTACGTCGCGCTGGCAATGTGCCGGGTGTAGTTTATGGTGGCGGTAAAGATGCCGTTAACCTTGAAATCAATCACAAAGAATTGTTTTTACAATTCCGCCATGAAGCTTTTCACGCATCTATCTTAAATTTAAATATAGATGGCAAAAAAGAAAACGTTTTGTTGCGTGATTACCAAATGCACCCAGTACGTAATACTATTCAACACATTGATTTTCAACGTGTTTCAGCAACTGAAAAAATCCACGTTAAAGTGCCTTTCCACTTCCTTAACGCTGAAATTGCACCAGGTGTTAAATTGGGCGGCGGTATCGTGGCACACATCATGACAGAAGCAGAAGTAAGCTGCCTGCCAAAAGATTTGCCTGAGTATGTTGAAGTTGATTTGGCTAACCTTGAAATCGGCCACTCAATTCACCTTTCACAAATCAAGCTTGCCAAAGGCGTTGAGTTTGTACAATTAGCGCACGGTAACGACGCTGCTGTAGCAGCAATCGCCAAAACACGCGGCGGCATGTCTGATGAAGCAGCCGAAGAAACTGCTGCAACTCCCGCTGCTCCAGCCGCACCTGCAGCTGAATAATCAGGCAGTTACTATTAAAAACGCGCGCTTAAAAGTTAAGTGCGCGTTTTTTATTTATACTTGTCATAATGAGTGGAATTAAATTACTAGTAGGCCTAGGCAACCCCGGCGACAAATACGAAGCCACGCGCCATAACGCAGGATTTTGGTTTATTGACGCCGTTGCCGCGCAAACCAATAGCAAGCTGACTTTGGACGCTAAGTTTTTCGGAATAGTCGGCAAGCTCAACCAAGATGTCTGGCTGCTTAAGCCAACAACTTTTATGAACTCCAGCGGCAAAGCAGTCGCAGCGCTTGCCAATTACTACAAAATCACACCTGCCGAAATATTGGTGATTCACGACGAGCTTGATTTGCCAGCAGGCACGGCCAAGCTCAAGTTTGGCGGCGGGCACGGCGGACACAATGGTTTAAAAGATATTCACTCCGCCTTAGGCACGGCGGATTACTGGCGCTTGCGCCTTGGCATTGATCACCCGGGCCCAAGTTCCCCAAATAAGGCGAATGAAGTGATTAATTACGTTTTAAAAGCACCTGCAAAGCAAGAAAAAGATGCCCTGGAAGCCAGTATCCATGCGGCTTCTGGCGTAGTGCCTTTATTGCTTAAAGGCGATTTTGAAAACGCGATGCAGAAGCTTCACACCAAATGAAGCCGAATATAAAGTGAAGCTGGATATAAAGTTACATACAAAAAATGAATAGAGAAACCAAATGAAATGTGGCATCGTAGGTTTGCCTAACGTCGGCAAAAGTACACTCTTTAACGCAATCACCAAGGCGGGCATCGCGGCGGAGAATTATCCGTTTTGCACCATCGAGCCCAACGTCGGCATTGTAGAAGTGCCCGATCCGCGCTTGCAGCCGCTCATCGACATTGTAAAACCACAACGCGTGCAGCCGGCTATTGTCGAATTTGTCGACATTGCAGGCCTTGTAGCAGGCGCATCTAAAGGCGAAGGCTTGGGCAACAAGTTTTTGGCAAACATCCGTGAAACCGATGCCATTGCGCATGTGGTGCGCTGCTTTGAAGATGCCAATGTGATTCACGTTGCCAATAAAATTGACCCGCTTTCGGATATTGAAGTCATCAATACCGAACTCGCATTAGCAGACATGGAAACAGTTGAAAAAACGCTGCAGCGCGAAAGCAAAAAAGCTAAATCCGGCGATAAAGAAGCGATTGCACTGTGCGGCATTTTGGAACGCGTACAAAAGCACCTGGACACCGGCGCGCCAGTACGCACGATGGGCCTGGATGCCGACCAATTGCAGCTGATTAAACCGCTCTGCCTGATTACTGTAAAACCTGTGATGTACTTGGCCAATGTGGATGAAAAAGGCTTTGAAAATAACCCGCATTTAGATAAAGTCGTCGCGCTGGGCAAAGCCGAAGGTGCGCCTGTGGTGTGCATTTGCGCCAAAATAGAAGGTGAAATATCCGAGCTGGATGACGAAGACAAACTACTATTTTTATCAGAACTCGGCCAGGACGAGCCCGGCTTAAACCGCGTCATCCGCGCCGCTTACGATTTGCTTGGGCTACAGACTTATTTCACGGCTGGCGTGCAAGAAGTACGCGCATGGACAGTGAAAAAAGGCGCCACCGCACCGCAGGCCGCCGGCGTGATTCACACCGATTTTGAACGCGGCTTTATTCGTGCTGAAGTGATTGCCTATGACGAATACGTTAAAAACAAAGGCGAGCAAGGCAGCAAAGAAGCAGGCAAAATGCGGCTGGAAGGCAAAGAATACATTGTGCAGGATGGCGACGTGATGCACTTTAGATTCAATGTTTAAGCTACGCGAGGTTTAATGTTTAGGCTTAAAGAAATTTAGTCTGTAAAACGCAAACTATTTTTGACAATTCACCTCCAAAACACTAGAATTGCGCCCTTGTTAAAAGTTTACATGGTGATGTAGCTCAGCTGGTTAGAGCACAGGATTCATAATCCTGGGGTCGAGGGTTCAAGTCCCTCTTTCCCACCAATAAAGACGCCCCTTTCGAGAGATTGGGGCGTTTTCTTTTGTAGATTATTACTGTAGTTTCTACTTCAAGCAGAGGCTATGCATGTAGAAACGTCAAACCACAAGTTTACAAAAATCAAAAAGCCCAGTAATTTCTCACTGGGCTTTTAATCTAGTAAAAGATTACTTATCGCTTAAAGCTAGGTTAGGCGATATTGGCGCCAACAATGGCGGCCATTTGCATCATATCAACGGTTTCGCCAACTTTAATGTTTGTCAGGTCTGTTAATTTACCTGTTTTGCTGGTGGATTTTGTATTTTTAAAAATCGGGTGCAGTTTCGCATCGCAAACAATGTATTTGCCTGCGTTTTCTGGTTTGCCGTTAACCGTTTTGGTCTGTAATTTGTTGGCTTTAATGTAATCCCATAGTTTTTTAGTGATTTCAGTACGCGGTAGCGCGGCTGCGCCAACTAGCGCTGCTAGCTCACTTTTCATTTTAACCGGGGTGCTTAAACCTTTTGCTTCTGCCATTTTACTATCCTCATTTTGCTGTTTAGGGTGTTGATAAAACTTTGCTATTGCTTAAGTATGGCACAAATAAACAGAATAATAGGCAACAAACCACGTTTTTTTATATTTTTTTAGCATATTCAATATGTTTTGCATGCCCTGCGAGGCAATACCCATGCGGGCTACAGGGCATATGTTTTTATAAAAAAATGAATTGCAAAAACAAAAAAAGCCCGGTGATTTCTCACCGGGCTTTTTTAAAGTTAATTAAAACTTATTTATTCATTACGTACATGGTTACTTCAAAGCCAAAACGCATTTCAGTAGCTGCTGGTGTTGTCCACATGATTCAGTATCCTTTAAGTTTGGCGATTCACAATGATTCGCTTCATGTGTTGCATTATGCGCGCACTTTTAAAAACCACCCTATGCACTTAGCGTAAAAATGCCTAATGATTTTGCGTATTTAAAAAAGTGTTACAGCTAATTATTATTGGCATGTTATGTGCAACATTAGTCGTTATAAATACTGAAAACAGACTGTAATGCACAATAATATAAACCAAATATTACAAAGCAAATTATCTAAAATTATAAAATTAATCACATTAGTTATAGTGATTAGTTGGCCTATGTACGCGTTTTGTATTGAGCCAATTTTTAAAATTGAAAATACAGATAAAATTAAGAAATCACTTGATTTGACAAGGGTTGAGAAGGCATGGCTAGCTGAGCATAAAGTGATTACTGTTGGGGTAAAAAATAGTTGGAAGCCAATAGAGTTTGTATCTGATCAAAAGAAATTTCGTGGCATTACTATTGATTATCTCCACACGCTAGAACCAGTATTAGGTGTTAAGTTTGATATGTTCGATATTGATGAAATTTCGACGAAAGACGCAGATATTCTGTCGTCAGTATCAAACCCAAAAAATATAGATTCATCTAATTATTTGCTAACTAACCCTATATTAAAATTTCCCTACGCAATTTATGTGCGTAAAGATAATAAAAGCATTGAACAAATAGAAGACCTTAATGGCAAAAATGTTGCCGTTTTTGGCCGCGGGCAGCTTGTTAACTTGCTGGCTAAAGATTTCCCGAAAATAAATTTACGCAAAATAGATATTATTGAAGAAGCCTTTAATGATATGGATATTAAAAACTCTGATGCCTATATTGGTAATGAGATGGTTGTGGATTACGAGGCCAATCTGCAAGGAATAAGCTTCTTAAAAAAAGTTGGTTATGCGCCTATTGAAACAGAGCTCACCATGGCTGTTAGAAATGATTGGCCAATTTTACAGTCGATATTAAATAAATCTTTTATCGCACTAGAGCCCGAGAAAAATATAATTCTTAATAATTGGGAAATGTCTCTATTCAAGAAAACAAATATATTCGCATTAATCACAGCTTCAATATTTGTGCTACTGGTTGGAATTACGCTTTTAAGAGCATACAAACTTAAACAAAAAATAAAAACAGACGCATTAGAAGCGCAGCAGCTGATTTGGCACCAAGCGCATTATGACATTCAAACCAAACTGCCAAACCGTATGATGTTTAATAAACAGCTGCATGAAGAAAGTGAGCTGGCTAAAAAAAATAACTTATTAATTGGCTTGCTATATGTAGACCTTGATTCTTTTAAAGAGGTGAATGACCATCATGGCCATTCGGTTGGCGACTTGTTGTTGATTCAGGTTGCTCGCAGGCTAGAAAACTGCATAAGAGCTTCGGATAAGGTTTATAGACTAGGTGGGGATGAATTCACCATTGTGCTTGCAAACCTTGAAGACCTAAGCGTTATCGAAAGAACTGCAAATAGAATACTAGAAAAGCTTAGTGAGCCATTTCATATTAATCAATTTACCGTCAACATTACTTCAAGCATCGGCTCAACCATATACCCGAATGATACAAGCAATATCGAGGCACTGATAAAAAATGCAGATATGGCTATGTATGAGGCTAAAAAACTAGGGAAAAATCATTTTCTACAGTTTGATCAATCAATGCAGGATGTTGCTACGCATCAGCTCACCATATCTAAAGATTTAAAAAAGGCGATTACTGCAAAAGAGTTTAGATTGTTTTATCAACCTATTGTCGACCTTAAAACGAATAAAACAGTTAAGGCGGAAGCGTTAATCCGTTGGCAGCATCCTGATAAAGGACTTATTGGGCCTGGTGAATTTATTGAGATTGCTGAAGAGACAAATGCTATCTCTCAAATTGGCGACTGGGTATTTAAACAAGCGCTAGAAGATGTCTTAACGTTAAAAGAAGCAGTTCACCCTGATTTTGCAATCAGCCTGAATGTATCGCCTAAACAGCTTGGCGCTAATAGTCTATTAACTCAATGGCCTGAATTATTAAAAAAACACAACATTCCCTTAAAGAGCATCGGTATAGAAATTACTGAAGGTGCTTTGCTTAACCATAATAAGACTACTGCGAGAATATTTAATGAACTTCGCCAAGCTGGTGCACAGTTTTTAATAGACGACTTTGGTACTGGCTATTCGTCACTTTCTTACCTTAAAAAGCTTGATGTTGATTTTATTAAAATTGATAAATCTTTTGTGCAGAATTTATCTTTATATTCTGAAGATATGGTGTTGTGCGAAGCCATCATCGTGATGGCACATAAGTTAGGGTTAAAGGTTGTTGCAGAAGGCATAGAAACAGTTGAGCAACGTGACTTGTTGCTAGCTGTGGGTTGTGATTACGGACAAGGCTATCTGTTTGCAAAACCAAAACCTATTGATCAGATTATATTTGAATATCAATCAGCCTCAGAACAGCATAAAAATACCTCGAACCTTGAAAGAAGTATTGTAAATGCTTGAGATTCCCATAAAAAAGCCCAGCGATTTCTCACTGGGCCATCAAAACTTTGGAGCGGGAAGAAAGTCTCGACCTGACACTTCAACCCTGGAAGGGGCTGCGCTCTTCCTCTTAAGCTATTCCCGCATTAAATATAACTAGTAGACGTATCTTGATATGTATCCATCGGTGAAGCAATAGCCCAATAGGGCTAATATTAAGCCAAAATTTCCTTATACATTCCTGTATTTTCCCAGAGTTGTAAATCCAGAAGCATAGAATGTTTATTATAAATCTTATAGTTACGACGTTTAATTAAGCCAAACGGGCTATTGAAGTATTTAATGGTATATATAATATGAACGCAGGCTAGACTACGAGAAGCCAAATAACAACAACTGCAAATACTGAAAAAAGGGCGTTGCTATTTAATAATTCCTACTGCAACCCTTTGATTCGTAAAAAAGTTAAGGTAAAAAAAATGATAATTTTAGGTATTAATTACGTGTTTCATGATTCCAGCGCGTGTATTTTAAAAGATGGCAAGCTGCTGGTTGCTGTAGAAGAAGAGCGTTTTACGCGCGATAAGCACGACGTTGTCTTTCCTCGCTTGAGCATTGAAAAGTGCCTCGAAATCGCTAATCTCAGTATCGATGATATTGATCATATCGGGTTATCGTTTAAGCCTACGCTGGATATTCATAGAAAAATTGCTTTTATTCTCAAGCACCCTTCACTTTTAATAAAGAATTTTAATTTGCACTTACTGCGCTATTACTGGCGCTATCGCACCATAAAAAAATGGTATAACTCGACATTTATCAATGACAAAAAGCCGGAGCTGCATTTTATTCCGCACCATCAATCACACATAGCAGGCAGCTTTTTTGCCTCGCCTTATAATGAGGCCGCACTGTTGTCTATGGATGGCTCCGGCGAGTGGGCAACCGCTTCTTTGGGTTATGGCAAAGGTATTGATGTAACCGAATTTAAGCGCGTGTTCTACCCCAACTCTATGGGCTCAATCTATGAGGCCATTACTTACTATTGCGGCTTCAAGCCAGGCTATGATGAAGGCAAAACCATGGGACTGGCACCGCTTGGTAATAGCAAAAGATTTATTGAAGATGTCCGCCAGATCATTGATGTTGGCCCAGACGGCGACTTGCTGATTGATTTTGACTATTTTAATTTTGATAATGGCCAGTTTGATTACTTGAGCGATAAGTTTATCCAGAAATTTGGCACAAGGCGCTTACCCCGCCAAGCGTTTGAACAACACCATATGGATGTTGCCGCGGCGTTTCAAACACGGCTAGAAGAAGTCGCGCTCAAGCTATGCAAGATACTGCAAGAAAAAACAAAGGCCGAATATTTAGTGGTTGCCGGTGGCGTGGCGCTCAATAGCGTAATGAACGGCCGTTTGGTCAGGGAAAGCGGCTTCAAGGATTTATATGTCATGCCTGCAGCCGGTGACAATGGGACATCGATTGGCGCGGCTTATTATATCTACAATGCGATATTAAAAAACCCGCGGGCAGAACCGCATATGAACCCTTATCTGGGAACGGAATACTCTAACGAAAAAATTGAAGCCATACTTAAAGAATGCAAGGTAAGTTATGAGCACTATGACAACATAGAGCTAAAAACGGCTGAGTTGCTGCATGCAGGCAATATTTTGTGCTGGTTTCAGGGAAAAATGGAAATTGGTCCCAGAGCATTAGGGGGGCGCAGCATTATCGCTGACCCCACAAACAAAAGCATGAAGGATAAAATTAATGCCGAAGTGAAACACAGGGAAGCATATCGTCCTTTTGCGCCATCGGTCATTGCAGAAGCAGCCACTGAATATTTTGACCTTACCGTTGAAGACCCGTTTATGCTGAAAGTGTGCAACGTAAAACCCGATAAAACGAGTGTTTTACCTGCGATTACACATGTGGACGGCACCGCCAGAGCGCAAACTGTTAATAAGGAAACGCATCCCCGTTACCATAAGATGATTAGTGAATTCGGCAAACTGTCCGGGCATCCTGTGGTGCTTAACACCAGCTTTAATATTATGGATGAGCCCATTGTAGAATCACCTTATGACGCCATTCGCTGTTTCTTTTCAACCGGTCTGGATTATCTCGTTATTGGTAATTATGTAGTTAAAAAATAATTTATTTATTAAGTTTTTTATGCCCTGCAAGCCAATATCCATGAGGATTTCAGGGTGGCTGTTTTAAGAATGAAGCGCGCGCAAATAAAAAAGCCCAGTGATAGCTCACCGGGCTTTTTTAAAGTAAATTAAAACTTATTTATTCATTACGTACATGGTTACTTCAAAGCCAAAACGCATTTCAGTAGCTGCTGGTTTAGTCCACATAATATTCTCCTTTGGGTTCAAACGCATCAACATTGATGTGCTTGTATCATTCACATCATACGCGGTGGTTTAATTTATACCCTATGCGCTTAGCGTAATACTGCCTAGTGAATTTACGTAATGATTGCCCGCATTAAATATGAGTGCTAATTTTTCATGTGAACGTCAACAAAAATAGCCTGTCTACGTTATGTAGCTAGGGATATGCAGTTTGGAGTACGCTTTTTTATTTTAGATTAAGGATATATATTTTATGAAAATTACACATATTGTAGCGATGGCGGCTTTAGCATTAGGTTTAACTCAATTAGCCTACGCTAATCATGATGGCAAAGACGGCAGCCATTGCGAGCGTAAAAAACATGGCATGCAAGATGCAGACGCCAACAAGGATGGCACAATTAGCCGTGATGAATTTATGAACCAGCACCAAAAAATGGCGGACGAGATGTTTGCCAAAATGGATGCAAATAAAGACGACAAGATTGACCAGGCAGAACGCGATGCCATGAAAGCCAGAATGAAAGAGCGTCATCAACATCATGGCGATGAACACAACTCAGATCACAAGTAATTTTTTAAAAATCCGCATTAAAGCCACACCCAAAAGTGTGGCTTTTTTGCATTTCAAATAAAGCATTTTGTACCCCTAAAGTTTTTAAAGGATTTGCCGATTTAGATTGACAGACAACGCCGTTTTGGCAAAACATTTTTAACTATTTGCGGATCTGCATCATGGAATTTTCACAAACAGGCTACGAGCATCTTGATAATCTGAATACTGTGCTGCAATCCAGGTTTATGCTAGAGATGCCCGAATATCAGCCTTTAACCAAGGCGCAGATGCGTGGCGCTTTAAGCTGCTTTAATATGCTCAAACAATTTGATGAGTTTGCAGAAAATGCAGAGTCAGCAATAAAAGAATACTGGCAATCCGCTAACGCGTTTAATCGAGAAGATAAGTTTATCAATGAGATGGCAAAAAAATTGCAGCTTACTGGCCGCCAAATAGATTCTATTTTCGAGATGGGCTTAACGTTATAAAAAAGCTGGAAATCCCTTACAAATTTTATTAAAAGCCGCATCCTAGGATGTGGCTTTTTTGTTTTCTAACGTGGATAATCGTGTGTAATTAATCTTACATCTTGAGAATAAAAATGAATACATATCAAGTTTTGATTACTGGCGCCAACCGCGGCATCGGCCTGGAGTTTGCGAAACAATATGCTGCAGAGGGCTGGAACGTGCTTGCATGCTGCCGCGAGCCGCAAACAGTGCGCGAGCTACAGGCGCTTGCAAGTGCTAATAGCAATGTGCGTATATTTAAACTAGACCTAGCCGATTTTGAACGGATTGATGCGCTGGCTTTGCAGTTAAAAGATGAGAAGATTGATTTACTGATTAACAATGCAGGCGTTTACCCTCACAGCACGTTTGGCGACACCAATTACGACGAATGGGCAAAAGCGTTCAAGATTAATACAATGGCAACACTCAAAACGGCTGAAGCGTTTGTGCAGCATATCACCAGAGGCCAGCTTAAAAAAATCGCCACGCTCACCAGCAAAATGGGCAGCATCGATGACAATACCAGCGGCGAGAGCTACATTTATCGCACCAGCAAAACTGCTGTCAATATGGTGATGAAAAGCCTTTCGATTGACCTTAAACCTTACGGGATTAGTGTTGTTACGCTTCACCCGGGCTGGGTACAAACCAGAATGGGAGGCCCGAATGCTTTAATCAATACGCAAACCAGCGTTTCTGGCATGCGCGAGGTGATTGCGGATTTGAATTTGGGCAATACAGGCAGATTTGTTGCTTATGACGGTAAACAGATTGCTTGGTAACTAGCCAGCTTTAAAAGGCAAGCGTTCTTCCAGTTCGCTGATATAGGCGTGGATTTGTAATAGATTAATAAATAAAACACAGTTATTGGTTCTATGTCCAATTTCAATTACAGCATATAGGCTTCGGTCGCGTAACGTCGAATCATGCGATGTGTGTTGAAAACAGAGGCGTTCCTGCCGATTGCACCTTTCATCAGTGAAATCCAGCCAGCACGGTCACTGTAATAAAGTGGCAATACAACATTTTCCAGTTTATTGTAAAAATCTTGCACATCGTTGACTTCATTGCCCACTACCGAACTTCCAACTGCCCAGCCTGTTACTCCTTCTAGGCAACCTTCCAGCCACCAGCCGTCAAGTACACTAAGGCTGGGTACACCGTTGAAAGCAGCTTTCATGCCGCTGGTGCCAGAGGCCTCCAGTGGCCGCAGCGGGGTATTAATCCAGACATCCACACCAGATATCAGGTCAAGCGCCAGACTCATATTGTAATCAGGAAGAAATACCACCGGAATGTGATCTGCCAGTTCACGTTGATAGTTGTGTAACACTTCTATCAGGTGTTTGCCATTCGCGTCATAAGGATGTGCCTTGCCAGCCATTACTAATTGAAAAGGGTATTTTTTGGCGATAGCGCGTAGGCGCTCGAGGTCAGCAAACATTAGATCGGGGCGCTTATAAGCCGTCATACGGCGGGCGAAGCCGAATATGGGTAGTGTCGGATCGAATGCTCGCCCGCTCGCCTCCTTCATGCGATCCAGTAGACGCTGCTTAGCATTTTCATGTGCATCCCAGATTGCTTGATCCGGTACCTGATCAATACGTACCAATTGCTCAGGTTCATGGCGCCAGCCTGGCATATGATTATCATATAGTGCAGCAAAAAAATCACTAGTCCAGGTATGCGGATGTACACCGTTGGTGATTGCGTGTACATCGTATCCGGGAAACATACGCTGCGAAACTTCGGCATGGCACTTGGCAACTCCATTAACATAGTCGGAGAGGTTAAGCGCGAGGCGCGTCATATTAAGGCTATCTTCCCCAGCTAATTTGCGAACTTCATGTAAATCCAGAAACTCGCCATCACCGATACGGTCGACCATAGCGTAGTCGAATTTATCCTGCGCAGCTTCGATTGGCGTATGCGTAGTGAAGATGCACTTGGATCGCACCACGGGCACATCGTATAGCGATTCACCTGGGCGCAGGTCACGAGCTTGGTAGCTGTATCGGTGGAGCAATTCCAACCCTAACAAGGCAGAATGACCTTCATTCATATGATGCTTGCTAATCTGGAAACCTAGTGCTTGTAACATTCTGATGCCTCCTATTCCTAGCACAATTTCTTGCTTTAACCGGTAGGCTGCATCATGGCCATAGAGAAAATGAGTGATTTCACGATCTTCGACACTATTTTCAGGCAGGTCGGTATCCAGCAGGACCACTGGTACTTCAGCACCGCTCAAACCTTCTATACGATATAACCAAGCACCAACCCAAACAGTGCGACGCTCAATTTGTACAGATATCTTGGCACAGACGGACTTAGCATTTTGCGAAGGCTCCCAGATTTGAGGCAACTCAATCTGCCTGCCTATGCTGTCAATCTTTTGATCGAAATATCCAGCACGACTAGCCAATGTCACCCCCACCATGTGAAGCGCCAAATCAGCGGCGGAGCGTAATGTATCTCCCGCAAGTATGCCTAACCCACCAGCATAGGTGGGGATATCTGACTTCAGTGCGATCTCCATTGAGAAATAGGCAATACGAGGAGCTCTGGTGAATTCGTGTAACATGAGTAAATCCTAGTGAATAA
Organism: uncultured beta proteobacterium; assembly: GCA_963701715.1. Classification (GTDB taxonomy): domain Bacteria; phylum Pseudomonadota; class Gammaproteobacteria; order Burkholderiales; family Methylophilaceae; genus Methylotenera_A. The sequence goes on from CAVPAX010000004.1 coordinate 251,984, forward strand.
TGTATTTGCTGCTGCCGGGTTATTCCAGCGAACAAGGTGCTTATTACGCGATCAAGTTTTCTAAAAAACTACCAGTGCAAAGGCCGTAATAAGGCGCTCTTTTTATTCTGATGCCCTTGCATACGCTGAAGAATGTCATCCAACGCTTGGATGGCCTCAAGGATGTGGGGTCCCTTGTTCAGCATCACGCACTCAGCGCGCTCCCCCATAGCTGCATCAGTGATTTCAGCGCGGCTAGGTTTACCATTTTTGGCTAAACCCTCCAATACTTGAGTAGCCCAGATCAGAGGTAGATGTGCTGCTTCGGCCAACCACATGATTTCTTCCTGTAATTCCGCAAGCCGCTCAAAACCACATTCCACCGCCAAGTCACCTCTTGCAACCATCAATCCCACATTGGGTGATCGCAATAAGGCGAATAGCAACTCAGGTAAATGCTCGAAGGCGGCTCGTGTTTCAACCTTCAGTACAATACCTAATTGATCAGCATTCAGGCGTTTCAGATGTCGTTGTAACAATTCAACATCTGTTGCACGATGAGCAAAGGAAAGACCGACCATATCCGCATGATGTACAACAAATTCCAGATTCTCGATATCCTGATCGGTTAGGCCACTTAGTTCAAGTTCACTGTCCGGCAGGTTGATACCTTTGTCAGATAATAGTTTTTCTCCACCATCGCGAGCCTGAGTAATTTCCACCAGAAGTTCATGGGCATCAACGTTACGAATGACACCACCAATGCGGCCATCGTCAAACAGAATGCGTTCGCCAGGCTTGACCATTAAAAAAACTTCTGGCAAAGAACAGGAAATGCAAGCCGCACGCAATAGGTTACCGCTTTCATCATACTGCCCAGGGGCTCCTGGTAGCGGATTGCTGGTCAAAATAAGATTATCACCACGATATAAACGAATCGACTCCGGCGATTGTGGTAAATTCCCTACTTTACCTGTCTCACCAACTCGACGCGGATGGCCAGAGGTTGGCATCCGCATTAAGTGCAACTTCATACCTGGAGTAAGATATGCAGTTTGGCTTGACTCAGCCCAGAAACCACCCCCTACCTGCTCAGTTAATCTCAACCTGCGCTGCGCCCCTCTGGCATCAGTAAATTCTATCTGATCACTCGTATTGGCGTGTTTTAGCCAATTACCTTTAACAGGCAAGCAAGCATCGGATGATGCCGGACAGGAAAGATGATCCTTATTCTGGTACACCCAAATTCGCGCGGGTGCAATGACTTGGCCTTGGGCATCACGGTGTGGTTGCCATTTAAGCACTGCGGGGGCAAGTGCGATTTCCCCAGTCCGTAATTTAGGCCCACCCAGATCCATCAAAATACGGCAGTGGCGCCCCGTCTCACGACGCGCGTGTTTGATTTGATCAATAATCCGCAACCAAACTATTGGTTCATCATGAGCGCAGTTGATACGGGCACAATCCATGCCTTTCAACAGCATTTCCTTGATCAGGGTGTAATCATCTGCAACCTCGCCTGATAAGGTCACTAAAATACGAGTTTGTCGTTGTGCGGGCGGTTTGCCGAGAAGATTTTTGGTATTGTCTTGCAGTAGTACTGAACCTGGTTCCGCTCCTACGATACCCGATACTAAATCGACAGAAGATGTTTGTAGCAAAACGCGCTGTAATAATGTGATGATGGCTTGCAGGTTTGGCAACACATGAGATTCTGCACGCCCTAGGGAGGATAGCCCTACCTTTGCCAATCGTTCTTGCAATGGACGAATATCCTGGCGTCGCAAGCCAAGATAATGGATCAGATTGATAGCACCAGTTCGGTGGTGTTCATTCACCTGTTGCAGCGTATCAGCGAATCCATTTTCGGATTCCACCAGGTTGTCCCGCAACGCTTGTAGTTCCTTCAACAACTGCGCATAAACTGCCGTTTCATCGCCTTCAGGGTTCTGTTTCATTTCAACCTGAATCTGATTTTTCATCTCAAAACTTCTGCCACCTTAGTTTAACCATATGATTATGAAATTTTATTGTTAAGAAAATATGACAGGCTGTTAAATCTGCAGGACTAGATTTGTGAAACTGAGAAGCAATAACCGATAAGTATCAATTCCCTAAATTTCTAATATTTAACCAGACTGAGTTACACCGCAGTATTCAATCTCAAAGTTGGCTATTTTCACAAATATGTAACACATTTTAATATTGTGATAATTTATACTTCTTTTTGAATATCTTAATTAATCGGGTTGCCTGCGTAAGGAGAATTGTATTGAAAATCAAAAAAGCAAATGATGAATATGTCGAAAAAGCCAAGAATTTAACTGAGGAAGAAGTTGAGAAACTGCAAAGTAGAATGCGCGGAAAACTCACGCGTAGAGCAGAAGATAAAAAACTAAGTACGTTAGAAGCTCTAGCAATACAACTTGAGTTTGAAGATGAGCAACTTGCAGAATGGCGGAAAAATTTACAGGAAATAAGGAAAAAAGATCATGCTAAAAATAAAAAATAGATCACTCATTTTGCGAAGCTTCAATACCAGAACGGTTTTTTCGAGATAAGTGTTTGCCAGGCTTCGTCCATGTGTTCCATACTGAGCATGGCGTTGCAGGAATTCCAACCCGCGAAAATATGCAGCACCTCGTCCAACGCAGGGTCGTGTCGCTGACCGATAAGTTGGCTTAGCAGTTTATCGGTAATGGTGATATCGTTGAGCATTCCCAGCCAATCTTGCAGTTGAGACAACTTTCTTATAAATCCGTCTGATTTTTTCAAGGAATAGAGACTGCCGAAAAACTCAGACGCATAACGTAGTTTTTTGGCAGCTATGCGCGTGGCATGACGCACTTTCGGATCCATCTCGTCAAGATGCTTACCTCGCCGCCGTAGCTGTTTGTAGCATTTTGTCAAGGCAGCTGTTGCAATGTCTGTCACTTGATAGTTTTTCGTATTCTTGGCGCCCTTACCCCAGCGCTCATTTTCTAGCCAGGCTGCCAGAGTTAATAACAAACATTGATAACGTTGTGAGGTAAGTGCCGCACGTATTTCGGCATAAGCCTCTGCTTGTGCAGTAAATGCTCTGTCCCGCAGTATCAGCAAGCCTGCATGATTTTCATACTCCAAAATAATGGCTGGCAGGGTTTGGGTAACAAACACATCTAAATCGCGTGCCTTGCCGAGCATGTCCGCAAGCCAGCCAAGTTCGACCAATAATGCAAGGCTATTCTCGCGCCCAACTATCTTCCGGAACAGTGAAAATGCCGAACGAAGGCGGCGCAGTGCTATGCGCATCTGGTGTACACCTTCCACATCCGTACCGTGCAATACTATATCCTGATTGCTCTGCAAGTGGTTGATACATTCCCAGGCGATTTTCTTGAAAGCACTGTGTGCATCAGCATGCTTTGCTAATTTTGGCAGGCGCCCTTTAGAAGCGCTCAGTGGCTTAGGGCGATAATAGGCGTAGCCGCGCTGCGCTTTGCTGATATTTTCCAGCGTCAGCGGGATAACCTTCTGCAACTCCAGCGCGAGATCGAACAACCGCCCAGCATTGCCATCTTTCAATTCCAGCTCAATTTCGCTGATTGGCTCATGACTTTTTCCTGCTACCAATTGGCCGAGGTCCAGCGCCAATTCGATCTTGTCACCATTATCGAAAGCGATCTGCCATTCACTGCGACGTACTTCCGTCTGAAAGATAGGCCTGAGCGCATCTCGTAGTCCCTGATTGGCGAACAGTTTGATCAGGACTGGATCGAATATCTTTGTAAAGTCGGGATGATTTTCCGCAATGACATCCTCCCACTCCGTACGCTGGTGCAACCCGGCCAAAGAACTGCCAGCAGCCTTGATAGATTGAATCCAGCGACCTGATATACGCCGCACACGCATACTGATTCCGGCATCTAGAAGTTTTAGGTCTGGGGTGTCGTAATAAATGCTGACAAGTTTGTGCGTGACTGGTTTGCCAATGCAGGTATTGACGATGGTGGGATGCCTTCTTAAGTGTGGTGCATCCTTGCGGTTAATGCCCAGCTTGAGTTCAACTTCACCCACTGTCAGCGGTCGCTTCCATGATCCAGTCCAGCAAGGGAACCCACTGCTGAATATCTTGAGTGACTAGTGAAGGACGCATATCGAACAGACTCACACCCAGTTCAGCAGCCGTTGCATAGACCTGCGCATTACGAAGATAAGTCAGTACCGGAAAACCGGTCTGCTCCATGAACTCTGCAAGTCCAGCGGCAGCATGCGTGCGACTGTTCACCCGCATGCCGACCAAAGCAACAAAAGTTTTATTTTTACGTATAGCTTTTTCTTCAACCAGTATATCGAGAAAATCACTTGTGGCCCCAATATCAAAAGCAGAAGGCTGTATCGGCACAATCACACAATCGGCTTGTTTGACGGCATCGGAAAGCTTCTCATCACGAAATCCAGCAGGTGAATCAGTAATGATCCATTCAGGTTCTATCACCGGGGCTTTGCTGCGAGGGTTATAGCTATGAATGAGCGGCATTTCTGGCGGCCGGCGCTGTATCCATTGTGTAGAAGATTGCTGACGGTCTAGATCGGATAGCATGACTCGTCCACTAAGTATGGCGAAATAACCAGCTAGGTTAGTAGCCAGCGTGGTCTTACCGCTACCACCCTTTGAATTGGCGATTAAGATGTTTTTCATGAGTTAGCTCCGATTTAACAACCCTGCAGACCACCAAAATGGTACTGTAATTTAGCTTGTGTTGCCACCTTGCTCAATTTTGGCACATAAATCAATACGACCACTTGAGTGTTTATGTTTCGATTCACGCAGTTGTTTTAAAATTATAGAGAATTAGTTGCACAGAGGCTTTTCAAAGCACTTTAAATGGCGCGCGCTCTTCCAGCTCGTTAGTGTAAGCTGCCATGCTCAATGATTCACGTACCAAATACTGTTTGATTGCTGCCTCTAAATCCGGGTCGGCGATTTTGTGATATGAGCAGGTAGGACGCGGCTCGAATCCACGCGCGAGTTTATGTTCGCCCTGCGCACCGCCTTCAAAATATTCTATTTGTTCTGTAATGCAAAACTGCTGAGCCTGATAATAACAAAGCTCGAAATGTAAACCCGATACAAACTGCGTTGCACCCCAGTAGCGACCGTACAGCGTGGTTTGGTTGTAAATGTTAAGTGTGCTGGCAATGGGTTTCCCCTTGATTTCAGCCACAATCAGCAAAATGTTTTGCGGCATACTTTTACCAATTTCACTAAAAAAAGCACGCGTTAAATATGGTGTAGAGTGATGCGCGGCATACGTATTACAGTAACAGCGATAGAAAAAATCCCAATCGCTTTCCGTTATTGCATTGCCTTTGATAAATCTGCTTTCAACGCCAGCCTGTTGAATTTTATTGCGCTCTTGATGAATTTTTTTACGCTTATCGTGACTTAAAGTCGCTAAAAACTCTTCGAAGTTGCTGTAACCCTTGTTATGCCATCTAAACTGCACGCCTATTCTCTTTAGCCAGCCAGCCGCCTCGAACAGCCTGGCACTGGCATCATCCGGGAAAAGCACATGTACGCTGGAAATCTTGTGCTGATGCATAACACTTTCCAGCGCTTCAATCATTAAACCTTGCACTTCTCTTTCCGAACTTAACAGGCGCGCACTGGTAACAGGTGAAAACGGTATCGCAGAAACCAGCTTTGGGTAGTAATTCAGGCCGCTTCTTTCATAGGCCTCTGCCCATGCCCAATCAAACACATACTCTCCATATGAATGTGTTTTCAGGTATAACGGCATTACGCCAACTAGTTTTTCGCGTTGTTTAATCACGAGCGGATATGGATTCCAACCAGTACCTTTTCCGACACAGCTTGTGTTTTCCAAAGCACTTAAAAATGCATAGCTGAGTAGCGGCATATCGTCAGCCAATGCATCCCATTCTGCAGCGGATATTTCATTGATACTGGTGATGAGTTCTACTGAAAAAACCTGATTAGAATTTTGAGGTTGTGCCATAAAAACACTGTGAGCGTATGCGCTCTAAAAACAAGATTTACTAATACTAAGGAAACTAAATTGGGCGCTTGCGGGAATTTGTAGCTTGCTTATTAATTTTAGTTTTACTTTTATTTTTAATGGCAGCCTCTGCTTCTTGAATTTTTAGTGCTTCAATTTTAGCTTCTGCTGCCTTCTGACGTTCGATTTGCTTTGTCTGAGCCAGGATTAATTCTTCCAACGTAATAACATCATCTTCATCAACATCGACATAGCTAAAATGTCGTGCGACTTGCGGTAAACATTCAGTGACCTCCTGACGGTCTAATGAGTCATCAACATCTTTGTTACATTGATTAAAACGCGCTTCTACGCTTTCTTTCATAACTTTGCGTTTTTGCTCAATCTGACTATGTTCCGGATCCGTTGATTTGGAATAATCTGACAGCGCCTTACGCAAGCGGGCACGATCCTCTGGACTAAAATTATATTCTAAGGTTTGCTCTATAGCGTTTTGATCTGAATCTTCTATCACCGGCTTATCGTCATCGACAAGTGCATTCTTACCTCCAGCAAAGACTGGCAATGCTAACCCGATGCTCAGCATGCACAGTATGCAAGACTCAAATAAATAAGTTTGGAGCTTTAAAACCATTATTTTTTACAGATGTATCCTTACTATTACCAACATATAATTTAATCACTTTAACTGATAACTATGAATCAAGCTTGTAAATGCAATGTTTCATTTATCTAGATAATTGTAACCAATTGTATCCAATGCGAACTCCGTTTTTTGGAGATTTCCAAAGCATTAAAGTTCTACACTTCTAGCTTTATTAATCCTTAAAACTTATACTAAACCTATTACAACAACTATTCAAACATGTGAGAATAAAAAACATGGCTGAGACTGCTAAAAAAATATTAATGGTAGATGACGATGCGCGCATACGCGAATTATTGCAACGCTATCTTACCGAACAAGGATTTAGCGTTAAAACTGTTGCTGATGCCAAGGAAATGGACATTGCACTCAGTGCTGATAGCTTTGATTTATTGGTGCTTGATTTAATGCTACCCGGAGAAGATGGCCTGGCAATTTGTCGCCGCTTGCGTGCAAACAATGTGTCGACGCCCATCATTATGCTCACAGCCCGCGGCGATGAGGTAGATAGAATCATCGGTCTGGAAATGGGAGCTGATGATTATTTACCAAAACCGTTTAATCCGCGTGAGCTATTAGCGCGTATTAATGCAGTGATGCGCCGGCATGAACACAGCCCGGAATCTGAAAGCACGGGCAAATCTGAAACATTCAGTTTTGGCGAGTTTCTATTCGATGCTTCTAGCCGAAGCCTTAGTCGTAACGGTATACCTGTTACCATTACCAGCGGTGAGTTTTCATTGCTGAAAGTATTTACTGAACACCCGCGCCAACCGCTTTCGCGTGATAGGCTCATGCAGCTTGCACGTGGCCGTGAACTGGATGTATTTGACCGTAGTATAGACGTACAAGTCTCACGCCTGCGCCGCATTGTAGAACCTGATCCCGCACACCCCCGCTATTTGCAAACCATGTGGGGCTTTGGCTATGTGTTTATTCCCGATGGTGAATCAACGCATTAAAACCACTTATTAAGCAATAGTATTGAAACTCTTACCCCGCACCCTGCTATCTCGTTTGATGTTGCTGATCGCCCTGCTGCTGGCGATCAGCATTTATGCGTCGCTCAAAATTTTCGATTACTTTGATCGTGAGCCGCGCGCCACCACCGCCGCATTGCAAGCTGTAACTATCGTCAATTACACCCGCGCCTCACTTATTGCGTCACATGAAGACCGTCGCCTGGCACTACTTTCGGAGCTTTCCGGTCGAGAAGGTGTGCGCGTTTATGCGGCTGATTTTTTAGAGGATATCGAGCCACTTCCCAATGATGCATTTATTAATTTAATCGCACAAAAAATCCGTGAACAGCTAGGTGAGGAAACTATCATCACGGTGAACCATTATGGCATTGCAGGCCTGTGGATTAGCTTTAATGTTGACCAGGACGACTTTTGGGTAGTTATCCCCAAAATTCAAGTAGACAGACCCTTCCCCTGGCACTGGCTAGGATGGGCAGCGGTGGTTGGCTTGCTATCTTTACTGGGTGCATATTTAATTGCTGCGCGCATTAACCGGCCGCTCAATCTATTGGTATACGCAGCGGATAGACTGCGTAACGGCGAGCCCGCACCGCGCCTGCCGGAAGACAGCGTAGACGAACTGCGAGAGGTGAGCCGTACATTTAATGACATGGCCGAATCACTGGTACGACTTGATAATGAGCGCACCTTATTGCTTGCAGGGGTTTCACATGATATCCGCACACCACTGGCAAGACTGCGCTTGGCGGTAGAACTATTACCTGACGATAGCTGTGGAAGTTTAAAATCTGGCATGATTGAAGATATTGCCGACATGGACAATATCATTCATCAGTTTTTAGATTTTGTGCGCGGGGTGGAAGGCGAACCCACCAAAATGATGGACATCAACGTCCTGCTGCGATCCCTTGCCGAACGTCAGGCGCGTGCCGGGCGCGACCTAAAACTAAAACTTTCTTCAACCTACTTTATCCCGTTACGGCCGCTTGCCATGCAGCGTTTGCTGGATAACCTAGTAGGCAATGCCTATACTTACTCTAAAGGGGAAGTTACGGTGGAAAGCAAAATCACTGCCGAGAACATTATCATCAGCGTGCTGGATAATGGCCCTGGCATACCTGCAGAACATACGGAAAGATTGCTAAGGCCATTCGAGCGCATGGATAGCGCACGTAATAAAAACGAAGGCGGCAGCGGCTTGGGTTTGGCAATTTGTAACCGTATCGCCAAATTGCACCGCGGTAGTTTAGAATTGATTAACCGCCCAGAGGGCGGTCTGGAAGCCAGACTATCGCTGCCAATACAGCGCTAGCTAGGCATTTGTCTCAAACCAATTTAACTTCTCACGTAATTTCACCACTTCACCCACTATCGTTAAGCATGGCGGTTTCAGCCCTGCCGCTGCTACTTTTTCAGCCAAATCAGCCAAAGTCGCAACAACCACTTTTTGTTTTTGTGTGGTGCCTTGCTGTACCACCGCAGCGGGCATATTGGTGGATGCACCATGTACAATTAAATTTTCGCAAATTTCCTTTAAACCCACCAACCCCATATAAATCACCACGGTTTGATTCGGCCGTGACATTGCGATCCAGTCTAAATCAATTGTGACCACTTTTGAATTTTCTTTAGCCTTTAGATGCCCAGTAACAAACAGGCAAGCTTGCGCATAATCACGATGCGTTAATGGAATACCCGCATAGCTCGAAACGCCATTGGCAGCAGTAATGCCTGGCACCACCTGAAAAGGCACGCCGCGCTCCATCAAGGTTTCAATTTCCTCGCCGCCACGTCCAAAAATAAACGGGTCGCCGCCCTTAAGACGTAACACCCTCTTGCCTTGCAGCGCGAGCGATGCAAGCAGCTCGTTAATTTCATCTTGAGGCAATGTGTGCTGATCTCGCGATTTTCCCACATAAATCAGTTCCGCATCACGACGAACCAGCTCCATGACTTCCGGGCTCACCAATTTGTCATAAACACAAACGTCACACTGCTGCATTAAGCGCAATGCCCGGAAAGTAAGCAAGTCCGGGTCACCTGGGCCACCACCGACGAGAAATACTTCACCTTTGCTGCTGGTCGTGTCTGTATCATTGATTAAATTTTGCAATAACTCACGTGCAGCTTGCTCTTGTCCAGATAAAACACGCTCAACCATTGGGCCTTGCAGCGCGTTTTCCCAAAACCTGCGTCTTGATTGCGTGGTAGCAAACTTGGCTTTAACTTGCTCACGAAATTCGCCTGCAATTGCGGCAATACGGCCATAACCTGCTGGCAGCATCGTTTCTATCTTGGTTCGAATATATCGCGCCAGTACTGGTGCATTACCCTCACTGGAAACCGCAATCACCACGGGGCTGCGATCGATAATCGAACCCATGGTGAATGTACATAGATCAGGCGCATCGACCACATTTACAGGAATATTCTGCGCTTTTGCCGCTATAGAAACTGCCTTATTCACCATTTCGTCATCTGTGGCAGCGACCGCCAGACACGCACCGGTCAGCTGATTGGGTTCAAAACGGGCAGATACATAATTTATTTTTTTTTCCTGGATTAAGACTTGCAGCTCATGACAGAGCTCTGGCGAGTAAAGCGTCACTGCTGCATCGGCTTTAAGCAACATCATCACTTTACGCATAGCCACTTCACCACCGCCAATCACCACACAATGGCGGTTTTTGATATTTAAAAAAATGGGTAAGGCTTGCATGTAAGGCTTTGGTAAATAATTGATGCTATTTTACCCTCCGCTAAGCAACTTTGCGTGAAGCAAATGGCCAAATACGCTAAAATCATATTTTGAGCATACGCATAATTTCTTTGACTACTTTTAAAAAAAATATTATCCAGCCTAAAAAAGTTTTTATTAAAACTTTCGGTTGCCAGATGAATGAATATGACTCATCTCGTATGGCGGATTTGCTGCATGCAGACAACGGCATGGTGGAAACACAAACACCGGAAGATGCTGATGTAATTTTGCTCAACACCTGCTCGGTACGCGAAAAAGCCGAAGAAAAAGTATTCAGCCATCTTGGGCGATTTATTCCACTGAAAGAAAAAAATCCTGATTTAGTCATTGGCGTAGGTGGCTGCGTTGCCAGCCAGGAAGGCGATAACATCATCAAACGTGCACCATATGTAGATGTGGTGTTTGGCCCACAAACTTTACACCGCTTACCGGAGCTGATTAATATCAGTAAAAGCAGCGGCAAGTCACAGGTCGATATTACATTTCCAGAAATCGAAAAGTTTGATCACTTGCCTCCGCCACGCATTGAAGGTGCAACTGCTTTTTTGAGCATTATGGAAGGCTGCAGCAAATATTGCAGTTTTTGTGTAGTGCCCTACACACGAGGCGAAGAAGTTTCTCGCCCATTCGAAGCCATATTGACTGAGGCAGTACAGCTAGCAGAACAAGGAGTGAAAGAAATCACCCTGCTTGGGCAAAATGTTAATGCCTACCGCGCCGAGTTTGATGGCCTTGAGGCAGATTTAGCAATGTTGATTGAAACAATTGCTGAAATTCCGCAAATTGAGCGCATCCGTTTTACCACCAGCCACCCCAATGAAATGAGCCAGCGCTTGATTGATTGCTTTGCGAATATACCTAAATTAGCAACGCAGCTGCACTTGCCTGTGCAAGCAGGCTCTGACCGCATCTTGATGGCGATGAAACGCAATTACACCGCATTGCAATACAAATCTATTATTCGGAAATTGCGAGTAGCTAATCCGAATTTAACATTTACATCTGATTTTATTGTCGGCTTTCCGGGGGAGACAGAAGCCGATTTTGAAGCCACCGTTAAATTGATGACTGATATTGGGTTTGATGCCAGCTTTAGTTTTTTATACAGCCCGCGCCCTGGAACACCCGCAGCGTTTATCAAAGACAATACGCCAGAAGTTGTTAAATTGGCTCGTTTAGCCAAATTGCAGGACATTAACGAAGCGCATGCCAAAGCTATATCTGAAGGCATGCTGGGCACAATACAGCGCGTATTGATCGAAGGCGCCTCATGGAAAGACAAGACCTTGCTCGCAGGGAAAACTGATAACTACCGTGTTGTGGACATCGCTGGTGATACCAGCTTTGTTCACCAATTTGTGCAGGTAAAAATTACCGACGTTTCCAACCCACGTCGTTTGCAAGGTGAAATAATCTAAATTTTATGGAAATCACACTTACTCCGGAAGATAACTCCCGTTTAGCTAACCTGTGCGGCGCACTGGATGAAAATATCAAGCAGATTGAAACAGCACTTGAAGTAAACATTAACCGCCGCGGCAGTATATTCAACATCTCTGGCAAACAAGATAATACACGGCTTGCAGCACAGCTGATTGAAAACTTTTATATTCGTGCTAAAAAGCCCATTGAGTTGGAAGACATACAACTGGGTCTGGTAGAAATCGATAAATTAAAACCTGAAGATGTCGCCACCAGTGCTATGCCCGTACTCATGACCCGCCGCGGCGACCTGCATGGCAGGACACCTCGCCAAGTGGAGTATCTGCAACAAATTCAAGACCATGACATTACCTTTGGTATCGGTCCGGCAGGCACAGGCAAGACATATTTGGCTGTTGCCTGCGCCGTAGATGCTATGACACGTGACAGGGTTAAACGCATTGTTCTGGTACGTCCAGCAGTTGAGGCTGGTGAACGACTAGGATTTTTACCTGGCGATTTAAACCAGAAAGTCGATCCCTACTTACGTCCACTCTACGATGCGCTATACGACTTGGCTGGGTATGACACTGTAAATAAAATGTTTGAACGTGGTGTGATTGAGGTCGCGCCACTGGCTTATATGCGTGGCCGAACACTCAACCAAAGTTTTATTATTTTAGACGAGGCGCAAAACACCACACCGGAACAAATGAAGATGTTCTTAACACGCATTGGCTTTGGAACCAAAGCGGTGATTACAGGCGACGTGACCCAGATTGACCTGCAACGCCATCAAAAAAGCGGCTTGGTGGAAGCTCAAAAAATCTTGAAGGGTATTAAAGGCATCGCGATGACGCACTTCTTATCTGCCGATGTGGTGCGCCACCCATTAGTGCAGAAGATTGTAAATGCCTATGAAGAATATGAACTTAAAAATAAAGAATCTTAGAATATTGCGCTAAATCAAAGCACACTTAATTTGTTGCCAAAGCCGATTGACATGTTGATTATTAAGGATAAAGATACATAGCTTACAGATTAAGAGATGCCGATATGACAACAACCAAAAAGACTACCGTTACTCCTATCACTCGCCGCGTGTCCAAAGGGGATATTCCTCCCGATAACAGCGCACAAGGTATTGAGACTTTTGCGGTAGGCGAAAAAATCTCTGCAGCCCGTGAGTCCCAGTCTACCGCAGTGCAAGACATAATTAATCGCATATCATCAGGTAAAGATTCAACCGCATTGTCAGAAGCTTTGCGCGCAATTTTGGATGGTGCTTCTCCAGATGATGCGGCTGCACTAAGCAAGGCCATAGCCAACATGCCGAGTGTCGAAGGCACAAGAATACGCGCTCACGCCGATGAGGAGCTTGCAGCAGATTGGCGTGATGGCGCTTACCCTTACAAGAATCTGCTCTCCAGAAAATCTTACGAGAAACAGAAATATCATCTTCAGGTCGAGTTATTGAAATTACAGGCATGGGTCAAAGAAACCGGGCAGCGAGTAGTCATCCTGTTTGAAGGACGCGACGCTGCCGGCAAAGGCGGTACCATCCGGCGATTTATGGAGCACCTCAACCCTCGTGGCGCACGCGTGGTCGCTCTGGAAAAACCCAGTGACGTAGAACGCGGACAGTGGTATTTCCAGCGTTATATTTCTGAGTTGCCAACTGCAGGTGAAATCACATTGTTCGACCGTTCCTGGTATAACCGTTCCGGGGTAGAGCGTGTGATGGGATTCTGTAATAACGATGAATATCTGGAGTTTATGCGCCAAGCTCCTGAATTTGAACGTAATCTCACTCGCAGTGGTATCCATGTCATCAAATTCTGGTTTTCCGTCAGTCGCGAAGAGCAGCTCCGCCGCTTTAAGGAACGCGAAATGCATCCGCTCAAACAATGGAAACTCAGTCCGATTGACCTTGCCTCTCTAGACAAGTGGGATGACTACACAAAGGCTAAAGAGGCCATGTTCTTCCATACTGACACTGCAGACTCGCCTTGGACTGTGATTAAGTCGGATTGTAAAAAACGTGCACGCCTTAATGCCATGCGCTATGTGTTGCACAAGCTGCCCTACACCAACAAGGATCTATCGGCTGTCGGTCCTCTTGATCCGCTTTTGGTCGGCCGCGCGCACATCGTCTATGAGCGTGGTGAACATGACAATCAGGCAGTACTTTAAGAAGTGTAGCTTTCAGCAGTGTATAATCTGCAGCTAGCTAAACCACTTAAGGACAAAAATGACACCAAATAAATTTAGCCGAATAACCCAGCATGGACTTAGCATGTTTGGACAAGGCGTGCTGATTGTCATCGCGATTGCAACTATTTTTGCCGTATTTCAGGCAATTATGCATATGTGGGAAGCGCGTACGATTAGCGTAGGCGACCTCCTGTTGCTGTTCTTATACCTTGAAGTCATGTCCATGCTCGATCACTATCTGGGTTCCGGCAACCTGCCTGTCAGATACCCGTTATATATCGGCATTATCGCATTGGCACGTTATTTAGTGCTAGATATCGCAGAGATTGATGCATGGCGGATGTTTGCACTTTCCGGATCTATCCTACTGATTGCCCTGGCAATTCTAGTAGTTCGTTATGGACATGTGCGCTTTCCTTATACAGATTGTCCTTCGCAATCAAAGTAAATTAGTTAGCATATATTTAGCTTTGTAATGCGCCGTTTGAACAACCTTGCACTCGGCGCATTACACAAAAATCGAATATTCAAAAATATACTCATAATTGGTAATTTTACGTTTTAAGTGACAAATCATGCCAAAACTAAATTTATCGGTTCAATACGCATCAAATCTAGAGAATCTTCCATCCAAATCACTGCTTCATAAATGGACAAGCGCAGCGTTACGCGTAGATACTGAAGTCACGATTCGAATAGTAGACTCACAGGAAGGTCAAGAACTAAACAGCATGTATCGCGGAAAAGACTATGCGACCAATGTGCTGACTTTCCCTCTGACCGAAGAACCGCATTTAATGGGTGACATCATTATTTGCGCGCCAGTAGTGGAGGCTGAAGCCAAAACTCAAAACAAGCCGCTTGAGGCACATTATGCACACCTGACCGTGCATGGCATACTTCATTTACATGGTTACGATCACGATACTACTGAGCAAGCTGAGTTAATGGAAGGTCTGGAAATTTCTATTTTGGCCAAATTAGGGTATGCTAATCCCTATCTCATTACTGAGGACGCCAATTAATGGCCTCCGAACCGGAAAAACCGAACAATAAAGTCAGTTTATTAGAACGCTTAAGTAATTTATTGTTGCGAGAACCTGAAGACCGTGAGCAGCTTGTCGAGTTGCTGCACGGGGCATACGAAAACCATTTAATGGATGCTGACTCGCTCGCCATGATAGAAGGCGTGTTGCAGGTAAGCGAGATGCAGGTGCGTGACATCATGATTCCACGCTCGCAGATGGATGTCATCGACATTACCGACCCTCCCGAAACTTTTATTCCACATGTCATCGAAACTGCTCACTCGCGTTTTCCTGTCATCGAAGATGACAAAAATGACGTCATTGGTATTTTGCTCGCCAAAGACTTATTACGTTATTACGCGGGCGAAGACTTTAATGTGCGCGATATGCTGCGACCTGCAGTATTTATCCCCGAAGCCAAGCGGTTAAATGTATTACTGAAGGAATTCCGCAGTAATCGCAATCACATTGCCATAGTGGTAGATGAATATGGTGGTGTAGCAGGCATGGTGACGATTGAGGACGTACTTGAGCAAATTGTGGGCGATATTGAAGATGAATATGACTACGATGAGGATGAAGACAATATTCTAAAAGATGCCAAGGGTCATTATCGGGTCAAAGCGCTCACAGAAATTGGCGACTTCAATGAAGCACTCGGCACTCAATTCAGCGATGAAGAGTTTTCAACTATTGGTGGTTTAGTTGTAAATAAGTTTGGGCACCTGCCCAAGCGCGGTGATACGATTGTGATCGACAATTTAAGCATCAGCGTTCTTCGCGCCGATAGTAGGCGCTTACATTCAATACTGGTTGAGGTGATTCCAGACGAACCGTTTCCTATCGAATCAACCTGACTAAAAAAATGCGCCTTCGCCAATTGAACTAAATTGATTATCAAATCTCATATATTGAAAATATTCTGGAGATTACAATGAAAATCTGGACAGTAGCAGTTTTAATTGTAATAAATACATTGTTTGCTAATGCCTGCTTTGCAGATGAGGCGCAAACCATGCCGTTTATTAACGAAATCCCAACTGATGAGAAAGCATTTGTCGACATCATCAACAAATTTGATAAATTAAAAATCGTTGAATTGCTTGGCGAGCCAGCCAAAGCAGAAGATGTAAAGATTAAGGGGACCGATAAAGTAGTCGCCTCTATTTGGCATTATCACAACCTCAATACCGATGCTGATGGCACTTACTACCCTACTACCGAACTTGATTTTATTGACGATAAAGTAGTGCAAGTGGTATTTCTGAATAATGATGGTTCAGAACCTGAAGCAAAAGGTCAAACATATGAAACATCCCCACCAGAACATAATGCTTCGGAGCCCAATATATAAGCGGTTTATCAGTCAATAAAAAAGGCGCTTAAAGCGCCTTTTTTATTGACTGAAATCAAGTTTATTTCTTGAGTGAATCACGAATTTCACGCAACAGCACAACATCTTCTGGCGTGGGTGCCGGTGCTGGAGGTGGTTCTGCTTTTTTCATTCTGTTCATCATTTTAACCAATTGGAAAATAACAAAAGCCAGGATAATAAAATTGATTGCGATCGTAATGAAGTTACCGTATGCCAATACTGAGCCAGCCTTTTTTGCTTCTGCTAACGCCAAGCCAGCAGGTTGTCCACTTAAGGCCACGTACATATTTGAGAAATCAACATTACCGATGATTTTGCCTACTATAGGCATGATGATATCGCCCACCAATGAATCTACTATTTTGCCAAACGCACCGCCGATAATCACGCCAACTGCTAAGTCCATCACGTTGCCTTTAAGGGCGAATTCCTTAAATTCCGATGCCATACTCATTGCTTATTCTCCTCAAATTATTGTTTATAAATACGGTACCACACGCGAAATATAGAGCTTTAAAATGCAATCTGTCAACAAGTTAAGCAGCCAGCAAATTTCTGCATCTTTGCAGAAAGCCCACACATGCACGTACAATCGCGCTTAGTGAATGGATGATGACATAATATTTATGCTAAAAAAAATTTGTAATATACCTCCATCAGTAATCGCTTTTATTCTAGGGGCTTTGGCCGTACTGGGTTTCGCGCCGTTTTATATTTTCCCATTGAGCCTCCTTTCTCTTGCAGGGGTATGCTATTTATGGCTAAAAACGGGTACGCCACGAACCGCATGGATATTGGGCTTCAGCTATGGTCTTGGCTTATATTGCGTTGGCATTTATTGGATTTACATCAGTCTGCACGATTTCGGCGGCATGCCGTGGTGGTTTGCGGGCTTTTGCACATTCTGTCTATGTGCGTTTATGGCGCTATTTGTGGCTTTGGTAGGCTGGCTAAGTAAATGGCTTGGCTCGCCGCTCATCAGCATCCCCGTATTATGGGGCTTAAGCGACTGGATTCGCAGCTGGATTTTTACAGGTTTTCCATGGTTAACAATGGGTTATAGCCAAGTGCCGCATAGTCCGCTCACAGGATTCATGCCGATTGTGGGCGTGTACGGTATCTCAGTCATCACGCTATTTCTGGCTGTTCTCATTGCATATTGGTTAACCAACCGGCAAAAAAGACTTATCAATAAACGCAACACCATTGCTGCTTTTGTGCTGATCATCGTTACCGGCAGCGTATTGAGAGCTGTAGAATGGACAACGCCTGAAGGGAAATCAACTTCAGTTGCCTTATTACAAGGCAATATTTCGCAAAGCGAAAAATGGTCTCCGGAAAAAGCACAAAGCACTATTGACAAGTATCTTGGCATGGCACTAGCCAGCAAGGCGGCACTCATCATATTGCCGGAAACCGCACTACCAGTAATTTCCAGCCAATTAGACTCAAGCATTAAAGACACACTGACCAACCATGCCATACAGAACAACGGCGATTTACTTGTAGGCATGGTGGAATACAATGAAAACACCAACGAATACTTTAACAGCGCCCTTAGTTTTGGAGGTAACTCAAATCAAACCTACAAAAAAAATCATTTAGTCCCGTTTGGAGAATTTATTCCGCTAAAACGGGTGTTCGGTTGGATTTACCGTGATTGGCTCAACATGCCTCTCAGCGATTTGTCGCGCGGAGGCAAATATCAAACCCCCATGCAGCTAAGCAACCAAAAAGTAGCGGTTAATATTTGCTACGAAGATGTATTCGGCGAAGAAATTATTCGACAACTCCCAGAGGCAACACTATTAGTAAACATCAGCAATGATGCGTGGTACGGTACATCTTATGCTGCAGACCAGCACATGCAGTTTTCTCAAGCGCGCGCATTGGAAACCGGCCGCATGATGCTGCGATCCACGAATACTGGGGCAACCGCAAGCATAGACCAGCACGGTTATGTGCTTGCTCATGCGCCTCATGATGAGAAAATTACACTTAATGTACAAGCGCAAGGCTACACGGGCAGCACGCCTTATGTGCGCTGGGGCAATTGGCCGTTTATCATCTTTTGTTTTGCTGCGATTGCCTTTGTTTGGCGACGTAAAGCCGTGTAAAATCTAGCTCTTCGCGATAATAAAATTACTCAAATGCAAACCTTTCAACAGATTATTCTGAGTTTACAGACTTACTGGGGCAAACAAGGCTGTGCCTTGTTGCAGCCTTACGACATGGAAGTAGGCGCAGGCACTAGCCACACCGCCACATTTTTACGCTCGCTTGGACCTGAGCCATGGAAAGCTGCCTATGTGCAACCAAGCCGCCGCCCGAAAGATGGCCGCTATGGCGAAAATCCAAATCGTTTACAGCATTACTATCAATACCAAGTCGTACTGAAGCCCGCACCAGCCAATATTCTTGAATTATATTTAGGCTCTCTTGAGGCACTTGGCTTCGACTTGAAAAAGAATGACATCCGCTTTGTGGAAGACGACTGGGAAAACCCGACGCTAGGCGCATGGGGCTTGGGCTGGGAGGTATGGCTGAACGGCATGGAAGTTACACAGTTCACTTATTTCCAGCAAGTCGGTGGTATTGACTGCAAGCCCATTACCGGCGAAATCACCTATGGGCTGGAACGCTTGGCCATGTATTTGCAAGGCGTGGACAGCGTATACGATTTGCAGTATTCCGAGAATGTAAAATACGGCGATGTATTCCACCAAAACGAAGTGGAGCAATCTACTTACAACTTTGAACATTCCGATGTCGATTTTCTGTTTACTGCGTTTGGCGCACACGAAAAGCAAGCTAAACACCTCATGGTAAACCAGCTCGCCCTTCCTGCTTATGAGCAAGTGCTGAAAGCAGCGCATACCTTTAACTTGCTGGATGCACGTGGTGCTATCTCGGTAACCGAACGTGCTGCCTACATCGGCCGCATTCGCAATCTGGCACGCGCAGTCGCAGCGAGCTATCTGGATAGCCGCGCTAGGCTTGGCTTCCCGCTTGCCTCAAAAGAACATGCCGCAGAAGTGCTGGCGAAATTAGAAAAAGAAAAGAAAGCAGCATAATGGCAAGTCAAAATTTACTCATCGAATTATTTGTAGAAGAACTGCCGCCAAAAGCATTAAAAAAGCTCGGCGAAGCCTTTAGCAACAGTTTGTTTGAATCGCTAAAAACGCAAGGCTTAACTACAGAAAATTCAACTGTTAGTTCTTTTGCCACACCACGCCGTTTGGCCGCGCATGTGACCAACGTATCGGCCAAAGCTGCTGACAAACAGGTTGCACAAAAACTGATGCCCGCCACCGTAGGTTTGGATGCGAGCGGCAACGCTACACCAGCTTTAATCAAAAGATTACAGGCCTTGGGTACCGACGAATCTGTAGTGAAAAATTTACGCAAAGAAAATGACGGCAAGGCTGATGTGCTATTTTTAGACGTCAACCAAACTGGCGCCACGCTTGAAGCTGGCCTGCAGGCCGCGCTGAACGAGGCTTTAGCCAAGCTGCCGATTCCAAAAGTCATGACCTACCAATTAGCTGACGGTTGGGAAAGCGTCAATTTCGTGCGCCCTGCGCACTGCTTGGTCGCATTGCATGGCTGTGAAGTTGTACCTATTACCGCGCTTGGTTTAACCGCCGGCAATCAAACCCAAGGCCACCGCTTTGAGGCTGCAAAACCAATTATTACCATTAAAAATGCCGACAGCTATGCTGAACAACTCAAAACCGAAGGCGCAGTGATTGCCAGCTTTGCAGAGCGCCGCGCTGAAATCGAAAATCAATTAAACTCAGCTGCAGCCAAACAAAACCTGAAACCAATTGACGATGATGCCTTGCTGGATGAAGTGGCGGCACTGGTAGAACGCCCGAATGTTTTGCTGGGCCAGTTTGAAAAGGAATTCTTGGAAGTACCGCAGGAATGTCTGATTTTGACCATGAAGGCGAATCAAAAATACTTCCCGCTTTTGGACAGCAACGGCAAACTCACTAATAAATTTTTAATCGTCTCCAACATCAACCCGTCTGACCCAAGCGCCGTGATTGGCGGCAACGAGCGCGTGGTGCGCCCACGCTTGGCGGATGCGAAATTCTTCTTCGACCAAGACCGCAAAAAGACATTGGAAAGCCGCATTGCCGGTCTGGATAAAGTGGTTTACCACAACAAGCTTGGCTCACAAGGCGAGCGAAATGCACGCGTCGTAAAAATTGCAGTGGAAATAGCAAAACAATTAGGCGACTCCAGTTTGGTCGCCAAAGCAGAACAAGCTGCACGTCTTTCTAAAGCCGATTTAGTGACTGACATGGTGGGTGAATTTCCAGAGCTACAAGGCATTATGGGGCGCTATTATGCGCAACATGAAGGCTTGGACATTGACGTAGCCTTTGCGATTGAAGACCACTACAAACCACGTTTTGCAGGAGACGAGTTACCACGTAACCAAGTAGGCGTTTGTGTTGCGCTGGCAGACAAGCTAGAAACTTTGTACGGACTTTTCAGCATTGGTGAAAAGCCCACTGGTGACAAAGACCCGTTTGGCTTAAGACGCCACGCATTAGGGGTAATTCGCATTCTAATCGAGAAAAAATTACCAATCCTGCTATATCACAGCACCGAAGACAATCTACTGATTACGGCAATGGAAACTTTCTCAGAAAAAAGTGCAGCATTACTGGATCTATTGCCCTTTATATATGAACGGCTAGCTGGAAACTTGCGCGAGCAAGGCTTTTCTTCGCAAGAGGTTGATGCGGTTTTATCCCTCAATCCGCATCTTCTTGCCGATATTCCTAAACGTTTAAATGCTGTCAGCACATTCTCGTCATTACCGGAAGCCCCTGCCCTCGCTGCAGCGAATAAGCGTGTAGGGAACATTCTGAAAAAAGCAGAAAGCGAAATCAAAACGGAAGTGAAAACTAACCTGCTGCAAGAACCTGCTGAAATCGCGCTTAATAATGCTTTAAGCAAAGTAAAACCACAAGCCGATAAGTTATTTGAAAGTGGTGATTACACGGCATCATTACAAGCATTGGCGGCTTTAAAAGCGCCGGTGGATGACTTCTTCGACAACGTGATGGTGAATGCGGAAGACGTTGCTTTAAAAAACAACCGCTTGGCCTTGTTAAATCAGCTACATCAGGCGATGAACCGCGTAGCAGATTTGTCTAAACTAGCGAGCTAAAAATGAAATTGGTGATTTTGGATAGGGACGGCGTCATTAACCAGGACTCAGTCAATTTCATCAAAAATCCCAATGAATGGATTCCGCTGCCGGGCAGCCTAGAGGCCATTGCCCTGCTCAACCAATCCGGCTTTCGCGTAGCGATTGCAACCAACCAGTCGGGCATTGCGCGCGGATTATTTGACATGGCAACGCTTAACGCGATTCACGACAAAATGCATCGTGCATTAGCGCATGTGGGCGGGCGCATTGATGCGATGTTTTATTGTCCGCACTCAGCCGATGACAACTGCACTTGCCGCAAACCAAAAACAGGCATGATAGAAGATATCGGTCACCGATTTTCTATAGATTTGAGCAATGTATACGCAGTCGGCGATGCGCCGCGCGATATTCAGGCATTTGCCGATGCAGGCTGCAAGACAATACTGGTGCTCACTGGCAAAGGAGAAGAAACTTTGCTGCAAGGAAATCTACCGGAAGGCACCTTGGTTTTTGCCGATTTAAACGATGCAGTGCAGCATATCATTATGGAACAAGACTGATGTTATTTTTGCGCTCACTTTTGTTTCTTTTAGGCATGTTCATTATTACGCCTATTTTCGCCCTACTGGTCATTCTGATGTTTCCACTTAACAACATCACCCGTTCACGCATGGCCAGCTATTGGGCGCACTGCGCGTTGTTTTGGCTCAAACTCACTTGCAACCTTGGCTTTGAAGTACGTGGCCGTGAAAATATCCCAAATCACCCGTCTATCATCTTATGCAAGCATCAATCCGCTTGGGAAACTATCGCGCTTCAAGTCATTTTTCCTCCACAGATTTGGGTGTTAAAGCGCGAGCTGTTATACATCCCTTTCCTGGGTTGGGCGTGGATTGCACTTTCTACTATCCCGATTGACCGCAGCGCAGGCCGTGAAGCGCTAAAAAAACTAGTGGCGCATGGTAATGACAGATTATCCAAAGGCTTATGGGTGGTCATATTCCCGGAAGGCACGCGCATCGCCCCGGGCAAGCGTGGTAAATACCACATTGGCGGGGCTTGGCTCGCCGCCCAGACACAGACTACCGTTGTGCCGGTTGCGCATAATGCAGGCTTATTCTGGCGTAAAAATGCATTTATTAAACGACCCGGCACGATTACTGTTAGCATCGGCAAGCCGATCGAAACTGCTGGTTTAAAAGCTGACGCACTCAACCAGCAAGTAGAAGACTGGATTGAAGCGGAGATGTTGAAGCTGTGATGCAACAAAGCTTAATTCTTTCAAACGGGCAAACCATTTCGTACTTACTAGAGCGCCGCCCTCGCCGCACAGTCGGTTTAAAAATCACTGCTGACGGCCTTGTGGTGCATGCCCCAAAACGTATTTTTGAATTCCAGCTCAATCAGATTCTGCTGGAAAAATCGAACTGGATTTTAAATAAACTTCAGGCTCGAGAAGCGAACCAGGTCGAAAAAATCCAATGGGTTGATGGCGAATATTTGCTATATTTAGGTAATGATATCCGGCTGCAGATTACACAAAGCGATCGTAAAAAGGCGCCTTTTCTTGACCAAAACGTCTTATTTATAGTATCGCCAGAAGCCAATATCCATGCGGCTTGCAGCCGCATGGCAACTCAATGGTATAAAAAACAGGCAGCATCAGACTTTAGCCGCCGGCTGGAGATTTTAGCTGCAAAACTCGGTGTAGCGACACCGCCACTTACGCTTTCCAACGCGCAGTCACGCTGGGGAAGCTGCAATAGTCGCGGCCAGGTCCGTTTGAGTTGGCGCTTGCTGCAAGCGCCGCCGCACATCATCAATTACGTGATCAGCCACGAGCTGGCGCACTTAAAGCAAATGAACCACTCCGCCAGGTTTTATGCAGTGCTGGAAAGCTTATTCCCCAACTATAAAGCAGCAGAAAAAAGAGCTGAAGGCCTTATCGCCGCACCTGCATCGCATGTAGCCTTCCCATATTTTGCACCCGCTTTAAGATTTATGTTAAGTTAGCGTTGCAGTCATCTGGGACTAAATTCATAAGGGGAAAATGATGTCTTTTACAGATTCAATCAAGTTATGCTTTGCTAAATATGCTGATTTTAATGGGCGCGCCAAACTACCCGAATTCTGGTGGTTCGCGCTATTTTGTTTTGGCGGTGCCTTGCTATTGGAAGTGGTCGGCAGTTATATATCCTGGGCATTTTCAATCGCGACATTATTGCCATCACTCGCAGTTGGCGCGCGCCGCCTGCATGACACCAACAAAAGCGGCTGGCTGCAAATCATATGGATTGTTCCAATCCTAGGCTGGATTGCAATGATTTATCTGCTTGTTCAAAAGGGGGATGAAGGAGATAATCAATACGGTGCACCTCCAGCAAATTAATCATTCATCATTATAAAAAAAGAGAGCATTCGCTCCCTTTTTTATTACATCAATTTTTCAATATCACTCGCCATGTCGGCCGGCTTTTGTCCATACTGCATGTACAACCTTATTTTTCCTTCTTTATCAAATACATACGTGCCAGCGCTGTGGTCTATGGTGTAATCATTTTCAGCTTTACCCGCTATTTTTGAGTAGTAAATTTTAAAGTTGCCCATTGTTTCTGCGGTTTCTTGCAGACTGCCGCGCAGGCCGATAAAGCGCTTGTCAAAATGGGGCACAAACTGCGCCAGCACTTCTTGCGTATCGCGCTGCGGATCTACCGTTACAAATAAAACCTGCACCTGGTCTGCTTTATCACCCAGCAATTTCATGGTCTGTTTCATATCGCTCAGGGTGGTTGGGCACACATCCGGACAATGCGTATAGCCAAAAAACAAGGTTACCACTTTACCTTTAAAGTCGTTCATGGTGCGCAGCTTTCCGGTATGGTCAGTGAGTTTAAGCGGCGCAGGGAAATCTGCCCCCGTAATATCAGTGCCTACAAACGGAGTTGGTGACTTTGCAAGGCCGCATGCAGAAATCAGCAAAAAGAATGTGAAAATGAATAATTTTTTCATGTTAAAACACCTTAATTAATCAGCATTTGATTCTAACATAAGCAATAAATTCACTGCTTGGTTTACAATATCGCTTTTACAAAATTTCGTTTAAGGTAGCAAAATGGCAATACCAAGCTCAATGGCAGATCGTGACGGCGTAATTTGGTACGACGGTAAAATGGTGAACTGGCGCGATGCCACCACTCATGTGTTAACCCACACCTTGCATTACGGCATGGGCGTATTTGAAGGCGTGCGCGCCTACAAAACCGACAAAGGCACGGCGATTTTTCGCCTGAAGGAACACACCGACCGGCTGTTCCGCAGTGCGCATATCCTTGGTATGAAAATGCCATTTGATAAAGCAACAATTAGCGAGGCACAACGTGCCGCAGTGCGTGAAAACAATCTGGAATCTGCCTACATTCGCCCAATGGCATTCTACGGGGCGGAGGCGATGGGTATTGCAGCTAAAACGCTTTCAACACACGTCATTTGTGCAGCCTGGAGTTGGGGCGCCTACATGGGCGAAGAGGCTATCACCAAAGGCATCCGCGTAAAAACATCGTCATTCGCGCGCCACCATGTGAATATCACCATGTGCAAGGCCAAAGCCAATGGCAACTACATGAACTCTATCCTGGCGCATCAAGAAGCCGCACAAGATGGCTACCACGAAGCCTTGCTGCTGGATGTTGACGGTTTCGTAGCCGAAGGTTCTGGCGAGAACGTCTTTATCGTTCGCAATGGTAAACTCTACACGCCCGATCTCACGTCTGCGCTGGAAGGCATCACCCGCGATACCATCGTTCAGCTGGCTGGCGAGTTGGGCATTCCTGTCATCGAAAAACGCATCACCCGCGATGAAGTTTATGGCGCAGACGAGGCCTTCTTTACCGGCACAGCGGCAGAAGTCACCCCGATTCGCGAACTGGATAACCGCGCCATTGGCACTGGCTCCAGAGGCGAAATGACCGAAAAACTGCAAGCCCTGTATTTTGATGTAGTTAAAGGCAAATCCGCCAAACATTCTGATTGGTTAACGCTGGTATAAATAAAACCTTCGTCATTTTTCGCCGTGCATACATAAACGGCCATAAATGACGAATTAAGGAGATTTTAAGAATGTCCAATACCAAAGAAATTGAAATCACTGCAAAAGATTTGCCTTTGCACTGCCCCACCGATGAAGTGGCGCTTTGGGCCTCGCATCCGCGTGTGTTTTTAGATATCGCTGAAACCGGGCACGCCGCTTGCCCCTACTGTGGCACCAAGTACAAGCTTAAAGCTGGCGAAGTTGTTTCACACCACTAATTCTAACCTTCAAGTCACGTGGATTCTCATCTATCGCAGAGCGATACTTTACCCCTACTTAAAGCTGGTAAGCTGCAAGGCAGCAAGCAGCTTAAATTAAGCTGCGGTTTAACTGAGTTCCCTCAAGAAATTTTTGACCTGGCAGAGTCGCTGGAAATTTTAGACCTTACCGGCAATGCGCTTAGCACCCTGCCCCGCGACCTCAGCAGATTAAAAAATCTGCGCATTTTATTTTGTTCATCCAACCAGTTTACGCACATACCAGAAGTGCTGGGTGAATGCAAAAACTTAAATATGATTGGCTTTAAAGCCAATAAAATCAAACACATTCCTGAGGCTGCAATCCCAACCCAACATTTACGTTGGTTTATTGTGACGGATAACGCATTAAGCCGGGTTCCGAACGCGCTAGGTCATTGTGCCAAATTACAAAAACTCATGCTGGCAGGCAACCAGTTAAGTGAACTGCCAGATTCAATGGCAAATTGTCATAATCTGGAATTACTCAGAATCTCTGCCAACCAATTTAAATCTTTACCCGACTGGCTTTTTACCTTGCCCAAACTCAGTTGGCTTGCTTATGCAGGCAATCCTTTTTGTGATCAAATTGAGCAAGATCTATTATCTAAACATCAAATAAGAAGTATTGACTGGCAAGAGCTCGAGTTGCTTAATGAGCTTGGACAAGGCGCCTCAGGTGTTACCTATCAAGCTTTGTGGCATCATTCAAATCAATCATCTGAAATTGTAGCTGTAAAATTATTTAAAGGCACTTTAACCAGTGACGGCTTGCCCGGTTGTGAGGTTAATGCAAACATTCTGGCTGAAGAACACGCCAATCTAGTAGGCATTAAAGGTGTCATTTGCAATCATCCGCAAGGCACTTTAGGATTGGTAATGCCCTTACTGAAAACAGATTTAAACGTGTTGGCAAATCCTCCCAGTTTTGAATCTTGCACTCGGGATATATACTCAGATGGTGTGAAACACTCTCAGCTAGACATTCTAAATATTGCATTAGGCGTTGCCAGCGCAGTTTTGCATTTACATGCGCAAAGCATGACACATGGTGATTTATACGCACATAATATACTCTGGAACCATAAAAACGTCGTGTTAAGCGATTTAGGCGGCGCGTCCTTTTTGCCTCTGGATAATCAGGAGTTAACACGTAAATTACAGCTTTTAGAGTCTCACGCCTTTGGAATTTTGCTTGAAGAACTGCTTAACCATGGCGAAATGGAATCAAACATTAGCGTAGCCCTTTGGCAGTTGCAAAAGAAATGTACTAGCACAGAGCTTCATTTGCGCCCTCTATTTAATGAGATTGTTCAAAAACTTTCCGCTTTGAAATAGTAATTAAGTTTATACTTAAGCGATACATGCCACATCCGGTAATAAGCCCTACAAAGCCCTAATTTCTGCCGATTTTCCCCATAACGTTTCAATCACTTGCCTTACATTTTCTGCCTTAGAATTCGTCCAAAAATGTACTTCTGCTTTTTGTTTGCTAGCGGATAGCAAACCTTTTTCTTCCAGCTGGCGTTTTAACTGCCTAACTACTGCCTCACCGGTTTCAATCAGCGTCACATGCTCACCCACCACTTCTTGAATCACATGCTTTACAAACGGGTAATGCGTGCAGCCCAGCACAATGGTATCAGCGCCCTCAGCCAGCAATGGCGCGGTGTATTGGCGGATTAAAGCTTTGGTTTCAGGCGCATCCAGTTCACCGCGTTCGATACATTCCACCAAGCCCACACAACCTTGCGTGACGACCTTGACATTGCGGCCATAGCTTTCCAGCAGTGCGGCAAATTGTGCACTTTTAAGCGTACCCACCGTGGCCAGCACGCCGATAACGCCGTTTTTGCTGGCTTCTGCCGCCGGTTTTACTGCAGGTTCCATGCCGATAATAGGAATATCAAAAGTCTCACGTAGCTTATCAATCGCGGCTGCAGTGGCGGTGTTACAGGCAACGACGAGTGCTTTCACATTTTGCGACATTAAAAAATCCGCAAGAATCATGCAGCGCGCAATGATTTCCTCCGGCGTTTTATTGCCGTAAGGCGCGTATTTGCTATCTGCCACGTACATTAAGTGCTCGTGCGGCAACAAGGCGTGAATGTGCTTGAGCACCGAAATGCCGCCCACACCAGAATCGAAAATGCCAATAGGTTGAGAACTCATCGAAACAGGTTTGAATGATTTATAATGCACGAATTATATAGGATTTTAATTGGCAAACAGATTAAGCAAAATTTACACGCGCACCGGCGACGCCGGCACCACAGGCTTGGGCGATGGCACGCGTGTAGCAAAGGATAGCTTGCGCATTGCCGCGATTGGCGATGTAGACGAACTGAATTCGGTAATTGGCATATTGCAGACAGAGGCTCTGGAAGGCAATATCCATGCGGCTCTCCAAGCCATTCAACACGATTTGTTCGACTTGGGTGGTGAGCTTTGTATGCCAGGACAAGCCATGATGAAGGCAGAGCGTGTAACCGTATTAGAAACGCAATTGGACATTTGGAACGATACGCTAACGCCGCTCGAAGAATTCATTCTGCCCGGCGGATGCCGCGCTGCGGCCTATTGTCATCTGGCCAGAACGGTGTGCAGGCGTGCTGAACGGCAGATGATCGCACTAAGCTCAACAGAGAATATCACTGATATTTCGCTGCAGTACATCAACCGGCTTTCTGATTTATTATTTGTACTCTGCCGCATTTTGAATAAAGATGCGGGCGTACCTGATGTGCTGTGGAATAACGAACATAAAAAATAACGATTAAACCAGAATGATTAAACGTTTCCTGCAAAAAGTATTTTCCAAAAAGGTTAAAGCGCATTTATCCATTGAAAAGGCTGCGATTAATCGGGCCGATAGCAGCCAATCAAGCACAGCAAAACGAATCCCGGCAAAGATTCACAAAATCAACAAAAACCTGATTAGCAGCGCGGCGTTAAAAACCTGCGAAGGCTTGCAGAAAGCAGGATTTGAGGCGTTTATCGTTGGCGGTGCGGTGCGTGATTTGCTGATGAATTACAAGCCGAAAGATTTTGACGTAGCGACCAATGCCACGCCGGAAGAAGTGTATAAAATCTTTCGCCGCAGCCGCATTATCGGGCGGCGATTCCGCCTGGTGCATGTGCTGTGGGGCAACGAAACAATAGAAGTTTCAACTTTCCGCGGCCATCACTTAGCGGAGGGAGACGGAGAAACTGCGGACAGTGGCCGCATTCTGCGTGACAACATCTTTGGCAGCATGGAGGAAGATGCCGTAAGGCGTGACTTTACTGCCAACGCCATGTATTACGACCCGTCCAGGGAAGAAGTGCTTGATTTTCATAATGGCGTAGCAGATATCAAAGCCAATCTGCTACGTATCATTGGCGACCCAGTCACGCGATACCAGGAAGACCCTGTGCGCATGTTGCGTGCCGTAAGACTCTCGGCCAAGTTAGGCTTAAAGATTGAAAAATCAACTCAGGAACCGATTCAAAAGTTAGCCGATTTGCTGCAGGACGTGCCGCCCAGCCGTCTGTTTGATGAGATGTTAAAGTTATTTTTATCCGGCCATGCAGTAGAAAGCATTAACGCATTACGCGCACAGCATTTGCACCACGGCCTATTACCCTTGCTGGATGTGGTGCTGGAGCAGCCTTTAGGGGAACGTTTTGTGATGCTAGCGCTAAAAAATACGGATGACCGCATACTCGCTGGTAAATCATCCAACCCCAGCTTTTTATTCGCCACCCTGCTTTGGCACGAGGTTTTAAAAGCCTGGGAGCAATATAAATCGCAAGGACATAGTTTTATTCCTGCCTTGCATATGGCAATGAATGAGATTATTGATGCGCAGGCGAAAAAATTGGCTATTCACAACCGATTTACCGCCACTATGAAAGAGATCTGGGGCATGCAGCCGCGCTTTGAGCAACGTGCCGGCAAACGCCCGTTTGGTTTACTTACACATCCGCGCTATCGTGCAGGCTATGACTTTTTGCTGCTGCGGTGTGAATCAGGCGAATTACCCATGGAACTTGGCGAATGGTGGACTGAGTTTGCGGATGCCGATGCAGAACGCCGCGCAGAAATGCTGCTGCCAGATACAAGCCCGAAAAAACGTCGCCGCAAGCGTAAAAAACCCACCACACAGGTAGAGCCAGCAACGAATGCCCAAGACACAAACTAACCGCGCTTATGTTGCTTTGGGCAGCAACTTGAACGGCCCTGCGGGCCAAGTAGAACGAGCTCTCCAGGCCATTGATAAATTACCAAAAACCAGACTGGTAAAACAATCCAGTTTATATCAAACCGCACCAGTGGGTTATGAAAACCAGCCCGATTTTATTAATGCAGTTGCAGAGATCAGCACGCAGCTTTCACCCGAAGCTTTACTTGATGCCTTACTAGATATTGAGAATGATGCAGGCCGTGATCGCCCGTTTACCAATGCGCCGCGCGTATTAGATTGTGATTTGCTGCTGTACGACGACATGGTGATTCACACTGCAAAACTCACGCTGCCGCACCCACGCATGCACACACGCGGCTTTGTGTTATTGCCTTTGGCTGAAATTGCGCCTGAATTATCGTTACCTGATGGCAGCAATGTTGTAAAATTAGCGCTTGCGCATCAAAATCAAGACATAAAGAAACTGAATGAGCATATTTAACAAATATCCCTATATCGTCATCGAAGGCCCCATCGGTAGTGGCAAAACCACGCTGGCCAGAATGCTGGCCGATAAATTCTCGGTGCAGTTATTAAGCGAGAAAGCTGAAGCCAATCCATTTTTGCCGCGCTTTTATCAAGATGCACAGCGTTATGCCCTGCCAACACAGCTATTCTTTCTATTTCAACGGTCACGCCAGATTAGTGATTTAAATCAAAGAGATATGTTCGAAAAACCCACAGTGGCAGATTTCTTTTTAGAAAAAGACCCGCTGTTTGCCCGGCTGAATTTAGATGATGAAGAATACGCGCTGTATCATCAGATTTATACACATTTGCAGCTAAAGGCAAGTAAACCTGATTTGGTGATTTATCTTCAAACGCCTGTGGATGAGCTTGCTGACCGCATCGAGGAACGCAATGTGAGCTACGAGCAGGAAATCCCGCGCGAGTATATCGAGCGACTTTCAGATGCTTACAGTGAATTTTTTCATACTTATGACGCATCGCCCTTGCTGATCGTTAACAACGAAAAACTGAATATTATCAAAGATGAAAATGCCTTGAATTTACTGATCGACAGGATTGCTCAAATCAAAAGCAGTCGCGAATATTTCAACCCGAACTTTGATTAAATAGCTTTCCCTCAATGCTTCAAAAAATTCAAAATTTAGTGAATTCCGGTGAAAAAATCGCCATGCTCACCTGTTACGACGCTACTTTTGCCAAACTGATGGAACTTGCAGGGGTGGATATTTTGCTGGTTGGAGATTCGCTCGGCATGGTGCTGCAAGGTGCGGAAAACACGTTAAATGTCAGCATGCACCACATGACTTACCATACAAAAAGTGTTGCTGCAGGAGCGCATAACACTTTGATTATGGCCGACATGCCGCTAGGCAGCTATGAGCATGACAATGAAGCCGCCTACAAAAATGCGCAGTGGCTCATAAAAAGTGGTGCACACATGGTGAAGTTTGAAGGTGGCGGCAGCAAGGTGAATACCGCACGTTACCTAGTTGAACACGGCATTCCTGTTTGCGCTCACTTGGGGTTTACACCGCAATCGGTCAACCAGCTGGGTGGCTACAAAATCCAGGGCAAAACAGATGAAAGTGCCGCACAGATTATGCGGGATGCAATCGCTATGTCGGATGCAGGCGTGAGCTTTGTGTTGCTGGAAATGGTGCCCGCAATCTTAGCTAAAAAGATTACCGAAACGATTAAAACTCCTACCATTGGCATCGGTGCTGGCGTAGATTGCAGCGGACAAGTGCTTGTGCTGCAAGACTTGCTTGGTATTTATACCGGCCCTGCCGATAAAGACCCAAGCGAGTTTAAGTCGCCGCGTTTTGTGCGCAACTTTCTAAAGGACACTAACAGTATCCAAGCAGCCGTTGCAGCCTATGTTGAAGCAGTCAAAAATAAATCTTTCCCCGCTGCTGAACATAGTTATTAATGCAAGTTATCCATACTGTTTCTGAATTAAGAAAATTGCTTAAAAACCAATCCAGTATTGGTTTTGTGCCCACCATGGGCAACCTGCACGCCGGTCATTTGCATCTGGTTGAAATCGCCAAACAGCATGCAGAATGTGTGGTCGTAAGTATTTTTGTAAACCCGCTGCAATTTGGCCCCAATGAAGACTTGGCGAGCTATCCGCGTACGTTAGATGCCGATTGTGCAAAACTGGAAGCGACTGGTGCAGATATTGTGTTTGCTCCAAGTGCAAATGAAATGTACCCCGAAACCCAGACCATGACCATCGCCCCGCCACCAATCGCCCGCGAGCTGTGCGGTGCCAGCCGACCCGGACATTTTGCCGGCGTAGCCACGGTAGTGATGAAGCTGTTTAATATGGTGCAGCCTCAGATTGCCATATTTGGCAAAAAAGATTTTCAGCAGCTTTTTATCGTAAAGGAAATGGTCAAGCAATTTAATTTACCAATTGAAATAATCGCTGGTGAAACCGTGCGCGAAGTGGATGGTTTGGCGATGAGTTCACGCAACAGCTATTTAAGCAATCAAGAGCGTGCCTCTGCAACCCAATTAAATAGAGCCTTACAGACCATTGTTGCCGCAATTAAAAGTGGCAGCAAAGCATTTTCCTCACTGGAAGCCTCCGCTATCCAGCAATTGAACCAAGCCGGTTGGCAAGTAGATTACATTGCCGTGCGCAGTGCCAAATCCTTGCTAATCCCTAAAGAAAATGAGTGCGAATTGGTCGTGCTGGGTGCTGCAAAAATTGGCACAACACGCCTGATCGATAACTTAACGGTAACCATTTAAGCGATTTCTGGAGACTTTCTTGAACGATACACTTCCACCCTGCCCGCAATGTAATTCTCCGTATACTTATCAGGACGGCGATCTATTAATCTGTCCTGAGTGTGCGCATGAATGGTCGCCTGGTGCAGGGAGCGACAATGCAGAAGAAGTACGCATCATCAAAGATGCCAACGGTAATGCATTGCAAGACGGTGATACCGTGACGGTGATTAAGGATTTGAAAGTCAAAGGTTCGTCATTAGTCGTAAAAGTCGGCACCAAGGTTAAAAATATCCGCCTTGTCGAAGGCGATCACGATATCGACTGCAAAATC
This sequence comes from uncultured beta proteobacterium, assembly GCA_963701715.1. Classification (GTDB taxonomy): domain Bacteria; phylum Pseudomonadota; class Gammaproteobacteria; order Burkholderiales; family Methylophilaceae; genus Methylotenera_A. Next base: position 285,159 of record CAVPAX010000004.1, read on the forward strand.
GATGGTATAGGCGCAATGAAATTAAAATCTGAATTCGTTAAAAAAGCCTGAGTTTTGGGCAGATCATCAATCAGCTTTTGCGCTAACCGTTTGAAAAGACTATAATACGCCTCCTTTTTCACTGACTTTGCGAAAGGTCTAAATGCAAAGAACAATGCTGAAATCGAAACTGCACCGCGCGCATGTGACGCACAGCGAATTGCACTATGAAGGCAGCTGCGCGATTGACGAGACTTTATTGGAAGCAGCCAATATTCGAGAGTACGAACAGATTGATATCTACAATATCACTAACGGAGAGCGTTTCAGCACTTACGCCATTCGCGCCGAACGTAATTCAGGCATCATTTCGGTAAATGGCGCTGCTGCTCACAAAGCAAATCCTGAAGACATTATTATCATTGCAAGTTACGCCGTTTACAACGAAATTGAGCTCGATAAATTCAGCCCGCAGCTTGTTTATGTCGACGAGCAAAACCGTATTAAATCCCAACGCAACACAATTCCAGCACAGGCCGCATAAATGACATTTGATTTAGAAGCAATGAAACTCGCAGTAATTGATGCGATTGAAGATATTAAAGGTTTTGATATAAGCGTGATGGATGTGCGAAAACTCACTAGCCTCACAAATTATATGATCGTCGCTTCAGCGACCTCCAGCCGTCAAGCAAAAGCTATTGCAGATAATGTGCGCGAAAAGCTGAAAGAAAAAGGCTATGAAATTCGCGGCACCGAGGGTGAAAAAGATGGTGAATGGGTACTAGTGGATTTGGACGATATTGTCGTGCATATTATGGTGCCTGCTACTCGCGCATATTACAATCTAGAGCAATTATGGGGCGAGGCCGAGAGCCGTCGCAGCCATATTAAGGCTGAATAGACCGGCTTTATGTCAAAGGGATAATTTTTGAAGCTGCATATTATCTCTATCGGCCATAAGATGCCAAGCTGGGTTGAAAAGGCTTGTACTGAATACATCAAGCGCATGCCGCGCGAACTTACTGTAGACATCATCGAAATCAAACCTGACAAGCGCGCCGATGGTAAAAATAGCGCAGCAGTGCAAGAGGCTGAAGCCAAACGTATCTTGGAAGCAGCCGGCAAAGATTTTTTAATCGCCTGCGACGAGCGTGGCCAAGAAGTAACCACCTTGCAGCTCGCAGAAAAGATGCAATTCTGGCAAACGCTTGGCCGAGATGTCAGCATCATGATTGGCGGTGCGGACGGCCTGCATCCCGAACTTAAAAAACAAGCTGATTTCCAATGGGGACTATCCAAGCTCACCTTGCCACATGCATTCGTGCGTGTGTTGCTGTGCGAGCAACTTTACCGGGCACATACGGTCATTCAAGGCCATCCTTACCACCGCGAATAATCCATGAATAAAGCCCTGGTCTGGTTTCGACGCGATTTGCGCGATTTCGATCACGCCGCACTTTATCATGCACTTAAAACTTCAGAACAAGTCTATTGCGCATTTATTTTTGATACCGAAATTTTGGATTCACTCCCTAGCAAAACAGACCGGCGCGTAGAGTTCATCTGGGAAAGCGTACGAGAGCTCAAAGCAGCGCTGCAAAACAAGGGCGGCGATTTAATTGTCGAACATGGCAAGGCGCGTGAACTTATTCCAAAGATTGCCATACAGCTCAATATCTATGCGGTGTTTGTTAATCGCGATTATGAACCGAACGCAATCGCGCGCGACAATGATGTGGCAACTCAGCTAACACAAAATAACATCGCATTTCACAACTTTAAAGACCAGGTTATTTTTGAAAAAGACGAAGTACTTTCTTTAACCAATAAGCCTTATAGCATTTTTACACCATACAAAAATGCACACCTCAAAAAACTCAACGATTTTTATTTAAAACCATACCCGGTCGATAGTTATATCGGCCACCTTGCTAAGATTGCACCTAGCGATTTGATGAGTTTAGAAGCTATCGGATTTAAACGAGCCAACCTGGCTGAAATGCGTTTGCCAACTGGCATGAGCGGCGGTAGAAAGCTATTTGAAGATTTTGAAAACCGCATGTCTCATTACAAAGAAGCGCGCGATTTTCCTGCGATTAAAGGCGTTTCATATTTGTCGGCACATATACGTTTCGGTACCGTGTCGATCCGGCATTTGGCAAGGCAAGCCAGAGACCTTGCCAATACTGGCTCACAGGCCTGGTTAAATGAGCTGGTTTGGCGAGATTTTTATTTTCAAATTCTGTATCACAATCCCCAGATTGCTGCTGGAAAAGCTTTTAAGCATGAATTTGATAACCTGGTATTTCCTAACAACACCGTTTTATTTGCCGCATGGTGTAATGGTAAAACCGGCTATCCTTTGGTAGATGCGGCCATGCGTCAGCTTAATCAAACTGGATTTATGCATAACCGGTTACGTATGGTGGCAGCAAGTTTTTTGGTGAAAGATCTACTTATCGACTGGCGTTGGGGTGAACGTTATTTTGCCGAGCATTTACTTGATTTCGACCTAAGCGCCAACAATGGCGGCTGGCAATGGGCAGCCAGCACGGGCTGTGATGCACAGCCATGGTTCCGCATTTTCAATCCGGTTACGCAAAGTGAAAGGTTTGATCCTCAAGGTAAGTTCATTCGAAAGTACGTGCCGGAGCTAGGCGGTTGCAGTGACAAGGAAATTCATGCGCCGTGGCAAATTCCGCATATTCGTCAACAATCCATCGGCGTTGTAATAGGCAGAGATTATCCAGCACCCGTAGTCGATCATGCACTACAGCGAGTACTGGCGCTGGATTTGTACAAAAATTGCAGTCAAATAAAAACCAAAAAAACTTCCGTAGACCCTAAGGCATGATTGTTGCTTTATCTATTAAGAGCAAGTAATTCTGTTGTTGTTTTTCAGCAACATACGTTTTGCGATATCTGATGATATTTTTAAACACTGGACAACTGCAGCACGTGTCGTAGATAATAGCTTCGATAGAATTGCTTGAATTTTAACTAAAACGTAACAATACATAATAATTGAGCGACCAAAACAATGCATTCGAAATTAAAGACATTTTTACTTAGTTGCGCCATGGTGTTATTGGTGTCAGGTTGCGCTACACAAACAAATAAAGACCCGCTTGAAGGGATAAATCGGGGTATTTACAAATTTAATGATGTAACTGACAGGGCACTATTCAAGCCCGTAGCAAAAGCATATAAAGCCGTTGCACCAACACCTGTACGTAAAGGTTTTAATAATTTTTTCAATAACTTAGGTTCAATCACCACCGTACTGAACGATTTATTGCAGCTTAAATTTGCAAATGCTTTTACGGATGCCGGCCGATTTATCATTAACTCCACATTTGGTTTGGCTGGTTTTATTGATGTTGCTGGCATGGATAACATTCCAAATCATAAAGAAGACTTCGGTCAAACTTTAGGGCACTGGGGTGTAGGTAATGGGGCGTATTTGGTATTGCCATTTTTAGGCGCAAGCAGTGTGCGCGACACAGCAGGTTTGATATTTGATACTGCGACCACAGACCCGGTTGCATATACACATAATATTGGGGAAGTGCGATTACACAACCAGATTCGTGCGGCGCAATTCATAGACAGGCGTACCGAGCTACTCGATGCAAAAGACTTCTTGGACAATGCCTCGCTTGATCCATATGCATTTTACCGTGACGCTTATCTGCAACGTCGGGAAAACTTAGTGACTGACGGCGCAGTTAGCTCAAAAACAGATGATGGCTTTGAACCTGCAGATGAGGATCAAACTACTCCTGCCCCATAAGTATGGATTGACTATTACTAATAAAAAAGCCTCTTATGAACGAGGCTTTTTTATTTTGTAGAAATAATTTATTTAGTGCCTGCTTACTCACCAGCGGCTACTGTCATTTGCTGAATCAAAATTGAGCCTGTTTGTTTGGCGCTTTGTTTGTTGATGTCGCTGCCAATCGCAACAATCTGCTTCAACATCTCTCCCATGTTGCCAGCAATAGTAATTTCTTCTACTGGATAGGCAATGACGCCATTTTGCACCCAGAACCCTGCTGCACCACGTGAGTAGTCACCCGTCACCATGTTCAAACCATGCCCTAACACTTCGGTTACCAGCAAGCCCGTACCCATTAGCTTTAACAAATCAGCAAAACTATGATTAGTGTGCTGAACGATTAAATTATGTGCCCCGCCTGCGTTTCCGGTGGTTTGCATGCCGAGCTTACGCGCTGAATAACTGGATAACACATAGCCCTGTAACACGCCATTTTCAACCAGCTTACGCGATTTGGTGGCAACACCCTCGCTATCAAACGCACTGCTGGCAATGCCTTTTTTAATATGCGGCAGCTCATCTATGTTTAACAGCGGAGATGCAATTTGCTTACCCAGACTATCCAGCAAAAACGAGGATTTACGATACAAACTGCCACCGGAAACTGCACTTATCAAAGATGAAATCAGGCTGGATGCGAGCGGCGCTTCAAACAGCACAGGTACTTGGCAAGTACTGATGGTTTTTGCCCCCAAACGGCGTACCGTGCGTTCCCCCGCCAATTTACCAACAAATTCTGCAGAATCCATGTCACGTATGTCGCGAGCAGATGTGTACCAGTAATCACGCTGCATATTGTTGCCATCTTCAGCGATAACTGAGCAGCTAACGCTATGGCGTGTGCTGGGATAACCTCCGACAAAACCATGGCTGTTGGCATATGCAAAAATGCTCTCGCTATTAGAAACGCCTGCACCTTCGGAATTGGTAATGCGTTTTTTATCTACATTAAACGCTGCTGCCTCGCACTGTTTGGCGATTTCAACCGCATCTTCAACGCTGATATTCCACAGATGATGTAAATCCAGATCTGGAATTTCCGTTGCCATTAAATTAGCATCAGCCAATCCACAAAACTCATCTTTGGCAGTATACCTGGCAATATTGCTGGCAGCTTCCACCGTATCTTTTAACGCTTGCGGGCTTAAATCCGAGCTGCTCGCATGACCTTTTTGCTGGCCAAAATACACCGTGACGGAGACTCCCTTATCGCGGTTATACTCAATATTTTCCGTTTCGCCCATACGCACAGAAACGTTCTGCCCTATACCAAAGCTTACCTCGGTTTCGGCGCTTGTCGCGCCAGCCTGTTTGGCATACTTCAGCACATCCTGGCTAATTTGTTTTAAGGTGTCTAAATCAATCAAGCTGTTTGTCATTAAATTTAAGCGATAATACTAAAACTGCTATCATACCGTAGCTAACGAGAAACCCTGCAAAAACGTGACCGAAAAAAACCTTACACTAGAGCCCATCAGCAAAACCAAACTCAAGGCGGAAGCTGACGCCCAACAAGCGATTGGCAAAAAATTAGTCGATTTACCTAAAGATCGGCTGGTAAAACTAAATCTGCCAGAAGCCTTATTTGAGGCGGTGCTTGAGGCAAAGCGAATCACCGCCAATGGTGCAATTCGCCGCCAAATGCAGTATTTGGGAAGGCTGATGCGTGATATTGACAGCACGCCGATTGTCGAACAATTGCAAAAATGGGAAGGCAAGCATAATGAAGAAAATGCACGCTTCCACACGCTTGAGCGCTGGCGTGAACGGCTGTTAAGCAATGCAGAAGCCGTCTCTGAGTTTTTGGTCGCGTATCCACAAACTGATAGCCAACAGCTACGCACACTGATTCGTAATGCGCAGCGCGAAGAAGCAGCGCAAAAGCCGCCAAAAAGCAGTCGTGAATTATTTAAACTTATTCGAGAGATTACTGAAAGTAATCAAACAACTGACAACGAATAACAAAATCAGGATTTGTGATGTTGAAATTTTTACCATTCATATTTGCGATGCTGTCACCCAACATTGGATTTGCAGCAGAAAGCACTTCACAACACGATTTAACCAATCACTGGGTAGGCATTAGCGCACTTATTCTGTTTTTTATTGCGTATCTCACCGTGATGGCGGAAGAATTTATCCATCTGCGAAAGTCCAAGCCTGTGGTGCTTACAGCAGGCATCATTTGGGCATTGATTGCATGGTATTACCAGTCCCATAACATTCCACATATAGTAGAAGCTGCGTTTAGGCATAATTTATTAGAGTATGCCGAGCTAATGTTGTTTTTGATTGTAGCGATGACATATATCAACGCCATGGATGAGCGTCAAGTGTTTGAAGCATTGCGCACATGGCTCATTCGCAAAGGCTTGAGTTACCGCGCTCTATTCTGGGTGACTGGCTTACTGGCATTCTTTATCTCTCCCATTGCTGACAATCTAACCACAGCATTACTGATGGGTGCCGTCGTCTTGGCAGTGGGAGGCAGCAATAAAAGATTTGTGCTGCTTTCCTGCATCAATCTGGTCATCGCTGCCAATGCTGGCGGCGCATTCAGCCCATTCGGCGACATTACTACTTTAATGGTTTGGCAGAAAAATATACATGCCAGCAACGGTGTTGTCGATTTTTGGGTGTTTTTCAGCCTATTCATCCCCGCAGCTGTGAATTGGCTGGTGCCAGCTACTATTATGCATTTTTCTGTGCCTAACGAAAAACCCAAAGGCAACAGCATCCAGCTACCAATGAGGCGCGGAGCTTTACCCATACTCGCATTATTCTTATTGACCATTTCCATGGCTGTGATGGCACATAGCCTATTGGGCTTACCGCCTGTGCTAGGTATGTTGTCAGGCTTAGGGCTGTTGCAGTTTTATTCCTACATACTTAAACAGGCTGGTGAAAAAACACATTATGCCAACAGCCTTAACGGCGACTTAAGCAACCCGATTCCTTACGATATTTATAGCAAACTTGCGCGAGCAGAATGGGATACGCTTTTCTTTTTCTACGGTGTAATTTTATGTGTCGGTGGCTTAGGTTTTATCGGCTATCTCACTCTAGTATCTGAAACTATCTATGGCGGCTGGGGTGCGACTAACGCAAATATTGCTGTAGGTTTGATTTCAGCTGTTGTAGATAACATACCTGTGATGTTTGCAGTACTCTCCATGATGCCTGATATGTCGGTCGGCCAATGGATGCTAGTGACTTTAACTGCCGGTGTAGGTGGTTCTTTACTTTCGATTGGCTCGGCAGCTGGCGTTGCTTTGATGGGACAAGCGCACGGCAGTTACACCTTTTTTGGACATCTCAAGTGGCTGCCCGTTATTGCTCTTGGCTATGCCGCCAGCATCGCAGCACATATATTCTTGAACAGTCATTTATTCTAGGGAAGGTTTATTGTTGCCTGTGTGATTTTACTTTCGTCCTCACGCTCATATTCGATTGCCACATTCTGGCCTTGCAGTTCTCGCACGACTGCTGAAAGCTCCTCTGGCTTATTCAATTCTACATTACCAATTTTATGTAAATTATCACCACGCTTTAAACCTGCCTTTTCTGCAGGTGAATCTTTAACAACCGCCAGCACTTTTAAACCTTTATTTTCAACAATTTGTTCGGTCTCACTGTCTCTACTCGCCAATTTAATGATATGCACGCCTAGCAATGGCATGGGCAATTTAGCCCAATAGCTGGCAAAATATTTGTACTGCGGTGGTTCTTCAACTAAATCTTTGGCATCTATTTCACCGCCGCCTTTGTTTGCCGCTTCTTTAATTAATTCCAATTTAGAAGCTTTAGTTTTAGCAGAGCCATATTTTCTGTACACCAACACAGTATCTGCTTTAATCGCTTTTGCATGCTGCAATGCAAACTCCGGAGCCACATTGCCTGCCTCAAAGCCTGACGAGCCCATCATGTCGTAGCCATTTTCCAGCATGCTGATATTATCGTCATCTTTGTGATTACTCACGTACATTTTGCTATCCGGGTTCGCCTGCAATGATACTAAATTACCGGTGTTTTGCGCTTTATAGTTTTTTTCGTAAGGATTATCCGCCGCATAAACATGCATGCTTGCAGCCAACAACCATACTAAACCCAGTAATTTTGTCATTTTGGTAAACCCTCAAATTTTGTCATGATATGATTTCATACTAGACAAGCATAATGCAAAACAATTCACATGAACCTTAAAATCGGCTTAGTATCAATCAGTGACCGCGCTAGTTCTGGTGTATACGAGGATAAAGGCATTCCCAGCCTGCAAGAATGGCTGAAAAGTGCGATTATCACACCTTTCACGCTAGAAACACGCCTGATTGCCGATGAGCAGGATGAGATTGAAGCAACTCTCAAAGACTTGGTGGACTATCAAAACTGCCATTTAATTTTAACGACAGGCGGCACCGGCCCTGCCCTCCGCGATGTAACGCCAGAAGCTACTTTAGCCGTAGGCGAGAAGGAAATGCCAGGCTTTGGCGAACAGATGCGCCAAATCAGTTTGAATTTTGTACCAACCGCCATTTTGTCACGCCAGGTCGCAGTCATACGTAAGCAATGTCTTATCATCAATTTACCGGGGCAGCCCAAGGCCATCGCACAAACGCTGGAAGGATTAAAAAATGAGACTGGCGAGCAAGTCGTGCATGGCATATTTGCCGCTGTACCTTACTGTCTGGATTTGATTGGTGCGCCTTATATTGAAACCAATGCACAGATAGTCAAAGCTTTTAGACCAAAATCCGCCGCTAAACCAACCTCAAGTCAATGAATCAGCAAATCAGGCCGATATGAAACAGCTGTCTCAGCAAAAACTGCGTGTTATGCCCTTTGTTTTTTTGGCTACATTCACCATCATCACTGCGCTAATGCTCATAGAGCTTGCCCCCAAGCATGGCGGCTGGCCGTACTGGGACAAAGTCCAGCATATGCTAGTATTTGGTTTGCTTGCCTTAGTAGGCAACCTGGCTTTTCCGCAAAAAAAGTATTGGGTTTATTTGGCTTTGATAGTCTACGGGGCCTTAATAGAGTGGCTGCAAAGCGTGTTCACAATCACACGCATGGCAAGTGTATATGATTGGCTAGCAGATGTTATCGGTATTTTATTAGCCATGCTCATAAGCCTAGCGCTAGCTTACTATACAAGCAAACCCCAGTCTAAATTACCATAAGCCATGACTTCAGAATTTAATGTAATCAAGAAACACTTCGCACGCGCTTCTCTTCAGGCTGATTTGGGTGTGGGCGACGATGCGGCATTATTTAGAGTCAGTACCGGCCATCAGCTTGCTGTTTCTACCGACATGCTCGTCGCAGGTATGCATTTTTTTCATGATGCCGCACCTTTTGATATTGGTTGGAAATCACTCGCAGTCAATGTTTCTGACATGGCAGCGATGGGCGCAAAACCCAGATGGGCAACTTTGGCAATTGCATTGCCCGAGGTAAACGAGAACTGGCTGAAAGAATTTAGCCATGGTTTTTTTGCCTGTGCCGAGCAATTTAATGTAGATTTAATCGGCGGCGATACTACACGTGGAGCACTCAATATCTGCGTCACCATCATGGGCGAAGTACCAACCAATCAAGCGCTTACGCGCAGTGGCGCACATGCAGAAGATGACATTTGGGTAAGCGGATATCTAGGAAGTGCCGCTGCAGGTCTGGCACACCTGCAAGACAAAATCAAGCTTGAAAACGATGCTCTGGATGCCAGTATCTATGCGCTCCACAGGCCGGTACCCCGCGTCGAATTGGGCTTGGCATTGCGTAACATTGCCAATAGCGCGATAGACATTTCCGATGGTTTGGCGGCGGATTTGGGACACATTTTGGATGCGTCGGATGTGGGTGCAGAGATTTTTCTAGCGCAAATCCCTTGTTTACCTGCTCTGAAAGCCAATATCCACGCTGGTTTCGAAGCATACATTTTAAGCGGTGGTGATGATTACGAACTGTGTTTTACTGCGCCACCGGCAGTAAGGGGGCAAATCGAAACATTAAGTAAAGCTCTGGATCTACCACTTGCCCGTATCGGCAAAACCTGCACTACAAAAGGTTTGCGCGTGTATGATGCGGGAAATAGGCTGGTTCGGCTTCAAACAAAAGGTTATGACCACTTTGCCTGATTTCAAATTTTTACTTTCACACCCTGCGCACTTCTTTGCACTGGGTTTTGGCAGCGGCCTAGCAAAGAAAGCGCCCGGCACATTTGGCACACTGGCTGGATTTCCGATGTTTTGGTTGATTTCAGCGTACACTTTTTCCGTACAACTTATCATCATTTTTCTACTGTTTTTAATCGGCATTTATTTTTGCGGAAAAACCGGAAAAACCCTCGGAGTAAGCGATCACGGCAGCATTGTTTGGGATGAAATTGTCGCCATGATGTTCGTACTCGCTTTTGTACCAGAGAACTGGATTTTGTGGTCGGCGGCGTTTTTATTATTTCGTTTATTCGATATTTGGAAGCCGTTTCCGATTCGTCAACTTGACGCCAGACTCAAAAATGGATTTGGCGTAATGTTCGATGATTTGTTGGCTGCAGTGTATGCCATCGCTTGCCTATTGCCTCTGACGACATGGATCATCTCTCAACATTAGCTGCCGAGCTTGGTGCAGCATTAAAAGCACGCGGCTTTATGCTGGCGCTAGCAGAATCTTGCACCGGCGGCATGGCTGCGCAAGCGGTTACCAGCATAGCTGGCAGTTCTACTTGGTTTGAGCGCGGCTTTGTGACCTATAGCAATCAAGCAAAAATTGACATGCTTGGCGTGTCTGCCAAAACACTGGAAAATTTTGGTGCAGTGAGCGAACAAACAGCCAGTGAAATGGCCGTGGGTGCTTTAAAACACAGCCTCGCGCAAATCGCTGGCAGCATTACAGGGATCGCCGGACCAGACGGTGGAACAATAGAAAAACCCGTTGGAACGGTATGCTTTGCATGGGCAGGAGAAAATCTGCCGCTATCAACAACGACCAAACGCTTTTTTGGCAACCGTCAAGAAATCCGTCAACAAGCCTCCATCACCATAATGGCAGGGCTTGTTGAAAGATTAAAACTGCTTAATTTACAGCATTAACGGTGACCGCGATTATGACTGCTATGGTCACCACCATGACCACCGCCATTCCAGCCACTATGACCTCGGTCATGATGTCCTCGGTCATGATGTCCTCTGCCACGATCCCATTCGCCGTGATGGCCATGATGTTTGTAACCACCATAATTTTGATAGCCAAACGATACCACTGTAGGCGCGTAGCTGTAATAACGCGGCGCTGGGCGATAATAAACGACTGGCTCGCTATAATATACAGGCGCCGGGTAATACACTACTGGTGGAGGGGCATAGCCATATCCACCGACATTAATGCCTAAACTAAATGAATCCCGTGCGTTGGCTGTTGAAACAGTTGCAACGCCAATCGCTAATACCACAAACACAGAACGTAAAATTTTCATAATCTCCTCCGTTCAAAAATTGCTCTCCCTGATTAAGAAACGCATTAGTTTACAAATCGTTGACTTAAATATTCATACTCACCAAGCTATACGGTGCTTACGTTAAACAGCAAATTATGGAATAATTAGCAGTTAATTTAAGTAATTCAAAATAAAGGCAAAAAACATGGATGACAACAAAAGCAAAGCACTCGCTGCCGCCCTCTCGCAGATTGAAAAACAGTTTGGCAAGGGCTCTATCATGCGCATGGGTGACAGCGACATTGGCGAAGACATCCAATCTGTTTCCACGGGTTCGCTGGGTTTAGATATTGCGCTTGGCATTGGCGGTTTACCGCGTGGCCGCGTGGTCGAAATCTATGGCCCTGAATCTTCAGGAAAAACCACTTTAACGCTTTCTGTGATTGCACAAATGCAAAAACTGGGTGGCGTGGCCGCTTTTATTGATGCCGAGCACGCGCTAGACCCGCAATATGCCGCCAAACTTGGCGTTAACGTGCCAGAACTGCTGATTTCACAGCCAGACACAGGCGAGCAGGCACTTGAGATTGCCGATATGCTGGTGCGCAGCGGCTCAGTCGATATCGTTGTGATTGACTCCGTTGCTGCACTCACGCCTCGCGCCGAAATTGAAGGCGAAATGGGCGATTCGCACATGGGCTTGCAAGCACGCTTGATGAGCCAGGCTTTACGTAAACTCACCGGCAACATCAAACGCACCAACACCTTAGTGATTTTCATCAACCAGATCCGCATGAAAATTGGCGTAATGTTCGGCAATCCGGAAACCACCACTGGCGGCAATGCGCTTAAGTTCTATGCTTCTGTACGTTTAGATATTCGCCGCACCGGCGCCATCAAAAAAGGTGATGAGGTCATTGGCAGTGAAACGCGCGTAAAAGTGATTAAAAACAAAGTCGCGCCGCCGTTCAAGCAAGCGGAATTCGACATCTTGTATGGCGAAGGCATTTCTCGTGAAGGTGAAATCATTGAACTTGGCGTAAATGCGAAACTGGTTGAAAAAGCAGGTGCGTGGTATAGCTACAATGGTGAGAAAATCGGCCAAGGCAAAGACAACGCGCGTGAATATCTTAAAGAGCATCCGGAAGTTGCTAACGAAATCGATGCAAAGATCCGTGCGAATATGAAAGCGCTGAGCGAAACAATGACTGCCGTTCGTGGCGAGGATGACTAAATAGAATACCAGACCAAAAGCCTGCGGCAGCGTGCGTTGGAGTATCTTGGCAAGCGCGAATACTCTTACGCTGAACTAGGTCAAAAACTCAAAGCCTTTGCTGAAGAGTCTGATGATATTCCGGCCTTACTGGACGATTTTAAAAAACGCGGCTGGCTTTCGGATGCAAGGTTCACCGAGCAAATCGTGCATGCGCGTTCGCACAAATTTGGCAGTGCCAAAATAGCGCACGAGCTGCGTGAAAAAGGAGTGGCTGACGAACTGATTGCAGATGCAATAAGCCAGGTAAAAGAAAATGAATTAGAGAGTGCGCGCGAAGTTTGGCGCAAAAAGTATAATACTGCGCCTACAAGCCGTGACGAATGGACAAGACAAGCCAGATTTTTACAAAGTCGCGGCTTTGGTTTTGATGTAATTAAAAAAGTACTGAATACAAAAACAGATGACAATTAAATTAAGCAGCAATCCAAGCAGCAACGAAATCCGCCAAGCGTTTCTCGACTTTTTTGCTTCAAAAGGGCATGAAGTGGTTGCATCCAGCTCACTGGTGCCGCACGGCGACCCTACCCTGTTATTTACTAATGCAGGCATGAACCAATTCAAAGACGTATTTTTAGGATTTGACAAGCGCCCATACACGCGTGCCGCAACCAGCCAGAAGTGTGTACGCGCTGGCGGCAAACACAATGATTTGGAAAACGTCGGCTACACCGCGCGCCATCACACATTCTTCGAGATGCTCGGCAATTTCAGCTTTGGCGATTACTTCAAACGCGACGCCATCAAATACGCTTGGGAACTGCTGACCGAAGTCTATAAACTGCCCAAAGAGCGCCTGATGGTAACAGTCTATGCTGAGGACGACGAAGCCTACGACATCTGGAATAAAGAAATTGGCTTGCCCAAAGAAAAAATCGTGCGCATCGGCGATAACAAAGGCGCGCGCTACGCATCGGACAACTTCTGGATGATGGGTGACACTGGTCCCTGCGGTCCGTGCACTGAAATCTTTTACGACCATGGCGAGCATATCCCAGGAGGTCCTCCAGGCAGCCCTGATGAGGATGGCGACCGCTTCATTGAAATCTGGAACAACGTGTTCATGCAGTTTAACCGCGATGAGGCCGGCGTAATGCATCCGCTGCCGAAACCCAGCGTGGATACTGGCATGGGCTTGGAACGCATTGCGGCTGTGTTGCAGCACGTACATGCAAATTATGAGATTGACTTGTTTCAAGGCCTTATTGCAAGCGCAAGAAATGCAATATTTTTAACGTTCAAACATGATGCCGATTATGGAAACCTTTTAAAAGAAAAAGAAAATAGTTTCGTAAATCCTTCCCTTAAAGTCTTGGCTGACCACATCCGTGCCTGCTCATTCCTCATCGCTGATGGCGTGATTCCGGGCAACGAAGGCCGCGGCTACGTGCTGCGCCGCATCATACGTCGCGCCATTCGCCATGGCTACAAACTTGGCGCGCGCAAAGCATTCTTCCACAACATGGTGGCAGATTTAGTTCGCGAAATGGGCGATGCCTACCCTGAACTTAAATCAGAGCAAGCACGTATTACCAATACTCTGAAGCAGGAAGAAGACCGCTTCTTTGAAACCATTGAAAATGGCATGCAAATTTTGGAGGCTGAGCTTGCATCCAAATCCGCTCTTCTCAGTGGTGACTTGGCTTTCAAACTCCACGATACCTACGGCTTCCCGCTTGATTTAACTGCCGATATTTGCCGTGAACGCAATGTCACCGTAGATACCGCAGGTTTTGATGCTGAGATGGCGCGCCAAAAAGAACAAGCGCGCGCTGCAGGCAAGTTCAAAATGGCTGCAAACCTTGAATACTCCGGCACCAGCACAGATTTTAAAGGCTACGAAACGCTAGAAACAACCGCCAAAGTACTCGCGCTGTACAAAAACAGCACGCCTGTAAGCCGTATTGATGAAGGCGACCAGGGCATTGTTGTTTTAGATGTTACGCCGTTTTATGCAGAATCCGGTGGCCAAGTGGGCGACAGCGGCGTGTTGAAAAGTGACAATGGTATTTTTGCAGTGGAAGATACACAAAAAATACAAGCTGCCGTGTTTGGGCATCATGGCATCTTAAAAACAGGTACGCTGAATGTAGGTGACGCTGTGAAGGCCAATGTGGATATGGCTTCCAGAGTATCTACGATGCGTAACCATTCTGCCACGCACCTGATGCACAAGGCTTTGCGCGAAGTGTTAGGCGCCCATGTGCAACAAAAAGGCTCGCTGGTGGATAGCGACAAAACGCGTTTTGACTTTGTGCACAACGCGCCGATGACGGACGAACAAATCGCCAAAGTCGAGCAAATCGTGAATGCGGAAATCCTCTCCAACGCCCCCACACAAGCGCGCGTGATGGATATTGAATCTGCACAAAAAACCGGTGCGATGATGCTGTTTGGCGAGAAATATGGCGATGAAGTACGCGTGCTGGATATCGGTTCTTCACGTGAATTATGTGGAGGCACACATGTGAGCCGCACTGGTGACATTGGGCTATTCAAGATCTATGCCGAAAGCGGCGTGGCGGCCGGCGTGCGCCGTGTGGAAGCCACGACTGGCGAAGGCGCGCTGAAGCTGATTAATGCGCAGCAAGCGCTGATTAACCGATTAGCCGCGGAATTAAAAGCGCCAAGCAGTGAAATCACCAATAAAGTCGCTCAATTGAGCGATCATGCGAAATCGCTGGAAAAGGAACTGGCGCGTTTGAAGTCGAAACTTGCTTCATCGCAAGGCGACGACTTAGCCGCAGGCGCCGTGGATATTAGTGGCGTGAAGGTGCTGGCCACCGCAATGGAAGGCGCAGACGCAAATGCATTGCGCGAGACTATGGACAAACTTAAAGATAAGCTTAAAAGTGCCGCTATCGTGCTTGCAAGTGTAAGCGATGGCAAAGTGAGTTTGGCAGCGGGTGTTACTTCAGATTTAACAGCAAAAATCAAAGCAGGCGATCTGGTCAATTTTGTTGCTAGTCAAGTCGGCGGCAAGGGCGGCGGCAAACCGGATATGGCGATGGCAGGCGGCACGGATGCTAGTCAATTGCCCAAGGCACTTGCTAGCGTAAATGATTGGGTAAGCAGTAAACTTTAACTAGTAATTTTTAAGAGTAAAAAATGGCATTAATTGTTCAAAAATACGGTGGTACCTCTGTTGCGAATCCTGACAGGATTCGCAATGTCGCTAGACGTGTGGCACGCTACAAAGCGATGGGGCATCAGATTGTGGTGGTGGTCTCGGCCATGTCGGGCGAGACTAATCGTTTGCTTGCGCTTGCAAAAGAAATCATGCCTGAGCCGGATCCGCGTGAGCTGGATGTAATGGTTTCTACTGGTGAGCAAGTCACGATAGGCATGACAACGCTTGCATTGATGGAGCTTGGCATTAAAGCCAAAAGCTACACTGGCGCACAAGTTAAAATTCTCACTGACGATGCATTTAGTAAAGCGCGCATTCTGAATATTGATGAGCACAACATCAAAAAGGACCTGAATGATGGCTATGTGGTGGTAGTGGCTGGCTTTCAGGGCGCAGATGCTAACGGCAATATCACCACGCTTGGACGTGGCGGCTCCGATACTACCGGCGTCGCACTCGCGGCTGCATTAAAGGCGGACGAATGCCAAATCTACACAGATGTAGACGGCGTTTATACGACTGACCCGCGCATCGTGCCTGAAGCACGTCGTTTAAACAAAATTACTTTCGAAGAAATGTTAGAACTTGCCTCGCAAGGCAGCAAAGTATTACAAATCCGCTCGGTCGAATTTGCAGGTAAATATAAAGTTAAGTTACGTGTGCTCTCCAGCTTTGAAGATGAAGGTGACGGCACATTGATTACATTTGAAGATGACAAGGACAGCAGCATGGAAGAACCCATTATCTCCGGCATTGCGTTTAACCGCGATGAAGCCAAAATCACCGTACTGGGCGTGCCCGACAAGCCAGGCATTGCCTACCAGATTTTAGGCCCGATTGCCGAAGCCAACATTGATGTGGATATGATTATCCAGAACACCGGCGCGGATGGCACCACAGACTTTACGTTTACCGTACATAAAAATGAAATGAACAAAGCCTTGGCGATTTTGCATGACAAGGTACAAACTCATATTAACGCACGTGAAATCAAGGGTGACGATAAAATCGCCAAAGTCTCCGTAGTAGGCGTCGGCATGCGTTCACATGTAGGCATTGCCAGCCAAATGTTCCGCACACTGGCCGAGGAAGGTATTAACATTCAAATGATTTCCACCAGTGAAATCAAAATCGCGGTAGTGATTGAAGAAAAATATATGGAACTTGCCGTCCGTGTACTACACAAAGCATTTGAGCTGGAAGGCGAATAAGTCGATTTTTAATTGATTTATAAGGGCGTTTCGCGTAGTATCACGCCCTCAAAAGTGTCAAGTAATAAAGAGTAAAACGGAGAGCTGGCCGAGTGGTCGAAGGCACTTCCCTGCTAAGGAAGCATACGGGCTTAAATCTGTATCGAGGGTTCGAATCCCTCGCTCTCCGCCAAAAGTAATGAGTTTCATGTATAATACACTCCTCACGCGCCCGTAGCTCAGCTGGATAGAGTACTTGGCTACGAACCAAGGGGTCAGGAGTTCGAATCTCTTCGGGCGCGCCAAACAAATCAAAGGGTTAGCTAATTGCTAGCCCTTTGTCATTTTACGGCACGTAGCCCAAACGTAGACGATTCAACTTCAGTCGCCTGAATCGAAGAAAGCCAATCCACATACTCGGCTAAATGCTGACTTGAGAAGTGTGCATACTTCCTCACCATCTCTAGACATTCCCAACTGCCTAACTCTTGTAAAACATGCAAAGGCGTTCCTGCTTGCATATGCCAACTTGCCCAAGTATGTCGCAAACCATGCCATCGAAACTCCGTAATTCCGACTTTTTTAAATGCCGCTCGCCTGCTTTTAGTGTTGCCTTGCATGACTGAATTAGCTATTTAACTAAACACATGCTTTGCGTATTTACCTATCTGTTCTCGAATAAGAATGACTGCTGCGTTACTCATAGGTACCGCAATAAAGGTCATATTCAAATATTAGCACTCTAAAATCGGCATTAGAATATAGTGAATATCAGTACTTCTAAATTTAGTTTTAAGACTGCTAACTAAATTTTTTAAATCAACAATAGTGGCATGCATCATAAACTGGACCCGCTCTTGTCTACCTGTGACTTGCTCAACAATACTTAACTTGCCATCCTCTCCATGGACTGAGCCGTGACCACTTACCTTATTACTTGTAAATCCTGAAATCTGTACTTGCTGCAACAACACATCCACCAACATTTCTTCTAAAGTGGGTGGCACAATTAAAATTAAAAGACCTTGAGGTTCTATATTGTGGTTCATAATTCCACTCCTACTTAAAAAATCTACGATAAAATATTGGTAACAGAACTAATGTAAGCGCTGTAGATGAAACCAACCCTCCGATGACGACGATTGCTAAAGGGCGTTGAATCTCCGAGCCGGGACCTGTTGCGAATAATAGTGGAATTAGACCGAAAGCAGCGATACTGGCTGTCATCAAAACTGGTCTTAATCTACGTTTTGCACCTTCAACCACAATGTTTAATTTATCCATGCCTTGGGCTTCTAATAGGTTGAAATAACTCACCATCACCACACCATTTAGAACAGCAATGCCTAGCAATGCAATAAAACCAACAGAAGCAGGTACAGAAAGGTATTCTCCTGAAATCCATAAACCAAACACGCCGCCTATCATGGCGAATGGGATATTAGATAAAATTAGCAGGGCTTGCTTAATTGATCCAAAAGTGGCGAACAGTAGTAAGAAAATCAATCCAATAGCCACCGGAACAACTATCGCTAAGCGAGCCGCAGCACGCTGCTGATTTTCAAACTGGCCGCCTAATTTAATAGAGTAACCTTCACCGAGCTTTACTTCAGTGTTGATGCGTTGCCTTGTTTCTTCTACAAAGCCGACTAAATCGCGGTCACGAATATTGGCTGTTACGACCACCATACGTACACCATGCTCTCTATCTACTTTTACTGGGCCCTCAGCTCGTTCAATTTTAGCAACTGCAGATAGTGGAACGTTAGTGCCATTAGATAGCGTTAGGAGTAAATTGCTGAAGTCTACAGGCGAAGCACGCAACTCTTGATTCCCTCTAATGAGCACTGGAGTTCGTCTTTGTCCTTCTTGTACTATACCCATTTGCTTGCCTTCAAGTTGTGCATGTAATACGTTTTCAATCTCAGCTATGCTTAACCCTAGTCTACCTGCGGCTATACGATCTATTTTGATTTGTAGATATTGAACGCCACTATTTTGCGGTGTATAGACGTCTTGACTCCCTTTAATCGACTCCAGAATTTTGATGATTTGCTGAGCTTTGGCATCAAGCACTGTTAAATCTGGACCAAATATTTTGATAGCCAAATCACCACGCACGCCTAAAATCATTTCGTTTACCCGCATGTCAATTGGCTGTGTAAAGCTGTAGGCCAAACCTGGCATTTGTGTCATGACATTACGTAAAGCGTCTATTAACTCCTCTTTGGTTTTCATGCGCCATTCACTCGACGGCCTTAAAATTAGGAAATTGTCTGTCTGATTTAAACCCATTGGATCCAAGCCTAACTCATCCGACCCTACCCTGGAATAAACACCTTTAACCTCTGGGACTTGGCTTAAAATTGCGCGCTGCACGTTCATATCTGTCGTCATACTTTGTTGTAGATTAATAGATGGAATTTTTTCCACCCCAATGATGAGATCACCTTCATCCATAGTTGGCATAAAGGTTTTACCAATCTGTGTGTAAACAACGCCAGTAATCGCCAGCATCACAAATGCACCAATCACAATAATTT
The DNA here is from genome assembly GCA_963701715.1 of uncultured beta proteobacterium. Taxonomy (GTDB): domain Bacteria; phylum Pseudomonadota; class Gammaproteobacteria; order Burkholderiales; family Methylophilaceae; genus Methylotenera_A. The sequence continues at coordinate 304,550 of CAVPAX010000004.1, forward strand.
TGGCATGATCCAAAGACCATTTAAGTATCGGTTCATAAACACCCAATGCTTTTCTGACTAGCCAAGGCTCTTCATGGCTTACTTCTTTCAGCAAGAACGAAGACAGTACAGGGATAACAGTGAGCGATAAAAACAACGAGCCTGCCAGCGCAAACATGATGGTGAGCGCCACAGGTGTGAAGAGCTTGCCTTCTAGACCTTGCAGGGTGAGCAAGGGTAAAAATACTGTAATAATGATGAGCACACCAGCTGTAACTGGTACGCTGACCTCGCGCACAGCGCGATAAATAATATGCATTCTAGGTAAAGTGCTTGCATGTTTTGAATCTGCAAGATGTGAAACAATGTTTTCAACCACCACTACAGCTGCATCAACCAACATGCCAATGGCAATAGTCAAACCACCCAAGCTCATTAAATTGGCAGAGAGGCTAAAATAACGCATAAGCAAAAATGTGAACAAGGCAGACAACGGCAATATGAATGCAATGGTCAGCGCAGCTCTGAAATTACCTAAAAACAGTACAAGTAAAATCAGCACTAATATCACGGCCTCTTCCAAAGCTTTGGTTACCGTATGTACAGCACGTTCTACCAAGCTGCCACGATTATAAAAAACATTAGTGGTGACTCCTTTAGGTAGACTGGGTGCGATTTCTGCCAGCTTGGCTTTAACGCCATCGACCACTTGCTGTGCATTGGCACCGCGTAAGCCTAGTACTAAGCCTTCAACAGCCTCGCCTTTGCCGTTACTGGTGACTGCACCGTAGCGAGTGATAGAACCCACACGCACATCAGCCACATCTGCAATTCTGACAGACATACCTTGCTCACTGCGAACGATAGTATTTTTCACGTCTTCAATCGTTTTGAAGCCGCCTTCAGCACGGACTAATAACGAACCCTCTCCATCATTAAGTCTGCCAGCGCCGCCATTACGGTTATTGTTTTCTAAAACCTGTTGTAAGTTATCAATTGCCACTCCTCGTGCATACATGCGTGCGTTGTCTGGCACAATCTCAAAACTACGTACATAACCACCTAAAGCGTTCACGTCGGCCACACCTGGCACCGTGCGCAGCTGTGGGCGAATTACCCAATCGAGCAAACTTCTTTTTTCTTGCAAGCTAAGTGTGTCACTTTCCACTGTGAACATGAACATCTCGCCCAAGGGCGTGGTTAAAGGCGCCATACCGCCTGATATGTCATTAGGTAAGTTACCCCATACTGCGTTTAAACGTTCCGCCACTTGCTGTCGTGCCCAGTAAATATCTGTACCATCTGCAAAATCTACAGTAATGTCAGTTACAGCATATTTAGCCACCGAACGCAAACCTGCTTGGTTAGGAATGCCCAGCATCTCTACTTCAATAGGCGCTGTAATACGGGCCTCAACTTCCTCTGGCGTCATACCAGGAGCCTTGATGATAATTTTTACTTGCGTTGAAGAAACATCAGGAAACGCATCAATAGGTAATGATTTATATGCAAGAGCGCCGGCCGCAGCTAAGCCTAAGGTGAGTATCAGCATTAGCAAGCGCTGGGTGAGTGCAAATTGAATGAGTTTGGCTAACACTATTCGCCACCTAAACCTAACCAGGCACCTTTAATGGCAGAAATACCAGAAACTGCTATTCGTTCGTTACCTTTAAAAGGAGCATCTACAACGGCTTCATCACCTTGCTCGAAAATAACCTTTACGTTTAAAGGATGAAATCCGGTTTTAGTTTGCACAAAAACTAGCGCCTCAGTACCTTGTCTAGCTAGCGCGGATTTTGGCACGCTAAAGTGTTGCTCTTGAGCACCAAGACTGATCTCAGCCTCTACGATTTGGCCTGGTGAAAGCTTTTCAGTACCTTGCGTGACTTCGGCACGTAAATGCATAGTTTGGTCTGCTTTGTTCACACTACGAATCACCGCAATCACCTTCCCGCTAGCATATAATTTAGGAACTTGCACAGGCATACCCGTCTTCACAAAAGGCAGTCCTTCAAGCGGCGCATGAATTTCTAGCCAAAGTGGGTTTAATTTCGCTATTTTATAAAGAGGCATTGCCATATCAACGCGCTGACCTATGGTGACCATTTGTTCTAGCACTTGACCATCAATTGGTGCTGTAAGTGTAATTCCACTGTTCATCCCAGATACTGGGTTAATGTTGTTTATTGCACCATCGCTCATTCCTGCTAAGCGCAGCGCTTGCTTACGCTGGGCTAAAGAAGCGCTAACTTCTTCGTACGCACTTTCTGTTTCTAAGTAGCGACGTTGAGGGATAATGCCTTCTTTAAACAGTTCAGTATCCCTCGCTAGACTCTTTGCAGCCAGTTTCTTTTGCGTTAGCGCATGCAAATAATCGCGTTGCAAATCCAATAGATCTGAGCTTGTTAAATGTGCAATTGGCTGACCTTTTTTAACCTCTTGTCCAGCAGCCACATATAACTGATCTAACAAGCCAGATTGTGGTGCACTGATCACTCGCTCTTGACCAACTGGTACTTTAATCTCTGCTGGAAAACGACGACTACTCAGCATGGTGTTTTTACCGATGGGCGTTACCGTAACGCCTAAACTCTGTTGTTGGGCAGAGGTCATCACGACGTCTGCTGCCTGCGCATTGCCAATGAAAGAACAAAGAGTGAGTATGGATAAAGTGAATTTCATGGAAGCACTCCTACAGCTTGGTTAAAGCGGGCAATGTCCCACTGCACTTGAATTTTACGTGTAGTAAAGGCACGTTCTGCTTCATAGGTTTGCGCTTGAACGCGGATTAGGCTGACAAGATCGATCTCACCCAATTGAAAGGCTTTTTGCGCGAGTTTGGCGCCCTCTTTAGCAATTTCAAATTGCCTGGTCACAATTACTAGTTCTTCACGGCTTACTTGCAGGTTATGTTCCGCTTCATGCATCATCGTTCCCAAGGCATTTCGCAGCGTTTCACGTTCAGTTAGGGCATGTCCAACACCTAGCTCAGCCGCTGCTTTAATGGGAGCTGCACGCGATTCACCCCCGAATGGAATGCGAACTTTTACGCCTACACTTTCATTTGACAGGTTATCAAAAGCACCTTTTGTACTGCGCAAATTGACGAGTAGTTGTAAATTTTCACGGCTCTCAACCTGTGCTAACGTAAGTTCAGTTTCAGCCAAACCTACCTTAGATTCTGCTTCAATCCATATTGGGGACTGGCTGTAGTCTTCCAATGAAGATTGCGATTCTTCAAAGCTAGCGGGTATTTCACGTAAACCTGTGAGCAAATAATAGCGATACCGTGCATGCATTAACTCAGCTGCTGCACGAAGCTGCTCTTTTTCTGCTCTTAGCGTTTCTTGTTGTGCTAACATTGCATCCGTTTTCGCCATTTCACCTGCTTTGTAGCGCTTTTCTACATCTTGCTGAAGTTTGTTGGCAAGCTCAGATTTATTAACGGACAAAGCATGGTTATTCTCGTTAAGCGCAACTTCCCACAAAGCGTCACGTAGTAGCCCTGCCACTTGTAATTTCAAGCTATCACGCCCTGCGCTAACGTTAGATTGCGTTGCATCCGCCACTTTAAGTCGATTATTGCGTTGGTTAGGCAGCCATACAGGTAACTCCAGTTCTGCTTGCCATTCACGTTCACCACGGCCACTGCCCAATACATCATTCTGATGCACAACATTGACAGCAGGTGATGAAGGCAATATGGCATTGGCCACAATATTTTTTGCATTCACTATAGATTCGCGTGATTGCAAGGTGGCTTGCATTGGATTACGTGCAAAGGTTTTTTCAAGGACATCATGCAGCTGCAAGCTTGAATTTACTTTTAATTCATCAAGATGGCCATTAATTAGTTGAGAGGGTTCTTCAGCAGTGGCAAATAAAGGAGATAGTAAAAGAAATATTATGGCTATATTTAATTTGATACGCATTATGATTTCACCACAAATTCGAACGTTTCAGTTTCTGAACTACACCAGCCATGCGCGGTTACACCTCTATACATGAACTCACAATTTAGAGTATCTCCATCCTTCGATATCAATGTGCTTTGCGCAGACATTAGGTAGTTGCCTTTACCTTGTAGGTAGTTCTGGTATTTTTTTCTACCCATACCATATTGCTCGGCAATTTCTCTGCTTTCATCAACTTTGACAGCTGTCCATTGCCCCTGATATATCATACCACTTCGAACAAGATGAATTGTGCCCGAGTTGTTGTTTTCAAATTCCAGTGTTGCCTTTCCAATTTGCTGACCATCTAGGCTTTGTAACGTAATTTCATGTGAGCAGCCTATTAGAGTAAAAATAAATCCAATTATGATTATTACACGCATGATAAATCCTGCCTTAAAGATTGATAAATAGTATAAGTAGCTATTCTTAAGGATTTCTTAAGACTGAATTTACTGTGAAAATTCGATGAATCGCTCCAGCTTTAAATGTCAGCAATGGGCCAAAATATACATTAAACGAAAGCAATTAGTTTTGCTTATGATAAACTGTATCGCCTGCCATTCCAGTTTTAAGCTAATAGAGGAAGCTGTGGCGCATCCATAAAACTCTTATTTCTTAGCAAGTCCAATTCTGAACTCAGGTACGTTCCATCATTTCTTTAGTCGAGGCATCATATGTATTACATAGTAGAAACCAATAAGTCATTTAGCCAAGCATCAACAGACCTTGAATCAGCAGTTGTGCGCAATGGCTTCGGAATATTATATGTCCACGATTTGGGAACTACACTGCGCAATAAAGGTATTGCATTTGATGAGGAGTGTAAAGTATTTGAAGTCTGTAACCCAGGTCAGGCAGCAAAAGTTTTATCCACTGATATGCGTCTAAACATGGCATTACCATGTCGTATCTCGGTATATACAGAAAAAGGCAAAACAATGCTTGGTCTAATCAGACCATTAGAAATGCTTTCCTCACTATCGCAAGATGCAGCAATAACTGAAGTTGCCAAAGAAGTTGAAGAAAAGACTATTAAAATAGTTGATGAAGTAAGGTAGATTGATACTTTGTTTATAGCATCAGCTTTTGACAGCTAAGCTACAAATTGAGAATTAGAAAATTTCTGCAAGGAGTATGAAATGGCTTGGAAAAATACCAACATTAGATATGGCACCTTATCCATAAGCCTGCATTGGCTCATGTTACTTTTGCTAATCGCCGTTTATGCCAGCATCAACCTTCGTGAGCTTTATCCAAAAGGTAGCGACCCTCGAGAAGCATTAAAAGCATGGCACTTCATGTTAGGTTTATGTGTATTTGTATTAGTCACCTTACGCCTGTATGCCCGTATATCCGCACCAACCCCTGTCATTACACCTGGATTACTACCATGGCAGAATTTGTCTGCAAAACTGGTGCACTTTGCGCTTTATGCTCTGATGATAGGCATGCCTATACTTGGCTGGCTTCTACTTAGCGCAGCAGGAAAACCAATTCCGTTTTTTGGGCTCGAATTGCCTGCACTGATTGGTAAAAATAAAACCCTCGCTGATTCAATCAAAGAGATTCATGAAGTCATTGGTACAGCTGGTTACTTTCTTATAGGTATTCATGTCGCCGCGGCGTTGTATCATCACTATATTAAACGTGATAACACGCTCATTAGAATACTTCCTCACCGAGACTAATTTGAAGTTTGGTTCATTACTTATTATTTTGAACTTGCGAATGTCAGCAGTGGGGTCAGGAGTAAACATTGAACGTAGCAAATTTGTAGCTTCGCTAGACTATTTAGTATGTTATTCGGACTTCGTGAGACTGCAAATCAGTTTGGCAGGATTTGCGAGGCATTGATTAAATTGATAAATTTTGTTACCAAACCCCCGCTACGAACCAAGGGGTCAGGAGTTCGAATCTCTTCGGGCGCGCCAAATAAAACAAGGGGTTAGCTTAACGGCCAACCCCTTTTGTTTTGTTTGTGGTACCTATTTGCTACCTCGAAAAATCTACTCAATGCATTTTTCTGCCCTAGCGGCTAACAGTTAATACAATTATTGCCAATAATCCATTTTGCTTATTTTCTCCTAAAGATATTTAATTTACACTTATGTGTTGCAGCTCTATTAAGCGTTTTTTAAATAATTACGCCAACCACCAAAATGAGATATATCAACTGCATCTAGAGTCGCATATGATTCACACACAAAACCTTGCACAAGTCTAAGATCTCTTAATTTTATAGTGCCAAAACTCAATGGGGCAGGTACGCTTGCGACAAATTTTCCGTAATTTTCTATTGGTAATCGCCAAATCTCCAAATCCACCGCACTGCCATTTTCTAGCACGCGCAGCAAACCTGGACGTGGGGGCTCAAAGCAATTTAGGGCAAACAATTTGTAGTCTGGTGAAGTTTTTGTCACTTCTACAAATTCCCCACCAAGCACGGCTAATTGTGAGTTTAGCGGCAAGCCTCGCATATGCGCTCCACAAACAGCGACTTTAATCATGTGTGCATTAGTCATTTTTATCTTCTATGCGTTGAGTTAAATTGAGCAGTGCAGCATCACTAAATGCAGGCGCACAAACGGTAATTCCAAATGGCAAACCATTGCCCTGCAAGCCAATAGGGACAGCACTTGCAGCCATGTCCAATAAATTCATGAAATTAGTGTAATAACCCAAATTAGTATTAGTTTGAATTGGGTTAGCTTCAACTTCTGCAATGGTATAAATCGTACCGGCAGTAGGCGTTATGATTACATCAACGTCATGCAAAACTGCCTCAGCCTTTCGTTGCAGCACTTTAAGCTTATAAAGTGCTTCATATGTATCGGCCGAACTGAATTTGGCTGCATTGCCAATAATTTGTTTAGTGACTGGTAGAATAGCCTCTGGTTTTGAATCAAAAAACTTACGGATAGCCGCATAGCGTTCCGCCACCCATGGCCCTTCATAGAGTAGGCGTGCAGTTTCTAAAAATGGTGAAAAATCAATTTCAACGGCCTGACCACCGATACTTTCTATTTTTTTAATCGCTCGTTGAAATAATTGTGGTGTTTCAAGGTTGCCAAAAAATTCGAGCTGCTCTGGCTTAGGCACACCAAAGACAAAGTGATTTCCCAAGTTGGGCATTGTATTCATAGGGGCTGGTCGAGAATATGCATCTTCAGCATCAAAGCCCTGAGCACTTTCCAGAACTGTTGCTGCATCTTGTGTGGTTAGGGCGAATATTGAAACACAATCGAGCGTACGACAGGCAGGAACAACGCCATGCGTACTAAGCAGACCACATGTAGGTTTGTGCCCAACCAGATTATTAAATGCTGCAGGCACTCGTCCTGAGCCCGCTGTATCCGTACCCAAGCTAAAGCTCGCTAAACCTAATGCAACAGAAACAGCTGATCCAGCACTGGAACCGCCGGAAATATAGTCGGGATTGATGCTGTTTTTGCATGCTCCATAAGGTGATCTTGCTCCTACTAGACCTGTAGCAAACTGATCCAAATTGGTTTTACCAATAGGAATAGCACCGGCATCTATCAGTTTCCGCACTACCGTGGCTGATTTTTCTGGTGTGTAAGCATATTCAGGACAAGCCGCCGTTGTAGGTATACCTGCAAGATCAATGTTGTCTTTAATTGCAAATGGCACACCATATAAAGGTAAATCAGCAATGATCCGTCCTTCAAGATTTTTGGCATATGCCAGCATCTCTTCTAATCGTAAGCGCCGTATCCAAATATGGTAGCTATCCTCGTTACCGATTTCTTTATCCAACTTTTTTACCAAATCAGCGGGGGTGAGCGCGCCCGAAAGATACATACTGCGCAGATGTGAAATTTGTAAATTCATTATGAATTAATCCTCCAGGATGACCAATAGACTCTGGCCTGCAGAGACCGGCATGCCTTCATTGCATAAAATCTTTGTTACTTTTCCAGCACATGTAGCTGTCACTGAAATTTCCATTTTCATGGATTCAACAATTGCCACTTCGTCACCTTCCTTCACACTGTCACCTTCTTTTAATTTAATTTGCCATAGATTGCCTGCTACATGTGAGGCGAAAGTCCTGCTGCCTGCTGGTATATCTAATATGTCATCCAAACTTATAGAATCGATTTCATTACTGTAATTAGCCTGACCTGTCGCTATCCAGCGCTCACGTTCAGCATCAAAAGCGCTTTGTTGTTTGCTTTTAAAAGCAGCAATCGAATCGGCTTCGTCATTTAAAAACTGGTTGTAGTCTTTTAAACGAAAAGTCTGCTCTTCAGTATCCAAGCAAAATTTTCCATGCGGGAAATCTGCCCGCATTTGCAACAACTCCTCTGCGCTTACCGGATAAAAACGAATCTGATCAAAAAATCTTAGCAGCCATGGTTTGCCATCCTTGAAGTCAGCTGTCTGATTCCATCGATTCCACATCTGGATTGTGCGGCCAACAAACTGATAACCTCCCGGGCCTTCCATACCATACACACACATGTAAGCTCCGCCGATGCCAACAGCATTTTCAGGCGTCCAAGTACGTGCAGGATTGTATTTTGTAGTCACTAAACGGTGACGTGGATCCACTGGAGTTGCCACCGGAGCCCCAAGATAAACGTCACCTAAGCCCAATGTTAAATAGCTTGCACCAAAAACAATTTTTTTAACTTCTTCAATACTGTCCAGCCCGTTTATGCGGCGAATAAACTCGATATTGCTCGGACACCATGGCGCATCTTTGCGTACGGACTGCATATATTTTTCTATTGCCAATTGGGTGGCTGCGTCATCCCAGGATAGGGGCAGATGTATGATACGTGTAGGTACTTCCATTTCGTCGATGCTAGGTAATTCAGATTCTCCTTGCTGCAGAATCTGGATTAGTCGATTAACCGGTAGTATCAGGCTTTCAAAATGCACCTGTAGGGAACGTATGCCAGGCGTGAGGTCAATAATGCCCTTGATATTTTGGCTTTCCAGCCACTGCATCAGTGCATGCACACGAAAGCGTAGATTAAGGTCCAGTATAAGCTCACCATATTCGACCAGCAGGTATTTGTCACCAGATTGACGATAAACTACTTTTATCTGATCGGGAGTTTCTAATATTTCAGTCAGAATGGGACTGTGATTTGTCATGCTGCTTGTAACAAGCTGAATCCCCGTCCCATTGAGGTTGGCAATGATTGCGTTCTGCCTTATTTCATAAGCATTGGCATATTCTTGCGTTACCTTGATGAAACGGACTTTATCGCCCGCTTTAAGTTGCCCCATTTTCCATAGTTCAGCCTGTATGATGGTTGCAGGGCAAACAAAGCCTCCCAGGCTTGGTCCGTCAGGACCTAATATAACAGGCATATCCCCAGTAAAATCAATGGCGCCAATAGCATATGCATTATCGTGAATATTAGAGGGGTGCAAACCTGCCTCTCCTCCATCTTTCCGCGCCCATTGTGGTTTAGGGCCAATGAGTCTCACTCCGGTTGTATTGGAGTTGTAATGCACTTCCCAGTCGGTATTGAAGAACATTTCAATATCATTGTCAGCAAAGAAATCAGGTGCTCCATGCGGGCCATATAACACACCAATAACCCAATGATTGCTATAAGTTGGCTGTAATTCATAAGGAAGCAATTGCGCAATGTAAGCGTGTTTCACCTGTCTAGTGATGTGCAGCACATCACCTACTCTTAACGTTCTGCCACCATGCCCGCCGAACTGACCTAGCGTAAAGGTGGATTTGCTTCCAAGATAATCTGGCACATCAAAACCACCCTGCACTGCCAGATAAGCACGGCAGCCGGCGCCTGTAATCTTGCCCAGTTTTAGAATGCTGCCTGCTTTAATGAGGTGCGACTGCCACATGGCAATTGGCAGATCATTTAACATGACTTCAATAGGTGCACCAGTAATAGCGATTACAGCATCTGTATTGAATTTTAGTTTAGGGCCGATAAGTGTGACTTCTAACCCAGCCAACCCTTCTTCATTTTCAACCAGTTTATTCGCAAAACGAAAAGCCAGGTGATCCATAGGCCCGGAAGGAGGAACACCTACTGCCCAGTAGCCAATTCGACCAGGATAATCCTGAATAGTCGTCATGACACCGCCATCTTGCACATCAATGGTATGCGGCTTATATTCAAAACTATTGAGGTATCGTGTAATTTGCTTGCCGGCCGGAAACACATTGTCTGACAAAACTTGGCGGATATATTCCAAATTGGTTTCAATGCCGCTTAATCTTGTTTTATCTAATGCAATGCGCATCTTAGCCACTGCGCTATCTCGATCTGAAGCATGCACCAGCACCTTCGCAATCAGGGGATCATAGAATGGCGAAACCTCGCTGCCCGTTTCTACCCATGTATCGTTCCGTGCTATAGAAGAAAATTTGACCTCCGTCAGTGCGCCGCTAGAAGGCTGAAAGTTTTTGTTAGGATCTTCCGCATACAATCGCACTTGAATTGCGTGACCTTTTGGTTGGTGGTTATACCCATCTAAAACATCAAATCCGCCTGAAGCGACGCGAATCATCCACTCGACCAAATCCACACCGGTTACCAGTTCGGTGACGCCATGCTCAACCTGTAATCTGGTATTAACTTCTAAAAAGTAAAATTGCTCGGTGGTATTGTCATAGACAAACTCCACAGTGCCTGCCGAGCGGTAATGCAAAGCGCTACCCAGCTTAACCGCTGTTGCGCAAAGTGCCTGTCTAACATCTTCTGAGATATGTGGTGCAGGCGATTCTTCTATCACTTTTTGATTACGGCGCTGTACCGAACAATCACGCTCGCCCAGCGCAACCACCTTGCCTAATCCGTCACCAAAAATTTGTACCTCAATATGACGCGCTGCCTGTACATATTTTTCTAAATAGATACCTGTTTCTTTGAAATTTGCACGGGATAGGCGCTGTACAGACTCAAATGCAGCACCAAGCTCATCTGCTCCCCAAATAAGCTGCATCCCGATTCCGCCGCCGCCTGCCGTGCTTTTCAGCATCAATGGGTACCCGATTTTTGTCGCTTGAATGCTTGCATCATATACATCAGCAAGCAAACCAGAGCCCGGTAGTAATGGCACATCATTTTTTTTTGCTAGTTCACGCGCAGTATGCTTCAGCCCGAAATCACGCATCTGCTTGGGTGTTGGGCCAATAAAAGCGATACCGGCCGCCTCGCATGCCTCTGCAAAATCTGCATTCTCAGAAAGAAAGCCGTAACCCGGGTGTATCGCTTCAGCACATGTATCAATGGCGGCCTGCAGAATTTTATCTGTATTGAGATAACTCTCGGTCGCTGGAGCTGGACCGATATATACTGCCTCGTCTGCATCCAGCACATGGCGGGCACCTGCATCAGCTTCTGAATAAACTGCCACCGACTGAATACCCATCTTTTTTAATGTACGAATCACTCGGCAGGCGATTTCACCACGATTAGCAATTAAAACTTTCTTAAACATTTCAACCTCTTGTACGGGTCGTCCCGCATCACATTTACGCCAACAGGCCGTCCTGGTGGGTTCTATCTAGCTCATGCTCAAGCATTCCAAACTAATAGCCTGATTGGAGTTGGGTTGTAGGCATTACAGGGGTTATTTAGTTGCGGGCAGTTAGAAATTAACACCACCACATCCATTTCTGCCCGCATTTCTACATATTTCCCCGCGCCAGAAATCCCGTCTGCAAAACTTAAGTCACCTTCTGGAGTGACTGGCACATTCATAAAAAAGTTGATATTGGCGGTAATATCACGCTTGCTCATATTGCGGTGCATTGCACATCCGCAGTGATTAAGTGCATGCATAAAGCTATCGCGGCAACTGTGCATAGGGCGTTTATCAAGATCATAGCGCACGGTATTGCTTTCTGCCGCACATGCGCCACCCAAAGTGTCGTGGCGGCCACAAGTGTCGGCAATAATTGTCAGCATAGGGTTGCCATCGCTAGAATACAAAACTGAACCCGTAGTGAGGTAGAGCTTGGCTTGGCGTGCAATGGTATCCACCGCACTATAACGTTCTTCAGGATTAACCGCGCTGTAAAACAGGGTATCTACCGCTTGGTTGCCTTCCAGATCCAATATACGAAAGACTTGCCCTTTTTTAACTTCTGCCATCCATGGGTCACCCGCGTTACAAACTTCGCTCCAACACAGCGTCTTTAGGGTCTACGTTTGCTTTCAGTTAAAGTGCTCATATTCATATATAATATCTTTCAGTATTCACAAAGCCACGGCCATTTTGCGCGCAAGCATTGCGGCAAAGATCATCTGCGCTTGCTTGCTCAGCATGCCAGGCAGCTGATTTTGATATCAGCTGGTTCGTAAGCTGGCTTGGTATCAAAAGGATGAGGCGCAGCAGATACGACGAGCAACACATTCATATCAAAGCGAACATCAACATAACTGCCAGCTTTGCTGTTATCCTTGAACAAAACATAAATTGCCAGCTTCATCTGGAATGACTTTGCTAAAAAAGTTGACGTTGGCGACTAAATCGCGTTTCCCTAAACCATATTTGCAAGTTCACCAACAAGCCATCTTTGCCGTTTTGATACATCGCATTGCGATGCGTTTGAAACGTCGCTTTGCCATATTTGGCCTCTATCATGGCAGCATCGGTGATACCGCAAATGGTGTCATGCCAGCCTATCTTGTCATCGCAATAATAGAACACATGACGCGCCCCATGTCTGAGTAGCAAACATTGCCCGTGGTCAGAAAAGCAGTATGTTGTGCTTTTAATGTGTCAGGCATGTTGTAGCGTTCAAGCTTGTCCTTCTGAGTTATAAAACAAGGCTGATAAATTGGCGCCTCCCTCCATATCCGTGATGCGAAGGGCCATGCCACGGCGAATCAGGCCAGACCAGTGATTGCCGCCAGGAATAGTTTCTTCCCACAAGACATGTTAGGATTAAATTGTATTGTCATATATTGTCTTGGTTTTACTTGTTAGAACATGTGGCTGTAGCGACTGATTTCCCATTGGCTGACGATTGGTGATAGGCTTCCCATTCCTCAGTTTTATATTTGATAAACTCGTCACTGAGTTCTTTGCCCAGTGTTTTTTCCACCAATGGATCCGTTGCAAAGGCATCAACGGCCTCTTGTAGGGTTTGCGGTAAAAAACCAATGCCGCGTTTTGTACGTTCTTCTTCTGTCATTTCATATAAATTATCTTCATTTGGTTTACCTGGGTCTAAGCCTTCTTTGATGCCTTCTAGTCCTGCGGCAAATGCCAAAGTGGCCGCTAAGTATGGGTTTACTGCAGCCATCTGCATTACGTGACTCGCAACGCCCGCCGCCCATCGGCACGCGTACAGAGTTGGTGCGGTTATTAGAACCAAAAGAATTAAATACAGGCGCCCAGCTAAAGTAGTTCATCGCACCACGGCGAACCAAGCGTTTGTAACTATTTACTGTAGGTGCAAATGTCGCGCACAAGCGCTGGGCCGTGTTTTAGAATACCCGCAATAAATTGGTAACCTAGAGTGGTTAAACCTAAGCCACGCGGGTCATCTTTAGGATCGCAGGCAAAGAGATTTTTGCCTGTTTTCAGGTCGAAAGTGACATATTGAAATGCGCCCCAGTGCCCGTTTTATCCGCAAACGGTTTGGGCATGGTGGTTGCCAGCAAACCTTCTTCTTTGGCGTAATGTTTTGCCATAAACCGGAAGAAAGTAAAACGGTCGCACATTGTCAACGCGTCACTGTAGTTAAAGTCAAACTCAAATTGGCTATTGCCGTCTTCATGATCAAATGAATATAAATCCCAGCCTAATTCATTGATGGCAGTTACCATTTATCTAACCAATGGAAATTATCGATAAACCTCTTACGTCATAACAAGGCTTGGTAAGTTTGTCATCTGGATTAGGCACGCTAAGGCTGCCATCAGCATTTTGTTTCAACAAATAGATTTCGCACTCAATGCCCAAGATTCATGCCAAAACCCATTTCTGCGGCTTCTGCTAGGACATTTTTAAGCGCGACACGAGTATTAAGCGGGTAAGGTTTACCTTGAAAGTGGTTATCGGCTGGCATCCAAGCAATTTTGGGTTCCCAAGGTAGTTGAATCACCTGGTCTAAATCTGGAACAGAGTTTAACTCATCATCACTAGGAGCTTGCCCAAGGCCGTCCAGCGCATAGCCTGTATAGCGTTCAGAACCTGCTGCCATTTGCGGCAGATGGTCTATAGGTACAACTTTGGCTTTAGGAATGCCATGAATATCTACATAAGCCCCTATGCAATACTTAACACCTTGCTCTTGCAACATTTGTTGGATTGCTGCAATTTCCTGCTTTGATTTCATTGTCTATTCTCTCTAATGGCTAGATATTAATTACTAGAAAAATACGAATTTGATAAAGGTGGAGTCTCGCTTAAACCTTTGCGAATCAGATTAGATAGATCTTCCACCATCCATTGAAACCACTCCTGCCCTTTTTCAGCAGTCGAAATACTGGGCATCCCCGTTACGCCATTAGCGCTGGTGCGATTCACGGGATGTGAAAATACCAGACCATCGGTGCGATCAGGATCGTCTGCTGCATTCAATAATTCAGGTCGTACCATGAAAGGTGCAGTTGCCAACATCAGCGATGTCTCGGCATCATTGGCATGCCAATCATCACCATCAGCATGATGAAATTGTTTAACACGTTCACTAATATGAGCAGAATTGAATACAGCTACCATCATGTCATCATGCTCGGCACGTAACATTTCTAAAGCGCAACGCAACGGTGCCGCATTTGTCACGTGGGTATTCACAATAAACAAACGGCGGATACCACTGTGGTAGGCCCAATCACCAATATCTTTCATCATATTAATTAATGTAATTGGCTGAATTGCTAAAGTGCCGGGCCAGCGCTGGCTGTGGCCAATTGAGCAACCGTAAGGCATGGTCGGCAACATTGGGACATTGGTTATTTTTGATACCGCACTACTAAGAATATCTGCTAACACATAATCCATACCGCAACCCATATGTGGGCCGTGTTGCTCCGTAGCGCCAATAGGCAAGATTGCAGCTTTGTTAGCTGCCATAATTTTGTCAGGCAATTCCGTCCAAGTGAGCTGAGACCAAAACATAGCTACCTATTACTCCACATTATCTGCAACATTAACAAAACGGATCATGCGCTGAGTGATCACTTCTTCTTCAGCTTCTTTTTCTGTTGGCGTTTTGGGGGGATGAATTAGCGATTCCAATCTAGCTTTTGTTGCTAAAAATTCCGGGCTCGTAAAATCGCCGGCATTGCGCGGACGTGGAACAGGCACTTCAATGAGCTCCTGAACTTCGCCTGGATGCGCTTTGAGTACCAGAATACGATCTGCCAGAAAGATAGCCTCATCCAAATCATGCGTAATGAACAATATGGTGATATCTACATTGCGCCAGATTTCGAGTAGATGCGCTTGCATCTTTGCGCGAGACTGTGCGTCTAGCGCACCAAACGGCTCATCCATCAACAGGATTCGTGGCTGATTAACCAGTGCGCGTGCAATGGCTACCCGCTGCTTCATGCCTCCAGAAAGCTCATGAGGGTAGGCGTTTGCAAATTTTTCCAAACCTACTAATTCCAGCCACAAATCAGCTTCACGTCCAGCTTCCTCTGTGCTGACGTTGTTCATTTCTAAACCAAACATCACATTCTTTTTCACGCTTAACCAAGGGAACAAGGTGTACCCTTGAAATACCATGCCGCGGTCACGTCCTGGTCCAGTTACTGGTTTATCATCTAATAAAACATCTCCAGACGTATGTGGTTCCAACCCAGCCAGAATGCGGATAAGTGTTGATTTCCCACATCCTGACGGACCAATCACACACACAAACTCACGTCTATGAGTTTTAAAGTTAATATCTTTTAGCGCAGTCACTTCACCTTTAGCTGTCTTGTAGATCTTCCCTAATTGCTTGACTTCTAAAATAACTTCTCGCTGCTTTAATTTTTCAAAGCGGCTTTTGACTGCTTCAGATTGCTCTAAATAACTAGGAAGATTAGTTTTTGAATTCATAATATGCCCTTTACTCTTTATTCGCGGAGCGATCCCAAGGGAACAAATGTTTGCTTAACCAAGCTAAAACCAAATCTCCGCCAAAGCCAATGATGCCAATGATGATGATTGCTGCATAAACATTATCAAAATGCTGATATCGTGCTTGTTGGGTAATAAACCATGTTATCCCAGAAGATGTACCTATCAGTTCTGCCACAATCAGATAAGTCCAAGCCCAGCCCAGCAGAATCCGCTGATCGCGGTATAACTCAGGCAAAATCCCTGGAATAATGACATGCAAGAGTAATTTCGAGTTTGCTGGTCCCCAAGGTAAGCCCAGCCTCAAGCAGCGAGTAATCCAGCTTTCGGGTGGTGTTGGCAACAATGAGGATTTGCTGAAACAAAGTACCAATGACAATAATTGCAATTTTAGGACCATCATAAATTCCCAAGATAGCAACTGCCAGTGCTCCGAAAGCGGGTGCGGGCAGGTATCGAAAAAACTCAATGAACGGTTCATTGATGCGGGAAATCGCACTGTAAGTACCACATAAAATACCCAGTGGCACTCCTATTAATGATGAAATTAAAAATCCCCAGAATATGATCTGGATGCTATGCCACAAGCTTTCATGTAGCCATTTACCATCACGCTGCTCAGGGGCAGTAGTAAAGCCTGTATATAGCGCTTTAGCCACCGCATGCGGCGCAGGCAAGTAAATAGGATTGGCAGGCAGTCCTTCCGGAAGTGCTTTACCTGCAGCCTCCATGTTGGCAAGCTCGTCTTTAAAGATAGATTTATCGATCAGCATATCTGCTTGGAAATAATCGACATCGCCTGGCTTGGTCACTATGACCATAGGGTTCCAAATAAACGGGATGTAGCTTACCGCACACCAAATCAACAATGGCAACAGAAATGAGCCTAGCCCTAACACTCTTTGTCTATGCGGGGATAACTCTCTGCGCACAGCAAACAGAATGCAAGACTCATTCTGCGACCTATCTCTTAATTAATGAATATGTTGAAAATAATTAGAAATCTATTTAGCCATCAAGCTAGGATCGATGGCTTTTTGGATATCCATTGGTTTTTTGTAAACGCCGTATTTCACATTGAAGTCATCTGAAATCTTTGAAGAACCATACAAAGATTTAAAGCCCTTAGCTTTAACAAATACTTTTCTGCCTTCTTCAAGGCTGAGTAACTTGGTTCCTTTTAATAAGGGCAAATATGCTTCAGGCTTTATGCCAACTCGTGCTGCCATAATTTTTACGGCATCTGGTTGTGTTTTAGGATCATTGATATAGGCCACCACTTTATACCCAAACGAATTTTTAGGCTACTTTTTTCCAGTCAGATTTACGGCTAGATAGACTTGCAGGACTTACTGTTAAAACGTCATAAATCAGGCCAGGCTCGTCTGCTGATGTGTAGATTGGTTTTGCACCAGGAACTCGATTCATGGCCTCGCCGGAGTTTGGCTGCCAGGCACCAATCGCTGCCAAATCGCCAGATGCCAGCGCCTGCGGAGTTTCATTGGTTTTTGTATTTACAATGGTGACATCGGATTCTTTCATGCCAGCTTTCTCTAAGCCCTTTAATAATAAAAGGTGCTCTACAAACCCTGTCTCTAATCCAATTTTTTTACCCTTTAAATCTTTCAAGCTTTTGATTTCTGGTTTAGCAACGATCATATCGTTACCGTTTGAATAATCAGTTAAAAGAATCATCACGTTTTTTCGGCACCACCCGAACCAGTAACCGAGGCATCACCATTCGTTACAGTAACCCCATCGATTTTTCCCTGCGGCAAAAGCATCCATGGAGGCCACATAATCAAACCACTCGAATTGAACATCGACGCCGGCTTCTTTAAACCAGCCCTTATCGATGGCAACCTGCCATGCGACCCCAGCCAGGCCAGTCGCTATAGCCAATTTTTAAAGGTTCTGCCGCATGTGAAATGCTCGAAAATAACAAAATTGCAGATAACGTGCCTGCCACTGATAATTTCTTAAGAATACTTAAACTAATTGAATGCATAATTGGCTCCTTGGTTGGTAAAAAGTCGAGAAGGCGGCATTATAAAAACGCATCCTCCCGGGCTTTTATCCCTCCGTGTAGCCAATTGCTGATGGCTGACAACTCTCGGACCAGTCACTCTTAAATTAAGAGCCGGAACCCTAGTCATCTATTTAGATCTTTAGCGGCTGCTATATTATCAAACCGCTTCCTCGCTAAGTTCATATCAGCAACTACTATGCCAATAGTGTGAATAGGCTAATTACCTAAAATGTATCATATAGTTAGGCATATTTATGGGTTTATTGGTTTTCAAACTATCGAATCTATTTGCACCATTCAAGTGCATTTAATAAACATATTGCACTGCTTTATCCTCTAAAAAACAGTCTCTCAACAAGGTCTAGACATAGACAGTGCAAATGGGTGAAAATTACTATATGAATTCATTAAAGAGCAAAATCCTCGTTCCATTCGCTTCCGATGGCTCTTGCTTCAATCCATCGTTACGTTGCTCAAAATCTGGCACATATACTGTTGGTGAAAATGGCAAAGAATTAACATTTGATAATTTTGACTCTGCGCTAGAACACATCAAAATGATGTATACGCCAAGATGGCGACGTCCTAACGAAGCAGGGGATTGGGAGATTGTTTCAGCAGTCAGATGGGAAATATTACCTAAAAAGTACTATCTGCCAGTCTGAAAGCTTTTGTTGTCGGGCAATCAGCAATAATTGATGATTTGATTAATAGAACAGAAAACAATCATTTTATTACCTATCAGCTCAACATCGTCCTTATTGAGCCAACTCGACTATCTATTGGAAAATTAGGCGTAATTGATTTCCCAGCTGGGCATTATATCTATACTGGTAGCGCACGACATAACATCGAAGCGCGTATAACCCGCCATTTGCGCCAAGAAAAAACTAAGATGGCACATTGATTATCTACTAGAATCACCGCAGGCAAAGATAGAAAAAGTAACGAGATATGCTGAATCAGAATGTAAAATCAATCAGCAAACTATTGGTGTAATCCTGATAGAGGGGTTTGGGTCTAGCGATTGCCATGCTGGATGCGGAAGTCATTTAAAGTATATAGGTAAAGCTAAAAATTGGAGGCGCGAGCCAGATTCGAACTAGCGTACACAGCTTTGCAGGCTGAGGCATAACCACTTTGCTATCGCGCCATCATAATAATTTTAGCATGCGAATGAGCATATTTTCTATATTTTGGTAGTATTGTCACATTTTGGATATGAATCACTAAGCTCAAATAGCAAGCGTCCAAAAACCATACCGTTAACTTGAGTCAGTCTGCAAAAGCAACTCATAGTTGGAATCATAGCGATTACTTACAGAAAGCGGCCAGACTCGGCATGACCGCCGCTACTGCGCGTTCACCTTCTTCTATCGCTTCCTTGGCACGATGAAAATCAAGCAGACCCAAATGAGCCAGTCGAGGCGCCACAAGTGCATCTGGCGGATCGCCCCCCATACGGCTACGGCTGATGCGCACCTGCATGATATTGATGCTGGAAGCTACTACATCGAGCATGGAAGGAAGCCTAGGCTCGTCGTCCACAAGTGCAGGGATGAGCGTACTAATCCCCTCCTGCAGTTTGCGTTTCCATTCACCGCCTTCGATATCGGACGATTCCGGCTCAACCTCCTCGTGCAAGTAACGCCCTAGGACGCCAGAGTTAAGGTCGACCGCGATTACGACATCTGCCCCCATCGCACGTGCCAGCGATACCGGCACTGGGTTCACTAGGCCACCATCCACCAGTAACCGGTCCTCGTGTATCACCGGTGTAAACAGTGCGGGAATTGCGATGGAGGCGCGTATTGCATCAATAGTCGAACCTTGGCGCAGCCAGACCTCGGCACCTGAATGCAAAACAGTGGCCACCGCAGCAAAAGGTATGGCTAAATCCTCGATTGGACGGTCAATGAAATTAGTGCGGAAAAAATCCATCAGCCGATCGCCTTTAATCACTCCGCCATTCAAGCGCACATCCATGAACGAAAGCATGTCTGCAACCCCTAGGCCAAGGAGCCATTGCTCGAAGTTATTCAGCTCACCCGCCGCATAAGTCGCCCCCACCAAAGCGCCAATTGACGTTCCACAAACCAAATCAGGCCGGATACCTGCATGTTCTAAAGCGCGTATGACACCTAAGTGCGCCCAACCACGCGCCGCGCCACTGCCAAGTGCAAGCCCTACTCGCGGCTTGCGAGTGGTCTTCATATTTTACCTCTCGTTACGAACATGCTAAATTCATACTGATACATCATCTCGACCTTAAAGCAGGCATATATGCCATTAAAATATTATTTTAATGCAACATCTTTATTTATTTTATTTCCATAAGCCAAGGTTTTCTCTATCCATACACCATTAAAACAGTAAGCATATATCCGAAAGCTTTACAGCTGAAGAAAAATTATATAAAACAGGCAATAATCATTACTTTATGTGGTGCATGCGCCCCTTTTCCGTGCACACACTATTTTTTAATTCTAGGCAAACTTCCAGAGATTCCAAGAAAAACTCCATTAATTCAAACATCTATTACATAATCAACGACTTGGCATGGCAATTGCGTAAGCATAACTGAATAAATTTATTGGGTTGCTATGTTAAGAGTGATGATTGTTGATAACAATTTAGATCGCGTCAAACCACTCAAGCAATTTCTGATTGATACGGGGTATGAGGTGATTGCGCATCTTAAAGACACCATCAATCTGGAAAAAGCTAGTTGTGAATTGCAACCAGATATTGTCATTATTGATACAGAATCACCTAGTCGCGACACACTAGAAAACGTATGTCTAATGAGTATGCATGACCCGCGTCCGGTAGTAATGTTTACACACGATGGCGATAAAGAAAAAATTAAAACCGCCACACGAGCAGGCGCATGTGCTTATGTGGTAGGAACAATTTCCAGCGAAAGGTTAACGCCCGTGATTGATGCTGCAATAGCCAGATTTGAGGAATTTAAACATTTACGCACAGAGTTGGCCACAGCCAAATCGCAACTGGATGAGCGCAAAACCATCGAACGCGCTAAGGGACTGCTGATGAAACAGCGCAATTTGGATGAAGATGAGGCTTATAGTTTACTACGTAGCATGGCAATGAAAAAGAATAAGAAACTTGCCGAGTTATCGAACCAGTTGATTGAGGCTGCAAAGATGCTAATTGTTTAGTTAGTTCTTAATTAAACGATTTTTTTCTTAAGGTGGTATAAATACAGAGCATTAAGTATGCTAATGACAGCAGAAATAATTTAATCTTAACGCATACCCGGCAGCTTGCCGCCCATCATGCCACCCAAGCCGCGCATCATTTTGGCCATCCCGCCCTTGCTGAACATCTTCATCATTTTCTGCGTTTCTTCAAACTGTTTCAGTAAACGGTTTACTTCTTGCACTTGCACACCGCTGCCGTCAGCGATGCGTTTTTTGCGTGCGGCCTTAATCAGCTCCGGTTTCCTGCGCTCCAGCGGTGTCATGCTATTGATGATACCTTCTATGCGTCGCAGTGATTTATCTGCGTCTTCGTTATTCACTTTAGCCGCCATGCTGGCCATTTGCGCAGGCATCTTATCCATCAGCGCACTCATGCCACCCATTTTTCGCATTTGCATCATCTGGCTCTTAAAGTCTTCTAAATCAAATTTGCTGCCAGATTTGATTTTGTCGGCGACCTTTTGTGCCTCGGCCATATCGACATTCTTGTGTGCTTGTTCGATCAAGCCCAACACGTCACCCATGCCTAATATACGGCCTGCCATGCGATCTGGGTAAAACGGCTCAAGGCCATCCACCTTTTCACTTACACCGATAAACTTAATCGGCTGGCCAGTTACATGCCGCACTGAAAGCGCCGCGCCGCCTCGAGCATCGCCATCTAGCTTGGTAAGCACCACACCGGTAAGCGGCAACGCCTCACCGAAGGCTTTGGCCGTGTTTACCGCATCCTGACCTTGCATGGCATCGACGACGAATAAAGTCTCAACTGGTTTTAGTTGTGCATGAAGCGTCTTGATTTCCGCCATCATCGCTTCATCAATGCCCAAGCGGCCAGCAGTGTCAAAAATCATGACATCGTAATAATTTTTCTTTGCAAAATCGATGGCCTGGGAGGCAATATCCACGGGCTTCTGGGCAGCATTACTATCAAAACAATCAATCTCGAGTTGTTTCGCCAAGGTTTGCAATTGCGTAATTGCAGCGGGGCGGTACACGTCCGCGCTCGCCAGCAACACTTTTTTCTTTTGTTCTTTAAGCAATTTCGCCAGTTTGGCAGAAGTGGTGGTTTTACCAGAGCCTTGCAAGCCAGCCATGAGGATAATAGCCGGTGGTACCGCAGCAAGATTTAAGCCCACATTGGCTTTACCCATCAATGCTGTCAACTCGTCATTAACAACCTCTATCACCGCTTGCCCTGGTGTGAGGCTTTGCAGCACTTCTTTACCTTGCGCGCGCAACTTCACATTCGCAATAAAATCTTTCACCACGGGCAAAGCCACATCGGCTTCTAATAACGCCATACGCACTTCGCGCATCGCATCGGCAATGTTGTCTTCGGTTAAACGTGCTTGACCACGCAGATTTTTGATGACGCCTTGCAGACGGCCGGTTAAGTTTTCTAGCATGTTGCTACCTTATTCGATTTGCTTAATTGAATTTTTTAAGATTTTACATGAAGCTATTATATTCGCGTCAGTTTTAAGCCATAATTGCGCTATGTAAATTGTAAGTTTAAATTTCAATGCAAAAATTAATACCCTATTTTGCTGTCGCATTTATCTACTTAGCGGTAGCAGCCGATTTTTGGCGCGGCGCAAGAACTGCCGCCCATAATCATTCGTTAGAATTGCATTCCTCGATGGTTGCTTTAGGCCTTTTGATTCATGGCTGGCTATTGTATCAAGGCATCTTTACTGAGGGTTTTAATCTAGGTTTCTATAATGCACTATCCGCAATATTCTGGCTGACTGTACTTGTTTACTGGCTCGCCAATTTAAAACATCAATTACACAGCCTGCAGGCCTTTGTATTACCGCCCGCAGCCTTATTTGCACTGCTGCCCGCTTTTGAAGTGAGTGATCATTATCTTTCTGAGGAAATTCAGCCTTTATTTATAGCGCACATTGGCATTGCGTTGCTGGCGTATAGTTTATTTACCTTTGCAGCTTTGCATGCACTACTGATGATGATTGCCGAGCGCAGTCTGCACAATAAACCCAGCTTGATTAAATTACCCGGCTTTCCACCGCTTCTGGTGATGGAGAGTTTATTGTTTAAAGTAATTAAAATTGGTTTTGTTCTGCTGACTTTTACATTGATAAGCGGCATGCTGTTCTCGGAACAGATTTTTGAGAGACCCATGCAGTTTAACCATAAGACTATATTTTCCATTGCCTCATGGGTAATTTATGGCTGGCTGCTGTTTGGACGCTATAAATACGGCTGGCGAGGTAGTAAAGCGATTAAATTAACGCTGATTGGTTTTGTATTATTGTTACTAGCCTACGTTGGTAGCAAGTTTATTTTGCAGGTATTGCTACATCGCTAATTGATGCAATCTACCTTAAACTGATTTGTGGCCAAGCTTGCTCTTCTGCATAGGCAGTTAAAATAGCATCCGCATCTACAGCTACCGGATTGGTTACCAACTTCATTAGCGGCAAATCATTATGTGAATCACTGTAGAAATAGCTATGCTTAAAATCGCTTAATTGCTTGCCACGCGCTGCCAGCCACTGATTTAGCCGTGTGACTTTTCCCTCTTTATATGTTGGCACACCAGTCACACCGCCGGTATATTCGCCATTGACCATTTCCGGGTCGCTGCCGATTAAATGCTCAACACCATATGCTGTGGCAATCGGCTTGGTCACAAAACTGTTAGTAGCCGTAATGACCACACACAAATCGCCCACCGCTTTGTGTTGATTAACCAAATCTTGTGATTTTTGTGTCATCATCGGGCGAATCACTTTTTGCATATACTTCAAATGTAATTCGTCTAAAAACTTCTTCGGATGCTGAGACAATGGTTGTAGTTGAAATTTCAAAAACTCCACGATATTCAAACAGCCATTTTTATAGTCTGTATAAAACTGCTCATTCCTATCGTGGTGTGTTTTGGCGTCAAGTAAACCCTCGCTAATTAAAAACAGACTCCAATTGTAATCACTATCGCCTGCCAGCAATGTATTGTCTAAATCGAATAATGCTAAATTTTGCTTAATTTGTTTCATATTAAATTTCATCATTTTTTACAGAGAGCACTAAAAATACACCTACCAAAATTACTGCAAGTGCCAAATATTCATTTGTGGTCACTTGCTCGTTTGCCAGCCAAATACCTGCAACAAAAGCGACTACTGGATTCACAAATGTATTGCTGCTCGCCACCAGTGGACGTACAGTTTTAAGCAAATATTGATAGGCGCTATAAGCCACCAATGAGCCAAGCACCACCAAAAATAACATCGCACCCCAAGATTTGGTACTAATATTTTGAGGCCAAGTCTCGCCTTGAAATGTGCTTACCAATAACAGAACAACGCCTCCAACCAGCATTTGTACTGCACTTGCCATCAGCCCCTTCGGCATTGCTAGATGCTTACTCCATACCGAACCAAAAGACCAACTTGCTGCAGCAAAAATCAGCAACATTGCGCTAACGAAATCACCATGCAAGCTGCCGCCTACATTTAACATTACGATACCGACAAAACCAATGGCAATGCCTATCCACTCCTGTGGGGTAATTTTATGCCCCCAAATGGAAGAAAAAATCGCCATCCAAATTGGTGCGGTTGCGATGGAAAGTGCTGCTATGCTTGATGAAACGGTCTGTTGCACATAGCACACCGTACCATTGCCTAAAGCGGGCAACAAAACACCAACAGCGCCAGCACCCAACCATTGTCGTTTTGAAGGGGTCGGCGCTCCTAAATAACGCATCACAACATACAAAACCACCCCAGCAATGGTAAATCGCATGCCCGCCATCAAAAATGGCGGAAAACTCTCAATGCCAAAGCGTATCGCAAGGTAAGTCGAGCCCCAAATAAAATAGGTGCAGAACAGCGCCAGTGAAATTAGTAGCGTTTGGTTTCTCTTGTTCAATTAGACTTGGGGGTGAGCACGTTCGAGTTTCGAATGCAATTTATTAAGGCCATTCAAATACGCTTTAGCCGAAGCAATCACAATATCCGTATCTGCACCCTGGCCATTCACGATGCGTCCACCTTTGGCCAAACGCACTGTCACTTCGCCTTGCGCGTCGGTGCCGCTGGTGATGTTATTGACTGAATAAAGCTGTAACTCCGCGCCGCTATTCACAATGCTTTCAATCGCTTTAAAACTCGCGTCTACCGGCCCGCCTCCATCAGCCTCGGCTTTTTTCTCTATGCCGGAATCGCTGATGGTAATATGCGCATGTGGCACTTCGCCCGTCTGCGAGGCCACTTGCAAGTACACTAACTTGTAGTTTTCGCTTGTTTCAGAAACGAACTCGTCACTCACCAATGCGTGCAAATCTTCATCAAAGATTTCTGATTTTTTGTCGGCCAATTCCTTAAATCGGCTAAATGCTGCGTTCAAGGCATCTTCGCTTTCCAACTCGATACCAAGTTCCTTCAAGCGCGTTCTAAATGCATTGCGGCCCGACAATTTGCCCAAAGTCAATTTATTCGCATTCCAGCCCACATCCTCAGCACGCATGATTTCGTAAGTCTCGCGATGCTTCAATACGCCATCCTGATGAATGCCACTTTCGTGCGCAAAAGCATTGGCGCCCACGATAGCTTTGTTAGGCTGCACCGGATAGCCTGTAATGGTAGAAACCAATTTGCTGGTTGGTACGATTTGCGTAGTGTCAATGCGTGTATCCAAATTGAAAATGTCACGACGGGTTTTAATCGCCATCACAATCTCTTCCAAGCTCGCATTGCCTGCGCGTTCACCCAAGCCATTAATCGTACATTCGACTTGACGTGCACCGCCCATCACCGCTGCCAATGAGTTGGCCACTGCCATGCCCAAATCATTATGGCAGTGCGTTGACCACACCACCTTATCGCTATTTTTAACACGCTTAATCAAGGTTGCCATGCGCTCACCCCAAGGCGCGGGAATGCTATAACCGACAGTATCTGGCACGTTAATCGTTTTGGCACCTGCTTCAATTACCGCATCAAATACGCGCACCAAAAAATCAATGTCGGAACGCACTGCATCCTCGGCTGAAAACTCAACATCTGGCGTATATTCCAACGCCCATTTCACTGCCTGCACAGCTCGTTCTACTACCTGGTCTTCGGTCATGCGGAGCTTGTTTTCCATGTGTATTTTGCTGGTAGCGATAAAAGTATGAATGCGGCCATTTTTCTCGTCGTGCTGCATGGCAGGCCAAATCGCCTCGCCAGCTCGGCGTACGTCGTTTTCGCTGGCGCGCGCAAGCGAGCAGACAATTGATTTATGAATCAAGCCCGCAATCGTGTGGATAGCGTCAAAATCGCCCGGACTGGCGGCTGCAAAACCTGCCTCAATCACATTTACCCCCAACTTTTCAAGTTGGCGCGCAATACGAATCTTTTCTTCTTTTGTCATAGCTGCGCCCGGGCTTTGTTCGCCATCACGCAAGGTGGTATCAAAAATAATAATGTTGTTCATGTTTGTTCCAAGCATATATTTAAATCGTGTATAGACGAATTCTAACCGCTGGACTTTCAATTCGCTACAGCAATTATGCTGTAAGAATTCCAGCGAGCGTAAAGATACTTAAAATGGAGGTATGGTTAATGTGCGCTTGCGCGCAGCAGTACTAAGCTTGTTAAAAACAAGCCAGCTTGAAAGAGTGAAGCCTGAAGTGTGAATTTATTCAACATGCTGTGAGTATAAGTTTTTATTAACGTTTTTTCAAGCAATCAGGCCTATCCGATTATGTTAGAATTTTTAATTCGTGATTTTACCCACAAATAATATCCTGAAAGTGCATACACCAACACCACAGTGAACAACACCTCAGGCGGGCTGTATGAAATCAGTACGAACATGAGCACAATGGCCAAGATAGCCACAAATGGCACACTTTCTTTTAAGTTGATATCTTTACCGCTATAAAATTTCAAGTCGCTCACCATGCTTCCGGCAGCAAATACGGTCAATCCCCAAGCCAGCCATTTCATTTGAATCGCGCCAAAAAATATTTCACGACCGCTTACATTATATTCATAAGACACCCACACAAAACCAGCTAACAATGCTGCGGCAGCAGGACTTGGCAAGCCTTGAAAATAGCGCTTGTCCTGATGCTCATCCTCCAACTTGGTATTAAAACGCGCCAGCCTTAATGCAGCGCAAGCACAATAAATAAAGGCGGCAATCCATCCCAATTTGCGCATGGGCTGCAGTGCCCAAACGTACATAATCAGCGCTGGCGCTACACCGAACGACACCATATCAGACAGACTGTCGTACTCCGCCCCAAACGCGCTTTGTGTGTTTGTCATACGCGCCACGCGCCCATCCAGACCATCCATTACCATAGCAATAAAAATCGCTATGGCGGATTGCTCAAAATTGCTATTCATCGCCTGCACAATGGCATAAAAACCCGCAAACAAAGCAGCTGAAGTAAATAAGTTAGGTAATAAATAGATTCCGCGTGAGCGTAAGCTGGAATCATCTGCAACACGGCGCACAAGGCGTTGTTTAGGCTCTACCATAATTTTTATGCAATTAACTAAATATAAAGTGGTTAAGTATAGCAAAACACTGAGTATAGCAAAGCCATATGATAATATCGCGGCTAATTAATTTGTTGATTACCATGCAATTTACATTACACAAAACAGACGATCTCGCACGCCGCGGCGCACTGACACTTGCCCATGGCACGGTTGAAACTCCAGCCTTTATGCCTGTCGGCACGTATGGCACAGTGAAGGCCATGTCACCACTAGAACTGGATGAAATAGATGCGCACATCGTGCTGGGCAACACTTTTCATTTATGGCTACGTCCTGGCCTGGATGTAATTGCCGCACACGGCGGCTTGCACAAGTTTATGGGTTGGAACAAACCCATACTTACCGATTCTGGTGGCTTTCAGGTATGGAGCTTAGGTGATTTAAGAAAAATCAGTGAAGAAGGTGTGAAATTCCGCTCACCTATTAATGGTGACAGCTGTTTTTTAACGCCTGAAGAATCCATGCGTATTCAAAAAGTGTTGAACAGCGACATCGTGATGATCTTTGATGAATGCACGCCCTACCCCGCCACACATAAAGAAGCCAGTGATTCTATGCAATTGAGTTTACGCTGGGCAAAGCGCAGCAAAGATGCACACCAAGGTAACATCAACGCGCTTTTCGGCATCATCCAAGGCGGTATGTACGAGGACTTAAGAGATATTTCTTTAAATGGTTTAGTTGATATTGGCTTTGATGGCTATGCGATAGGAGGCCTATCAGTAGGTGAACCGAAAGAAGATATGTTACGTATTCTCGCGCACACTGCGCCCAAAATGCCGCAAAACAAACCACGTTATTTAATGGGTGTAGGTACACCGGAAGACTTGGTGGATGCGGTGACTCAGGGCATTGATATGTTCGATTGCGTGATGCCTACCCGCAATGCGCGCAACGGCTGGCTATTTACGCAATATGGCGATATAAAAATTAAAAATGCCAGTTACAAAAATGACACCCGACCGCTGGATGCAGATTGTGCTTGTTATACCTGCCGCAATTTCACGCGCGCTTATTTGCATCATTTACACAAAGTGGGCGAGATTCTGGGCGCGCGCCTCAACACCATCCACAATCTTCATTACTATCAATTCTTGATGAAATGTATGCGCAATGCGATTGAGGCAGGAACTTTTACTACATTTAAACAGGATTTTGCAACTAAACGCACACAACTAGGCTTACTGTAATAATCAGCATAAGTCTGTGTTAAAATCCAACGCTGTTTAAAATTAAATTTATTAGGAATTAAAACATGTTTATCAGTAATGCATACGCCGCTTCAACGCCAGCACCAGGTGGCGACTTGATGAGTTTTTTACCCATTATTATTATTTTTGTTTTATTCTATTTCATGCTGATTCGCCCTCAAATGAAGCAAGCCAAACAGCAAAAGGCCATGATCGAGGCGCTTAAAGCTGGGGATGAGATAGCAACCGTAGGCGGAGTGGTAGGTAAAATCACGAAAGTGGGTGACAACTTTTTAAGCGTTGAGATCGCTGCCAACACAGTGATTAACGTACAAAAGCATTCTGTGCAGACCTTATTGCCTCCAGGCACTATTAAATCTATTTAATAAATCAATTTAAAGCCGCGCTATGAACCGCTATCCCACCTGGAAATATATTTTTATTGCAGTCGTCATTTTAATTGGCCTGTTGTTCACCATCCCCAATTTTTATGGCGAATCACCTGCAGTGCAAATCAGCCCAGCAAAAGCAACACTGAAAGCCAATCCCGAGCTGCTTAAAAAGGTAGAGGCCACATTGCAGCTTGCCAATATTAAATTTAATGGCATATTTCTGGATGCAAGCGGCGTGAAAGTGCGCTTTGAAAGCCCAGACGAGCAACTCAAAGCTAAAGATAAACTCATCGCCAACCTAGGCAAAGATTACACAGTAGCCTTGAACTTGCTCTCTCAAACACCTAACTGGTTATTAAATATTGGTGCAAAACCAATGTATCTAGGTTTGGATCTACGTGGCGGGGTGCATTTTTTATTGCAAGTCGACATGAAAGCGGCACTGGATAAGGCAGCTGAAAGCAGCGTAGGCGACTTCCGTACCGCCTTACGTCGCGAAAAAATCAATTATTTTGGCATTAGCCGCGATAGCCAGAAAGTAGAAGTGAAGTTTGAAACTGAAGCCGAACTTGAAAAAGCACGCAAAATTCTGAGCAAAGATTACCCAGATCTCACATACAACAGTGCTAAAAATGACAAAGAACACATGCTGATTGCAACCATCGGTGATGCAACCAAACTAAAAATTCAAGAATTTGCGCTTAAGCAAAACCTGCAAACACTGCATAACCGGATTAATGAGCTTGGCGTTGCCGAACCTATCGTGCAGCAACAAGGCTTCGATCGGATTGTAGTGCAATTGCCAGGCGTGCAAGATACGGCCAAGGCCAAAGAGATTTTAGGTCGTACCGCGACGCTGGAAATCCGTATGGTAGATGAAGACAAAAAAGATATTGCCACACTGGAAGCCGCCGAAAAAGGTCAGGTACCGTTTGGTGACGAACTGTATAAAGACCGCGAAGGTCGTCCGATCTTGGTCAAGAAAAATGTGGTATTGACAGGTGACCGCATCACCGATGCTGGTCCAGGCGTCAATCAACAAACAGGCGGCGCAGTAGTCAACGTGACGCTGGATGGCCGTGGTGCAGGTATTTTTAAAAACGTGACGCGTGATAATGTCGGCAAGCGCATGGCTATTTTGCTGATTGAAAAAAATAGTACCGAAGTCATTACTGCACCCGTAATTAACGAGGAAATCGGTGGTGGTCATGTACAAATCTCCGGCATGGATTCTGCGCAAGAAGCGACCGATATTTCGTTGTTGCTGCGTGCTGGCGCACTTGCTGCACCAATGGAGATTATCGAAGAACGCACCGTCGGCCCCAGCATGGGTGAAGAAAACATCAAACGCGGCGTGCATTCTACGCTATGGGGCTTTGCCGCAATTGCTGCCATGATGATTATTTATTACATGGTGTTTGGTGGCGTTTCTGTACTTGCCCTAGGCGTTAATCTGCTGTTGCTGGTGGCAGTTCTATCTATGCTGCAAGCCACCCTCACCTTGCCCGGCTTAGCCGCGATTGCCTTGGCTCTGGGCATGGCAATTGACGCTAACGTACTGATTAATGAACGCGTTCGCGAAGAACTGCGTAATGGTAATACGCCACAAGCCAGTATACATGCGGGTTATGACCGTGCTTTTGATACGATTATTGACTCTAACGTCACCACGTTAATTGCCGGCTTGGCCTTGTTTATGTTTGGTACTGGTCCGATTAAAGGCTTTGCTGTGGTACACGTGCTAGGCATATTAACCTCCATGTTCAGCGCGGTCTTGGTATCGCGGGCCATTGTGAATCTAATTTATGGCTATCGCCGCAAACTCACCAAACTTTCAATTGGCCAGATTTACAGACCAGATTAATGCCGCAAATAAATAAAACGAGTAAAGATTATGGAATTATTTAGAATCAAGAAAGATATCCCGTTTATGAGTTATGGCCGTTTAACAACGGCAATTTCTCTTATCACGTTTATTTTGGCAGTGTTTTTCCTGTCAACTAAAGGTTTAAATTACGGAGTCGATTTCACTGGCGGCACTGTGATGGAAGTGAATTATCCTCAAACTGCCAATATTGAAAGCATTCGCAAGGCCGTGGATGGCATTGGCCTAAAAGATGCCACGGTACAAAACTTCGGTACAAGCCACGACGTCTTGATTCGCTTACCTTTGAAGAAAGAAATGTCAATTGCGCAGCTTTCTGAAACCGTGGCAAAAGCACTACAAGCAGCCGACCCAAAAGCTGAAGTTCGCCGCGTGGAATCAGTGGGCTCGCAAGTGGGTGAAGAGCTTTATGAAAATGGCGGATTGGCATTACTGCTTGTCTGCATAGGCATTATGGCTTATTTAGCAGTTCGCTTCGAATGGCGTTTTGCGGTCGCAGCGATAATTGCCAACATGCACGACGTTGTAATCATTTTAGGCTTTTTCGCCTTTTTTCAGTGGGAATTTAATCTCACCGTGCTTGCTGCAATTTTGGCGGTCTTGGGTTATTCTGTGAACGAATCCGTCGTAGTATTTGACCGGGTACGCGAGAATTTCCGCAAAATGCGCAAGGCCAATGTGATACAAGTGATTGATAACGCAATTACTCGTACCATGTCGCGCACCGTGATTACCCACCTGATGACGCAAACCATGGTTGGCTCCATGCTGTTATTTGGTGGCGAGGTGTTACACAACTTTGCACTTGCACTGACTATTGGTATTTTATTTGGTATCTACTCTTCTGTATTGGTGGCTTGCCCAATCGCCATGTGGCTTGGTGTAAATCGCGCGAATCTCATTGGCGATGTTGAGAAAAAAGACACCAGCAAAGAAGCTGCAGAAGCCACGCCTTAAAGCATCGAATCCACCGCTTGATTATTGATACAGCATGCAGGTAAACTAAGCGCATCATGGCTTTTAACCTAACCACTCTTGGATAATATCCCCATCTCATGGCAATTGGCTATCCTAGCCTTGCTGCTTCTTATTTCCGGTTTTTTTTCGGTCGCTGAAACCAGCCTAATGTCGCTTAACCGCTACCGGTTAAGGCATTTAGTAAAAGAAGGTCACCGTGGTGCGCGCTTGGCAAGTGCGCTTCTGGCAAAGACCGACAAACTGCTTGGCGTAATTCTGCTATGTAACAACTTTGCCAACGCGGCTTCAGCCACCTTAGTCACCATTATCACCGTTGAATTATTCGGAGAAGGCGAATGGATACTGATGATAGGTACACTCGCCGTCACCTTTGCCATATTGGTGTTTAGTGAAATTTCTCCCAAAGTCATCGCAGCCGCTTACCCAGAAAAACTCGGGATTTTTTGCAGTTACATCCTCTACCCGCTACTCAAAGTGCTGTACCCTGCGGTCTGGTTTATCAATTTATTCGTAAAAGGTTTACTCAAATTATTTAGAGTCAATATTAATTTTAGCGAAAATGCACAGTCACTCACGATGGACGAATTGCGCAGTATCGTGACCGATGCCGGACACTTCTTGCCCAATAAACATCGTGCTATTTTACTTAACTTATTCGAGCTGGAAAAAATTACCGTAGATGACGTGATGACTGCACACA
Source organism: uncultured beta proteobacterium (assembly GCA_963701715.1). Lineage (GTDB taxonomy): Bacteria > Pseudomonadota > Gammaproteobacteria > Burkholderiales > Methylophilaceae > Methylotenera_A. The sequence continues at coordinate 337,452 of CAVPAX010000004.1, forward strand.
CACAGGTAGAGGTAATTGATTTTGACTCGCCGATAGAAGATATTCTACAGCGTATTTCGACTAGCCATCATACACGGCTGCCGGTATGCGAAGGCGATAACGAAGAAATTGTCGGTATTATTCATATTCGTAAAGTCATCAACCAAATTCGAGCGAATTTGCAAGACGACGATTTAACCAAAGAATCTCTGCGGGAAATTATCGAAGATCCTTACTTCGTACCTGCCGGCACACCTATTTATACACAAATTCAACAGTTTCAGGAGAACCAAGAGCGCATCGCGCTGGTGGTGGATGAATACGGTGAATTTAAAGGCCTGGTAACGCTTGAGGATATTCTAGAAGAAGTGATTGGCGACTTTACTACGCAGTCGCCTAGCCGCATCGGCAGTTATCGCCAGGAAACGGATGGAAGCTGGCTTGTGGACGGTGCCAGCACATTGCGCGACTTGAATAAAAAACTTAATCTTAACTTGCCATTAGAAGGTCCGCGTACTTTAAATGGTTTGATATTGGAACATTTTGAAGATATCCCGGAACCCAATACCAGCTTTAGAGTCGGCAAGCATACTTTAGAAATCGTGCAAACTCAGGACAGAATCGTCAAAAGCGTCAAAATATTCCCCTAATTTCAATTAAGTGGTAAAACCCCTTTTAAATTGGGCTTGAATTTTCTACAGTTTGGCTCAAAATACAAACTAGAAACTTAGATTTAGCATATGGCAAATACGCATCAGAATGGCGATACCGCACTTAAGTCTAGCGCAGTTAAACCAAAACTGCCTGAAATGTTTAAAGTATTGCTATTAAATGACGATTACACTCCTATGGAGTTCGTAGTCGAAACAATTCAACGTTTTTTTAATAAAAACCGTGAACAAGCCACGCAAATTATGCTCAAAGTACATACAGAAGGTATTGGAGTATGTGGTGTGTATCCGCAGGATATTGCGGAAACAAAGATGAATCAAGTAATGATATATGCCAAAGAAGCGCAGCACCCTTTACAGTGTGTAGTAGAACCAGTTTGAGGCCGGTGTAGATTGAAGAGCGCCAGCTTAAACCAAGTAAATGAAAGTAAGGTATAGAAATGATTGCTCAGGAATTAGAAGTTAGTTTACATATGGCGTTTATGGATGCGCGACAAAAGCGCCATGAACTCATTACGGTTGAGCATTTGTTGCTAGCGATGATCGACAACCCTACCGCAGCTGAAGTGCTGCGCGCATGTGGCGCAAAATTTGAAGTGTTGCGGACTGAGCTCATTCACTATATCGAAGAACACACGCCTATTGTTGGTGGCGAGGATGAAGTCGATACGCAGCCTACACTTGGCTTCCAGCGCGTAATCCAACGTGCAATGCTGCATGTACAGTCCTCTGGCAAAAAAGAAGTTACCGGCGCCAATGTGCTGGTAGCGATTTATGGTGAGAAAGATTCACATGCAGTTTTTTTCCTGCATCAGCAAGGCATTACACGTCTTGATGTAGTAAATTATATTTCGCACGGTGTAGCTAAAATACCAGAAGGTGACGGTAAAACAGACGGTGGCGAAACTGATATTGAAACCGAGTCTGCTCCAAACGGCGCATTAGAGAATTTTACTCTTAACCTTAATGCACAAGTTGCGGCGGGTAAAATTGACCCATTGATTGGCCGGGCGCCCGAACTTGAACGCGTAATTCAAACTTTATGCCGTCGTCGCAAAAACAATCCGCTGTTAGTGGGTGAAGCCGGTGTGGGTAAAACAGCGATTGCTGAGGGCTTAGCCAGCCGCATCGTGAGCAAAGACATCCCCGAAGTGCTTGCAAATGCAACTGTTTATTCACTCGACATGGGTGCATTATTGGCAGGAACCAAATATCGTGGTGATTTTGAACAACGCCTAAAAGCAGTGATGAAGCAGCTGGCAGACAAACCGGATGCAATTTTGTTTATTGATGAGATTCACACCTTAATTGGCGCAGGGGCAGCCAGCGGTGGCACCTTGGATGCAAGCAACCTGCTGAAACCAGCACTTTCCAACGGTACTCTTAAATGCATAGGTGCGACCACATACCAAGAATATCGCGGTATTTTCGAGAAAGATCATGCCTTATCTCGTCGTTTCCAGAAAATCGACGTGGTCGAACCAAGTGTTGCAGAAACTATTGAAATATTAAAAGGACTGAAATCACGTTTTGAAGAGCATCACAGCGTGAAATACAGCGCCAGCGCGCTTTCTACAGCAGCGGAGTTATCAGCCAAATACATTAACGACCGCCACCTGCCCGACAAAGCGATAGATGTAATAGATGAAGCTGGCGCAGCACAGCGCATATTGCCGAAATCGAAACAGAAGAAAGTGATTGGCAACAAAGAGATTGAAGATATTATAGCCAAAATTGCCCGTATTCCGCCCAAAAATATCTCTAGTGATGACCGCACAGTGCTTAAAACATTAGAGCGCGATTTGAAAGCGGTGGTTTTCGGTCAAGACAAGGCCATTGAGGTGCTCGCATCCGCAATGAAAATGGCACGTAGCGGCTTGGGGCAAGGTAACAAGCCAATCGGCAGTTTCCTGTTCAGCGGTCCAACCGGCGTAGGAAAAACAGAAGTTGCGAAACAATTAGCCTACATCATGGGTATTGAGTTAGTGCGCTTTGATATGAGTGAATACATGGAACGGCATGCCGTGAGCCGCTTGATTGGCGCACCTCCCGGCTATGTTGGGTTTGACCAGGGCGGCCTGCTGACCGAAGCTATCACCAAACAACCATACTGCGTATTGCTATTAGACGAGATTGAAAAAGCGCACCCTGATATCTTCAACATTCTATTGCAGGTGATGGATCACGGTACGCTCACCGATAATAACGGTCGCAAGGCGGATTTCCGCAATGTGACGATCATCATGACCACGAATGCCGGTGCGGAGAATCTATCGAAATCCAGCATTGGCTTCACAAATGCCAAAGAAGCGGGCGATGAGCAAGAAGACATTAAACGCTTGTTCTCACCAGAATTCCGCAACCGTCTGGATGCGACTGTATCGTTTAGTTCACTCTCGCAAGATATCATTATCCGCGTGGTGGATAAATTCCTCATGCAATTAGAAGACCAATTGCATGAGAAAAAAGTGGATGTCACCTTTAGTGATGCACTTAAAACATATCTTGGCAAAAAAGGTTTTGACCCAACCATGGGTGCACGTCCAATGGCGCGTTTGATTCAGGATACCATCCGCAAAGCCTTGGCAGACGAATTGCTATTCGGTCGCTTGGCCAATGGCGGCGCGGTACATGTGGATATCGATGATAAAGATCAAGTCAAACTGGTATTTGTTGAAAAACATCAAACGCCAAAACCGGAAGCCGAAACTGTGTAACCTTTCAATCACCCGACAAAAGTCGGGTGTTTTATCATCACACTTTTAAACAATTCCGAATTAAGCCAATTATTAAGCCAAGCCCTTAATTTGGAATATTCGCATTGCTCAAACCATGCGGCATCTACCGCAGCGAATTGACGCACAAACGGAAAAATCGCAATATCTGCCAAACTGGGCGTGGCTTCAAGCAAATAGTTATTTTGTCCGAGTAGATTTTCCAGTTTCTGCAAAAACATTTCGCCTTGCTTGCGGTGCGCAAACTGCGATTGCGATTGATACCGTTCCGGATATTTGTAGCAATCTAAAGCTTGTTTAAAAATCGTATCATTTTCTAAAATCAATGCTCTGGAAAGCGCAAGGGCATTGGCTCCCAAGGCATGTTTCTGCAATGCAAAAAGCATGATATCCAAGCTTTCGTCAATCACCGCAGCATCTTGCAAGCCTATACTTGGAAAAATTAGCACTGGCACCGTGCCTTTGGGAGAAACTTGCAGCATATGTTTTGGTTTTTCGCGTAATGAAATTTCACGAATTTCGACTTCAATTTCCGCCAATTTAAGCGCCATGCGCGCACGCATAGCATAAGGACAGCGGCGATACGAATATAAAATTGGCAAAGCCAAATCTTTAGCCTAATGCTTTACAAACTTCGTGAACCAGCTTTGGTCCTTTATAAATCAGTCCGCTATAGACCTGCACCAAACTTGCACCCGCCGCGATTTTCTCTACAGCATCTGTGCCGCTTAAAATACCTCCAACACCGATAATCGGCAGAGCGCCTTGCAATTGTTTTGAAAGTTGCTGAATGATAATAGTGGATTGGTTACGCACCGGAGCACCGGATAGCCCGCCTGTTTCATCGGCATGATGCAAACCTTTAACAGCCTCGCGCGACAAAGTCGTATTGGTTGCAATCACACCATCTATTTTGTGCTGTATCAGCAAACCAGCGATTTCGTCAACCTGTTCAGGTGTCAAGTCTGGTGCGATTTTTAAGGCGATTGGTACATGTTTCCCGTGTTGCTCAGCAAGCTTGGTTTGTTCTAACTTCAAGCTGGCGAGCAAATCTGACAAAGCTTCTTTTTCTTGCAGAGCACGCAGGTTTTTTGTGTTTGGCGATGAAATATTCATCGTAATATAGCTGGCATGCACGTACACTTTCTGCATACAAACCAAGTAGTCATCTACTGCTTTTTCAATCGGCGTATCAAAATTCTTACCAATATTGATTCCTAGAATACCCTTATATTTTGCCTCTTTTACATTTTCAATCAGATTGTCTACACCCAGATTATTAAAACCAAAGCTGTTAATGATGCCTTCGGCCTCTGGCAAACGGAATAATCTAGGCTTAATGTTTCCGGGCTGAGGACGCGGTGTCACGGTGCCGACTTCGATAAAACCAAATCCAAGCTTGGCCATAGCATCAATCACAGCTCCATTTTTATCAAGCCCGGCCGCCAAACCTACTGGGTTAGGAAAACTTAACCCCATTACCTGACGCGTTGTACAGACCGGTGCTTTTGGATACAAGCTTAAAAGGCCTGATTTTTCTGCTAATCTTAAAGTTTTAAGCGTAATGTCATGCGTAAATTCAGCATCAAGTTGAAAAAGTAAAGGTTTTATCAACGAATAACTGTTCATACTCAATTACAACAGCACCTTCTCTATCCCGCCATTATTCGCCTTCTCAACATATTCCTGCATCCAGTTTTCGCCAAGAATATGCTTCGCCATTTCTACCACAATATAATCTGCCGTAATACCTGTATCGTCACCATAACGTGCTAACCCCTGCAGACAGCTCGGGCATGAAGTCAGAATTTTAACTGGCATTTCAGGCTCGCCTACAGTCAGGCCCATTTTCTCCATACCTTTTACCAGCTCTTCCTGCTTGCGGAATTTTACTTGTGTAGCAATATCCGGGCGGGATGCGGCAAATGTTCCACTTTCACCACAGCAACGGTCATTTAATTGTACCTCTGTACCCATGAGTTTGTTGGTGACTTCAAGCGGTTTGTATGTCTTCATCGGCGTATGGCATGGGTCATGGTACATATAGCGAGTACCCTTCACACCTTGCAGGCGCATATCTTTTTCCATCAGGTACTCGTGAATATCTAGCAGCCTGCACCCTGGGAATATCTTCTCGAACTCATACTTTTGCAGTTGGTCCATACAGGTTCCGCAAGACACAATCACCGTTTTAATGTCGAGATAATTGAGCGTATTCGCTACGCGATGGAACAGCACGCGGTTATCCGCCGTAATTTCCTGACCTTTATCGTGATTGCCTGCAGAGGTTTGCGGGTAGCCGCAACATAAATAGCCTGGCGGCAACACCGTAATAGCACCGACTTCGTACAGCATCGCCTGTGTGGCTAAACCTACATTCGAGAATAGGCGCTCTGAGCCACAACCAGGAAAGTAGAACACAGCCTCTGAGTCTTCGGTGACTTTTTTCGGGTTACGGATAACCGGCACCATATGCTCATCTTCCAAACCCAGCATGGCGCGTGAGGTCTTGGACTGCATTTTTCTCGGCATTGGCCGATTGATAAAATGAATCACCTGCGCCTTGATATCCGGCTTGCCGACAGTGGCTGGCGGCCTTTTTTTGTCGCGCAGCAGGCCAAATCTTTTTGCCAGAGTATGCGCGATATTCTGCGCCCTGTAGCCCCATCCTATCATGGTGGTAAGTAAAAACTTGATTGTGGCCGGGTCTTTGGCATTCAAGAACAGCATACCTATAGCGGTGCCCGGGCTAAAATTCTTTTTACCTTGCTCACGTAAAAAATTACGCATTTTGATGGATACATCACCAAAATCGATATCGACCGGACATGGTTTTTCGCAGCGATGACAGACAGTGCAGTGATCCGCCACGTCATTGAATTCATCAAAATGTTTAAGTGAAATGCCACGGCGCGTTTGCTCTTCGTACAAGAATGCCTCGATTAAAAGCGAGGTGCCTAGAATCTTGTTGCGCGGGCTATATAACAGGTTTGCGCGTGGCACATGAGTGCTACACACAGGTTTACATTTACCGCAACGCAGACAGTCTGAAATGTCATCGGCGATTTCACCAATGGCAGACTGCTCCATAATGATGGACTCTTGTTCCAGCAAGCCAAAACTCGGCGTATAAGCGTTTTCCAGCCCCGAGCCTGCTAGCAGTTTGCCTTTGTTAAAGTGGCCGTTTGGGTCAACCTTGTTTTTATAGGCTGCAAAAGTATCAATCGTGGATTGATCCAAAAATTCCATTTTGGTGATGCCGATACCGTGCTCACCAGAAATTACGCCATCTAAGCCTTTTGCCAGCTCCATAACACGTGCTACAGCAGCATGGGCATCTTGCATCATGCCGTAATCATCCGAGTTCACAGGAATATTAGTGTGTACATTACCGTCGCCCGCATGCATGTGCAAGGCAATAAACACGCGGCTTTTCAGTACGGCCTTGTGAATCTCATCACAGCGGTTGAGGATTTTTTGATATTCTCGACCGGCGAAAATCTCTTCCATTGGGCGTTTCAGTTCGCGCTTCCAGGAGATGCGCAAATCATAAGACTGTACCGCACGGAACACATTTTCATACTGTTCGTGTAGCTTACCTAGCTCACCTAAAGCTGAAACAGGTTTATCCAAACTATTTAAGATCAAGCTCCAGCGGTTACGCAAATCGTGTAACAGCTGTAAGGTCATAGCTTGTTTCTCATGCACCATTTGCGCATCAGCATTACCGTCTTCGTCGGCCTGTAGCGGCAATTCTGTTTGCATAAACGCTTCAAGTGCATCTAATAACTTGAGCTTGTTATTAATAGAAAGCTCAATATTAATGCGTTCGATACCGTCTGAATAATCACCGAGTTTTGGCAATGGAATCACAACATCTTCGTTGATTTTAAAGGCATTGGTATGCTTGGCAATCGCTGCAGTGCGCGCCCTATCCAGCCAGAATTTTTTGCGCGCTTCACCTGAAACGGCAATAAACCCTTCGCCATTGCGCGCGTTACACATGCGCACCATGGCAGATGCAACCTCGCCCACTGCATTTTCGTCATCTGAGGCAATATCCGCAATCAACACCATTTTTGGGCGTTGTTGTCTTGCAGCTTTAGTCGCATAGCCCACAGCCTTGATGTAACGCTCATCCATGTGTTCCAACCCGGCCATAATCACGGCGGGGTCATTTTTTGCAGTCGCATCAAGATAATCTTTAATCTCTACGATTGCGGGAACTGCGTGTGATACATTGCCAAAAAATTCTAAGGCAATAGTACGCACATGCTTTGGCATACGGTGCAAAATGAAAGTGGCGCTTGTAATCAGACCATCACAACCTTCTTTTTGAACCCCTGGCAAGCCACTTAAAAACTTATCGGTGACGTCTTTACCCAGCCCAACTTTGCGGAAACTTGGGCCTGGAATTTCAATCACTTCAGATTTGCCCAATTGGGTTTTCATGTCAATGTCATAGCGGCTAATTTTGAAACGCGCCATTTCAATATCGTGAATTTTTCCAAGATTATGATCCAGACGCTCCACTTCAAGCCATTTTGCATCAGGTGTCACCATGCGCCATGAGGCCAAGTTATCCAAAGCAGTGCCCCATAGCACAGCTTTTTTTCCCCCTGCATTCATGGCCACATTGCCACCAATACAGCATGCATCGGCGGATGTGGGATCACAGGCGAACTCCAGCCCTGCATCACTTGCGGCTTCCATGGCGCGACGCGTTACCACACCTGCGCCACATTCAATGGTCGCCACTTGTCTGACTACACCTGGTAGAGTGCGCATCTGCACGCCAGAGTGTTGATCTAATTTCTCGGTGTTTATCACCGCAGAAAGAGGTGTCAACGGAATTGCCCCACCTGTATAACCTGTGCCACCTCCACGCGGAATCACAGTCAAGCCCAACTCTATACATGCTTTTACCAGCGCGGCAATTTCAATTTCGGTATCAGGATTCAGCACGACAAACGGATATTCGACACGCCAGTCGGTTGCATCTGTCACATGTGACACGCGCGCCAAGCCATCGAATTGCACGTTATCTTTACGGGTAATCTTGGTAAGTTTGCTCAAAGCTTTTTTGCGCAAATCATAGGTTCGACGAAAGTCTTCGGCAAACTTCTCGATCGCGGCCTTAGCTGCCGCTACGAGTTTTTGTACTTTTCCATTGCTGGCGCCACGCTCATCGATGGCTGCAATACGATGATGCAATGCATCAATCAAAGCTTTACGACGTTTTGGGTTATCCAGTAAATCATCTTGCAAATAAGGGTTGCGCGAAACCACCCACAAATCACCCAGCACTTCAAACAGCATGCGTGCACTGCGGCCAGTTTTTCGCTCGCTTCGCAACTCATTCAGAATATCCCAATGTGTTTCACCCAAAAACCGAATAACAATTTCACGATCCGAAAACGAAGTATAGTTGTATGGAATTTCTCGTAAACGTGTCTTGGGGATTGGCTCAGCCTGAAAAGTTTCAGCAGGAATAGGTGCGTTCATTAAATGGGGTATCGCTCTGCAAAATTAAAGGTGGATTATATCATGCTGCAAGCCGCTAAATAACTGCAAGCGCACAGTGGTTATTACGCACTATTTTGTGGCAAAAGGCGTTAAAATTGGCATATGTTAATGTTAAAAAAACTTGCTTATCTTTTTGCCATATTAGTTTTATTGGCATTTTCAGCACTACATCTGACTAAAAGCCGGCAAGCACCTAATGTTACGTTCATCACCATTGAAGGCAAAGAAATCAGCATGACTGATTTAAAGGGCAAAGTTGTTTTAGTGAATTTTTGGTCAACTGACTGCAGCAGCTGCGTCAAAGAGATGCCAGAATTAGTTAATACATACAACGCATACAAAGCCAGAGGCTTCGAGTTAATTGCAGTGGCAATGCCGAACGACCCGCCGGCACAGGTGCTTAATTATGCCATGCAAAAAGCGCTGCCTTTTCCTGTAATGCACGATGGTTTTAGCCAAATTACCAATAAATTTGGTGGCGTCAATTTAACGCCCACAACATATATTTTTGATGGGCAAGGTAGACAATTACAATATAGCGTTGGCGAGTTAGATTTTGCCAAATTAAATCAATTATTAGAGAAAGAGCTTGGCTAATGCTGTGGGTGAAGGCTTTTCATATTATTTTTGTAACGAGCTGGTTTGCAGGACTTTTCTATCTACCGCGTTTATTCGTCAATCACGCCATGGTGGATGATAAAGCCACGCTCGAACGATTAACTTTAATGGAACATAAACTATATCGCTTCATGATGCCGCTAGCCGTTCTGGCAATCGCATTTGGCTTTTGGTTATGGCTTGGTTACGGCATTACAGGGGCATGGCTGCAAGCCAAGCTGATATTGGTTTCTGGCCTGATTGTTTATCACCTATATTGCGGCAAGATTTTACGTGATTTTAAGGCCGGTAAAAATGCACACAGTCACATTTGGTATCGCTGGTTTAACGAGATTCCTGTGTTAGTATTATTTGCGGTGATTATTTTAGTTGTGGTTAAACCATTTTAAGGCTTTTTTTAGAATCAGTATGGATATACTAAACTCAGACTGGCTGATTAAAATGCTTGAAAAATCAAGCCAAACTCCGCGTGGACGCTTGCTCAGTCTGTTTGATATTCTGGAAGACTGGCTGGAAGCGCCAAGCATTCGTGAACAAATAGCCGGATATACCATAGCAAAGCAAAATGGGCATCTCTTGCAAGATTATTTAACCCTACAAGCTTCCAAAGCAAATGCCTACATGCCTGAAATGTTAGCCAACCAGCTATACTTTATGGCTATTGCAGCCACACAAGAAAAACTGCATGCTAAAAATGAAAAAAGCTTAATGCATGCTAAAAATGCTGCTAATGCGCTCATTTTTGCGCAAACAAAAAAAGAGTTTCGCATTACAAAGCCATCCGCTTATGCAATCGTTGCCAGCTTTGTAGGCACCATGATTGTGGCGGGAGGTTTATTTATCATTAACTCGGATCAAGCAACAAGAACACCGCATATTGTCCCAGCAGAGCCTCTTATACAGCCCGTTTCAACCACTTCTGAATTAATCGCCAGCCCGGAGCAGACCGCCGCTTTAATTGCACAAATTGAGCTGATGCGCCACGGTAATTGTCATTTTATCGAGGCTTTACAATTACCAGACAACATCAAAGGCATTTACATCAATATGGTCGTGCATGGGCAAGTATCTACAGATCCACGTGAGCAGCAAATCGCCATGGAGTTGATTAAAAAAACTCGCTGCAACTACACTCCCATGCTGATGGCAAACTCTACTAGCTAATATTTTAATATATTGCCTACGAACTATACTGTTTAGTATAATCCAGTCATGTCTCTACTACGCGAAAAAATACTTAGTACCGCAACCAATCTGTTCCAGACACAGGGTATCAATTCAACTGGCGTAGATAATATTGTTGCGGTTGCAGGCACCACCAAAATGACGTTATACAAATATTTCCGCACCAAAGAATCGTTAATTTTAGAAGTGTTGCAAAAAAACCAGCAAGACTTTCAAAGCTGGCTAGATGAAAAACTAAATTCCAACAACAAAAAACCTAGCGACAAGATTCAGCAATTATTTGATTTTATTGAGGAATGGATAAACGCTCCAGGGTTTATTGGCGTTGGTTTTATTAAGGCCTCTGCTGAGTTTCCAAACGAAGAAAATCCGATTCACCAACTCTCATCACAGCAATCACGTGAGTTCAGGCAATTTATTGGCAAACTTGCAGCTGACGCGAACATTAGAGATGCCGAAGGTTTGGCTTTGCAACTCTCATTATTGTTTGAAGGTGCAGTGCAAGCAGAACAAATGAAACGTGGCTCTGGCGCTATTAAATATGCCAAAAAGGCCGCCAAAATACTCATTGATGGCGCAATCAAAAATTAGTCTTAGCTTGCTTTAACTATACTAGCTAAAAGATAATAGTGTTTTAATTTAAAACAACTTATTTATGCACACCCTCATTTGCGGCTCACTCGCTTTCGACACCATCATGGTGTTTCAGGATCAATTCAAAAACCATATCTTGCCGGATAAAATCCATGCCTTAAGCGTGGCATTTTATGTACCGGAAATGCGGCGAGAGTTTGGCGGCACCGCAGGCAATATTGCTTACAATTTGCAATTGCTGGATGGCAAACCGCTGATTATGGCAACGGTTGGAGAAGATTTTACACCTTATACGCATTGGCTGAATCGAAATAACTTAAACATGACGCATATCAGGCAGATCGATAACAGCTTCACTGCACAAGCGTTTATTACCACCGATATTGACGACAACCAAATCACCGCCTTTCACCCCGGCGCCATGGTGGAGTCACACCAAAATAGCGTTAAAAATACAAACGATGTCACTTTAGCAATAATTGCGCCAGACGGTCGAGATGGCATGTTTCAACACGCACGTGAATGTTATGAAGCAGGCATCCCATTTATGTTCGACCCTGGCCAGGGTTTACCGATGTTTAATGGTGAGGAACTGATGTATTTTATAGAAATGGCTACCTATCTGGCTGTGAATGATTATGAGGCACAGGTACTGCAGGATAAAACAGGACTTACACTTAACCAGCTCGCTGCTAAGGTAGAAGCCTTAATTGTGACTTTGGGAAGCAATGGTTCGCTTATTTATGCAGAGGGTCAACGCTTTGAGATTCCATGCGTTAGCGCAGATAAGATTGTTGACCCAACGGGTTGCGGTGATGCTTACCGTGCAGGTCTGCTTTATGGCATCGCGAATGGTTGGGATTGGCCAACCTGCGGTAGGCTAGCCTCCACCATGGGTGCGATTAAAATCGCCAGTCGCGGTGGTCAGAACCATATGCCGACTCGCGAAGAAATTGAAAACGTTTATACACAAGCACTTGTCCAACAAATAGCGGCTGAAAAGAAATCAGTCAATTAATGATTAATAAAGGGGGTAAAGCATGAGAGTTTCAAAACTATTATTCGTAGCGTTAATTTCTATACTTTTAGCAGCATGCGCCAGTTCTAATTCAGGCAGCGTGTACAAACGCGATGACGCGCGTAAGGTACAGACCGTGAAAACGGGTGTTGTAGAAAGTGTACGCACAGTGAAACTGGAAGGCACCAAATCACCTGTCGGCACTATAGCAGGTGGTGCTGTTGGAGGCATTGCAGGAAGTAGCATTGGTCATGGGCGTGGTAGCGCAATTGGCGCTGTTATCGGTGCGGTAGCCGGTGGCGTTGCAGGCTCTGCCGTTGAAGAAGTCGCCACACGGAAGGATGGTCTTGAAATTACCGTTAAACTGGATGGCGGCGGAATGATTGCTATCGTTCAGGAAGCTGACGAAGAGTTTCACCCAGGTGATAAAGTTCGCATTGTGGAAAATGCTGATACTTCTAGAGTAACTCATTAAACTCAGCCATAGATTAAAGTGTCATCAATAAGTCATATAATTTTCATCATTCATTCACGCTCACTGCATAACATCTCTCGCAATTACAAGGAGAGATGTTATGTTAGAAAAACGATTATTACTAAAAAACCAGAGACAGCAAACACGACTCTATGTCAGTCTTGCGCGCAGCCCGGCAGAAGTAGCCGAAGCGCAGCGCTTACGTTATAAAGTGTTTGCTGAAGAAATGGGTGCGCAGCTTTCTGGCACCGGAGGTTTAGATATTGATGGGTTTGATGCTTATTGCGATCACCTAATAGTGCGTGAAAGCGCAACAAACCAGGTTATCGGCACTTACCGCATTTTAAGTCCACATCAAGCCAACGAGGCCGGTGGGTATTATTCTGCAGGTGAATTCGATTTAAACCGCTTGGCACATCTATTTACCAGCACTGTAGAGGTTGGCCGTGCATGTGTACATCAAAACTACCGCAATGGCGGTACGATTACCATGTTATGGGCAGGTTTAGCCAAGTATATGCAGATGCATCACTATGAATATATGATTGGCTGCGCTAGCATGCCGATACATGATGGTGGGCACATGGCTGCCAGCTTATATCAAAAGCTTAAAGATGAATATCTATCACCTTTAGAGTACCGGGTATTCCCTCGAAACCCATTGCCAATAGACTCTTTAAATAAAGAAATGCAGGTGGTTTGCCCTCCATTGATTAAAGGATATTTACGGCTTGGTGCTTATATTTGTGGTGAGCCAGCATGGGATGCCTATTTCAACACAGCCGATATGCTGGTAATGTTGCCGTTATCTAAAATAAATAGCAGATATGCATCGCATTTCTTAAAATAATTTGCAACCAACAAACCCACTCACAAGACTTTATCGAATATCGCGTATTTTAATTCACACTAACGTTGGATTAGTAATTGCAATATTTGTACTCCCATTTGTAAATAAGAAACCTAAACTTTTGCTTATTAAATGGTGGTGCGAAGGATTGTTACGCGCATTCAACATTCGGGTGACTACTGCCGGAGAGTTACCATTAGCTAACTCTGAAGGAATCATGTTTGTGGCCAATCATATTTCCTGGGTGGATATACATGCCTTGAATAGCTTAATTCCATTACGCTTTATTGCTAAGTCCGATATTAAAAACTGGCCGATCTTTGGTTATTTGGTACAAAAAGCCGATACTTTATTTATTGACAGAAGCAGGCGGCAAGACGCTGGCCGTATTGCAGAAATTACCGCTGAAAGTCTGATTGCAGGTGATAATCTATGCTTCTTTCCAGAAGGCACCACCTCGGAAGGCGGACTGGTATTGCCTTTCAAGAGCAGTATATTACAGGCTGCTATCAACGCCAATACGCATGTATGGCCGGTGGCAATTCGCTACATCAATGATGATGGCAGTATTAATAAAGACATGGCCTATGCGGGTGAAACTACATTAATGGAATCCATGAATAGCGTACTGAAGCAAAAAAAACCATTAGTAGAATTACATTTTCTGCAGCCCATTCATGCACAAGGGAAAAATAGACGTGATTTAACTCAACTCGCATACGATGCGATTGTCACTAGATTGGCTTGATAACAGCATCTCTTACATCATGGTTGACTTGCGTGATTGCACGAGTATCCAAATTCATCGCAGTTAACTGCCCGCCCCATAAGCATCCGGTATCAAGTGCATGAATATTATCCCGCTCATACAAACCTAGTGCAGACCAGTGCCCGCATATAATATGAGATGCCTGAGATAGCCTTGTAGGGACATCAAACCAAGGCATATAGCCTTTTGGAATATCTCGCAATTCACCCTTAAATTGGAATTCCATTTTGCCTTGAGCTGTGCAGATGCGCATACGCGTCATGGCATTGGTAATGATTTTATACCTATCGATACCTACTAAATCAGCATGCCAATGATTTGGCTCATTACCATACATGTTGGCTAAAAAGTCGAGGTAATTATCGGCCTGCAACACCGCTTCTACCTCCTGCGCATAACTAAGTGCTTCATCCACAGTCCACTGTGGCAGCAAGCCTGCATGCACCATCACATAGCCTTTTTCAGCGATGATTAAAGGCTGATAACGCAACCAAGTATATAGAGCATGACTGTCAGGCGCATCAATACTGGCTTGCAGCGTATCGTATTTATGTGCCGATTTTAAATTATGCACTACAGCTAGCGCATGCAAATCGTGATTTCCTAATACCATTTTGATAGATTGCTGATGCTGATAGCACCAGCGCAACATCTCGAGTGAGCCACTCCCGCGATTGATTAGATCGCCTACCAGCCATAAATTATCTTGCTCGGGATTAAATTGCAGACGCGACAATAACGCCATAAAAGCATGGTAGCAGCCCTGGATATCACCAATTGCGTATGTCGCCATATTAAGATTTTATTTATTAAGCCCTGCAAACAAAAAAGCCGCTTAAATTATACATAAGCGGCTTTAAAAGGATCGTTTTAACTAACTAGCAGGCGCCGCTTCTGCTGCAGGTGCAGTTTCGACAGGTTTGGCGGGTGCGGGCGGAGTGAAGCTCGCCCCAGCTGCATTTGCCATGTGCGCCACTGCATTTGCAATCTCACCATCACTTAACCCTGGGTTGCCGCCACGCGCCGGCATAGAGCGAATGCCATTCGTGGCGTTTTTAATAAGCGTTTCATAGCCTTGAGCAATACGCGTATCCCACTGTCCTTTATCGCCAAACTTAGGCGCGTTCATTAACCCTGCTGCATGGCACATAGCACACACGGCTGTGTAAACTTCTTCCCCGCTTTTATCAGCATGCGGTCCTGCCTCCGCCTTAGCGACTTCTACTGATGCTATCGGCTTAATATTTTCGTTTGTTTCTGTTACGGCAGGCTGAGGCGCAGCCTCTGGTGGCGTTTCTGTAGTATTTGAAAAATATGCAAACAGCGAAATCAATATCGTAAACGCTAAAATAGTGCCAGGGATTGCAATAAGTAACTGCCTGAAACTGGAACCTGAATACCCTTCATCTTTATTGCTCATTGCTATTTATCCCCTGATGTTAGAAATATTAAATTATACCTGCTAAACAAATTACCCTACTAGTATACAAAACGAAAACTACTGAATAATCTAGAAACAATACTATTAAAACTAGGCTGCTTTGTTATAATGCGCCATCGATTGCGCCCGTAGCTCAGCTGGATAGAGTGTTGGTTTCCGAAGCCAAAGGTCGTGGGTTCGACTCCCGCCGGGCGCGCCAGTAATTTATAGTTTCCAGTAATGATCTACCAACAAAGCCGCAAACAGCAAGGTTAGGTAGATAATAGAATACCTGAACGTACGTTTGGCTAAATCATCAGAATATTTCCTGTATAAACCTATCACATAGGCAAGAAATATTGCATCCAGTAACACTACTGATATCAAGTAAATTAAACCACTCATACCAAGACCATAAGGCATAAGCGAAACAGCGACCAAAATTACGGTATAGAGCAGAATATGCAAAAGTGTAAATGCCTCACCGTGCGTCACCGGCAACATCGGCATACCGACTTTGGCATACTCTTCTCGACGATAAAGTGCCAGCGCCCAGAAGTGCGGTGGCGTCCAGGCGAATATGATTAGAAACATAATGAGTGATTCTGGCCCCACGGCATTATTTACAGCCGCCCAGCCCAATATGGGCGGCATTGCGCCTGAAGCGCCACCAATCACGATATTCATCGGCGTAGCGGGTTTTAAAAATACAGTGTAAATCACTGCATAGCCTACAAAAGTTGCAAATGTCAGCCACATTGTGAGCGGATTGACGAAAATATAAAGTATTGCTAGGCCGATACCGCCTAAAATGGTCGCGAATATAGTTGTTTCCGCATTGGAAACTTGACCAGTTGGTAGCGGTCGGGCACGCGTTCGCGCCATCACCGCATCAATTTTATGTTCTATTAAACAGTTAAAAGCCGCAGCTGCGCCAGAAGAAAAGGCAATACCAACGGTCGTCGCAATCAACAGCTGCCAAGGCACCATGCCGGGCGTCGCGAGAAACATACCGATAATTGCCGTGAATACGATTAATGCCGTTACGCGCGGCTTGCATAAGACATAAAAGCTTTTGAAACTCGCCCCTAATGCTTGTAATTGAATAGGTAAACTTGCACTCAATTGATACTCACTTTTTTTAATTAGTACTATTTAACCAAACTGCTATATGCAATTTTAGTGCCTGTAATTTTTGAATTCATCAGTACTATGATGATCACCAGTAATGCTGCGCCCAAATTATGTGCCACAGCCAATACCAGTGGTAAATGTAACACTAAATTTGCTATACCTAGGCTAATCTGTGCACAAAGCACAACTATCAATGTAATACTTAGCATTCTTAACTGTGTGTACTTTATACCAGCCGAGGCAAGAAAACCTAAATAGATCAATATTACAATAGCACCGACACGATGTGACCACTGTATCGCAGTAAGTGAGGCAAGAGATAAATTACCCCCATCAGCACTTTGTCCTAAATTTCTCACCAAATGAAAAGCATCTTTAAAATCCATGGCTGGAACCCATGCGCCATGACAAGTAGGAAAGTCGGTACACGCCAATGCTGCGTAATTAGTGCTTGTCCAGCCGCCTAGAAATATTTGCATTAACAATATCACTAACCCAAACCGAATCAACCAGCGAGTATAATTTTTTTTCATTATGCTAGCAGAGTATTGCCCCCAATGCCGATGCGCTATCCAGACCAGCAAAGCTAATGTCGTCATGCCGCCAATCAAATGTGCACTTACTATTACCGGTTTAAGCAACATGGTCACTGTCCACATCCCAAGCATAGCCTGGAATGTAATAACTCCGAGTAAAGCAGTCGTGAGCCAAGGTGAAACTTTAATTTGTTGCTTATTTTTCCATGCTAATACAAATAGTGCTAGCACGACTAAGCCTAACACACCCGCAAGGTAGCGATGTATCATCTCCTTCCAGGCCTTACCGGTTTCTATAGTACTATCAGGAAAAATAGTCTGCGCATGCGCAATAGCGGCCTGACTCTGTGGTACAGTTAGCGTGCCATAGCAGCCAGGCCAGTCAGGACAGCCCAAGCCAGCATCAGAGAGTCTTACATACGCACCCAGCACCACCACACAGAGCGCCATAATCGCTCCCAACAAGGCGAGCCGCTTAAACATTAGATTCATATTAACCAGCCCATGAGTATTTCAATAAGCGAACCAAGTCTTTGCGAATATCTGCGGCGGGAACAGTTACTTGATAGCTCATCATGATATGTCCTAATGGATCAACCAAATATAGACGATTTGAGTATTTGGCTGATTCATTTCCTAAATTGAACTGATTGCTAAGTTTCTCAATGTCATCGACTGGCCGGTTAATAACAACCAAATCTGGATAATCAGCTTTAATTTTGCTGACATCCTGAACGTTTGTAATCAGCACACGTTGAGTACGCGAGATATCTTTATACAAAGACGCATGCAATTGACGCATGGTGTGAAGTTTTTCCTTGCATGCCTGCTCACAGCTGTCAGTAACATACACCATATTCCACTTGTCAGACCAAAACTTTGGAACTGCCTTGTCTTCACTATCCTTCAACGTTTCGAATTGCTCAATTAGCCGTGGTGGCAGAATTAATTCGCCATAACTTTGGCTAGTTGGTTTCCAGTCAAACTTATACATCATGACAACAACAAAAACAGGCACCACAAAAAATATTGCCATCAGCACAAATATAATGCGCCCTTTACGTCGTTGGTTATCTGAAGCTATCTGATCGCCTAATTCTTTTTGCATATCGTGCTCTTTTATGATTAATTCTGACTATTCAATTCGTTTAATACTCATATATAAATATATGGCCATTGCAGCAATAGCAAACCCAAACCATTGGTAAGCATAGCCCAGATGTGTTGCAATGCGCTCTGTTGGCATCTGCCAGTTTCTTACAAACCCACCTGCCTGACTCTGTGCATCCAGCTTGATAATCACCGGCAACAGCTTCAGCGGAACGACTTTCTGATACTGCACCATATTCAAATGCTGCCAAACAAGTTGCCAATTCTTAATTTCCTGATTGGATACATTTTTGTCCTCCAGGGTAAATATCTTTTTGTTAGGAATCCACACCATACCTTCCACTTGCTGTATGCCATCAGGCGTATCGAAAGTGGGGATATAGACATGAGCAGATTTGCCTGCAATCCAACCACGATTCACTAAAACATATTGGTCAGTTCCTTCAATTCTCAGCGGGGTAACCACATGATATCCGGCCACACTATTTTCAACCTGATTATCAATCAATATCTGGTATTTTGTTACATATTCACCGCTTGTTTTAATTTTTTTATATTGCAGTTTTTCCGACGATTGTAAGTAGGGGGCAAACTCTATAACTCCATTTTCTATACTTTGCTGATACTCTTTTTGGATTTCCTGCTTAAGTATGGCTTTTTTATATTGCCAAAAACCCAATTTCACAAATATCGAAACAGCAATTACTACCAACAATATGCCCAGCAAGGTTACCTTAAGCTCATAATTCAAAAACTTGAATTGCATTTCAACTATTCCAGTCGCATAATAAACTATTGAATTGATTGGACAGAGCCATGTTAATAAAAATTGCTATTGTGGTGTTTTTAATTATTATTCTTGGCAGTTTGTTTTCTGCATTGTTTTTTTTAGTAAAGGACAAAGGTTCTAGTGACCGCACTGTTAAAGCACTTACGTTTCGCATTGGCTTATCCATTACACTATTTATTCTGTTAGTTATCGGTGGTTATTTTGGCCTAATCGGTCATTCTCTGTAGAGTGGATATCTAAACAAAAAGGGCGATGCTAAAGCACCGCCCTTTTTTACATCTTCGCGTCACAGCCAATATACGAATATAAACAAACCCAGCCAAACCACGTCTACAAAGTGCCAATACCAAGCAACACCCTCAAACCCAAAGTGGTGTTCCGGTGTAAAGTGACCCTTCATGCAACGTAATAAAATTACGATTAACATGATAGTACCCAGCGTTACATGAAAGCCATGGAACCCGGTCAGCATGAAAAATGTTGCTCCATAAGCACCGCTACCTAATGTCAAACCCATTTCAGTATAAGCTTCGTGATATTCGAATGCCTGACAAATCAAGAAAGCCACACCAAGTGCCACGGTTAACGCCATGCCAATGATTAATTGCTTACGGTTATTCTTAATCAACCCCCAATGTGCCCATGTGATAGTTGCGCCCGAGGAAAGTAATAGAATAGTATTTACCAATGGCAAGCCCAGCCAGTGCATTGGCTTAAAATTGGCTGGCGGAGCGTATTCTGAACCTAGCACATTGCCACCTGGGCCCGTAGACGGCCAAGTTCCAAGAAAATCTTTGTACGGCGTGATGTCCGGGTCATAGCCAGCCAACTCAGGCACAGCTAATACACGCATGTAAAACAAAGCGCCAAAAAATGCCGCGAAAAAAGCCACTTCAGAGCAAATAAACACAATCATGCCCCAGCGGAAAGATTTATCTTCCCAGTTTTTATAAGTACCGCTAACACTCTCTGTGACCACTTGAGAAAGCCATTTGAATGTCATAAACAGAATAATTGCCAATCCTATATACATCATCCATTTGCCAGGAGTTTGCAAATAAGCCAAATCTTTATTTTTATCTGTTGCAACAGAAAATATAAACCCAGAAGCCGCACTCAACAAACCCACTGATAACAAGGCAGTATATGACGCTCCGTGTGGCACAAAATAATGATGATCTGAATGTGTTGCCATGCTTTTACTCCCTAGCATTTAAAATAATTATTTTAAGAATTACGCTACTTAACTTTTTTCACCAAATCTAAACGAACTAATTTTTAACTGATTTAAAAAATGAGTATGACAGCGTCATCTCTTTTACATCTTGAGGCAACTCTGGGCTTACAAAAAACCTGAGTGGCATCACTTTTACTTCTCCTGGTTTCAGGCTTTGATTTACAAAACAAAAACACTCTATCTTTTTCAAGTGGATAGAGGCCTTACCTGGTGTCACACTTGGAACTGCCTGCCCAACCACTACTTCACTCGTAATATTTTTAGCTTCAAACAACGCTGTCTGTATCTGGCCTGGATGTAAAGTTATGCTACTTTGTTTTGGATAAAAATTCCAACCCAAGCCAGGCATTACTGATGATACAAATTGCACAGTCACCACTCTGGTGTTATCAACTTTAGCTTTTGCCAAAGTGCTTGCCGAGTTGTCAGTTTTACCATTTAAGCCAGTAAGAGTACACATGACGTCATACAACGGCACCAATGCAAAAGCAAACAACAACGATCCCACCACTACCCAAATCATTTTGATAGCGAGTTTTTTATTTGCTATCTGCTTTTGTTCATTTAAATTTTTATCTGACACTTACACTCAATTTCAAAGGCTAAAGATCTAAAAGCATACTATTGCTTCCACATTGCAAACATCGAAGCCACGTAAAGAATAAGTGCCAACGTCCCGACGATATAAGCAATCTTTTTGTTTTTAGATTGCTTATTTGCTTTTTCACTATCCATACTCAAATGAAGCCTAGAAATCTCCAGGCTTCTATCCTCTCAACTTATTTAACTACCGGTTGGTCAGTGAAGCTGTGATATGGTGGCGGTGAAGGCAACGTCCACTCAAGACCCTCTGCACCCTCCCACACTTTGTCAGTAGCCTTTTTACCGCCTTTAATGCAACTTATGATATTGTAAACAAACAGCAACTGTGACAAGCCCAATGCAAATGCTGCAACTGTTGAAATCATATTGAACTCAGCAAATTGCAATGCATAATCAGGAATACGGCGTGGCATCCCTGCCAGGCCTAAGAAGAACTGAGGAATAAAGGTCAAGTTAAATGAAATTGCCGTTAACCAGAAATGCCATTTACCTAATGTTTCGTTATACATATGGCCAGTCATTTTTGGCAACCAGTAATACACCCCTGCCATGATACCCATGATGCCACCTGCAAATAATGTATAGTGGAAATGAGCAACCACAAAATAACTATTGTGATATTGAGCATCAGCTGCAACATCTGCAAGCACTAAACCTGTTAAGCCACCGATACCAAACAGAATGATCCATCCTACTGCAAATAGCATAGGCGTTTCAAAACTCATTGAGCCTCTCCACATGGTCTTAATCCAGCAGAAAAACAGCACCGCTAACGGCAACGATATCGCCATTGTGCTATACATAAAATAGAGCAAAGCTGGCACAGGCATACCTGCTGTGAAGAAGTGATGTGCCCAAACAACAACAGAAAGCGCACCAATTGCCCATAATGAGTAAACTTGGGCTTTATAACCATACATGGGTTTGCGTGAGAAAGTTTGCAGAATTTGTGGAATAAAGCCCCAAATTGGTAATAACAGTATATACACTTCTGGGTGACCAAAAAACCAGAACAAATGTTGGAACATCACAGGATCGCCACCTCCGGCAGCATCAAAGAAATGCGTGCCAAAATGACGATCTGTCAATAGCATCGTCACTGCCCCAGCTAACACAGGAATAGTTGCAATTAACAAGAAAGCAGTAATTAGCCAGCCCCAAGCAAACATTGGCATTTTCATTAATGTCATACCAGGTGCCCGCATATTGAATAGCGTCACGATAATATTGATTGAGCCTAGCACCGATGAGATACCCAAAAGGTGAACCGCAAAAATTGCAAAATCAACACCGATTCCACCCTGCACTGAGAGCGGTGGATAAAATGTCCAGCCGGTAGCCAATGCACCATCACCGATACCGAATAACGCTAAAGTAAAAGGCAAGGTTAGTAGAATTGCAGCTGGTGGAAGTATCCAAAAACCCCAGTTATTCAAACGTGGCAACGCCATATCTGGCGCACCAATTTGCAAAGGGATCATCCAATTTGCAAAACCTGTTGCCGCAGGCATCAATGCTGCGAAAATCATAATGAGCGCATGCACTCCGATTAGCTGATTAAAAAAATCAGGGTTTATTAATTGCAGACCGGGCTTAAATAACTCAGCACGGATGCCCAGAATCATAGCGCCACCCACAAAAAACATCACCAGCGCAAAAGTCAGGTACATAGTTCCGATATCTTTATGGTTGGTTGTCGTAAACCATCTCATAAGTCCGGTTGGGTGATCGTGATGTTCTTCATGGTGTCCTGCTACTGTACTTGTACTCATAACACTCTCCTAATTACTTTCAATACTTTAAATAAAACTATAATTATTGACGCGCCGCTTTAACTTGCGCAGGCTGCACCACATCACCCACACTGTTCCCAAGCGCGTTACGCTCGTAAGTAATTACTGCGGCTATTTCCGTATCGTTTAATGTCGCTTTCCACGCTGGCATCACATTTTTACCATTCAACACTCGATCCAAATGGCTATCAGGTAAATACTTGCCATCAGCGCCGAAAATTGGACTTGTACTAACTTTGCTGCCTGTCAGCGCTGGGAAGGCTGGCGGCAAGCCTGCACCTGACACCTGATGGCATACAGCACAGTTCTTTTCGTAAACCACTTTCCCTTCAGCCATCAAGTCGTCCTTTGTCCATTCTTTATCCGCACCAGCCGCAGCTTTTGCCTGTTCTTCTTTCTTAGCTGCCACCCATGTCTTGTACTCTTCCATTGATACCGCATTTACGACTACAGGCATATATCCATGACCCTTGCCACATAATTCTTTACATTGACCGCGATAAGTGCCAGGTTTTTCAACTTGTACCCAAGTTTCACGTATAAACCCTGGAACCGCAAGCCGGGACGAACCAAACTGAGGCACCCACCAGTTATGCAACACATCGCTCGCTGTCATCAAAATACGTACCTTTTCACCCACTGGCAGCACTAAAGGATTATCTACCTCAAGTAAGTAATTCTCACCTTTTTCTTCTTGATTATGTAACTGCTTATCGTTGGTTGTTAAGTTACTGACGAATTTAATACCCTGCGCATCACCATCCAGATACTCATACTGCCAACGCCATTGCGAACCTGTGATTTTAATGACCATATTAGCCTTGTTACGCGTATCTTCCATCATCACCACACTGTGATAGGCAGGGATCCCCATAATCACAAAGTCGATTAGCAGAAGAATTGCGAAAGGTATGAGCGTCCAGAATATTTCCAGAGCTGTAGAAGGAGCTTTATCGGTCACAGGCTTGTAGCCCTTGCTTTTACGATGCGCAAAAATCGAATAAATCATGATAGCTAAAACTACTAGAAATATAGCCATCGAAATAAGCATAAATTTATTGTGGACATGCAATGTATCTAAAGCCATTGGCGTCACTGGCTCTGGGAAGTTCCAACTATAATCTGCATAGGCGCTGAGCGAAGCTAGAAATACTACGAGACCCAACCCAATTCTTTTCAACACTTGCATAACGCTCACTCCAAAATCAAATTTATTTAAAATTATTTTGCATGTTTCTAAATTTTTTGTTTAAGTTCTCTTGCCAACGCAACTCGCTGCTCGTCATCAATCAAATGCTTGCCGAATTCTACTTCCTTGCCGTGCGAGCCGATAAACAACGCGCTTTTACCATTTACCCCTTGACAACTTACCACATCACGCACATTGACCTGAGTCCAATATCTCTGAAATACCGTAATACTGGACTTCCTATAACTTCTTTTTTCCACTATTACTTTATCTTCTTCTATCGCAATGCTTTCATAGTCACCTGCATGCAAATAAACATAATAAAATGCACAAGCAAAAGCCAACAATTCCAAGCCAGCAAAAGGCAACACCATCCAAGCGCCAATATGTGTAAATCCTAACCCGATGACCAAAGTTACAATGGCCATGGCCGCAAGCAATTTAATACCATCTTTCAGCGATAACGAATTATTCGGCCTTGCAATGATTTTGTAACCCAAATCGAACACTGCCATACATTACCCTTGGTCATGCAAACTTAAAATTAAAATTGCTTGCAACTGCTTTGACATGCAACTTCACTTACAGCTTTTTGACATGCGTCATTTTGACGCAGGTCAAAAAATAGCACAAAAAACTTTTACGAACAAGCAAAAATTTACATTTTGTAACAAATATTGAGGCAAACATTTCGTCTACTCTTAAGTAGCGAAAATTAGGCATATTCTTAGAATGATTGAAATAAAATTTATGGTGCCGGGAGGGGGAATCGAACCCCCACGTTGTCGCCAACGCGGGATTTTGAGTCCCGTGCGTCTACCAATTCCGCCATCCCGGCTGAGGTATAATTACAACGAAGACGCACATTATAACAAGCAAAAGGCATTATGCGAACACAAGATTTCGATTTTTATTTACCAGACTCCCTTATCGCACAACATCCCACTAGCACACGTAGCGCCAGCAGGTTGTTATATTTGAATGGCAAAACAGGCCAAATAAATGACAAGCTATTTGTGGATTTGCCAGATTTCTTATCTGCAGGAGACTTACTTGTGTTTAACGACACACGCGTGATTAAGGCGCGCTTATTTGGCCATAAAGTCACAGGTGGTGCAGCAGAAGTGCTGGTTGAGAGGGTGTTAGACACACATGAAGTACTCGCGCATATTCGCGCTTCGCGCGCGCCAAAAGCCGGGGCTAAACTTAAATTAGCCGAAGCATTTGAGGCAGAAGTCATCGGCCGTGACGACGATTTATTTCAAGTAAAATTTATAAGCGAAAAATCCGTACTGGAATTACTAGAACAATACGGCACCCTACCTCTCCCGCCTTATATTACGCATGAGGCTGAAGCCAACGATGAAGAGCGCTACCAAACAATTTATGCCAAACATGCTGGTGCGGTAGCTGCACCTACCGCAGGTCTGCATTTTGATGAGATTATGTTGAACAAAATTAAAGCAAAGGGCGTTAATGTCGCTTACATTACTTTGCATGTTGGAGCAGGAACATTCCAGCCTGTGCGTACAGAAAATATAAGCGATCATAAAATGCACAGCGAGATTTACAATATTTCGCCAGAAACCGTTGCTATGATTGAAGCGGCCAAAAGTAAAGGAGGCAGCATTATAGCTGTTGGCACTACCAGCTTGCGGGCTTTAGAAAGCGCTGCGCAAACTGGGACGTTGAAACATGGTCAAGGCGAAACTAATATCTTCATAACGCCTGGTTTTAGATTTAAAATAGTCGACAGATTATTTACCAATTTCCATTTACCCAAAAGCACCTTGCTCATGTTAGTGTCAGCCTTTGCTGGCGTTGATAATATTAAAAATGCTTATGCGCACGCCGTTAAACAGCAATACAGATTTTTCAGTTATGGCGATGCAATGCTAATAGACAGGACAGATTGAACTGACTAGGCAAACTGAAAGACTAAGCATTTGTTAATTAAATAAACTTACCGGGGGAACATTTAAGCATATGAAATTATTTCAGCAAATACTAACAAGCGCCTTCATTTCATCTGCCCTCCTAGCCAGCGCATCATTGCAGGCACAAGTACTGACGGAGGCCGCCCTTGGCGTTAAAATTCCCCTTGCCAAAAAACCTACTACACGCCCCATGACGGTGGCTTATGTGCCAGGACTTAGACACTATTATATTGCGGACGGCGGTTTAGCTCCAATGGGATCGGAGTTTGAAGCGCCTGTTTCAAAATCGCAAATTCATGCTTACGACGACACGGGGAAATACGTTAATTCAGCCAAGCCAGGTTACGACAACCGCTCTATTTACTACAACCCGAACACAGATAAATTAGAAACTATTACCTATAATATTTCCAGTGAAGTTGGCTTTGGCCCCAACACTGGATTGTATTCAATCAATTTAGGTGAAACAGGCGAAGTAAAAGATAGTTCCGATGAAATTATGCAATTTAACCCTGCTTTCGGCAGCGCAGGCACCATGCCGACATATGATGCCGAAAACAAACGCTACTTCGCCAAGCAAGGACGCAGCGACAAAGTGTTTATTGTCGATCCAAAACAGCATGAAAAATTAGGTGAAATCACACTAGACTTGGCAAAGGCAGGTGTGTCACATGATGACATCAGCGACTTATTCGCAGCTTACACAGGCATTAAAGGTGAAGAGTTGATTTTGCTTGATATTGACCACAAAGCTGCATTGATATTTGATTTATCGGGCAAATATATTGCTAAAAGCGAATTGCCGAAAGAATTAAAGTTGCGCGCTCAAAACCATTATAACGGTCTAGGCTATGCTAACGATATGTTATTTGTGTACCAAGAAAACGAAGGGGAGTTTGGCACTTATTACGGCTTTAAAGTTATGAAATAAAAAAGCTCAAAGCAATAAAAAAAACCGCACTTAAGGTGCGGTTTTTTTATTGAAGAAAACAGATTATTTGCCTAGCATACCCGCAACTTTACCAGACACCATGCCAAATATGGCGCCTAGCACAGTAGATACAGCGACTAACAACACTGGATTTGACATATCCATTGCAGTTGAACTGCCTGCGTTTGCTGTTTGCAATGCATAAGCTGCTGTTGCAGCGTAGCCGTATACATTGGCTGGCACCGCGGATAGCAAATTAACATTAGCTACAATGACTAACAAGAATACCGTCACAGCAATGTAAACCGCAGGACCGGCCGCACCTGGCAAGCCTAATGGGTTAGCACCCACTAAAGCTAAAGCAACCCCTGCAATGACTGCACCATAAATCATACCAACGATTGTTTTTTGCAGTGCCGCTGTATCTGCTCCCAAAGCAAAGTAGCAACCCCAAGCAATAAAGCCCGCCCAAACCAATACTGATCCTGCCAATGGCCCTAAAGCCAGAAATGCCCAAACACCACCTAATACAGCAATACTTAAAGCTAATGCAGTTAACTTCGACATACTTTTCTCCCTAAATTAAAGGTAAAACTCTTGTAAAAATAATGTGTTGAGTATTACAGCCAGTAATTTTAGTTTGGCGAAGCTACGATGAATCAGTGCGCAACACCAACATCAATCAGCTAGACTTCGCGCAGTCTAGCCTCATTTTGGTGCGGTTGACAAGAGTTTTTTGAATTGAGGAAATTAATTAAGGGAAGCCTGATTTATCTTTGTGCTGTAATCCCAGTGTTTACGCCATGCTCCAAGCACGAGGTTAGGATATTGCGGCTTGCCAAGACTGCCATTATATCGACCTAAAGCACGATATAAATCACCTTTTTCAATATCAATATAATGACGCAATATCGTGCATCCATAACGCAAATTCAAACGCATATTAAATAAATTCTGATCTGGAGTGCCTATGCTTTTTACCCAAAATGGCATCACTTGCATATAGCCACGCGCACCAACACTGGACACCGCATACTTTTTAAAACCACTTTCTACATGTATCAGCCCCAAAACTAGTTGCGGATCTAGCCCTGCACGTGTCGCCTCGTAATGTACCGACCTTAAAAAGTCTTCACGATATGTTTGATCCGGAAGACGTTTTTTTAAACGCTCCGACATTTCATTCATCCAAACTTGGCCTTCAACCTCGCTTCCAAATACCAGCCTCGGCGAAGCCAAATCACTCACCGATTTTTGCATCAACGCTCTGACGCTATTTGACAGCGGCTCTTCCTTTTGATTGCCGGCTTGGCATATAGAAGCAAAGGCCATCAAAAATATCAGGCTAAGTTTTTGTAAATTATGTTTTAGCATTAATCGCAGTTTGAATAAAATTAGTCGCTTCAGTAACAAGCAAATTTTGTGCCTCTATTGCAGTCCGTGCCTTATATTCCACCTTGCCTTCGGCTAGTCCGCGCTCCCCCACCACCATTCGATGCGGGATACCCATCAAGTCACTCTCGGCGAACATGACGCCTGGCCGCTCCCCGCGGTCATCCAGCAACACGTCGATGCCTGCTTTTCTAAAATCTTCATACAATTGATTTGCCGTATTTTTTACCAATTCACTCTTATCCATGCCAATTGGGCAGATCACCACTTCGAAAGGCGCCATGCTGAGTGGAAAAATAATGCCTTTTTCGTCACTTCCCTGCTCAATTGCGGCACCTACAATGCGTGA
Organism: uncultured beta proteobacterium; assembly: GCA_963701715.1. Lineage (GTDB taxonomy): Bacteria > Pseudomonadota > Gammaproteobacteria > Burkholderiales > Methylophilaceae > Methylotenera_A. Next base: position 366,293 of record CAVPAX010000004.1, read on the forward strand.
CACACCAATGCCATAGCAACCCATTTCCATCACTTGCGATTGACCATTTTCATCCAAAAACGTTGCATTCATGGCTTTAGCATACTTGGTTCGCAGTTGGAAAATATGTCCGACTTCTATGCCGCGACAAAGACTGAGCTTACCTTTGCCGTCTGGGCTGGCATCACCCTCAAGCACATTGCGAATGTCCGCCACTGCACTTGGCTCTGGCAAGTCGCGCCCGAAATTAACGCCCGATAAATGATATTTAGGCTTATTCGCTCCGCAGACAAAATCGCTCATATTCGCCACAATTTTATCGGCAATCACTGTCACGTTTTTACCCACCCCAACCGGGCCAATAAAACCAGGCGGGCAATTCAGATTGGCACGAATCTCCTCCTCCGTTGCTAAACGAAAATCTGCCAATCCTGTCAATTTGACGACTTTAACTTCGTTTAAAGTATGGTCGCCACGCAATAAAGCCAAATAAAAATTTTCATTTGCCACAAGCGCAATTGCCTTTACCGTGCGCTCAACGCTAATGCCCAGCAGCTCCGCTACATCTTCGCATTGTGTCTGCTTCGGCGTTTCAACCTCTTTTAGGGCGTGACTGGGAGCCGCTCTGCTATTGTTCTCTGGCAATGCTTCTGCAAGTTCCACATTGGCTGCGTAATCCGAGTTTTCGCAATACGCCAACGCATCTTCGCCGCTATCGGCAAGCACATGAAACTCTTGCGAGCCTTCACCACCAATTGCGCCAGAATCTGCCTTGACTGCACGGAATTTCAGCCCAAGACGCGTAAAAATATTACTGTAAGTTTGGTACATCTGCGCATAGGTTTTTTGTAGCGATTCAAAATCAGTATGGAAAGAATAAGCATCTTTCATCATGAATTCGCGCGCACGCATCACGCCAAAACGTGGGCGAATTTCATCGCGAAATTTGGTCTGAATTTGATACAAATTAATCGGTAATTGCTTATAGCTATTGATTTCGCGGCGCACGATATCGGTAATTACCTCTTCATGCGTGGGGCCAAAACAAAAATCACGCTCATGTCGGTCTTTTATCTTTAACATTTGCGGGCCAAACACCGCCCAGCGCCCTGTTTCATCCCACAATTCCTTAGGCTGCACGGCAGGCATTAAAAGCTCCAGCGCACCTGCTTTGTTCATTTCATCACGCACAATCGCTTCTACTTTGCGCATCACGCGCAAACCAAGCGGCATCCAGCTATATAAGCCATTCCCCAGTTTTTTGATCAAACCAGCACGCACCATCAGCTTGTGCGAAATCAGTTCCGCATCGTTAGGGGCTTCTTTTTGGGTGGCGATAAAAAATTGGGTGGCGCGCATAATATTTTCGTAAATTGTTGACAGGCTGGATTTTAGCGTTAAATGCCGATTAAGTCAGCACTTGGCTTATTTTTGTGGAGTGGCAAGCCGTGTTGTTCTTGGCTTCCCCACGGGGCTATCGGGGGGTTGAAAATTGGCCTTCCATTGCTCAAACGGCACAATAGTGGCGGCGTAACCGTTATCATAAAACCAGCTATCAACTGCGTATCTTACCCCCGATTTGATTTCACGTATCACTGCTGCAGTATGAGGCCAACCGGTAAAAAAAAAGTTGCGTGTGCGCATGTCTTCAATCTCGTGAAACTGCATCAACCCGCGCTGCTTCAAGAGGCGCATATAAGTGGTGGAGTTAATCGCTTCGTCATTACAATCCAATTGGCCAGGCATTTCTCCACTATCAAATGTACCTGCAATATCTGTTGAAGTCCCATTTTTTGCACCGACGATGCGTTCAAGTTCGCCAATGGCTTTGCTGATTTGTAAGCGTTCGTCTGCAGGATTTATTGCTTTCACTTTAAAAATTTGAATGATATTTTTCCATTCCGGCTCACTAATAGAAATCTGGTTGGATTCTGCGCAGCCACCGCCCTGACATACTTCGAATTGGCTTAATTGCGGCGTTTGACGAAAGATACGTGAAATGTCTGATAAAGCTGCCAAGGCAGATGTACTGCAATATAGCACTAGAAAACTAGAGAATAAGAGGCTTGTTAGAAATTTCATTTTTATTATCGCCAGTCATGGGGAAATGTTTTTCTAACACTGCGCTGATTTTTTCAATGCCTTGTAAAACACCTGCTTCGAAATCACCTTTTCTAAACAATATTTCCATCTCACGGCAGATTTCTTCCCAGCCGTCATGTCCGACATGTCGGTCAATTCCGCGGTCCGCCACAATCTCCACATCGCGATCAGCCAGCAGCAGATAAATCAGTACGCCATTGTTATACTCGGTATCCCAAATATTCAGGCGGCCAAAAAGCTCAATCGCACGCTTTTTTGGCGTTTTCTTAAATAAAATTTCGTAAGGATGCATACCTGCTTCTACAACAAAACGTATTTCCCCTGCGTGGGTTTTCTCGCTCGTCACAATGGCTTTTTCAATTTCGTGCAGCGCAATCGCCGAAAAGTAGCGCTTTACCTGCCACGGGTTGCTGACAAGGTGCTGAAAAAAACGAATCAGCGGATGGCGTCTTTTCATGATTTACCAGTCTCCACTTGCTCCACCGCCCCCAAAATCGCCACCTCCTCCGCCCCAGTTACTCGAACTACCGCCACCAGACCACCCACCGCCATACCCACCACTATAACCACCAGAACGGCCACTATAGCCATTGATGCCACGACTTCCCAGCATCATGGTGATAAAAAATGCAACCACGCCAAAAACCGCCGCACCGCCCAAGGCCGCGCCCAGCAACCATACTACACCACCGAGCAAACCGCCATTGATCGCGCTGCCAAAAAAGGTGCCGAACATACTGCGTAAAATCAGGCCGGTGATTAAGCCGCCAAATAACAGCATCGGTAAAATATCCATCACGCCCATGCCGCCAGATGTCGTGCTGCTTGGCGTCGGCAGGGCTTCGCCGTCAATCAGGCCAATCAATTTATCCACGCCAGAATCCAGACCGCCGTAAAAGTCGCCCTGCTTGAATTTGGGTGAAATCACCTCAGAGATAATGCGCTTGGCGTACAAGTCCGGAATCGCGCCTTCCAAGCCATAGCCGACCTCGATGCGCAATTTTCTATCGTCTTTTGCCACCAGTACCAGCACACCGTCATCGATTTTTTCGCGGCCTATTTTCCATTTTTCTACCACGCGAATCGCGTACTGCGCAATGTCTTCCGGCTGCGTGGTAGGGACAATCAGCAGCGCAATCTGACTGCCTTTTTTCTGCTCAAACGCGGCCAGCTTTTGTTCCAGCTGCGCTTGCTCACCTTGCGACAATGTGCCAGTGGCATCGGTCACGCGACTTGAAAGTGCGGGAATTTCTGCCAACGCAGCAAATGCACTGTTGAAAAAAAGCATGCAGGATGCTATGAACAGCACCCTGCAGACTGCATGGATATTGGTCAGTAGGCCGGTTTTTTTTAAAGAAAAGTTCACAGCTTTGAATTAAAGCCTTGGCTTACTTCTTATCGCCAAACTCCACTTTTGGCGCGCTCGAAATCGCTTTTTCGTTTTCTACCGTAAAGCTTGGTTTGGCCTTATAGCCGAACATCATCGCTGTCAAGTTTTCCGGAAACGAACGCACGGCAATGTTGTAATCTTTAATCGTTTCAATGTAGCGATTGCGCGCTACGGTCACGCGATTCTCCGTGCCTTCCAGCTGCGCCTGCAGGTCTCTAAAGCCCTGATCCGCTTTCAGGTTGGGATAGTTTTCCGCCACCGCCATCAGGCGTGACAGCGCGCTGGTAAGCTGCCCTTGCGCCGCCTGAAACTTTGCAAAGGCTTCCGGGTCGTTCAGCACTTCCGGCGTCACTTGCATACTGCCCACTTTGCTGCGCGCCTCTGCAACTTCGGTCAGCACTTGCTCTTCGTGAGCTGCATAACCTTTTACGGTTTCGACCAAATTGGGCACCAAATCAGCACGGCGTTGATACTGGTTAAGCACTTCTGACCAACTGGCCTTAGCTTCCTCATCCAGACTTTGAAATTTGTTGTAGCCACAACCGGTCAAGGTCAGCGCTAAAATAATCACTGCAATTTTAGAAAATAAATTTTTCATGGTTTTCCTTCAAAAAGAAAATTTGTATGCCACTAGTATATTGCGTTAATTTGTTCAATTACAAGTTTTGCATGGTTGATTTTGCCAAACATAAATCATCCCAAGCCTTGGCTTTATCTGCCAGGTTTCGCAGTAAATAGGCCGGATGATACGTCACGATAACCGGAACGCCGCAATAATCGTGCAACTTGCCGCGCATACTGGTCACTGTAGCATCCGAATTCAGTAAAGACTGTGCGGCAAATTTACCCAGCGCAATAATGAGCTTGGGTTTGATAAGCTCAACCTGGCGCTTCAGGTAAGGATCACATTGCATCACTTCCTCACCGTGCGGATCGCGGTTCTCGGGTGGACGGCATTTCAGCACGTTGGCAATGTACACATTCTCGCCGCGCTTCAGGTGAATCGCCTCCAGCATATTATCCAGCAGTTTGCCGGCATGCCCGACGAACGGCTCGCCGCGCTTGTCCTCCTCGGCACCTGGCGCTTCACCAACGAACAGCCAATCGGCGTTTTCATCACCCACGCCAAAAACAGTTTGCGTACGCGTTTTGGCGAGCCCGCATGCCTGACACTCTTTAACAAATTCCTTTAAAGACTGCCAGTCCATACTTTCAACAGATGCCCTGGGAGGTAATACCGGCAAGGCCTGCAGGCTTGCTGTTTTTTTTACATCATCAATCATTTCGGCGAGGGCAGGCTGCGCGCGCAACTTCCACAGGGGCAGCAGTTCCAGCTCGCGCAACATATCTTCTCGCGTTATATTTTTAGCATCATCACCCGACATTATCAAAGCGCCAATCCCATTAACACCGCATCTTCTCGGCCATTATGCGCGGGATAATAACCGCGCCTGACTGCCATTTCACAAAAGCCCATATTTTCGTAAAGCGCGATTGCTGAAATATTGCTTGGCCGCACCTCCAAAAACATATTCGCCGCCTTGTGATTTTTCGCAATTTTCAACATGTGTTCCAGCAAATAACGCCCCAAGCCACGTTTTTGCTGGGCTTTGGCGATGCTCAAATTCAGCAGATGCGCTTCGTCCATCACCAGCATCATCAAGCTGTAGCCTATTATTTCACCGCCTTCCTCCAATACCCAGGCACTGTAGCCGCTATTCAACGAATCGCTGAAATTGCCGCGTGTCCATGGGTGCGAATAAATAGTGGGTTCGATTTGCATAATCGCGCCCAGATCGTCCATCTGCATAGGGCGAAGTGACAAGTTCGGCATTAATTGTGCGCTCATATGCGCTGACCTTGCGCGCGCTCAAGTGAAGTGAGTGCCACGCGGTTACGAATGTAAATTGGCGCAGCTTCGGCGGCTGGTCTTGCCTTACCTGCTGCAAAAACCGGCTGTGCTAGTTTTAGAATGGCTTCAGCACGCGGGCTCACTTCCGGCATGATTTTCGCCAAGTTTTCAGCATATATTGTACTTAATACTTCACCATAAACGGCCCAGCCACTGCCTACACCAACCCATTCGCCACCATCAAGCACTGGCGAAGCTTCAGGCTTGCATACGGTTGTTGTGGCAATCTCAACCCAGCTGCCATTTTGTTTTATATACGCTGCATGATAAACCTCGCCCATGCGCGCATCCAAACATGCGATGACCTTATCTTCACCGCTCGCTTCTGCCATTGCCATTAAAGTATTCACGCCAACCACAGGTAAATTTGCACCAAAACCTAAACCCTGTGCCACGCCGCAAGCAATGCGCACACCGGTAAACGCGCCAGGGCCCGCGCCAAATGAAATGCCGTCCAAATCAGCCAACATAAGGCTGGTTTCACTCAGCAACGCTTGAATCTGCGGCAAAATAAGCTGTGAGGCTGTCTGACCGACATTCTCGTAGTGCGAAAATAGCTTATCGTCCGCTTGCAAAGCAAGTGAGAGAAATTCGGTTGAGTTATCAAGTGCGAGCAGTTTCATTCAGACGCTATTTTGCCACGAAGTCGCTTAATTTGTCCGCGCAAGCTCTTGCTGTCGACTCTTTTCTTTTGCGAAGCATGCGTTGGGCGCGTGGCATAACGCATGGGCTTGACTTGGTTTGCAGCGTTGACTATCTCGTGCAAGCGCTTGATCGCATCTTTTTTATTCGCCTCTTGCGTGCGGAATTGCTGCGCCTTCAGTACCAGCACACCATCTTCGGTAATGCGGCTATCCTTCGAGTTTAAAAGCCGCTCTTTGAGCCAATTGCTCAAACTGCTGGCCTTAATATCAAAACGCAGATGGATCGCGCTGGAGACTTTATTCACGTTCTGCCCGCCCGCGCCCTGCGCGCGGATGGCAGTGAGTTCGTATTCAGTTTCTGAAATCTCAATCATTCTTCTTGAAACTCTTTTGCAAAAAAAGCCTCCACATCTGCCAGCTCTTTTGTCCGCTTAAATGGTGGCAAACTTTGCCAGATGCGCTTTCCGTAAGGTTTTGTGATTAGACGCGGGTCACAAATCACCAGCACGCCACGGTCGGTTTCATCACGTATCAGCCGCCCGGCGCCTTGCTTGAGCGTAATCACCGAGTACGGCAACTGATATTCCATAAAGGCATTTTTTCCCTCTGCATTCATCTTGTCGATGCGCGCAGAGAGCACCGGATCATCCGGCGGGGCGAATGGCAGTTTGTCGATAATCACGACGGATAATGCCTCGCCACGCACATCGACGCCCTCCCAAAAACTCTGACTGCCCACCAGCACGGCATTTCCATGCGTACGAAAGCGCTCTAATAATTCAGTACGCGTGCTTTCACCTTGCAGCAATAACGGGTATTCCATGCCGTTTTCTGAGAACATCTCTTTTAACAGCGCATGTACTTCGCGCATGGCTTTTAAACTTGTGCACAACACAAACGCTCGGCCCTGACTGGCCTGGATAACAGGTAAACTGACTGCCGCCACTGCTGCTGCATAGCCTGCGCTATTAGGATCCGGCATGCCAGCAGGCGCATACAATAAGGCTTGGTGGGCATAGTCAAAAGGGCTCTCCCAAAAGCCTGTATCAGCCGCATGCAAGCCCATTTGCGCCATGTAGTGGCTAAAATCACTTTTAACTGCCAGCGTAGCTGAAGTAAAAATCCACGCACGCGGTTGGGCGCTGAGCTGCTTGCCAAAACTATCCGCTACGCTAAGTGGCGTGGCATGCAGTTGAACAGATTGCGTAAACACCTCTACCCAGCGGACTAGATTTAAGTTTTGGGCTTTAATCCAGCTGTTCAACTGCTCGCCCAAGGCTTCACCGCGCTGCCAGCATTTTTCCAGCATGGGGTCGCGCGCGGCCTGGCTTTCCAGAACCTCGGTGAGTTCGCTTAACATGGCTTGCATATCACTAAACGCTGCCTCGAAACCTTTTAATGCGAGCGCTTTTTGCACAGGCAAACGCGAGCCTTCATACGCAAAAATCAACCGAAAGTCTTTGCAAGCTTTTTCTAATTTAGGAATCGCCTCGCCTAATGCGGCGCAATCTTTCGCCAGACTTAAATGCGCGATTGTGCTGTCGCGACATAGCTCAAGGAGCTGACTGGTGGAAATATCTTCGCCAAAGAACAAACCTGCCACGTCAGGCAACTGATGCGCCTCATCAAAAATAACCGTGTTGGCGCTGGGCAGCAGCTCCGCCACTCCTTCATCGCGCAGCATCACATCGGCAAAAAACAGGTGGTGATTCACGACGACAATATCGGCTGCCAGCGCCTTTTTGCGCGCTTCCATCACAAAGCAATCTTTATAAAAATTGCAATCTTGACCTAAGCAATTGTCGCGTGTGGAAGTCACATTCAGCCAAATTGGAGCGTTTTCCGGCACATCCGTGAGCTCTGCTTTGTCGCCCGTTTTGCTATTTTCTGCAAAACTTTTAATTAAGTGTACATATTTAGCATCTTCGCGCGAGGCAAAACGGCCGCTTTGCATAGCGTTTTCCAAATGATAATGACACACATAATTGGCGCGCCCTTTCAGCATCGCCACCGTGACAGGCACTTTCAACGCATCGCGCACATTGGGTAAATCACGGCTAAACAGCTGATCCTGTAATGTTTTGGTACCGGTAGAAATAATCACCTTACCGCCGGAAAGCAACGCCGGTACCAGATAAGCAAAAGTTTTGCCTGTGCCCGTGCCAGCTTCGGCCACTAATTGCTTGTTCTCCTTAATGGCTGCTTCAATCGCCAAAGCCATTTCCAGTTGTTGTGCCCGCTCCGAAAAACCTTTAATCGCTTCTGCCAAGGCGCCGCCACGCTTAAAAATTTGGGTGAGTTGTGAGTTTTGAGGCATGTCTGACATGCAGAAATTATCCCATGAATTAGGTAGTGATTATTGGAGCTTACAAAAAGTATTGCGTTAAGTTGCATATCTTGTTAGCCTAGTATTGCTATATGTATTAACTCTGTCATTACTTTTGGGAGGATGTATGGATTTAGCAATGATTATTCAGTTAATTAGTGGTGCAGTAGGTGGCAATATTGCAGGCAGCTTGATGAAAAATGCAAGTATGGGCACAGCGCTCAACTCTGTAATTGGTATTTTGGGTGGTGGTTTAGGCGGTCAATTGCTCGGCATGCTGGGCATGGGGGGCGCGGCAGCGGCTGGTGGTGGCATGGACATTGCCTCTATCATTAGCCAAGTAGCTGGGGGTGGTATAGGTGGCGGTGTACTATTGGCCATCATCGGCCTAATTAAAAACGCAATGGCAAAGCAATAATAAATCAACCGAGCCTACTCTAAAATTTTTAGAGTAGGTTTTCAAAGTCTTAAATCTATAGCCTTAACTCTCATGAAACATATAGTATTTTTGTTGTTGTGTTTATTCTTGGGCTTTGTCACGCCTATACAAGCTGATGAAGCGCTTGCTGAAAACGCGGCCGGGATAACGCTCTATAATGTAGATGAGAATAATGATCAGGCGCCAGTTAGCAACTGGCAGGATAAAGCACAAGAAGTACTGATTAATGCGCTAAGCCTAACTGGGATAAAATATAAATACGGCGGAAACTCGCCAGAAACCGGTTTTGATTGCAGCGGTTTTGTGCGCTATGTATTTCGCAATGCAGCCAATTTAACTTTGCCGCCCACTGCGCGCGCTATCAGTCAAATCGGTAAAACTGTCAAAAAAGATGAACTGCAACCTGGTGACTTAGTGTTCTTTAATACTTTAAAATCTGCTTTTTCCCATGTGGGCATCTATATTGGCGATAACAAATTTATCCATGCACCCAGCACAGGCAAGGTGGTACGGGTGGAAAGCATGCAGGATGGATATTGGGCAAAACGCTTTAACGGCGGCCAGCGTTTAGATAACGAAGCTAATCGATTCGCAGTAAATGCCCAGTAAAATCACTCGTGAAACTTTGCCAAATCACCAGGCTTGCGTAACATTTTATCCACTTCGCCCAAATGCAGCTCTTCCTGGTAAATCATTTCTCTAGCATATTCTTCCAGCATCACAGAGTCACCCTCAACCAGCTTCAATAAGGTTTTGTAAGCATTCAGCGCAGCAGTTTCGTGTGCCAGCGATTCACGCAGAATATCGCCAATATCGTGATTATGCGTTTCTAGCAAAGGACCAATTGACAACGAGGGATGACCGCCCAGATGCGTAATCAACTCGCCGGCCTTGTCTGCATGTGCTAAAGATTCGGTGGCCTGGCCACGCAACCAGGATACGATTGGAATGCGATTATAGCCAAACACCATTAACGCATAATGCGTATAGCGCACCACACCAGCCAATTCCAGCTCCAGAATGGTATTGAGCGCATTAACTACCGGGCTACTTGCTCCATGATTTGTTGCCATTTTGTTCTCCTTTATCTAATGCCAATGTTGAGCTTTAAGCTTAATCGCATAGTGTACACATAATAGAAAAGACTTGCTGAAATGCCAGCAATTCACATAATCAATCTATGCTTGATACAAAAGCTTCCAAGTGAAATGCTGATTGCGTATTTTGTGTATTATGAAGTTCAATCAACTTTCCTGTCGCTATGCCCCAAATCCCGCTCCGGCGCAATTACATCGCGAATATGCTGCTTCAGCTCTTTCGATTCCGGGAAGCGCCCTGCCTCTTTACGTGAAAACACCACAACGCCATTGAGCCGCACCTCAAACACGCCGCCTGTACCAGGAACCAGACTCACCGCACTTAACTCGGCTTCAAATGTTGTGAGCAACTCTTGCGCCATCCAGGCAGCGCGCAGCAACCATCTGCACTGCGTGCAATATTCGATTTCAACCTGATTATTTCTCATTACCCACTCCAAAATTTCACTTTCCGCTATATGAAAATCCCTTGAAATAGCGCAAAATGAACCAATTATTTAATTGTAAGCTCATAGCTTAACGTTGCGGATAGTTTAAGCAACAATTAATCGTTTTGATGAAAAGGGTGTGCATGCGGTCTTCTTTTGAAAAATTTGGTCTCATTGGTTCCGGTGTTTTAATTGGTGTATTGATTAGCCTTAACTTTTCAGTTTTGGCCGAAAAAGTCATGTCCCCGCAGTTACCTATTGATGATTTGCGCGTATTTGCTGAAGTTTTTGGCAAAGTCAAAAGCGATTATGTAGAGCCGGTTGAAGATAAAAAGCTGATTAACGAAGCTTTAACCGGTATGCTTTCCGGCCTAGACCCGCATTCTACTTTTATGGATGCCGATGCCTACAAAGACTTGCAGGCCGGTACGCAAGGTGAATTTGGTGGCCTGGGCATTGAAGTGGCAATGGAAGATGGCTTGGTAAAGGTAGTTTCACCCATTGAAGACAGCCCGGCTTATAAGGCTGGCCTAAAAGCTGGCGATTTGGTGATGAAACTCGACGACACGCAGGTACGCGGACTAAGCTTGAACGACGCTGTAAAACGCATGAGAGGCAAACCAGACACTAAAATTGTGCTGACTGTGTTACGTAAGGGCGAGGCCAAACCGCTCACATTTAACTTAACGCGCGCGATTATTAAAACACAAAGTGTTAAAACTAAATTTATCGAGAAAGATTACGGTTATGTACGCATTACCCAGTTTCAGGAACATACGGGTGAGGATTTAGCAAAAACACTTAAGTCATTGCGTGAGCAAAACAAAGGGCCATTTAAAGGTTTAGTGCTAGATTTACGCAACAACCCAGGAGGCTTGCTGGATGCGGCTGTTGGCGTGTCTGCAGCATTTCTGCCAAAAGATGATTTGGTGGTTTACACAGAGGGTCGCGTAGCAGACTCTAAAATGCGCCTGAACGCAAATCCGCTTGATTACGCACGCCGTGGTAAAGGTGATTATCTCAAAGATGTGCCTGCCGACTACAAAAAAACGCCCTTAGTCGTGTTGGTCAACTCTGGTTCGGCATCTGCTTCTGAAATTGTCGCAGGCGCTTTGCAGGATCATAAGCGTGCAACGATTTTGGGTATACAAAGCTTTGGTAAAGGCTCTGTACAAACCATTCTGCCGATGAACAACGGTAGTGCAATCAAGCTCACCACTGCACGTTACTTCACCCCTAATGGCCGCTCAATTCAAGCCAAAGGTATCATACCAGACATTATTGTTGAAGACGGCTTTGATCAATCCAACAATTTGCACGAGGCCGATTTGGCCAAGCATCTGTCCAACCCTAAAGATGCCGAGACCAGCACACCCAAGATGAGCGAAGTTTTAGACCCATCAAAAGAAAAACTGAACGAGAAAAAATATGCTGAGCAACAAGGCCCAATCGAGCCTGCCAGCAAGGATGATATTCAATTTATTCAGGCAATGAATGTATTAAAAGGCTTGCCTGTTCAAAAAACACCCGAAATTAGACCTACAGAAGCTAAAAAATAATTTAATTACTTTTTTAGTTACCTTACGCCCTGCCTTGAAATCTTCAAGCAGGGCTTTGTTTTAGGTGGCCTTAAATAACAAATCAGGTATGACTTAATACTGGAATTGGATTAAACTTATCTAATGCTATCGGATAAGATTATCACCACATTTGACAAAGGCCTGCGTACCATTTTTGCAGCCGGTGTCGCTGCCAGAAAGCGTCCAGATGGATATCTAGATGAACCCGCATTAGACGATGCAAGTAAAATTCATGCAGCCGCACTGATGCGGATTAACCATGTCGGTGAAATCTGCGCGCAGGCTTTATATAGCGGTCAGGCGCTGAGTTCGCGCAACCCGAAAATTGTAAACGCGCTCAAACATGCTGCTGCCGAAGAAACCGATCATCTGGTGTGGTGTGAGGCACGAATTAAGGAGCTTGGGGGGCGTAAAAGTTTGCTTAATCCAGTATGGTATGCAGGCAGCTTTGCCTTAGGAGCAATCGCAGGCGCACTGAGTGACAAATGGAATTTAGGTTTTTTGGCAGAAACCGAACAGCAGGTATCAATTCATTTGCAAAATCATTTGAATCAACTTGATGAAAGCGACGTTAAAACGCGTACAATCGTATATCAAATTCAGCAGGATGAAGCAGCACATGCAAGTGAGGCCAATCAGCTTGGTGCAGTAGAATTGCCTGCACTGATTAAAGCAGGCATGAAAGTCGCTTCTAAAATCATGACGAAAACCGCCTATTATATTTAATCGCTTAAGGCAAAATTTTTTAAGGTTAGTATGCAGAAATTCAGTGACGTTTTACTTACACTCGACAACGCCGACGACGTCCAACGTATTGAGCTTTATAACGAAAAAGGCGAGCCTGCGGGGGTTATTGAAAACAAGCCTGGCAGCCAAGGATCGGTTAAAGTTTACAACCACCTTTACAGAATGTATGGCGGCATTACTCTGGACGCGGCTGTTGAAGGATTAGCCCTATACGCAGAGCATACCGAAGACGCTGAAAATTGCCCAGGCAAACATCCAAATGTGGATAGACTTTTAAATGTGCTGGAAAACGAAGCGCCTCTTAAAGTAAAAATTATTAGCCACTAAGACCTTTCAAACAGCTGAATACTTTAAATCTAATCGGCAAAATTAAAACACCAAACCCATGCGGCCTGCAGGTCCCATGGGTACTGGAGTGCAGGCCGCATGGGTTTATGTAGGTTTTATTTCGAAGCTATGCGTAATTTCAACGCTTTTGCCCAGCATTATTGAAGCAGAGCAATATTTTTCTGCGGACAATTTCACGGCACGTTCCACCTGAGCTTCATTCAAGTTATCACCAGTCACCACAAAGTGCACATGAATTTTAGTAAATACCTTGGGAATTTCATCCGCACGAATCGCATCGATTTCTGCCACACAGTCCACAATTGGCTGACGCGCTTTTTTCAAAATGGTCACGACATCAAATGAAGTGCAGCCGCCCATGCCAATGAGCAGCATTTCCATCGGCCGCATGCCTATGTTACGGCCACCGTTCTCCGGCGCGCCATCCAGTACAACTGCATGTCCCGTCTCTGACTCACCGACGAAACAAACGCCCTCAACCCATTTTACGCGTACTTTCATTACTTACTATTCTTTCCGTAGACACTAGTGTCTACTTCACATCCAAAAGTTCAACATCAAAAATCAAGGTGGCATTCGGAGGGATTACACCACCTGCACCTCGTGCGCCATATCCCATTTCCGGTGGAATAATCAGTGTACGTTTACCACCGATTTTCATACCGGCAAAGCCTTCATCCCAGCCCTGAATCACCTGACCGGCACCCAAAGCAAAATCAAATGGTTGTTTTCTATCCAAACTGCTATCAAATTTTTTGCCTTTTTTGTCAGCCGCTGTTGCATCATACAGCCAGCCGGTATAGTGCACGCTAATATTAAATCCCGGCTCCGCTTCGCGGCCTGTGCCAACTTGTGTGTCAATTTTTTGTAGTTCTGTGATGCTGGATGTCATTGCAGATTTTTCCTGTGATGGTGTTGTTGAAGTTGATGTTTCAGCCTTGCAAGCACTTAATGCAAAAGCGCATGCACATGCCAATAGAATATTAATTAGCTTCATGATGTAACCTTAATCCTTGAAACAGCTTATGTAATTGAAACGATATGATACCGCAAACTCATACAAGTTCGTGAGGCTCGGCAGCTATGGTTGCTGATGCACCCACTCGATGAGCGCATCCTGTGCAGTTTTACTAGCGTCTGCTTTTGCATGGTTTACCATCATCACCAGTACATGGCGATGGTTATTCGCATCAATCACATACCCAGCAATCGCACTCACGCCGTCTATTGAGCCGGTTTTAAGATGTGCGCGGCCATTTGATCGGCTATCATTTAAACGTTTTTTTACCGTACCATCTTGAGACAGAATGGGCAATGAAGCCATGAATTCCGGCATAACAGGGCTGTTGTAAGCGCTTACCAACATATGTCCTAAATGTTCCGCACTGATGCGCTCGATGCGCGACAACCCAGAACCATTTTCAACAACCAATTCATCAAAGTTCAGCCCTCTATCAGTTAGCCAGGTATTTATGGCAGCTATGCCTTTGGCTTCTGTCGCTGGTATTCCATTTATCTCAGCTGCAATAGTCAATAGTAGCTGCCGAGCCATTAGATTATTGCTCCATTTGTTAACATCACGAATCACATACCCTAATGGATCAGACAGCTGCTCAAGCACTTTAATCGCGCTGCTTGGCGTATCTTGCAACCTGAGCTTTCCTTTAAACTTACCTCCAAGTTCATGCCATAATTTTTTAAATGTGTAGAACGCATATTTCTCGTCATCAAACACACTCAGCTCAAGATAACGCACTCCGCACTCTGGAGAAAAAGTACCGCTAAATGTCACAGCCACCTTATTTTCGTCGGCTTTAACAGTGTATCCAAATCGGCTACGCCATTCGCCACAGTCACCATTTTTCAGCTTCATATTATTGATAATCTGGATTTCTGGCAGCTCGAACTCTTGGCTGACATTCACGCCCGCTTCTGTGGCGATAAATCTAAAACTAGTGCTACGGCCATTTACCAGGAACGCGCTTGGCTCAGCGTTATAAGCGCGCCAAGTCTCATTGTCAAAGGTGCGCTGCTGACCTAAACTTTTTGCAAAATAACTTTTATCAAATATCAAATCACCTTTAATATCCGTGATACCCGCTTGTCGCAAACTCATCAGCAAACGCCAAAACTCTTGCGCCTTAAAACTTGGATCACCATAACCTTTAATAATTAAATTACCATCCAGTACGCCTTTTTTAAAAATATTTTTTTTAACTTTACCATCACGATAAACTTCAGTTCTCCAGCGATAGTTGGGTGTAAGCAAGTCCAGTGCAGCGTGTGTAGTGATTAGCTTCATCACTGATGCAGGATTCATGCCCTTATCCGCATTATGGCTCAGGATAGGGCTATCGCTCTCAACCGCCTGGACATACACCGCCACATTTTGCTGCGGAATTCCGGCATTACTGAGTGCATCTGCAACAGTACCAGGGAGCTCCGCATACCCAATCAACCAGAACAACATCAAGCTTATGAAAATTGAAAACCTTTTCATAACGTACTTTTAACCGCCTGTTTAGTTACATCTACCATAAAATCAATTTCTGCTTCTGTAATAGTATATGGCGGCATCCAATAGACCGTGTTACCAATCGGACGCAACAACAATCCCAGCTTCGTTGCAGTCTGGTAACATTGCCTTGAAAACTGAGTGTTTTGTGTAATAACATCAAAAGCGAATATCATGCCCTGACAGCGTAAATTACAGGTTGGCAAGTCAGTAAGCACTTGCATTTTGGCTTGAATAAATGCAGATTTTTCATGATTTTTCCGGATTACATCATCTGCCTCAAAAATTGCCAAAGTCGCCAATGCTGCACTACAAGCTAACGGATTGCCGGTATAGCTATGGCTGTGCAAAAAGCCTCTTACTGTGCTGTCATCATAAAAAGCCTGATAGATTTTATCTTTTGTTAACACAACAGATAGAGGCAAGTAACCACCTGTTATCCCCTTTGACAAACAAATAAAGTCCGCTTTAACCTGAGCCTGTTCGCTAGCAAACATTGTTCCGGTACGACCGAAACCTACCGCGATTTCATCTGCAATGAGATGTATCTCATATTTACTGCATATCTCGCGCGCTTTGGCCAAGTACACAGGGTGATACATACCCATACCCGCTGCACATTGCACTAGTGGCTCGATAATAAAAGCCGCCAACTCTTCATGATGGTCACTCAGGTATTTTTCTAAATCTTCCGCACATCGCAATGCATAACTTTCTGCACTTTCATTATCTTTGGCTAATCGCCAGTCTGGACAAGACATTTGCGCAGACTGCATTAACAACGGTGCATATGTATCCTTAAAAATAGTCACATCGGTGACACTCAAAGCCCCTAGCGTTTCGCCATGGTAGCTGTTCTGAAGGCTGATAAATTTGGTTTTGTTTGATTTGCCGGTATTACGCCAATAGTGAAAACTCATCTTTAGCGCAATTTCCGTTGCACTTGCACCATCACTGGCATAAAACGCGTGGCCCAAGCCAGTTAGGTTTCCTAACTTCTCTGACAACTCTATAACAGGCGTATGCGTAAACCCCGCCAACATGACATGCTCTAAGGTATCTAACTGTTGCTTGATCGCGTCTTTTATCCGCGGATTATTATGCCCAAACAGATTCACCCACCAACTGCTTATAGCATCTAAATAACGCTTTCCTTCAGCATCATAAAGCCACACTCCCTCACCACGCTGTATTGGAATAAGCGGATAAATCTCGTGCTGCTTCATCTGCGTGCACGGGTGCCACACTGATTCCAAACTACGGCTAAGAAGGGTTTGATTGGTCATATTGAATTCAAATTTAATACTAAAACAAACAAGTAGTTATTATGCCTTACCCTTGCTCAGAATGGCAGAACCTCAATTCAGCGCTGCTTTATTCCAAATACAATTGATTAATTTATATTTGTAACATATTGATTATATTGATTTGTATTGACAGGGTTTTATAAAATAGATAAGCTAGTTATCCATAATAACGAATGATTATAAGGTGGGCTGAAATGCGATATTTTTGCTTGGCTTTGCTTATATTGATTGCTGCACCGATATTATCAGGGTGCGTAGCAGCCGCTACCTCTGCAGCAGGAATGGGCGGATCTGCGGCAATCACACATACGATGAATGGCATAACCTATCGTACCTTCACCGCACCGCCTGCCAAAGTCAGAGTTGCGACCATTCGCGCATTAGAGCGTATGCAAATCACACTAATCTCGGACAGTAAGCAGGATAAAAGCAATATCCGTTACGTCACTGCAAAAACCAGCGAACGGAAAATCGAAATACAGCTAGAGCCTATCAGCCCTAACACCACACGCATGCGTGTAATCGCTAAAGGCTCTGGAATTTTCTACGACGCTTCTACGGCCGAAGAAATTATCCAGCAAACAAAAATATCTTTAGGCTAATTAGCTGCCAAAGCTCTAATGCAGCACCTTTTTAGCGCCCACATCCGCCTCCAACGGCAGCTGTACTTGAGCTTGAACTAGCACACCCATATCCCAAGCAGCCTCCTTAGTAGTTAATTGCAACATGCTGCACAGCGCCAAAATAAGTTCCTGTGTTAGTTTCATGCGTACACTAATACCTTCCAGACAAGGGAATTCAAGGGCTGGCAATTTTTTCTCATATGTGATTAGCAACACATCCATTGCCAGCATAGCGCCATCATGAACAATCTCTTTGCGGGGTTGGTATTCTGTAGAAAAATCCATCTTTTGCAACTTTTCAGCCAAGCGCATTTCTTGCTTAAACTGTTCAACCGCCTGCCCAGGCACTGCATCTGTTTGAATAGATGTTGCCGATGGAATATGCACTTGGTCATTCAGTAATTGCCAAACCCGTCTAGTAATTCGATAAGTAAGCCAAACCAATAACTCCGTGTTATCAGCCAGCCCTACCCGCAATAACAACCGATCCTGCTCGGCGCTATATCTTAGATTAAGTTGCTGAATCGCTGCCTCAGGTTTACCTTCGACCGAAACATTTTGTTTTGTCAAAATATATTCCCATCAATTTCAAGTACCATTATTTATCAATAATGCCCTTGAAAAAATAAATTCAATCCCAATTTTAGCAATCTAGGGCTACGAGTGCTAAAATGCCGTATTGCCTAAGCAATTTTTAACAACTTATATAGTAACCTATTAGGAGAAATTGAATGAAAATTCGTCCATTACACGATCGCGTTATTGTAAAACGCTCCGAAGAAGAACGCACTACAGCGTCAGGCATCGTCATTCCAGACTCTGCCACAGAAAAACCAGATCAAGGCGTAGTTAAAGCAGTTGGCAGCGGCAAACGTGATGACAGCGGCAAAATTATTGCGCTAGATGTAAAAGTTGGCGACAAAGTTCTATTTGGCAAATATGCAGGCCAAACTGTAAAAGTTGACGGCGAAGAACTGCTTGTGATGCGTGAAGAAGACATCATGGCAATCGTCGAATAATTAATAACCCTTAAGAATTTAGGAGAAATCATATGGCAGCAAAAGACGTAAGATTCGGCGATGAAGTTCGTCACAAGATGGTGGCAGGCGTGAACGTTCTCGCTAACGCAGTTAAAGTAACTTTAGGCCCTAAAGGCCGCAATGTAGTATTAGAGCGCTCATTCGGTGCGCCAACTATCACCAAAGACGGCGTTTCTGTTGCAAAAGAGATCGAACTCAAAGACAAGTTCGAAAATATGGGCGCACAAATGGTGAAAGAAGTGGCTTCTAAAACTTCTGACATCGCAGGTGACGGTACAACGACAGCGACTGTTCTTGCTCAAGCGATTATTCGTGAAGGCATGAAATCGGTTGCTGCTGGCATGAACCCAATGGATTTGAAACGCGGCATTGACAAAGCTGTTGAAGCGGCGATTGCGGATTTGAAATCACAATCTAAACCATGTACAACCAGCAAAGAAATCGCGCAAGTAGGCTCTATTTCAGCAAACTCTGATTCCTCTATTGGCCAAATCATTGCTGATGCGATGGATAAAGTGGGTAAAGAAGGCGTAATTACTGTTGAAGACGGTTCAGGCTTGAGCAATGAATTAGACGTGGTTGAAGGTATGCAGTTTGACCGTGGCTACTTGTCGCCTTACTTCATCAACAACGCTGAGCGTCAAATCGCTTTGATGGACAATCCTTTCGTGTTGTTACATGACAAAAAAATCTCCAACATTCGTGATTTATTGCCAACATTGGAACAAGTGGCTAAATCTGGTCGTCCATTGTTAATTATTG
The DNA here is from genome assembly GCA_963701715.1 of uncultured beta proteobacterium. GTDB lineage: Bacteria > Pseudomonadota > Gammaproteobacteria > Burkholderiales > Methylophilaceae > Methylotenera_A. The sequence goes on from CAVPAX010000004.1 coordinate 385,533, forward strand.
CAGAAGATGTTGATGGTGAAGCATTGGCTACTTTGGTGGTAAATAACATTCGCGGCATCCTGAAAACCGTTGCAGTTAAAGCACCTGGCTTTGGTGATCGTCGTAAAGCCATGTTGGAAGATATCGCCATTTTGACAGGCGGCACTGTGATTGCAGACGAAGTTGGTTTGAAACTTGAAAACGTGAAGTTGGAAGATTTAGGCTCAGCAAAACGTATTGAAGTAGGCAAAGAAAACACCATCATCATTGATGGCGCTGGTCATGAAGCCAATATCAAATCACGTATTACTCAAATCAAAACCCAAATCGAAGAAGCGACAAGTGACTACGACCGTGAAAAGCTGCAAGAACGTGTGGCCAAGCTGGCTGGCGGTGTTGCAGTGATCAAGGTTGGTGCAACGACCGAAATCGAGATGAAAGAGAAAAAAGCACGTGTAGAAGATGCATTACACGCAACACGCGCTGCAGTTGAAGAAGGCATCGTAGCCGGCGGCGGCGTTGCATTGATTCGTGCACGTGCTGCAATCGCCAAAGTCAAAGGTGACAACCACGACCAAGATGCAGGCGTGAAAATTGTGTTACGCGCTGTTGAAGAGCCATTACGCCAGATCGTAGCTAATGCAGGTGTAGAACCATCAGTGGTTGTAAACAACGTAGAAGCAGGTAAAGGCAACTATGGTTACAACGCCGCGAATGAAACTTACGGTGATATGATAGAAATGGGTATTCTTGACCCAACCAAAGTCACACGTTCTGCATTGCAAAACGCAGCTTCTGTGGCCGGCCTGATGCTGACTACCGACTGCATGGTAGCAGAACTGCCGAAAGATGACGCTCCTGCTATGCCTGATATGGGCGGCGGCATGGGTGGCATGGGCGGAATGATGTAACTCTGCCTTTTGTTTGCAGCTCTTCAAAAGGCCTCGCATCTGCGAGGCCTTTTTCTTTTATCTCAACACCTTAAATTGTTTGAATTGTTGCAATCTTATATAAAACCTGTAGTCTTTTATGCATATCCTCAGGCAGTATAAATACTAATAACTTTACAAATAATCCCGAGCTAATCATGAAAGTAATTATGTACAATCAGAGCAGTGTGCTAATCGCCTTAGTTCTTTTAGGGTGCATGGTCATCGCCATTGAGCTTGGATACCGATTAGGTCTTAAGGCACAGAATAGTGCAAGTGAATCATATAGACAGCATATCGATGCCGTACAAACTTCCTTGCTTGGAATTCTCGCTCTGCTAATCGCCTTTACTTTTTCGATTGCACTGCAGCGTTTTGATAGTCGCAGCGAAGCGGTAGTGGATGAAGCCAATGCAATTGGCACAGCGTATCTTCGCACGCAATTACTCCCAACCTCTGTTCGTGGTGAAGCTCAACAGTCACTACGTTATTACCTCAGTCTGCGCGTAAAAGCAAGCACTATTCCTCTTGATAACCAAATTGCAAGAGACGCAATTCTCCTGAAAGCCAATCAAACTCTCAATACTTTGTGGCATTATGCTATACAGGCCGCGAAAGAAGATGCAAGACCTGTTATGTCAGGTTTGTTCATTCAATCTTTGAATGAGCTCATTGACTCATTTGGAAGGCGTACTGCGACAATCGACAGACATGTCCCTGAAGCAGTATTATTTCTTCTTTGTACGGCATTTGTCGTAACGGGGAGCGTTATTGGATTCTCCGTCGGCATCACCAGCCACCGGCCATCTTTTGTAAGCTACATCATGGTTGGGCTTATCGTTCTGCTTGTGTTCATCATCATCGACCTTGACCATCCACGGCGTGGCTTAATTCAGGTGAGCCAAAAAAGGCTTATTGAGTTACAGTCATCTGTCAATGCGGAACAAAAAAGCGACCGTCTAAAGTAGGCATCATAAGTACTGATGGAAACCAACATCTTAGTTAAACGGCACAATTGCAATGTTAAAAAAACTATTGTGGCAAAATTACACTTGGTTTACACTTCGATGCAAGTCAGTTACAAATTGACAAAGCCCAAAAAAAGCCCCGATTCAAGGGGAATAAAATCGGGGCAAAATGCCTCATCGTCTAAGGCTTCCGCTCAGGGAGGAAAGAAGCGGAAAGATATCAAAGTCTGAACTTTGCTACCATGCAAATTCAGACTAATGCCTTTTGCCTTAGTTCCAACTATTTCACACTTTTTTCCTAATAATTTTCATCATCAGCCATGCGATAATAGCGTCATGGAAACTCAATCCGCAATCCTTACCGGCCTCAACGATAAACAGCTCGAAGCAGTCACGCTACCGGATCAATCCGCACTGATATTAGCGGGTGCCGGCAGTGGAAAAACGCGCGTTTTAACCACCAGAATCGCATGGCTGATTCAAACCGAGCAGGTTTCACCTATGGGCCTAATGGCGGTAACGTTTACCAATAAAGCCGCTAAAGAAATGCTCACACGTTTAACGAGCATGCTACCCATTAACACGCGCGGCATGTGGGTAGGTACATTTCACGGGCTGTGTAACCGATTATTAAGAGCGCATCACCGCGAGGCTGGCTTGCCTAGCACATTCCAAATTTTAGATACTGCAGACCAATTATCTGCTATTAAGCGTGTGATGAAAGCCATGAATGTGGATGACGAAAAATTTGTACCCAAGCAAGTGCAAGGCTATATAAATAGCTGCAAAGAGGAAGGTTTGCGCGCGCATGCTGTGGACGCCTATGACGCGCATTCGCAAAAGTTGCGCGAAATTTACGAGGAGTACGACAAGCAGTGCAACCGGGAAGGTGTAGCCGATTTTGCTGAGCTTTTGCTGCGTTGCTACGAACTGCTCGAACGCGACGCGCGCATTCGTGACCACTACCAAACACGTTTTAAGTATATTCTTGTAGACGAATTTCAAGACACCAATCGCCTGCAATATTTATGGCTAAAACTGTTAGCAGGCAAAGAAAACTGCATGTTTGCCGTGGGTGACGACGACCAGTCTATCTATGGTTTTCGTGGCGCTCGCGTAGGCAATATGCGTGATTTTGAAACAGATTTTAACGTACAGAACATTGTAAAACTGGAAGAAAACTATCGCTCGCACAGCAATATTTTAGATGCAGCCAACGCAATTATTTCGCACAATAAAAACCGTCTAGGGAAAAACTTATGGACTTCCGCAGACAAGGGCGAGCCTGTGCGTGTATACGAAGCTTATAACGACAATGATGAAGCGCAATTCATCGTGGATGAAATCAAGATGCTGCATGCGGAAGGTACCAGCCTAGGAGATATCGCCTTGCTCTACCGCAGCAACGCACAATCACGCATTTTAGAGCATGCCCTATTTTCAGCAAATTTACCTTACCGCGTTTATGGTGGGCTACGCTTCTTTGAGCGAGCAGAGATCAAGCATGCGCTGGCTTACATGCGCTTGATTGCCAACGCCAATGACGACACCGCGCTATTGCGCGTGATTAATTTTCCAACCCGCGGCATTGGCGCGCGCAGCCTGGAGCAACTACAAGAAGGTGCGCGCCAGAACGATTGCAGCCTGTGGCAGGCAGCTATTAACAAAGTAGGCAATGGCAAGCCGGGCGGCAAGGGCATTGAAGGCTTTGTCGCGCTGATACGCGACATGATAGACCAAGCTTATGGCATATCGCTTGCCGAAGTCGCTGAACTTGCAATCACGATGTCTGGTTTAAAAGCACATTACCAGAATGAAAAAGAAGGTGAAGATCGCATTGAAAACTTAGAAGAACTTGTCACTGCCGCAGTAGCCTTTGCTAATCAGGATTTTGGCAACCACAACAATGTAGATGGTGAAACAGAGCAAGATTTAATGACGCAGTTTCTGAGCCACGCCAGCCTGGAAGCGGGTGAACATCAGGCTGATGTTGGTCGTGAAGCACTTCAGCTGATGACGGTACATGCCGCCAAAGGCTTGGAATTTAAAACCGTATTTATCAGCGGCTTGGAAGAAGGATTATTCCCGCACGAACAAGCAGCATACGAGCACGGTGGACTGGAGGAAGAACGGCGTTTGATGTATGTAGCGGTCACCCGCGCCAGACAAAGACTTTACCTAAGCCATGCGCAAAGCCGTATGTTACATGGACAAGTTCGCTACGGCATTCCATCGCGCTTTCTGGATGAAATTCCAGAGGAGTTATTAAAACGCCTTAACACTAAGCCTGTGGCTAAAACCTATGCTAACCCAAGCTTCCAGACATCATCTGCAAGCACCGGCTATCCCTACAAAATAGGACAAAGTGTGCGCCATGCCAAATTTGGAGAAGGTGTAGTGGTGAGCTATGAAGGCAATGCGGATAATCTGGTGATTAAAATCAACTTTGGCCGAGAAGGCCTAAAGTCGCTGGCGATGGAATACGCCAAACTAGAGAAAATCTAAGCAAAAACACATGCGCCTTACAGGGCATGTGTTTAATATTTAAGCTGCCCTGAATACGTCGCGATAACTTACATACTGAAACGCGAGCATGAGCGCTGTGGCGACCAATAGGCAGCTAAACACGACCATGGACATCAGCATTTGGCCCAATACAGGCACGATACTACTAATTAAACCAGCAATAATCCCCACAAGCAGCATCATTGCCACAATTCCTGCTGTAAGCAATAACCATGCAGCGCCTAAGGCAACCACGTATTGTATTGATCCTGCAATACTAGATTTAATGGCCTTTAGAAGTGGGTAATTATTATATGCAATCAGCATGGGTGCAAACCACGTCGCCATCATCAACGGGATTAATAACAGGGTAAGTTTTAGCAAGAGCGGAAACATCCTCTGCAGGAAATTCATCATCTGCGATTCCGTCATTTCTGCTTTAGTCTGCGTCAGCGCTGCCAAACCCTGTATGTCGCTGTTCAGTATAAAACTTACCAGCGCTCCGTATAATAAACATGTACCCCCCAGAGCCATTAACTGCGACATCTTTGGCTTGATCATATTAATCACTTCGCCTAAATTTTGTTGTTTTTTGTAGTCCGCATTCCGATAAAGCGTAATAGCAACTGCCAGAAAAATAGGCCAGATCAAAATGCTGATGAAGGCAAAAAACTGTAAGCCCGGAATTGATGGGATCATCATAAACAATCCCACATAAGCCAGTGCCAGCAACAGCCATTTGCTAGGCGCGGTTTTAAATAAGGCAACACTTTCAGTCACCCAGCTGATGCCTGTTTTTGTACGTGATTCATGAATAGCCATTTAGTTATCCCCGTTAATCGCCGATATCTTCTGCAATATCGATATATTGTTGCAAGATTTTTTTAAAATGATTGGGGTCTTTAGTGTATGTCAGCTCACCATCTTGCGGAAAGTAAAAATCGTACAAGCGTGACAGCCAAAACCTAAGCGCCGCACGCCGTAGCATGGTTAGCCAAAACTTCCCCTCAAGCGCATTAAAAGGTCTTAAAGACTGATACGCTGACAGGAAAGTTTCCATTTTTTCTTCATTGACCAAACCCAAATCGCTGCCATTATGATTAAGGCACCATTCATTCACGGCAATCGCTACGTCATACAGCAAAATATCATCGCACGCATAATAAAAATCGATCAGGCCGCCCAGTTGCTCTCCATCAAACAACACGTTATCGCGGAACAAATCTCCATGCACCACACCGCGTGGAAGCTGCTTCACATCTTGTTTTTGCTGAAAAGCTAACTCATCTTTCAACATTTTTTGTTCAGCTAAACTGGAAATTTTTGGCAGCACCTGTAGGGCAGTAGCATTAAACCAGTCATCCGCACGCTGATTCACACCGGTTTGTTTAAAACTTTGCCCGGCCAAATGCAATTTGGCCAAAGCGAGTGCCACTTGCTTGATTTGCTCAAGTGATGGCGTCACCACATCCACACCTTTAAGGCAGCTCACCATCAGCGCGGGCTTGCCTTTTAGCGCATGTAACGCAATACCGTTTTTATCGGTGATGGGGGTCGGGCAAGGCACGCCCTGCTTGGCCAAATGCGCCATTAAGTCGACAAAATAAGGCAACTCTTCCGACCTGCTATTCTCAAAAATCGTGAGTACGTAACGATTCTGCTCTTTATTGGCATTTTGGGTAATCACAAAATAGTTAGTATTGGTAATACCCGCCGCTATGCCGCGCAACTCCTTGATTTCTCCTATAGAAAAATTACGTAGCAAGTCACGTACTTCATCTAGGGTAAGGGTGGTAAAAACAGACATGTTTCTCTATAAGAAACAATTAAGAGGGCGTCGCCCTCTTAATTGTTAGAATCTAAAAATGATCCATTTCGGGATACTCAATGGTGGATTTGGGCCGACATTCACCCAGCCGCCATCTTGGTCTTCCTTATGCAAATAATAAGGCACGCCATGTTCCGGCGTTACTTTCATCATATACATTTCGCCATTAATGCGATATTCCTCAATCGTTTCTGCACCTTTTTTACGAATGGTGACTTGCGGCTCCTCAGTTCCATCTTCCAGCGCCTCACCTTCTGTAATTTTTGGTGGAGGCTGAACTTCCTCGAGCAGTTCCGCATCGGCTGGCGAATTTGCCGCCAGCACGAAACTCGGTAATATCAAAGCGGACAATGCACATAACAGCAAAGTGGTTAATTTCATTTTTTGCATCTTGCTCTCACCAAAAATAGTTGAATCATTTTAACAAAAAGCACAACAAAACGCGCGCCTTATACATAAATAAACGTTTATAAATCCAATAAGTACTACAAATAAAGCTGAACCTGTTCTTCTGCCGCTGATAACTTGAATCCACGCGTCTCATAGTGTTTGAATATTGCCTCTACAATCGCAGCAGGGTCATCAATAACTTGGAACAAATCAAGATCATCGGCGATGATCATCCCCTCATTCACCAAGGTGGTTTTAATCCAATCAACCAAGCCGCGCCAGAAAGGCTCACACACCAGGATAATCGGTATCTTTAAAGTTTTTCCCGTTTGCACTAACGTAATCACTTCCATCAACTCATCCAGAGTGCCAAATCCGCCGGGCAGAACGACGTAGGCACTCGCATATTTCACAAACATCACTTTACGCATGAAAAAATGCTTGAAATTCTGGCTAATATCCTGATAAGCATTTTCAGTTTGCTCATGCGGCAGCTCGATATTCAGGCCAATGCTGTCTGATTTTCCGCCAAATGCGCCTTTATTTGCGGCCTCCATAATGCCTGGGCCGCCGCCTGAAATCACATTAAATCCTGCATCCGACAACAATCTGGCAATTTGCTCAGTCAGCTGGTAATAAGGGCTATCTGGCTGGGTGCGTGCACTGCCAAAAATTGAAACAGCCGGCGTAATTTCCTTAAGTCGTTCCGTAGCATCCACGAATTCTGCCATAATCTCGAATGCATGCCATGACTCATGCCCGGTTAAACGATTACCTTGTACATCAGGATCAGTGATTGTTGGAGTTTTTTTTGCAACAGCCATAATTTGAGTGCCCTAGAAATAATTGAAAGCTTAATATGAAAACGTTGTTATTAGTGGATGGCTCATCCTACCTGTATCGTGCCTTTCACGCCATGCCCGACCTGAGAAACCGCCAGAACGAACCTACGGGCGCAATTTACGGCGTGCTTAATATGTTACGCCGATTGCACAAAGATTATCCAGCGGATTATAGCGCATGTGTTTTTGATGCCAAAGGCAAAACCTTTCGCGATGACATTTACCCTGAATATAAAGCTAATCGCGTCAGTATGCCAGATGAATTGCGTGCCCAGATCACAATGCTGCACGAGGCTATCAAAGCTATGGGTTGGCCTCTCATCATGGAAGAAGGCGTTGAAGCGGATGATGTGATTGGCGCACTTGCCAAACAGGCCGAGCGTGAGAATGTGCGTGTCATTATCAGCACAGGCGACAAAGATATCTCTCAGTTGGTGAATTCACATGTCACAGTCGTCAACACCATGCGCGATGCATTTAGGAAAACCGATGAAATGCTGGATGCCGCAGGCGTGGAAAATAAATTCGGCATCCCGCCTAGCCTGATGATTGATTATTTAATGCTGATTGGCGACACTTCTGACAATGTGCCGGGTGTGGAAAAAGTCGGCCCGAAAACCGCAGTCAAATGGCTTAAACAGTATGGTTCGCTAGAAAACATCATCGCACATGCCGATGAAATCAGCGGCGTCGTGGGCGAAAACTTACGCAAAGCATTGCCTTGGCTGGAAGTCTCACGCGAACTCATTACCATCCGCTGTGACGTTGGCATTCAAGAAAAACTCAGCGACCTTGCTCCGCGACCGCAAGACAAAGCCAAGCTGGCCGAGCTTTATGAACACCTTGATTTTAAGACATGGCGACGTGAATTGGATCATAATGAAGCGAATAACGATACAAAAACCACTCCCCTGGAAGCCAATATCCATGCGCCTTCCGAGGCGTCTATTTCTGATGAAAAATCGGTTCCAAAACAATATGTTGCCAACAATTCACGCAACTACGAAACCATTCTGACGAATGACCAGTTAGACCTTTGGCTGGCAAAACTGCAGTCTGCACCACTGGTTTGCTTCGACACCGAAACCACATCGCTAGACCCGATGACAGCAAAAATAGTTGGCTTGTCGTTCAGCGTCGAATCTGGCAGCGCTGCGTATTTGCCGCTCAAACACGATTATTTCGATGCGCCAGAACAGCTCAATTTTGCTGAGACGCTGGCTAAAATCAAGCCGGTTCTAGAAAACCCTTTCATCAAAAAAGTCGGTCAGAACCTCAAATACGACCAACATGTGTTAGCCAACCACGATATAAAACTTAACGGCATCGCGCACGATACTTTGCTGCAGTCTTACGTATTTGAATCGCACAAATCGCACGGCATGGATGACTTGAGTGAGCGGCATCTGGGCATTAAAACAATCAAGTTTGAAGAAGTGGCCGGCAAAGGAGCGAAGCAGGTTGGGTTTAACCAGGTCACGGTAGAAACCGCCGCAGAATACGCTGCAGAAGATGCAGATATAACCTTGCAGCTGCATAATGCCATGTATCCGCAAATCGCCGCAGATGCCAAGCTGGATTATATTTACAGCCACATTGAAATGCCTGTCTGCAACATTTTGTTTACCATTGAGCGCAACGGGGTGCTGATTGATTCCGTCATGCTGAATGCGCAAAGCAATGAAATCGGCATGAAGCTGGTCAACCTGGAGAACCAGGCCTACGCACTGGCTGGCCAGCCATTCAACTTAAGCTCGCCCAAGCAGCTGCAGGAAATCTTGTTTGATAAACTGGGGATTAAATCCACTAAAAAAACTCCAAGCGGAGCTCCTTCAACAGACGAAGACGTGCTGTTGGAGCTTGCGCTGGATCACCCGTTGCCTAAAGTTTTGTTAGAGTATCGCGGCCTGGCCAAACTCAAATCCACCTACACCGACAAACTGCCCAAGATGATTAACCCGCACACGGGCCGGGTGCACACAAGCTACAACCAGGCAGTGGCGATTACCGGACGGCTTGCCAGCTCGGACCCGAATCTGCAGAATATTCCCGTCAGAACCCAGGAAGGACGCCGCATCCGCGAAGCCTTCATCGCGTCCAAAGGCAGTCATATTGTATCAGCCGATTATTCACAGATTGAGCTGCGTATCATGGCGCATCTATCTCAAGATGAAGGCATGCTTAGAGCTTTTGCCAACAATGAAGACATCCATCGCGCCACTGCATCTGAAGTGTTTGGCGTTGAAAAAGAAACCGTCGACAGTGAACAGCGCCGATATGCCAAAGTCATCAATTTCGGCCTCATCTACGGCATGAGCGCATTTGGCCTAGCACAAAACCTGAATATCGAACGCAGCGCCGCCGCAAGCTATATCGAGCGCTACTTTGCACGCTACCCCGGTGTGCGCGCCTATATGGACAACACCCGTGCACTTGCCAAACAGCAAGGCTATGTGGAAACCTATTTTGGGCGCCGACTTTGGGTACCCGCCATTAACAGCGTCAACGCCATGCAACGGGCAGGCGCAGAACGTGCCGCCATCAATGCGCCGATGCAAGGCACCGCGGCCGACCTGATTAAACTCGCCATGATTGCCGTAGATAAATGGCTAAATGATGAAAAATTACAAAGCAAACTGATTATGCAAGTGCATGATGAATTGGTGCTGGAAGTGCCTGATAATGAACTGGAATTAGTAAAAACCAAATTGCCAGAATTGATGCAAAATGTCGCTAAACTTGATGTACCTTTGCTGGCGGAAGTTGGCGTAGGCAGCAATTGGGAAAGTGCACACTAATGAGGCATTAACCTATATGGGCTCGTCGCGTTGCAATGCGCGATAGCCTTGAATCATGCGTACTAGATGCCAGACCCCTGCCATGATGACTACCACACCACCTACCGCAAGGCATTTCATAAAATAGGGGTCAAATACCCATCCAAATAATTGTCCATATACCTCATAGCCGGTGCCAATACCATCTTTGAAGCTGTTTTTAATTGAGCTAGTAAGCCCGGCTAGCACAATAAGGAAACCAACTCCTGCTCATATGGTGGCATCCCAAAATGCTTTGACTTGCCATGCAAAATGGCTGTGCACCCAATTATGTTTGCCTGGAAAATTATGGTGTTTAAACGCCATAGCCATAGCAATTAAAAAAGTAATGCCCCCTGTAATACCTCCAAAAAATATTAAGATATAAAACTGCTTAGCTATTGATTTGTCTGACTTTACTTGAGCTTGCTCCTTCGGGTCGAGCTTCTCGTTCTCATCCATAAACTTAACGCGCTCAATTCTGTTTTGCAGATCTAGCTGCGTCTGCTCTTCTCGTGCGGCCGCCTCGGCCTTTAGATAGGCAACACCACAGCTTGGGCATGCCCACTCAGGCGCAGTATCAGCAGGTTGGCGTTTGTAATGACACTTGATGCATGTCTTACCATCAAACTCAAGTTCCAATGAATTTGAAATTTCAGCAGTTTGATTATCGTGCATACCAAAACTTTATTAAAGAATTGCAACTATAATAACCGTCAATTTAATGATTTTCAAAGAACTACAACCATATGCGCCAAGAACAATTCGGCATTTACATCATCGGCGATGAGATTCTCTCCGGAAAACGTAAAGACGCACATTTGCAGTTTGCTATTCAAGCACTCAAAGCGCGTGGTCTGCAGCTGAGTTGGGCGAATTATTTGGGTGACATTCCAGAGGAAATCACAGGTTCGCTCAAAGCAAGTATGGCGCGGGGCGATGTGGTATTCAGCTTTGGCGGCATCGGTGCCACGCCGGATGACTACACGCGCCAGTGCGCGGCAGATGCGACCGGCATACCCATAGAGCGCCACGCAGGAGCGGTGGCGAATATCGTTGCACAATATGGTGAGGGCGCTTACCCAAAAAGAGTCCTCATGGCAGATTTCCCAAAAGGTTGTGAGTTAATACCCAACCCCATCAACCGTGTGGCGGGCTTTAGCATTCACCAGCATTATTTTGTGCCCGGCTTTCCTGAAATGGCACACCCTATGGTGGAATGGGTGCTGGAGACATATTATTCACACCTGTTTCACCAAGCAAAATATTTGGAGCAATCGATTATCATTCCCGATGGCATCGAAAGCCAACTGATTGATTTAATGAATGAAATGCTAGCTAAATATTCTGAAATTAAAATTTTTAGTCTACCTAAACTAAAACCGAATCGCCGTGTTGAGCTAGGAGCCAAGGGTAAGCCAGAACAAGTACAACTAGCCATGCAAGAAATTAAAGCTGGAGTTTCTGCATTAGGTTTCAGCTGGCATACGCCAGATAACAATGGAATGTAGGCCGCATTGTGGTGCATGCTGCATCGCGCCATCTATCAACAGCCCCATTCCTGGAATGCCGCATGGCAAATCCGCTGGCGTGCGCTGCGTGCAGCTGGATGAAGAAAATCGCTGCATGATTTTTGGCAAGCAAGAACGCCCTGTTTTTTGTGCGAGTTTGCAGCCTAGCGAGGAGATGTGCGGGAAAACAAGTGAATATGCAATGATCTGGCTGGGCAAATTGGAGCAACTTACCACGCCATAATTTAAAGCTAAAAATTAAACAAAAAAATTAACGGTTAGTAGTGTCAAGTCACAGTGATTGCGTATAAAATAGGCAACCTTTCAGCCTAACAATTAGTAAATGCAAATCGGCCATCACATTTTAAAGAACAATCTTGTCGTCGCACCTATGGCTGGCGTCACGGATAGGCCTTTCCGTCAGCTTTGCAAAAAAATGGGTGCCGGGCTGGCTGTTTCTGAGATGGTGACTTCCAACTCGTTGCTATACGGCAGCGAAAAAACGCGCCGCCGTGCCAACCATGAAGGTGAAGTTGACCCAATCTCGGTACAAATCGCCGGCGCAGATCCGAAAATGATGGCGGAAGCAGCCAAATACAATGTAGATAACGGCGCACAGATTATCGACATCAATATGGGCTGCCCAGCCAAAAAAATCTGTAATGTGATGGCAGGTTCGGCGTTGCTTAAAGATGAACCACTGGTTGCACAGATTCTTAAAGCTGTGGTAGGTGCAGTGGATGTGCCTGTAACCCTAAAAATCCGTACCGGCTGGGACAAACAAAACCGCAATGCGGTGCAAATTGCAAAAATGGCCGAAGATATCGGTGTACAGGCGCTTGCCATGCATGGCCGCACCCGTGCCTGCGCCTATCTTGGAGAGGCTGAATACGACACGATCGCCGAAGTCAAACAAGCCATTAAAATCCCGCTCATTGCCAATGGTGACATCACCACACCGGAGAAAGCCAAGCACGTACTGGATTACACCGGCGCTGATGCAGTGATGATTGGTCGCGCTGCGCAAGGCAAGCCCTGGATTTTTAGGGAAATTGAACATTACCTAAACACTGGCACGCATTTATTGCCGCCAACAGTCGATGAGATCCACACCGTAATGCTGGAACATCTGCATGATTTATATACATTTTATGGTGATTTGGCAGGCATGCGCGTGGCACGCAAACATATCTCCTGGTACACCAAGGGCTTGGCAGGGTCAGCCGCATTCCGTCACAACATGAACACGTTGCAGACTATTGAATTGCAATTGGGTGCCATCAACGACTTTTTTGCTGATCTAAAAACCAAGAATGATCGCCTGGTTTACGCACAAGAAGAGCCTTCAAGCGAGGCATTGGCAGCATAACCATGGCAAACGAATTAAATCGATTGCGTCAAAAAATCGCTAGATGAGTACTTCGCTCACCTTAATGGTGAGCCGCCACACGCTATTCATGAAATGGTACTGCAATGCATTGAAAGACCTATGATCGAGTATATCCTGAACAAGGTAGGCGGCAACCAAAGCAAAGCAGCTGAAATGCTGGGACTAAATCGCAATACGTTGCGCAAAAAAATGGCGCAGTACAACCTTCAATAAATTTTTCATATTTTTAAGAGTATTACATGGCTGTGATCAAAAGAGCTCTCATCAGCGTTTCTGATAAATCAGGGATATTGGAATTAGCAACCGCGCTAACAAAGTTAAACGTCGAAATCCTTTCTACTGGCGGGACCGCGAAGCTATTTCGTGACAACAACATCCCTGTGACTGAAGTCGGCGACTACACATGCTTTCCGGAAATGCTGGATGGCCGCGTAAAAACACTGCATCCCAAAGTACATGGCGGCATTCTGGGTCGCCGCGATTTGCCGGAACACGTCGCAGCGATGCAAGCACAAGGCATTCCCAATATTGATATGGTAGTAGTAAATCTCTACCCGTTCGAAGCAACTGTGGCAAACCCTAACTGTACGCTCGAAGATGCAATTGAAAATATCGATATCGGCGGCCCTGCCATGGTGCGCTCAGCCGCCAAAAACTGGAAAGATGTGGCCGTACTAACAGATGCCAGCCAGTATCAAGCCGTTGAGGACGAACTTAATAGCACTGGCGCGCTATCGGAGAAAACCACTTTTGCACTTTCTGTTGCCGCGTTTAACCGTATCAGCAACTACGACGGTGCAATTAGTGATTATCTCTCCAGCTTTAATGCCGATGGTTCGCGCAACCCATACCCTGCCCAGATGAATAGCCGTTTTGTGAAGCTGCAGGATTTGCGCTACGGCGAAAACCCACACCAGACAGCCGCATTCTATCGCGATTTGTACCCCGCACCAGGTTCATTGGTAACGGCACAACAGATACAGGGCAAAGAACTAAGCTACAACAATATAGCGGATGCTGATGCCGCCTGGGAAGCTGTAAAATCGTTCAGTACGACTACATGCGTGATTGTGAAGCACGCCAATCCATGCGGTGTGGCTTTAGGTAAAGATGCGCTGGAAGCCTATAGCAAAGCTTTTCAAACTGACCCCACATCCGCATTTGGCGGCATTATTGCTTTTAACACCAAAGTTGACAGAGCTGCTGCCGATGCCGTTTCTAAACAGTTTGTTGAAGTATTGATTGCACCCGAGTACAGCGAAGAGGCTTTGGCGGTATTTGCAGCAAAGGCCAACGTACGCGTGCTTAAAATTGCTTTGCCCAAAGGTGGTAATACGCCGTGGGAGCAAGGTAGAAATTCCCATGACAGCAAGCGTGTTGGCTCGGGCTTGTTGGTCCAAACCGCCGATAATCACGAAATTTCACAATCAGACTTGAAAATCGTCACCATAAAACAGCCTACTCCACAGCAAATGGCTGATTTGTTATTTGCATGGAATGTTGCTAAATACGTGAAATCCAATGCAATTGTATTCTGTGGCAATGGCATGACGTTGGGGGTAGGCGCCGGGCAAATGAGCCGTGTGGACAGCACCAAGATCGCTGCCATTAAAGCCCAAAATGCCGGCTTGAGCCTGCAAGACTCAGTAGTTGCTTCTGATGCTTTCTTCCCGTTCCGCGATGGTATCGACGTACTAGCAGAGGCAGGTGCAAGCTGCGTAATTCATCCCGGGGGCAGTATGCGCGACGAAGAAGTCATTGCCGCCGCAAACGAACACGGATTGGCTATGGTATTTACTGGCATTCGCCATTTCAGGCACTAGAAAAATGAAAATATTAGTCATCGGCAGTGGTGGTCGCGAACATGCTCTTGCTTGGAAGATTGCGCAAAACAAAGAAGTGAGCCGTGTTTATGTCGCCCCAGGCAATGCTGGCACAGCGCTCAACCCTGATATGGTTAATGTACCTATTTCAAGCGTTAAAGAATTGCTTGAATTTGCGCAAAAAGAGCAGATTTATTTGACTATCGTCGGGCCAGAGGCTCCATTAAGCCAAGGTGTGGTCGATGCTTTTCGTGCTGCTGGCCTAAAAATTTTCGGCCCAACTAAAGCTGCAGCTCAGTTAGAAAGCTCAAAAGACTTTGCCAAAGCTTTTATGCAACGGCACGGCATCCCTACCGCAAAGTATCAAACATTCACCGACGCTAAAAAGGCGCATGATTACGTAAGCGCAGAGGGTGCGCCAATTGTGATTAAAGCTGATGGTTTGGCGGCTGGTAAAGGTGTAGTTGTCGCAATGCATGATGCTGAAGCGCATTCTGCGATTGATGCCATGTTGTCAGACAACAAGCTCGGCTCTGCTGGCGCCCGTGTGGTGATTGAAGAGTTTTTAACCGGTGAAGAAGCCAGTTTTATCGTGATGGTGGATGGTAAAAACATACTGGCGCTCGCCACCAGCCAAGACCACAAACGTCTGCTGGACGGTGACAAAGGGCCGAATACGGGCGGCATGGGCGCGTATTCCCCCGCCCCAGTTGTCACGCCGGAAATTCACGCGCGTGCAATGCGCGAAGTCATCCGCCCCACCGTTGAGGGCATGAAAAAAGATGGCATCCCTTATACAGGCTTTCTCTACGCTGGCTTGATGATTTCTCCAAATGGAAGTATAAAAACCTTAGAGTTTAATTGCCGTATGGGCGATCCTGAAACGCAGCCGATCATGTTGCGGCTAAAATCAGACTTTGTAACGCTAGCCGAACATGCAGTTGATGGAACACTAGATAAAGTTGAAGCCGAATGGGATAGGCGCACTGCGCTTGGTGTGGTAATGGCTTCGCATAATTATCCTGATTCACCGCGCCTTGGTGATGAAATTACAGGACTCCCGAAGGAGTTGATCGATGCACAGGTTTTCCACGCAGGAACCCAACTGGTCGATGGTAAAGTGGTTACTAGCGGCGGGCGCGTGTTATGTGTGACAACACTTGGTGAGACTGTAAAATTCGCCCAACAGCAAGCCTATAAAATCATTGATGGAATTAAGTTTAATGGCGCCCAATTTCGTACCGATATCGGTTTCAGGGCGATTAAAGGTTAAGTTATTTTGAATACACAAGCAGTATTAAGTTACTTACAAAACTTACAGGCAAAAATCGTAGAAGCCGTAGAACTGGTCGATGGCAAAAACTTTTTACAAGATAGCTGGCAACGTCCGGAAGGCGGTGGTGGTAACTCTTGCATGCTGGAAGAAGGCAATGTATTTGAACGCGCTGGCGTGGGATTTTCTCATGTACTGGGCAGCAAACTTCCACCTTCTGCAAGCGCAGCGCACCCTGAAGCGGCAGGTCGCCCATGGGAAGCTATGGGCGTATCACTCGTATTCCACCCGCGTAATCCGTATGTACCAACAGTGCATATGAATGTACGCTTTTTTGTAGCAAAAGCTCAAAACAGCTCAGACAAAGATATTTGGTGGTTTGGCGGTGGCATGGATTTAACCCCCTACTACGGCTTTGAAGAAGATTGCGTGCATTTTCACCGCACCATTAAAACAGCAATTGATGCATTTGGTACAAGCTATTATCCAAAATTTAAAAAAGAATGTGACGAATATTTCTATTTAAAACATCGCAAAGAACCACGTGGCATTGGCGGTATTTTTTATGATGACTTTAACGATCTGGGGTTTGAGCGTAGTTTCGAGTTTCATCGCGCTGTTGGTGATGCATTTTTGCAAGCCTACTTGCCAATTGTGCAACGCCGTAAAGACACACCTTATGGTGAACGTGAACGCGATTTTCAAGCATACCGCAGGGGGCGATATGTCGAGTTTAATTTGATTTACGACCGCGGCACCATTTTCGGACTTCAATCCAACGGTCGTACCGAGTCTATCTTGTTATCAATGCCGCCCATTGTAAAATGGCGCTACGACTGGAAACCGGAAAACGGCAGCGCAGAAGCCAAACTTTATACTGACTTTTTGATTAATAAAGACTGGTTATAGTATCTAGCTGTTAATCTGCAGTTTGTGGCTATAATTCTCTTAATACTAGGGAGAAAAAATGCAGGCATTAGAAAAAATCGTCGCCACATTATCAAGTATTGTGTGGGGGCCACTTATGCTAACGTTACTCGTTGGTACGGGCTTATATCTCACCATTATCCTAAAAGGCATGCAGTTCCGCGCACTGCCTCATGCATTTAAACTCGTTCTGCATAAAGATCACGGCCATGAAGGTGACATTAGCCATTTTGCTGCGCTAATGACTGCGCTGGCTGCCACAGTAGGTATCGGCAACATTGTCGGTGTCGCTACTGCAATTACTATGGGTGGCCCAGGCGCAGTATTCTGGATGTGGGTAACCGGCCTAGTGGGTATGGCCACCAAATACAGCGAGGCAGTGCTTGCAGTAAAATACCGTGAAAAAGGTGCACACGGTATGCGTGGCGGGCCCATGTACTATATCTCCAAGGGTGTAGGTTTGCCGTGGCTAGGCACGTTGTTCGCAATATTTACAGCTTGTGCGACTTTCGGCATCGGCAATATGACACAAGCCAATGCAACAGCTAAGATTTTCGAAGCCACTTTTAACATTCCCGCCGAAATCACCGGTATTGTGCTCACACTGCTGACTGGCTTGGTGATACTTGGCGGTATCCGCACTATTGGTAAATTCACATCATTTCTTGTGCCATTTATGATTGTGATTTATGTAGGTGCCAGCCTCTGGGTGTTAACCATAAACGCAGACCAAATTCCGCATGCATTCCAGCTGATTTTTTACCACGCATTTAACCCGGCGGCGGCTTCCGGCGGTTTTGTTGGTGCAACAATTGCAGCTGCTATGCGCTTTGGTATTGCACGCGGGGTATTCTCGAATGAGTCTGGCTTAGGGTCTGCGCCAATCGCAGCAGCAGCAGCGCGCACCAACGACCCAGTCAAACAGGCTCTGGTCAGCATGACTCAAACGTTTATCGATACCCTAGTAGTATGCACTATGACCGCTCTGGTGATTTTAACCGCCGCTAGCTGGACACAAGGCGTGAGCGCTGCCAGTCTCACCAGCGCAAGCATGGCAGAAACACTAGGTGATGCGGGCAACATCATTGTTGCTGTAGCTACAGCACTTTTTGCCTACTCTACGCTGATTGGCTGGAACTATTACGGCGAAAAAGCCATTGAATACCTATTTGGTGAGCGTTCTATTAAAATTTATCGCGTATTTTTTACCGTGGCCGTCATGGTGGGTGCAATGGTAAGTCTAGAGTTCGTTTGGAACTTCTCAGACCTGATGAACGGCATGATGGCAATCCCCAATTTAATTGCACTTTTATGGCTTTCCCCAATTATCCGTCAAGAAACTGTGCGTTATTTTTCATCCCTTAAAAAATAAAAAATCATGAGCATCCATCGTAGCACTTGGAAAAATCGCTGGACCTTCATGCTGGCTACTGCCGGCTCTGCTATTGGCCTCGGCAACATATGGAAGTTGCCATACATGATTGGCGTGAATGGCGGTAGTGCTTTTGTGCTAGTGTTTATTGCCTGTATTTTTCTGGTAGGCATCCCACTCATGATGACTGAAATTTTGCTTGGGCGCCGGGCACAGAAGAATCCGTACGATGGCATGCAAGCACTCGCCAGCGAGGCGCAAGCATCTCATTACTGGAAGTATCTGGGTGGCATGGGAATGATAACAGGCTTGCTGATACTGGGTTTTTACAGCGTGATCGGTGGTTGGGTGTTAAGCTACATTGTGGAGGCGGCCAGAAATACTTTCAGTAATATTACAGCGGCACAATCTAGTGCAAATTTTGACGACTTACTCGCTTCCCCAGTCAATTTACTATTTTGGCACACCGTTTTTATGTTCATGACCATGGCCGTGGTTGCGCATGGCGTAAACTCCGGGCTGGAGAAAGCTAACAACATCCTTATTCCCGCTTTGTTTGCGATTTTGCTGGTCTTACTCGGCTACAGCATGTCGGTTGGCGATATGCAAACTGCATATCAATTTATGTTTAAACCAGACTTTTCAAAAATTACACCTATTGCAGTTTTATCTGCGCTTGGGCATGCCTTTTTCTCCCTCAGTTTGGGCATGGGAGCCGTCATGGTATATGGTTCATACCTGCAGCGTAATGTCTCGATTGCACGCACGACCATTTATATTGCACTTGTAGATACAGCGCTTGGATTGCTGGTTGGTTTAGCAATTTACTCGCTAGTTTTTGCCAATCATTTAGAACCCAACGCAGGGCCTGGCTTGATTTTTCAAACACTCCCCATTGCCTTTGGTCACATGCCTTGGGGCAATCTCATCGGCACGCTGTTTTTTATGCTAGTGGCATTTGCAGCCTGGACGTCTTCAATTTCTCTGGTGGAACCTGCAATCGCGTGGATAGTAGAGAATACCAAAATTAGACGTAAAACTGCCGCCTGGGGCATTGGCATAATTGTCTGGTTATTGGGTGTTACGGTTGTACTTTCCTTTAATGAGTGGAAAGAGATTAAAATCGTGTTCGGCCTGAATATTTTTGAAACCCTCGATAAACTCACATCCACCATATTGCTGCCGCTCGGCGGTTTGCTTATGGCAATTTTTGTAGGCTATTATATGAAGAAAAATCATGTTCAGGAAGAATTGGATTTGAAGGATCGGACTTTTAAATTATGGCGCGCCGCCAATAACATTATTGCACCAATTGCGATTGCCGCAGTATTTTTATACTTGTTTGGCGTTATTAAGTAAATTAGATTTGTATAAATTAAGCCACAAAAAAGCCAGCTATTTTGAGCTGGCTTTTTAACTTGGCTTTAGCCAATATTACATTGACAAAATCCATTGAACGATTGATTTGATATCTTCGTCTTTTACTTGTGGACTATTAGCTGGCATTGGCATAGGACCCCAAACACCACTACCACCCGCTTTAACTTTAGCAACCAGTTTTGCTTCTGCACCTTTATCGCCTTTGTACTTAGCTGCAACATCTTTATAAGATGGGCCTAATACTTTTTTATCTATGCTATGGCAAGCTAAACAACCGCTTTTTTGAGCAAGTGCCTGCCCATCAGCAGCGCTAACTTGACCAGTTAATAACACCATTGACGCAGCGATCATCGTTAATAAAACCTTCATGCTATCTCCTTGAATTATTGTAAAAAAGTAAGTAATCTTTGCATTAGATATCATACCAATAATTTACAAATGCACAATAGCCTTCGCAGGTTTTATAGTCACAGCGCTGTTAATAGTTGCTGTAAATCATTGATACTCGATGAGCAAGCAACGCTTTTACACACCCATGCGTTGACATCATTTGTACAATTTCTTTGTAAGATTGGCGGCAAACCTGCCGCACTTTCGTCCAGATAAAAGAATAAATGGTGAGGGTAATAATTTTGATGTATCCCTAGACGCCAAGCCGTTATTTGGCTGGTTTTTCCGCAGATAATCACCATTGTTGGCGGACTTAAAAACTCTTCCAATGCATGACATAAACTTGCACACGCAGCAGGGTTTCTGCCCAAGCTAAGGTCAAAAGCTTTTAGGGTGCGTTCTGCCGCTTGCAAATAACGCGGCTCACCTAGAATATGGCCCAGCCGCTGCAGTGCAACTGCCGCTATACCATTTCCGCTTGGGGTGGCATTGTCGTACCCCTGTTTAGGTCGGTGAATTAAAGTTTCGTGTGTGTGACTTGTGAAATAGAATCCACCCTCTTCAGATTCAAAGTTTTCGAGCAGGGCCTCGGCTAAATCTTCTGCAAAACCCAAATCAACGGCGCGGTAACCGGCTTGCAGACATTCAATCAGCGCATCTAATAAAAAAGCGTAATCGTCTAAATATGCGTTTAAATGCGCAACATATTTCCCCTCCCCCTGTTCTTTGCAAGTCGCCAACAATTGCTCGTTCACCCATAATGTTTCATGAATAAAATCGACTGCATTCTGCGCCAATTCAATCCAATCTGGTCGGCCGAAAATGCGACCGGCATGCGCCAAACCCTTAATTGCGAGCGCATTCCAGCTGGTTAACACTTTGTCATCGCGTCTAGGGTGAATACGCTTATCACGTGCAGCGAATAATTTCTTTTGGGCACTTAAAAATATGAATTTTTCGGCATGCTCTGGAAGCCTCGCCAGATAAGGATTCCAGGCGTGCTCTTCGAAGTTCGCTACGCGGTCAAATCCCAAACAAGATGCTGCTACTGCAAACTCTTCAGGTGGCAGCAGTGTTTTTATCTCATCCCGCTGCCATACATAAAATGCACCTTCTTCTGCATGCCCATGTTCATTCAGCGAGTCTGCATCCAATGAAGAATAGAACGCGCCTTGCGGCGACAACATTTCGCGCTGCAACCACGCGATGGTCTCTTCCACTACTTGCCGATAACGCTCGTCTTTGCTAATTTGCCAAGCATCGGCATATAAAGAAATCAGTTGGCCATTGTCATAGAGCATTTTTTCAAAGTGCGGGATATTCCATTTTTCGTCCACGCTATAACGGTAAAATCCACCGCCAATCTGGTCATAAATCCCACCATTTGCTATGGCAGATAGCATCTGTAAAGCCATACTCTCTGCGCACCGATTGCTTGCCTTAGCTTGATGCAGCAATAAAGTAATATCGGCAGGATTCGGAAATTTTGGCGCTGAGCCAAAGCCGCCATACTCAAAATCGAAACTGCTTTCCAGCGATTTAAATGCCAACTTGAGTGTGCTTTCACTTGCAATTAACGTGCTGCTTGGTGTTGGGATTGTGCGTTTGAATGCTTCTAAAAGTTTGCTGTTTTGGGCGGCCAAGTCGCCTTTGTGCTCATGGTAGAACTGAGCAACACGCGGGATTAAATCAGCAAAGCCGGGTAATTGATAGCGCGCTGTTTTTGGGAAATAGGTACCGGTAAAATACGGTTCCTGGTTGGGTGTTAAAAATACAGTGAGTGGCCAGCCCCCGCTGCGATCTGACATCATGCTGTGTGCAGTCTGATAGATCTGGTCTATATCCGGGCGCTCTTCACGATCCACTTTGATATTAATAAAGTGTGCGTTCATAATTGCCGCGACTTCTAAATCTTCAAACGATTCATGTGCCATAACATGGCACCAATGACAGGCGGAATAGCCTATCGAAAGTAAAATGGGTTTGTCTAGCTCACGCGCTAAAGTAAGTGCTTGCTCACTCCA
The DNA here is from genome assembly GCA_963701715.1 of uncultured beta proteobacterium. Taxonomy (GTDB): domain Bacteria; phylum Pseudomonadota; class Gammaproteobacteria; order Burkholderiales; family Methylophilaceae; genus Methylotenera_A. Next base: position 407,880 of record CAVPAX010000004.1, read on the forward strand.
AGGATACCATTCCACAGGGTTATCAGCATGTTGCAGCAGGTATGGGCTTGTTTCCTCTGCAAGGTGATTAAGCATGAATCCTAAAGCGTTTCTATATGGTACTCGGCGCTAATCACATGGGTACGACCTGGATTAATCACCACCATGTTCTCCAGCGCATTGGTTGTTTCTACACACACAGTCTTGCGCCATTCATCCGGCTCACCCATATCAGCCATCTGAGCCGCTTTTTCCGCTCCCGGGCTCCACACTACGGTAGTGTCGCTGCCGGATTTTGATACATGGATGATACGGTTGTATCCCGTATCGTATACAGCACAATCGCTACTATGGTTGATGAACACACGGTCAAATTCACCCCCATCGAATGTGAGTGCGTCATGCTCGACGTAACGCTCATATTTAAGTGGCTTGTCGGCATACACACAATCTTGCATTCCCTTGATTTTAACATTCGCGATATCGCTAACATTGAGATAGGTGTGAAATGCCTCACCAATCACGAAAGGATGATCAGCCTTATTGGTGGTCGACATGTCAACACGCAATCTACGCCCAATAGTAATCGTAACACTTAATACATAAGGATATGACAGTTGGCGCTTTGCCTCTGGCGTATCCATCATCTCCAAAATGATACGTGTCGCGCCGGTAGGGGTGGCATCTATATCCATGACTCGCCAAGGAATTACACGCGCAAAACCATGCGGACAAAAAGTGCTGTCAGTAGGATGTGCGCCAAACCATGGCCAGCAAATAGGTATGCCGCCACGAATTGAGCGCGATTTTACAAAGCGTGCATTGCTAGAAAGCCATAACACCGGCTGAACTAGAAACTTCGGCTGCCAGCCGATGACATGCGCACCCTGCAGGGCAATTCTTGCAACTGCTAGAGGATTGTCAATTTCCAGATATTGCAAGCCATCCTCATCCTGCGTTTGCACTACATGCGCATGAAGTTTCAATCGTCGTTTTGTTTCAGGTAATTTTTTTTGTACTGTTGCTTCCATATCCATCACTTATTTAATGTTCAATATGCTATTTTTCTATTTGAGAGACATCACGCACTGCCCCGCGTGCTGCACTGGTGCTCATCGCCGCATAAGCGCGAAGTGCAGGCGAAACATGTCGCTCACGATTGACAGGCTTCCATGCTGCTTTGCCTTTATCTTCCATTTTTGCGCGTCGATGCGACATTTCTTCATCTGAAATGGCTAAATGTATCGTACGGTTTGGAATATCAATTTCTATCGTATCGCCCTCTTCCACCAACCCGATTGCGCCTCCCTCAGCCGCTTCCGGAGAAACATGTCCTATGCTCAGGCCAGACGTACCACCAGAGAATCTGCCGTCTGTCAGCAATGCACACACTTTACCCAAATCTTTCGATTTCAAGTACGAGGTTGGGTACAGCATCTCCTGCATCCCGGGTCCGCCGCGCGGACCTTCATATCTAATGACTACTATATCCCCCGCTACTATCTTATCGGCAAGAATTGCCTCAACTGAAGCGTCTTGCGACTCAAAAATTCGCGCACGGCCTGTAAACTTCAAAATACTGTCATCCACACCAGCGGTTTTGACGATGCAGCCATCCAACGCGATATTGCCATACAACACGGCAAGCCCGCCATCTTTAGAATAGGCATGTGCAATATCGCGGATACAGCCATTGGCACGATCCGTATCTAAATCCGGCCACAGCATGCTTTGGCTGAATGCAATCGTCGTAGGAATCCCTCCCGGAGCCGCACGGTAGAATTTCTTTACCTCTTCGTCAGTGGTCGTTGTGATATCCCATTTATCCAAAGCTGCACCCATGCTGGTGGAATGTACAGTTGAAATATCGCGGTGAATCAAGCCACCACGGCTCAATTCCGCCAAAATTCCCATCACGCCGCCAGCGCGGTGTACATCTTCCATATGGTATTTTTGTGTAGCCGGTGCAACCTTGCTTACACATGGCACCTTGCGTGAAATATGGTCGATATTGCTCATGGTGAAATCCAGACCCGCTTCATGTGCTGCTGCCAGCAAATGCAGCACGGTGTTGGTCGATCCACCCATCGCCACGTCCAAGCTCATGGCATTCTCAAAGGCCTTCTGTGTGGCAATATTGCGCGGCAGCACACTATCATCATCCTGCTCGTAATAACGCTTGGCAAGCTCAACAATTAAGCGCCCCGCCTGCAGGAATAACTGTTTACGTGCACCGTGTGTGGCAAGTGTAGAGCCATTGCCGGGTAAGCTTAAACCGAGCGCTTCAGTTAAACAGTTCATGGAGTTCGCCGTGAACATGCCCGAGCAAGACCCACAGGTCGGGCAAGCAGAACGCTCAATCGCTTCTGATTTTTCATCTGATACTTTACTATCGGCGGCAGCAACCATGGCATCAACCAAGTCTAGTTTTAGCGAGTCGCCTTGCCAAGTCACTTTGCCCGCTTCCATCGGTCCGCCGGAAACAAACACCACTGGAATATTCAAACGTAACGCCGCCATCAGCATGCCGGGCGTGATTTTGTCGCAGTTAGAAATACACACCAGCGCATCCGCACAATGTGCGTTGACCATATATTCAACGCTGTCAGCAATCAAATCACGGCTGGGCAGACTATACAACATACCGCTATGCCCCATTGCAATACCGTCATCCACAGCAATGGTATTAAACTCTTTTGCAACCCCACCTGCTTTTTCAATTTCACGCGCTACCAACTGACCCAAATCCTTCAGGTGAACATGTCCTGGTACAAACTGTGTGAACGAATTGGCAATCGCAATGATAGGTTTATCAAAATCACCTTCCTTCATGCCAGTGGCGCGCCATAGCGCGCGGGCACCCGCCATATTGCGGCCATGAGTGGTAGTTCGAGAGCGGTAAACGGGCATAGTTAAACCTTAATCAAAATTCAATAACTCAATTAAAACGTATAATGGCTATTTTACAGTAATCTTTAAGCTAAATATGTATATCCACCCACAATTCGACCCCATAGCAGTACATATTGGTTCCATTGGTATCCATTGGTACGGATTGATGTACCTGATAGGCTTCTTAACTTTTTTGTTTTTGGGAAAATATCAAATCAAGCGTAAACCTTGGTTTGGCTGGAATAGCCAAATGTTGGATGATGCCTTATTCTACGGTGCTTTGGGTGTAATTTTAGGCGGCAGATTGGGCTATATATTGTTTTATCAATTTGGTCACTTCTTACATAACCCGCTTGATATTTTCAAAGTCTGGCAAGGTGGCATGAGTTTTCATGGTGGTTTTTTAGGTGTTTTGGTGGCCATGTTTTTCTTTACCAGGAAATATCCGCAATCCTGGCTTAAAATTATGGACTTTGTCGCACCCCTTGTTCCTATCGGACTTGGGGCCGGTCGCATGGGTAACTTTATCAATGGCGAATTATGGGGCCGCGCAACAAATTCAAATTTCGGCATGATTTTCCCACAGACAGACAACATCGCGCGCCATCCTTCGCAATTGTATGAATTTGCTTTGGAAGGTATTGTCTTGTTTTGTATTCTATGGTGGTTTTCACGTAAACAGCGGCCTGTGGGCTCTATTTCAGCTCTGTTTCTAATCGGTTACGGCAGCTTCAGGTTTTTGGCGGAATTTACGCGGGAGCCCGATAGCTACTTAGGCTTACTGTCACTTGGTTTGAGCATGGGGCAATGGTTGAGTTTACCCATGGTATTAACCGGGATCTGGATGTGGTTGTCTGCAAATAAAAATAAATTTGAATAAAAGTCGAAAATCTAACATTTTTAATCATTGTTCAACACTTTATTTTCTTTACGAAATTCAGTCATAATTTAATTGACTAAAAATCAATAAGTTATAAACATTCATTTCAATATTTTTGAATTCATAAACTTGGCATACGCGTTGCATATTATTAAGCGTAGCTAATTTAGGATGAATAAAAATGAAAAGCTTATTTGAAAAATTGTTTAGAAAAGAACCACAATTCAATTACATCATTGCGGAATATCAGCCACTTACAACAAGTTCATTAGACAGCATGATGGATATTACAGCGCCAGGTAATGAATATGCGACTGAACATGACGAAATGGAAATTGATAGAATCTATCAGAATTCTTAGCTGCTAAAGACTAGCAACAACGCTTGATGCCTTTCCACTTGCCGTCTTGCCATTGCTTGAAAAACTCCTCGCGGCTTAAAAACGGAGTTGCATTAACAGCATCCCCTCTCTCGGCATGATAAGCTGCATAATGCTTTAAATAGCGCTCGTAAGCGTCGTCGCCTGAAAGCTGGCGGATAGCCTGCCAAAGCTTTTTCATTTTCTTAAACATCAATCTCTCACCCATGCTGCTTCTAATTGGGTTTCAATATGCGGCACTTCGGACAAAGGCAACACCGACTTCCCTTTTAAATAGCGCGCACATATTAGTATCATATCCACCAACACCACCCACAGTACAGCAACAAAAAACATGGTTAAGTAAGCATCCAGATGCTGATTAAAAATAAGCTGCGGCGCAACCGCTGCCTTATCAGCGGGCAATACGCCACTGGCTAATTTAGTGCTTAAATCATTTGCCGCTGCAAAGAAACCGACACGAATATCATCACTAAATATTTTTTGATACGCTGCAGCTGTGGTAATCGTCACTAGCCAAGCTAACGGCAAACCTGTCACCCATGCATACTTAAATTTACCTGATTTCACCAAAATACCTGTTGCTACACATAAGGCAATCGCTGCCAGCATTTGGTTGGCAATGCCGAACAGCGGCCACAGGATATTCACACCGCCATTCGGATCTATCACCCCAATATATAAAAAATAACCCCACCCTGCCACCACCAGTGCACTGGTAAAAATAACAGAAGGCATATAGGAAGTTTCACCCAGTTTTTTATTGAAATTACCCAGCATATCTTGCAGCATAAAACGCCCTACACGAGTGCCGGCATCGAGTGTCGTTAAAATAAAAATCGCCTCAAACATAATCGCAAAGTGGTACCACAATGCCAACAAATGCTTGCCAAACGCACTGCCAAATATGCTCGCCATGCCTACCGCCAGACTTGGCGCACCACCAGTGCGGGCAAACAGACTGCTTTCACCCATGTCGCTTGCTAATTGATTCATCTGTTCAACAGTCACGCTGTAGCCCCAGCTGCTTATTTTCGCAACTGCATCAGCAGCCTCTTTTCCCACCACGCCCGCAGGACTGTTGATGGCGAAAAATATACCTGGCTCTAATACAGTTGCGGCAATCATGGCCATAATAGCCACAAAACTTTCCAGCAGCATTGCGCCATAACCTATCATGCGAATATCGCGCTCGTTGGCCAGCAATTTAGGCGTAGTTCCGGATGCAATTAACGCGTGAAAGCCGGAAATCGCGCCACAGGCAATGGTAATAAATACAAATGGAAACAGCTTGCCGCCAAAAATCGGTCCTGTGCCATCGGTAAATTGGGTAAGTGCCGGCATATGGATATCAGGACGCAATATCACAATCGCTATCGCTAACAGCAATACCGTACCAAGTTTCATAAAGGTAGACAAATAATCACGCGGTGCAAGCAGCAGCCATACCGGCAGCACCGCTGCCGCAAAACCGTAAACAATAATGGCATAAGCTAATGGCAAACCTTCATGGTCAAACAGCGCCCTCAGCGTCTCACTATGATCTATCCAGCCACCCGCCAGCACGGATAATAAGAGTAGCACAACGCCAATCGCTGAGGCTTCTAGCACCCGGCCAGGGCGGATATTGCGCATATAAATACCCACAATCATGGCAATCGGGATGGTTGCCGCAACGGTTGAAGTAGCCCATGGACTGTGCTTCATGGCATTGACCACCACCAGACCCAGCACAGCGATAAGAATAATCATGATCATAAATGTGCCGATTAGCGCAGCGGTGCCACCAATGACGCCAATCTCATCACGTGCCATTTGGCCCAGGCTACGGCCATTGCGTCGGGTTGAAAAAAACAACGTCACCATATCTTGCACCGCCCCACCCAGCACCGCACCAATGAGTATCCATAGCGTTCCTGGCAAATAACCAAATTGTGCGGCTAATGTAGGCCCAACCAACGGCCCCGGACCTGCAATCGCCGCAAAATGGTGCCCGAATACAATCCACCTATTGGTGGGCATGTAGTCGCGGCCGTTGTTCAATCGCTCGGCCGGTGTCGCACGTGTTTCATCAATTACCAATACTTTCGTGGCTATCCAGGCCGCATAAAAGCGGTACGCAATGGCGTAAATACATATCGCCGCAGTAATTAGCCACAAGGCATTAATGCTCTCGCCGCGGTTAAGCGCAATTGCACTAAGTGCAAACGCGCCTAATAGCGCGATTGCAAACCAGATTATTATTTTGAGATTTTTATTCATAGGAATAAGTATAAATCAGCTTTCCTTGAATGAATAAATTAAGTAATCGTGCAATTTAATTTTGGTACAATACAAATTACTAAAATCACCCAACAATAGCACCAGCCTTGCTTTTGAAGGCAATGTCCAAAATAAATATGACAACCCATAAAGTCGGCCGAAACGATCCGTGCCCGTGCGGCAGCGGCAAAAAATATAAACATTGTTGCGAGCAATCCGGCACGCCCACCCAAATCGCGCCGACTGGCTTCTTGCCGCAACAAGCCCTACGAACCGCCATGGCGCAACATCAATCTGGCAACCTTCCTCAGGCAGAATTGCTTTATAAGCAAGTGCTGCAGGCCTTACCCGATCAGCCTGACGCCTTACATTTGCTGGGACTCATTTCCAAACAAAAAGGCGAGCTGAAAACCGCTGTGCAGCTGATGCGCAAGGCACTCAATTTCAACCCGAATTACGTTGAGGCTTATGTGAATTTGGGTGCGACTTTGCAAGAACAAAATAATTTCACCGAAGCTGCCGATTGTTATCGCAAAGCACTCTCGCTACGCCCTAATTATGCCGAGGTGCACAGCAATCTGGGTGTGGTGCTAAAAGCTCAAGAAAACTTGCATGAATCTGCACAAAGCTTCATCCGTGCGCTAGAGCTTAACCCAAGTTCTGCCGAGACTTTCGCGAACCTGGATGCGCTGTTGAAAGAGATGGCCGCTCCAGACGAGGCGCTGATTTATTACCGCAAGGTGCTAGAAATTTCTCCTACCAATATCGCCGCGCAGCAAGGCGAATATTTAGCACTAAGCCGCACCGTGCCTGAGTGGCATGTGCCGATGATGAACGAGAAAAACCGCAACCAGGCATATTTTGATGCGCTTAAAGCCGTGATTAAACGTGATTCAAATGTGTTCGAAATCGGTACCGGCTCTGGGCTACTGGCAATGATGGCGGCCAAACTGGGCGCCAAACAAGTCACCACCTGCGAAGCCGTCCCGCTGATTGCTGAAACGGCGCAGCAAATCATAAAAGACAACAAATTCGAAAAAAACATCAAAGTGATTGCTAAAAAATCTATCGATGTCGAAATTGATAAAGACATACCTGAACAATCCGATATTCTGGTTTCAGAGATATTTTCCAGCGAATTATTAGGCGAGTATGTGCTGCCAAGCCTGGAAGATGCCAAGCGCCGCTTACTGAAGCCGCAAGGCAAGGTAATTCCATCTGCGGGAAGCATTATGATTGCACTTTTTACCGGCGATGATATCAGGCGTAATTTAATCGTGGAGGACTCGTTCGGATTTAATCTGCAGCGTTTTAATACCATCGTTTCAAAGAAACGCATGATCGCCAGGAACGACCTGAACATTGAGTTATTGAGCGATGGCATCGAAGCGTTTGATTTCGATTTTGAGAATAACGACCACTTTCCTGCCGAAAAGAAAATCTTAAAAATTGCCGTCAAAAAAGCCGGCCTTTGCTACGGTCTTGTACAATGGATGAAACTGGATATGAATGGTGATCAAAAAGTGATGTTTGAAAATCACCCGTCACAAACCTCAAAAGTCTCTAATTGGCAACAATGCGCCTATTTGTTTGATGCGCCGATTGATGTAAAAGCCGGGCAGGTTGTGGTGGTAAATGCAGCGCACAACCGCGCTGTACCTTGGTTTTATTTGAAAGAAATTCTAGCCAAATAACGCCGCCCTGCAGACCTCATGGATATTGGTTTGCAGGGCATGCTTTTTTACTTAAAGCAAGCCTTTATCCGAAAACGACAGCGTATTATTCCCCGCCACTATAAAATGATCCAGCACCCGCACATCGACTAGAGCCAGTGCCTGCTTTAAACTTTGAGTCAATAACTCATCCGTCCGGCTTTGTTGCGCAATGCCAGAAGGATGATTGTGTGCAAAAATCACCGAAGCCGCATTGTGATGCAGGGCGCGTTTCAACACCTCGCGCGGATAAACGCTGGTCTCTTTCAGGCTGCCGCTGAACATTTCCTCGCTCGCAACCAGGCGGTTTTGCGTATCTAAAAATAGCACCATGAACACCTCGCGCGTAACGCTACCCAACTTTAGCACTAAGTAATCGCGCACCGCTTGCGGAGATTTGAATACGTCGCGTTGCTGCAATTGCTCGTTTAGCGCACGGCGACTCATTTCAAAAATGGCCTGCAACTGCACGTATTTGCTGGTACCTATGCCATGCACTTTGCTTAATTCAGCTTCGTTCGCGGCGAATATACCGTTAAGGTTGCCAAACTGATTGAGTAAATCACGCGCCAAATCGACTGCGCTTTTGCCAGTGACCCCTACGCGCAGAAAAATCGCCAGCAACTCGGCGTCAGATAAAGCTTCCGCCCCGAGCTCGATTAATTTCTCGCGCGGACGTTCGCTGGCTGGCCAGTCAGTAATAGCCATTTATATTCCTTATTTCAACCAACCAATTTCGTACGCAGTTTTTTCACCAATCAGCGTTTGTGCTAAGCTTTTCGGTATTTCTGCCTGCGTCTCACTTATCGGTACGCGCCCACCCATCAGCTCAGCAAAGTCCTGCGGGTAGCGTGGCGATTTGTCGGGTTCGGCAAAACCATCAGGATAAATAGGGGTGCCATTACTTAAATCATATTTATCAGTCGCAGTGAGTGTATGCAACAGTTCATGCGCAGTAACCACCAAGTTTTGCTTGGCATAACTTTTATCACCAAACAGATTGACACGCCCTATACGGCCTTTATTTAACGCCGTGGAGTGCGACAATGCAGGATTTGTAACAGGATCGTGATATAGTAAATAAAGCCTGATATCCGGCTTAACGTTGACTTTTGGGCTGTTACTCCAGGCAAACCATCGAAATTTCAGGCTCCAAATAATATTACTGAGCATGCTGCCGCCATTGGGTGGAGCGGGCGGAATTTCTCTCACAACTTCACCCAACTGCACTTCTATAGGGCGTCGCATGCCTAAGTTATAGCGCGCGCCTTCTTCCGCAAAATACTCAGCTATAGGCTCAAAATCTTCGTGGGTAAGCGTTTTAATGTAATTGGCAACCTCGTCGCTACTATCCGCATTAATCGGGTAAACTGCGACATAAAAGTTATCTTTCCAATCCAAATCGGCATTAGCCAGCAAAGTCTGCTGAACAACTGTCGCTAGAGTCAGTAATAAAATAATAATTCTTAGGTTGCGCCACATAAATTTGATAGGGATATAACTCTATTTTCGTATTAAAATGAAAGCATTACATAAATCATAGCAAAAATGCAAAAAAACAAATCAATCGTATTAGGCATTACAGGCGGCATTGCAGCTTATAAATCGGCAGAGCTCGTTCGCCTATTAGTAAAGGCCAATATTGATGTGCAAGTGGTAATGACCGAAGCTGCTTGCCAGTTCATTACGCCAATCACCATGCAAGCACTGTCTGGAAAGCCCGTGTTTATTGGCATGTGGGATGCATCCATTCCCAATGGCATGCCGCATATCGAATTAAGCCGTATGCAGACGCTATTGTAATTGCACCCGCCAGTGCCGATTTTATCGCTAAGCTGGCGCATGGCCGTGCTGATGACTTGCTATCGACGCTTTGCCTGGCACGCGATTGTCCTTTGCTGGTTGCGCCTGCAATGAATAAACAAATGTGGGAGAACCCTGCCAGCCAGCGCAATATCATACAGCTAAAAGCTGATGCTATTAGTATTTTAGGGCCTGATAGCGGCGAGCAAGCTTGCGGGGAAGTGGGCTTGGGGCGCATGCTAGAAGCCGAAGACTTGTTATGCCTGATTGAAGCGCACTTTCAGCCCAAATTGCTTTTGGGTAAGAAAGTGATGGTCACCGCAGGCGCCACATTGGAAATGATAGACCCGGTGCGCGCTATCACCAATTTAAGCAGTGGGAAAATGGGCTACGCAATAGCTCAAGCAGCGCAAGAAATGGGTGCGGAAGTCACTTTAATAAGCGGGGCGAGTCCGCTAAAACCACCTTTAGGTATAAATATTATTTCTGCTACAAGTGCAGATGCAATGTACCAAAGCGTGATGCACCATATTGCAAAACAAGATATTTTTATTGGTGTTGCGGCAGTATCTGACTACAGCCCTACAAAAATAAATGAACAAAAAATCAAAAAAAGTGAATCATCACTTACGCTGGAGCTATCTAAAACAAAAGATATTCTGGCTGATGTTGCCAGCTTGCCTAATGCACCATTTTGCGTAGGATTTGCTGCAGAAAGTGAAAACCTACTAGAACATGCTGAAGCCAAACGACAAGCAAAGAAATTACCTCTAATAGTCGCGAACTTAGCCGCTGACGCGATGGGCAGCGACGAAAACAGTGTCACCTTGCTGGATAAAAATGGGGCACATCCCTTGGAACGTGCCCCAAAAATTGAAATTGCCAGATTGCTGTTACAGCATATAGTGAGCATGCCATAATTCAGGTTATAAATTAAAATTTATATGCTGCACTTAAGCCAAGTAACCAATTGCGTGTTGGTGCAGCCTCATAAAAACGCTGATTACCATCCGCCACACGCACGGAGCCAACATATTCCTGATCAAAAATATTTTCTATGCGCACGAACTCGGCAAACTTCCAATTGTTTACAGTTTGACTAAGTCCGCCGCGCCAATTAAACACGGTGTAGCTATCCGCTTTGCCATCTGCAGAATTAAAACTCACGTTGGTATCACTGCTTTTACGCATTTCCAGTGCCGTACTAAAACCTGTAGGTTGATGTTTCCAAGAAACCTCACCATACAAATTATAACGATATGTCCCAGGGATTTTGCTGCCTGATGCAATAGTTTCAAAATCACCTGCAACGCCAAAACGACAGCTGGTGCCATTCGGAAAAGGTGTTTGACAAGCACTAAAGGAATCAGTAAATTTTGCATCAAGCAGTGTATAGGCTAAATATAGCCTTACATCATGTGGCAATTGACTGTCCAAGCTTAGCTCTAATCCCTTACGTTCAGAAGTAGGCACATTGCGATAAGTTGTACGTCCACCTTGTGAGGTTGCAACAACAATTTCGTCATCTGTATCAATTTTGAACAAAGCAGCATTCACAAGAGTATTAGTCCCAACAAACGCTTTTGCACCAACTTCGTATTGGCGGCTCTTAGCTGGCTTAAGATCAAGGTTCAATCCTGATTTATTAAAGTCTGGATTGTAAGCCATCTCAACAAATGTCGGCGTTTCAAAACTTTCGCCAACATTTGCAAATAGATTAACGCTATCCGTCAACTTAAAAACAGTACCAAGTACAGGTGTCGTTTCTGAAAAATCAACTGAGCCACTGTCATTACCATTGCCTGTAGCAATATAATGGTCTTTAGTTTTAAAGCTCACTCGACTATGACGCACACCACCGCTTACAGACCAACTTGGAAGAATATCTAATGAAGCTTGTGCATATTGGTCAAAATTCCTAGCCTCATTTTTTTCATCTCGACGCAATATTCCTTTAACGCCCAATGTAGTGCCTATGAAGTTTTGATATCCTGTACGGTCATCATTCATCAAGTCATAATTCAAACCTACAGTAAAATTAAACGGCTTGCTGGCTAACTCGCCTTTGTGTGACCACCGTGCATCAATACCGCCAAAACTACGATCAATTACAGCCACACCGCCACCATTCCTTTGAAAACCCGGCGCAGACGTTTGTGCGGCAACAGACACAGATTGAAATTGTTCATTATCACGCTGCCCATAATACGCCATTAGACGAGCTGTATCATTCGAAGTAAGGTTGTGTTCTAAAGTTGCGCCAACCTGCTGATGGTCACGAGAAACACGTGTATTAAACAATTCAGAGTTAGTGCCCGCCTGTTCGCGGTCAGCTTTTAGTTGCGCTGCAGTCAACCCTTGTGGGTCTTCGTTTTCTGGCTGATCTAGTGCAGTAGCAACTACTGTCAACTTGGTATCATCGTTAATATTAAAGTTTATCTTGCCATGCAAGGTATCTCGACGCGTGTCAGATTGGTCACGATAGCCATCACTACGATAAGTATTAGCATTAATAATATAATCAAAGCCATCACCGCTATCGCTAAAACCTATGCTTTCGCGACGTGTGTTATAGCTGCCAAATGTGATGCCGCCTGAAAGTGTTGGATCCTTTTCGCCATCTTTGGTAAAAATCTGCACCACGCCGCCCGATGAGTTGCCATATAGTGCCGAGAATGGTCCACGCAGGTATTCCACGCGTGAAGCGGTATCTAAATTAAACGTACCCGTCTGACCTTGCCCGTCTGGCATAGTCATTGGAATACCATCGGCATACAGCCGCACACCACGTACCCCGAACGCTGAACGTGCACCAAAACCACGGACCTGAATCGCCAAATCTTGCGCCGGATTATTGCGATTGTTAATGACAATGCCAGGAACACGGCTTGAAGACTCAGACAAATTAACCTTGAGTTGACCTTCTTGAATTTGCTCCGCATCAGTCGAATCAATCGACATCGGCAAATCAAAACTGTTTTGCTCAACACGGGTGCCAGTCACAACAATAGGTGCAGCTACAATGGTGCTCGCCTGTTCAGTTGACACTGCTTCATCAGCAATTACAGGTAGTGCTAAGCTTATAAGTCCAGCTAATGCCAGCTTGCTAGATAATTTTTTTATTCTAAATACATGCATGATTTAATAACCCCTTTAATATTGAGGTAATTCTACTTGCAACCCTAATCTGCCACCATAGTGATTTTCTTGATTTTAGTGTTTAATGTCACATTCCTTATTAACCTTTAATAAATTAAAGAACCATGTCCATCACAGTAGACTTAAAGATTTTAGACAATCGCCTACATCATATGATGCCAGCCTATGCCACACCCGGCTCTGCAGGGCTAGATTTGCGTGCCTGCATTGAGCACACGCAAACCATTCAGCCGGGTGAAACGGTGATGATTCCAACTGGCATGGCGATTCATATCGACAATACTTATTATGCTGCGTTGATTCTGCCTCGCTCTGGCTTGGGACATAAGCATGGCATTGTGCTAGGCAATTTGGTTGGGTTGATCGATTCTGACTATCAGGGCCAGTTACTGGTTTCGTGCTGGAATCGCGGTAAAGAGGCGTTTATTCTTAACCCGATGGAACGCATTGCACAGTTGGTGATTGTGCCTGTGGTGCAGGCCGACTTCCATCTGGTGGACGAATTTACAGTATCTGAGCGTGGTGATGGTGGTTTTGGCAGTACAGGCAAACATTAACAGCAAAACACCAAATAATCCCCATTTTTAACAGCAAAATCCTATATTTAGGTTGAAATAAATCTATGTTTCGTACTATAATTGCGGTCTTTCGCAAAAAGCAAAGTATTTGGAGATAACCATGGCACGTGTATGTCAGGTAACAGGCAAAAAGCCGATGGTGGGTAACAATGTTTCTCACGCGCAAAACAAAACAAAACGCCGTTTTTTACCTAATTTGCAAAATCGCAAGTTCTGGGTAGAAAGCGAAAATCGCTGGGTGAGCATGCGTATTACTAACGCTGCTTTACGCACGATTGATAAAAACGGTATTGATTCGGTGCTTGCAGAGATGCGTGCAGCCGGTCAAAAAATCTAAGGATATTGAATCATGCGCGAAAAAATTAAATTAGAATCAAGTGCTGGTACAGGCCACTTTTATACCACCACAAAAAACAAACGCACGATGCCAGAAAAAATGGAAATCAAAAAGTTTGATCCAGTGGTACGTAAACATGTGATGTATAAAGAAACTAAACTTAAATAAGCAATTGTTTAAGTAATAAAAAAACCCGCAACTGCGGGTTTTTTTACGCTCATTAGCTCGTGTCACTTAAATTCACGGATTGCTTAATATGCGAATCTCGCGTTGAGGATATGGAATAGATATATTATTTTCTTGAAAAACGCGCCATACCTCCAGATAAATCTCAGACTGCAAGACCGCCGACCCCTCTTCAGGGTCTGGTATCCAAATTGATAATGTTAAATCAATTCCACTTTCACCGAATCCTTTGATGAGAACTGCAGGCTCTGGAGTTTTTAAAACACGTGTGTGTTGCACCGCAATATCTAAAATCAGCTTCATTGCTATTTCTAAAGGGCTGTCATAGCTTATTTGAACAGGCATCTGCACTCTAGCCTTGTGTTCAGAAAAAGAGTGATTAACTACTGAATTAATAATTAATGATTCATTAGGAATAATGACCTCAGTTCCATCCAACTTCCGCAACACAAGATAACGTGTTCGTAAATCGCTCACTACTCCATAATGAGAATCGACAGTAATCACATCACCGATATGCATGGATTTATCCAGTAACAAAATGAACCCACTAACATAATTACTGGCAATACGCTGCAGGCCAAATCCCAGGCCAACACCTAGTGCGCCACCGAATACCGAGAGCAAGGTTATATCTAACCCTACAGCCGATAACGCGATAAGCGTAGCAACAAATAGCAACACGATGCGAATGAGCTTAATTAAAACGACCCGAAAATTGACGTTTACCTGTTCTGCACGCATCAATTTATTTTCCAATAGCCGGCTAAGCCATAATGCAATGAAAATTGTAACAATTACTGTCAGCAATGCCTGTAACACCAGCAATAAATTCACTGGGTTTTTACCGATATTAAAACGCATATCTTCAAGGCTCTGTATCAGTTGGGGAAGTACTCCGGTAAGATGTAACGCTAATATCCCCCAAATACTCCAAGCAATCACACTTTCAAGTGCTTTAAGCCAGCCGCCTGGCGAGAACAAATAGCGGACAAAATACACTATTAAGCGGATAGCTGCCATGGCGATAAATAACCGACTGGCTAATTGCAACAGACCTGTATGTTGCGAGTCGGCCAATATTAATTGGCTAAGCAACACAAATATTAAACATGACATCGGGAACAGTACGCGATTGATGCCGCCTATTGCGAGCTTCCAGTGCTCCGGCGCGCGTTGCATCACGTATCTGCGCAAAGCGCCATTAACCAGCCACGCAGTAGTTACCGCGGCAATAATAATGGCCAATTGCCAGAACACTACAGGAGTGCTCATATCGGCTTGTATTTCTTGCCAAATCAGCTGAATTTCGTTATTCATCATGAGCTATAACAAGAAAATGGTCGCCAGTCCAAGAAAGATGAAGAAACCACCACTATCAGTCATCGCAGTAATCAAGACACTGGTACCTACTGCAGGGTCACGGCCTAGTTTATTCATCATCAATGGGATCATCACCCCCATCACTGCAGCTAGTAATAAATTAAGGGTCATTGCCGTCATCATCACCAAACCGAGTTGGTAGTTCCCATACAATGCGTATGCGATTAAACCAAGCACACCGCCCCACAGCAAACCATTAAGCAACGCCACACCTAGCTCTTTTTTAATAAGCGAGTGCATATTATGTAAGGAAATTTGACCCAGCGCCAAGCCACGAACAATCATCGTTGTGGTTTGATTGCCCGAGTTGCCGCCGATACCAGCCACAATCGGCATGAGCGCCGCTAATGCAACAATTTTTTCAATTGAGCCTTCAAACAATCCAATTACTCTTGAAGCAACAAGTGCTGTCACTAAATTAATCGCCAACCATGCCCAGCGATTTTGTACTGATTTCCATACAGAAGCAAAAAAGTCTTCTTCTTCGCGCAAACCAGCCATCGAAAGCATGTCGGATTCAGACTCATCACGGATATAATCCATCACTGCATCTACAGTAATTCTGCCAACCAGTTTATTATTAGCATCTACTACCGGCGCGGTGACCAAATCGTATCTTTCAAAAGCTTGTGCAGCTTCATCCGAGATGTCTTCTGGATGAAACAACACAGTATCAGCAACCATAACATCGGCCACATTAGCATCCAGCTCATTTACAACCATACGCTTAAGCGGTAATACGCCGCGTAAAATATCATTTCTATCTACCACAAATAACTTATCGGTATGGTCTGGCAGACTTCCTAAACGACGCAAATAGCGCAATGCGACTTCTAGGGTAATATCTTCACGAATTGTGACGATATCAAAATCCATCAAAGCACCAACGGCATCATCGGGATAAGACAAAGCGGATTCTAAACGCTCACGATTTCGTGAATCCAGACTGTCTAAAAGATCTTGCAATACATCTTTCGGCAAGTCTGGCGCCAAATCTGCAAGCTCATCAGTATCCAGCTGTTCGGCTGCTGCCAACAGCTCTTCAGGTTCCATATCTGCAATCAGGCTTTGTCGTACAGAGTCTGATACTTCTAGCAGAATCTCGCCGTCACGATCAGCTTTTACCAGTTCCCATAAATTTAGGCGGTCTTCTAGCGGGAGCGCCTCGAGAATGTACGCAACATCAGCAGGGTGTAAAGCATCTAATTTTTTTTGTAATTCACTTAGATTTTGCTTATGTACAAGCTGCTCAACCAACTCGTGTTTAGGCATGTCTTGTTTGTGTACAAGATCTTCTATCAACCGATGTTTCTCCAAAAGAGAAATCACTTGTTGCAGACTTTCGCTTAGGCTTTCTTTAACTTCCTGGAGATCGGACATGCTAAACCTTGATCTATCCTTAACTGCGTAAAACGCTATTATGATTTATTTTTATGATTTATTTCTTGTTTGCGTAAAATTAGCACTTAAAATATTATGGGATTTCCCATCACGCTCTCATGGCTATGCTACTTAATCTATACTCCACTTCACATTGTCATTTGTGCGAATTAGCATTTTCAATTTTGATGCAAGTGCCCGATGACATTGAAGTGAGGCTTATCGACATTGCGGACGATGATACATTGCTAGCTCTATATGGCTTGCATATTCCTGTTTTACAAAGAACAGATTCAATGATGGAACTTCATTGGCCGTTTAGTGTGATAAATATAATTGAGTTCATTAAGTAACTACTCTAAAAATCTAGCAATAAAAAAGCCAGCTTATAGCTGGCTTTTTATTGATTCAACTAGCGTCGTCTTACTCAGCCACAACAGCTTCTGTAGTTGTATCTGGGCGATCCACCAGCTCAACCAATGCCATTGGTGCATTATCTCCATTACGGAAACCACATTTTAAGATACGCAAATAACCGCCATTACGTGCATTGTAGCGCGGACCAAGCTCACCAAACAATTTACCAACTATATCGCGGTCACGTAAACGGCTAAATGCTATACGGCGATTTGCGAGTGTCGCAGTTTTGCTAAGCGTAATTAAAGGCTCTGCATATTTGCGCAGCTCTTTCGCTTTTGGCAAAGTTGTTCTAATAATTTCATGGCGCAACAGTGATGTTGTCATGTTGCGGAACATGGCCGCGCGATGACTGCTGGTACGATTTAATTTACGATTGCTATTACCGTGACGCATAGTAATTCCTTAAAGTTTCTTTAATATTAGGCTTTTTCTAAGCCAACAGGCGGCCAGTTTTCAAGCTTCATGCCCAGAGTTAAGCCTTTAGTTGCTAATACATCTTTAATTTCATTCAAAGATTTGCGGCCTAAGTTAGGGGCTTTTAATAATTCATTCTCGCTACGTTGGATTAAATCACCAATGTAAAAAATATTTTCTGCTTTCAGGCAGTTAGCAGAACGCACTGTTAATTCTAAGTCATCAACTGGACGCAACAGAATTGGATCAACCTGCGGTGCAGACTTCACTTCCACTTCGCTTGGGGATCCCTCCAAATTAGCAAACACTGATAGTTGACCAATTAAGATACGCGCCGCATCACGAATCGCTTGTTCTGGCTCAATGATGCCGTTAGTTTCAACATCCATCACCAACTTATCTAAGTCAGTCCGTTGTTCAACGCGCGCACTTTCGACTTGATAGCTCACTTTATTAATTGGGCTAAATGACGCGTCTACCATAATAAAGCCCAGAACGCGGTCTTCTTCATCAGCTTTCTGGCGTGCTGGAACAGGCTGATAACCTCGACCCATTTCAACCTTAACTTCTAAGTTCAGCTTGCCACCTTTAGTTAAGTGTGCAATCACATGATTTGGATTCACGATTTCAGCATCATGCCCAGTTTCAAAATCGCCCGCAGTTACTACACCTTCGGTAGATTTATTCAACGTTAAAATTGTTTCAGATTTATTGTTGAGTTTTAATGCCACACCTTTTAGGTTAAGCAAAATATCAACAACATCTTCTTGCACACCGTCAATGGTTGAGTATTCATGTACAACACCATCAATTTTAACTTCAGTGATAGCAAAACCTGGGATTGATGATAACAATACACGACGTAGTGCATTGCCTAATGTATAGCCAAAACCACGCTCCATTGGCTCTAAAGTAACGCGCGCGCGCAATGGCGTAATTACTTCTACATCAACCACATGTGGTTTTAAATATTCAGTTGGATTGTTTTGCATAAAATTCCTTGACGTTATCTGGTGAATGAGCGATTTAACTAAGTATTAATTACTTAGAATACAGCTCAACGACCAATGACTCGTTAATGGTTGAAGGCAAATCATCACGTTGTGGTTTAGCTTTAAATGTACCGCGTAAAGCTTTCACATCGACTTCTAACCACTCTGGAAAACCGCGTTGCTCAGCAGCTTCAAGTGCACCTTTAATACGCAACTGTGTTTTTGCTGCTTCGGCAACTGAAATCACATCGCCAGCTTTTACTTGGTATGAAGGAATATTGACGCGTTTACCGTTCACTAAAATACTATTGTGACGCACGATTTGACGTGCTTCAGTGCGTGAACCACCCAAGCCCATACGGAAAGCAACATTATCTAAGCGACATTCAAGTAGTTGCAACAAATTCTCACCAGTAATGCCTTTTTGACGATCAGCTTCAGCGTAATAGCTGCGGAACTGACCTTCCAAAATACCGTAAATACGACGTACTTTTTGCTTTTCGCGTAATTGCACACCATAGTCTGACAAACGTGCGTTACGACGCTGACCATGTTGGCCAGGTGGGAAATTACGCTTTTCAATTGCGCATTTATCCGTGAAGCATTTTTCTGCTTTCAAGAATAATTTTTCGCCCTCACGGCGACATTGACGGCATTTAGGGTCTAAATTTCTAGCCAAAATAGTTCTCCAGTAATCTCTTAGATGCGACGTTTTTTAGGTGGACGACAGCCATTGTGTGGCACTGGCGTCACATCGGTAATGCTGGTAATTTTAAAACCAGCCGCATTAAGCGCACGCACTGCAGATTCACGGCCTGGGCCTGGACCTTTGATGCGCACTTCTAAATTTTTAACACCAGACTCTTGTGCAGATTTACCTGCAACCTCAGCAGCAACCTGTGCGGCAAATGGTGTACTTTTACGTGAGCCTTTGAAACCCTGTCCACCTGATGTTGCCCACGAAAGCGCATTGCCCTGACGGTCAGTGATTGTAATAATCGTATTGTTAAAAGAAGCATGCACGTGGGCAATACCCTCTGCAATATTCTTTTTAACTTTTTTTCTTACACGTACATTAGCTTTTGCCATGTTGTACTGTCCTTACCAATAAATCTTAATAAAATTAATTACTTAGCTTGCTTAATTGCCTTAACTGGACCCTTGCGTGTGCGCGCATTGGTTTTTGTGCGCTGACCACGAACTGGCAAGCCACGACGGTGACGCACACCACGATAGCAACCCAAATCCATTAAACGTTTAATATTCATAGAAACTTCACGGCGTAAATCGCCCTCTACTTTTACTTTGGCCACTTCGTCACGAAGCTTTTCTACGTCAGCATCGTTTAGATCCTTCACTTTTGTAGAAGCCAAAACACCAGCAGCAACACAAATCTTTTGCGCTGTATTTCTACCAATACCATAAATCGCAGTTAACGCGATTTCAGCGTGTTTATTATTCGGGATATTAACCCCAGCAATACGAGCCATACTTTAACTCCAAAACAAATCGCAACTTACAGCGACCAAATAAAAAAGCCTTGAATTCTAACAGTTTATGTCTACTTTTTCAAACCTAAACAAAACTGTTAATATCAATTAACCTTGACGTTGTTTATGACGTGGATCTGTACATATGATACGTACAACGCCACGACGACGAACAACTTTACAGTTACGGCACAATGTTTTTACTGATGCACGAACTCTCATAATTACCTCACTACTACTAACCCTGTTAAACTACTTTACGCGGAATGTAATCCGCGCTCTTGTTAAATCATAAGGCGTCATTTCAACTGTCACCTTGTCACCTGGTAAAATACGGATATAGTGCATACGCATTTTTCCAGAAATATATCCTAATACTGTGTGTCCATTTTCCAACTTAACCTTGAATGTTGCATTTGGGAGATTTTCTAAGATCTCACCTTGCATCTCAATACGGTCTTCTTTTGCCATCTTTAAAGTTACCGCGCTCCTGCGCCACCTTTAAAATTCGCTTTTTTGAGCAACCCTTCATACTGATGCGACATCAAGTGTGATTGCACCTGTGTCATAAAATCCATGGTTACTACAACAATAATCAATAACGAAGTCCCGCCAAAATAAAATGGGGTATTAAATTTCAACCTTAAAAACTCAGGTAACAAACACACCAAGGTAATATACACAGCACCTACCAAAGTTAGACGACCCATAATTGTGTCAATGTACTTAGCAGTTTGCTCTCCAGGGCGAATGCCTGGCACAAATGCACCACTTTTCTTTAAATTTTCAGCTGTCTCTTTTGGGTTAAATACTAACGCCGTATAAAAGAAACAGAAAAATATAATCGCTGCCGCAAAAAACAAAATATAAATTGGCTGACCAGGCGACAGCAGATTACTGAGGTCTTTTAGCCAATATAAATTTTCACTGCTGCCAAACCAGCCAGCTAAGGTCGCTGGAAACAAAATAATACTTGATGCAAAAATTGGAGGAATCACACCTGCCATATTAAGTTTTAATGGTAGATGGGTTGTTTGACCGCCATACACTTTATTACCAACTTGGCGCTTAGCGTAGTTCACCGTGATTTTACGTTGACCACGCTCTACAAACACCACCAAAGCTGTTACTAACAGTACTGCTACAAACAAGAACATTACTAGCGGTATTGAGAAAGCACCTGTACGCGCTAACTCTAAAGTACTGCCAATTGCACTCGGTAATCCAGCTACAATCCCGGCAAAAATGATAATTGAGATACCATTACCGATTCCGCGTTCTGTAATCTGCTCAC
This sequence comes from uncultured beta proteobacterium, assembly GCA_963701715.1. Taxonomy (GTDB): domain Bacteria; phylum Pseudomonadota; class Gammaproteobacteria; order Burkholderiales; family Methylophilaceae; genus Methylotenera_A. Next base: position 429,420 of record CAVPAX010000004.1, read on the forward strand.
CCAACCACATCAAAAACATTGTGCCACTCACCAGCGTCACTACAGCCGTCAATCTAAATGCCAGTCCTGGGTCTAACACTAAGCCGGCCTGTCCTTCCAACGCAATAGCAATGCCCAAGGCTTGAAACGTTGCTAACAATAACGTTCCGTAGCGAGTGTACTTAGTAATCGTACGTCTGCCAGCTTCGCCTTCCTTTTTCAACTGCTCTAGCTTAGGCGAAACAACTGTCGCCAGTTGCATAATAATAGATGCAGAAATGTAAGGCATTATTCCCAAAGCAAACACTGTGAAACGAGACAAAGCGCCACCTGAAAACATATTAAACATGCCCAGTATGCCGTTATTTTGCGAATCAAATAATTGCTTCAATACAGCTGGATCAATGCCTGGCACAGGTATATGCGCGCCCAAGCGAAACACCACCAATGCGCCCAGCACAAACCATAAGCGGCTTTTCAGCTCACTCATTTTACCCACTGATCCTAAAAAACTATCTTGCGCCAAGGCCAATTCTCTTCTTACGCTTCTACAACTTTTCCGCCAGCCGCTTCAATCGCCGCACGAGCACCTTTGGTAAGCAATAAACCTTGCACTTTTACCTTTTTGGTTAATTCACCAGATAAATATACTTTTGCTGCTTTTACTGTGCCAGAAATCAATTTGGCAGATTTTAAGGCTAACAAATCAATGACATCAGCATCCAGCTCCAGCAATTCACTAGTACGAATTCGTGCCGTATCGGCCTTGGTCATTGATTTAAAGCCTCGCTTAGGCAAGCGACGTTGCAAAGGCATTTGACCACCTTCAAAACCTACTTTATGAAAGCCACCTGTACGTGATTTTTGGCCTTTATGCCCACGTCCAGCTGTTTTTCCCAACCCAGAACCTATGCCACGGCCAACACGACGTGCAGCTTTTTTTGCGCCTTCTGCAGGCTTAATTGTATTTAATTGCATTATGCTTCTACCTTTAAGAGATAGCCAACAGCATTAATCATGCCGCGAATTGCTGGCGTGTCTTGTAACTCAACTGTATGGTGCATACGACGCAAACCTAAGCCTTTTACTGTAGCTTTATGTGCCTCAATACGACCGATAACGCTTCTAACCAAAGTAACTTTAATCGCTTTGCCTTCTTTAGCTTTAGGGCTTGCTTTCGCTTTTGCCTCAGCCTTAACTGGTGCACCAGTTTTTGCTTTCGTAGTAGCTTTTACTTTTATATCTTCTGTTTTAGCTGTAGCCATAATTAACCTCTAATTTCTTCTACAGATTTACCACGTTTCGCAGCGATTTCTGCTGGAGTATTCATTGACTCCAATCCATTTAAAGTTGCACGAACTAGGTTATACGGGTTCGTTGAACCAATACACTTGGCCACCACATTAGTAACACCCATCACTTCAAAGATAGCACGCATAGCGCCGCCAGCAATAATGCCAGTACCTTCAGAAGCCGGTTGAATAAACACTTTAGCAGCACCATGAACGCCTGTTACCGCATGATGCAAAGTACCGTTATTCAAATTTACCTTCAACATACCACGACGCGCTTCATCCATGGCTTTCTGTACCGCAACCGGCACTTCACGCGCCTTGCCTTTACCCATACCCACCGCACCATCACCATCACCGACCACTGTCAATGCAGCGAAACTCATGATACGACCACCCTTAACCGTTTTACTTACACGATTTACGGTAATCATTTTTTCACGCAAACCATCCGTTTGCTGTGATTGTTGCTCGATTTCTTTAGCCATTATCCGTCTCGCTTATTAGAATGACAGACCGTTTTCACGCGCAGCATCTGCCAACGCCTTGATACGACCATGATATTTATAGCCTGAGCGATCAAAGGCCACGGTAGTAATACCTGCTTTTTTCGCTTTTTCAGCAATACGCCTGCCTATCACTGCAGCAGCCTCTACATTGCCGCCATTTTTTACTTTCTTACGCACATCAGCCTCAACGGTTGAAGCGCTCGCCAGTACTTTATCGCCGGTTTCAGCAATAATTTGCGCATAAATGTGCGTATTTGTACGATGCACGCTTAAACGTGTAACTTTTAACTCGGCAATTTTGGCACGGGTTTTACGTGCACGGCGCAAGCGGTTATTTACATTGTTCATTTTTTAAGCCCTAATTATTTTTTCTTGGTTTCTTTAATCGCTACCACTTCATCTGCATAGCGAACACCTTTGCCCTTGTATGGCTCTGGTGCACGGTAAGAACGAATCTGCGCCGCAATTTGACCAATGACCTGCTTATCAAAACCAGTCAAGATTACTTCTGTTGGTGTTGGGGTTTGCACAGTAACTCCAGCAGGCATCTTATGGTTGATTGGATGTGAATAACCCAATTCCAAATTAAGCATTGCACCTTGTGCATTAGCTTTATAACCAACACCAACTAGAGTCAATTTACGCGTAAAGCCTGCCGAAACACCTTGCACCATATTAGCCACCAATGCACGCAATGTACCTGACATGGCGCGCGAATGCTGACTATCACTCGTTGCAGTAAAAGTAATTGTTTCGCCATCGCGCTTCAATTCAACAGCATCCGTCAACGGATGTGACAGCTTGCCCAATGGACCGCTCACAGAGATATTGTTCGCGCTTAATACAACTTCGACCTTGGCTGGAATAGCTACTGGATTTTTAGCAACACGTGACATTTGCTTCTCCTTAAGCCACTACGCACAACACTTCGCCACCGATACCGGCAGCTTGTGCTTTACGATCTGTCATTACACCCTTGGATGTAGACAATATTGTCACACCAAGACCATTCATTACCTTAGGTATATTTTGACTGCCTTTGTAAACACGTAGCCCAGGCTTGCTCACACGATCAATCTTTTCGATCACTGGACGTCCAGCATAATATTTCAAGCTAATGCTTAAAACAGGTTTACCCTCATTTGCATGAACAGCATAATCGTCAATATAACCTTCATCTTTTAACACGCTGGCAATAGCGCCTTTGAGTTTAGATGCAGGCATAGAAACTGAAAGCTTATTTACACTTTGTGCGTTACGAATACGCGTTAGCATATCGGCAATCGGATCACTCATACTCATAAATCTACCCCTCCGTTACCAGCTAGCTTTGGTGATGCCAGGCACTTGGCCGCTCATCATCAAATCGCGCAATTTACTACGCGCAATACCAAATTTACTGAAAACACCACGTGGACGACCCGTGAGCGCGCAACGGTTGCGCAAACGCACTGGGCTAGAATTACGTGGCAGACTTTGCAATTTCAAACGCGCGTCACGGCGATCTTCAGCACTTGCTTTTTGATCATTAATAACTGCGTTCAAAGCATCGCGTTTTGCTGCGAATTTTTTTACGGATTCGCGACGTTTTAGCTCGCGTTCTGTCATACATGTTTTTGCCATGTCTTAACCTCTAAAAGGAAAACTAAACGCAGCCAGCAATGCTTTTGCCTCTTCGTCTGTTTTTGCCGTTGTAGTAATCGTAATATTCATGCCGCGAATCGCGTCAATTTTGTCATACTCAATTTCAGGGAATATGATTTGCTCTTTTACACCCATATTATAATTTCCACGACCATCAAATGATTTTGCTGGAATACCGCGGAAATCACGAATACGTGGAATAGCAACTGTAATCAGGCGATCTAAAAATTCGTACATACGCTCGCGGCGTAAAGTGACTTTACAGCCAACAGGATAATCATCACGAATTTTAAAAGCAGCAACAGATTTTTTTGCCTTGGTCACAACCACTTTTTGACCTGCAATCTTCTCCATATCGCCAACAGCGTTTTCCATCACTTTTTTGTCTGCAACAGCCTCACCAACACCCATATTCAAAGTGATTTTTTCAATACGAGGCACTTGCATAATAGAAGTGTAACCAAATTGCTCAGTCATTTTTTTGACGACGGAGTCTTTGTAAAATTGTTTTAAGCGCGCCATAATTTATCCTATGCGTCCACCGCTTCACCGTTAGATTTGAACACGCGCACTTTTTTGCCGTCTTTCAAAACTTTATAACCTACACGGTCAGCCTTTTGTGTCGCGCTGTTAAATAACGCAACGTTTGAAATATCCACAGGCATTTCTTTATTGATAATGCCTCCGGTAATACCTTTCATCGGGTTAGGTTTAGCATGCTTTTTAGCTACGTTAATACCCTCAACCACCACTTGGCCAGACTCAAGCACGCGCAATACTGTACCGCGCTTACCCTTGTCTTTGCCTGTATTTAGAACGACTTGGTCGCCTTTATGAATTTTGCTCATAGTTATCCTTACCCTTACAACACTTCAGGTGCAAGTGAAACGATTTTCATGAAACGCTCGCTTCGCAGCTCGCGTGTCACCGGCCCGAAAATGCGGGTGCCAATCGGTTCCAATTTATTGTTGAGTAACACGGCAGCATTTGTGTCAAATTTAACCAATGACCCATCTGGACGACGCACACCTTTAGCCGTGCGTACCACAACAGCACTGTAAACTTCACCCTTTTTTACGCGACCACGCGGCGCAGCATCTTTAATGCTAACCTTGATAATATCGCCTATACCCGCATAACGGCGCTTTGAACCACCCAACACCTTTATGCACTGCACAGAGCGAGCGCCAGTGTTATCGGCAACTTCTAGCCGAGATTGCATTTGAATCATGAGAATAATCTCCAACTTAATCCGTTAAACCAACACCAGCCGTTAATGTTAACGGCCAATAGACCACGGTCAGTATTGGGGCACTTGCTTTTTTTATGAACTCTAGAGTCCACGAGTGCCGAAAAGTCCAACATTATAACGGGTATTCTTGGTATATTGCAAGCCAAAAATACCTTTTTTTACTACTTTACTTAAGCCTTAACTACTTTACTCACTACCCAAGTTTTTGTTTTAGACATCGGGCGACTTTCAGTAATAGTGACCAAGTCACCTTCTTTACATTCGTTATTTTCGTCATGTGCATGAAATTTGTTTGATTTCACAACGACTTTACCAATTAACGGATGTTTTACCTTGCGCTCAACAAGCACAGTAATCGTTTTGTCCATTTTATCGCTAACTACACGACCAGTTAAACTACGCACTACTTTTGTAGATTCAGTCATAATTAACCTTGTTTCGCTTTCTCAGCCAATACAGTCTTCACGCGTGCTACATCCTTGCGTACTTTACCTAGCTGATCTACTTTGTTTAATTGTTGCGTTGCCAGCTGCATGCGTAATGAAAATTGCGCACGACGCAATTCAATTAACTCCGCATTCAATTCATCAACACCTTTTGCTCTCAAATCTGTTGCTTTCATATTGGCTTCCCTGTCCTTAACTGCCAAGTTGGCGCGTCATGAATGTCGTTTCAATCGGCAACTTTGCAGCAGCCAAACGAAACGCTTCACGCGCAAGCTCTTCACTCACGCCGTCCATTTCGTATAACATTTTGCCTGGCTGAATTTGTGCTACGTAGTACTCAGTGCTACCCTTACCGTTACCCATACGTACTTCAGCTGGTTTTTTAGAAATTGGCTGATCTGGAAAAATGCGAATCCATACGCGGCCACCGCGTTTAATATGGCGCGTCATTACACGACGCGCAGCTTCAATTTGGCGAGCAGTCAAACGGCCGCGGCCTATCGCTTTTAATCCAAAATCACCAAAACTTACTTTGTTACCTGTCGTTGCAATGCCTTTGTTACGGCCTTTTTGCATCTTGCGGTATTTTTGTCTAGACGGTTGCAGCATCTTTAGCCCTCGGCTTTCTTACTTTTTTCTCTGGTTCGGCAACAGGTGTTGCAGCTGGAGCAGTGGCACCGATTGGCGCTTGCACGTTATCAGCAAAAATCTCACCCTTAAATACCCATACTTTGATACCGATAATACCGTAGGTGGTAGAAGCCTCTGCCACACCATAATCGATATCAGCACGCAATGTATGAAGCGGTACACGGCCTTCACGATACCACTCGGTACGCGCAATCTCAATACCATTCAACCGGCCTGAACTCATAATTTTGATGCCTTGAGCGCCTAAACGCATTGCGTTTTGCATTGCACGCTTCATCGCACGACGGAACATCACGCGCTTTTCAAGCTGCTGAGCGATTGATTGTGCAATCAAAGTAGCATCAATCTCAGGTTTACGCACTTCTTCAATATTCAAGTGCACAGGCACACCCATTAAGCCCTGCAGAGCTGAGCGTAAAGATTCAATATCTTCGCCTTTTTTCCCAATCACAACACCCGGACGTGCGCTGTGAATAGTGATCTTTGCATTTTTTGCAGGGCGCTCAATAATGATCTTACTAACCGCTGCACTGGCTAATTTTTTGTTTAGGAACTCACGCACTTTAATGTCGCTTTGCAACATCTCAGGGAAGTTTTTGCTATTGGCGTACCAGCGTGAGGCCCAATTTTTATTGACACTCAGACGGAAGCCGATTGGATGTATTTTTTGTCCCATATTATGCCTTTGAGTCGCCGACAGTCACGTGAATATGACAGGTTGGTTTAATAATACGCCCCGCACGACCTTTTGCACGAGCACGAATACGTTTAAGCACAATGCCTTTATCCACGTAAATAGAAGTCACCTTCAATTCATCGATATCAGCGCCATTGTTATGTTCAGCATTGGCAATCGCAGACTCCACCACTTTTTTGATTACTTCCGCACCTTTTTTAGGTGTGAAATTTAAAATATTTAGTGCATGGTCTACTTTTTTACCCCGAACAAGGTCAGCCACCAAACGCGCTTTTTGCGGAGAGAGATGAACGCCTTTTAATATTGCAGTTACTTGCATCATTAGCCTCTATTTCTTCGCTGCTTTTCTATCAGCCGCATGACCTTTGAATGTGCGTGTTAACGCAAATTCACCGAGCTTGTGACCTACCATGTTTTCAGAAATCAATACTGGTATATGTTGCTTACCATTATGTACCGCGATAGTTAAACCAATAAAATCCGGCAAGATTGTAGAACGACGTGACCAAGTTTTAATCGGTTTGCGATCGCGAGAAGCCGCAGCGACTTCTACTTTTTTTGCCAGATGACCATCAATAAATGGTCCTTTTTTAATTGAACGTGCCATATTGATTACCTTACATTCCTTGGACGACGACTAACGCGCATATTATCGGTACGCTTATTGCTACGCGTGCGATATCCCTTAGTTTTAACACCCCACGGGCTAACTGGATTCATACCCGCTGCCGTACGGCCTTCACCACCACCATGCGGGTGATCAATCGGATTCATAACCACACCGCGAACGGTTGGACGAACACCGCGCCAGCGCATCGCACCAGCTTTTCCGATTGAACGAAGTGAATGTTCTTCATTGCCCACTTCACCCAAAGTCGCTTTACAGTCCACGTGTACGCGACGCACTTCGCCAGAACGCAAGCGTAGCTGTGCATAAGCACCTTCACGAGCCAACAACTGCACAGATGTTCCTGCTGAACGTGCGATTTGTGCACCTTTACCAGGCTGCAATTCGATGCAGTGAATCGTGCTACCAACTGGGATGTTACGCAGAGGCAACGCATTACCTACTTTAATCGGCGCTTCAGCACCGCTAATCAATTGCGCACCAGCTGCAATGCCGCGCGGCGCAATAATGTAACGACGCTCGCCATCCGCATAGCAAAGCAATGCAATGTTTGCAGTGCGATTAGGATCATACTCTATACGCTCTACATTCGCAGGAATGCCATCTTTATTACGACGGAAATCAATCATACGATAGTGTTGCTTATGACCGCCACCTTGGTGACGTGTCGTAATGCGACCGTTGTTGTTACGACCAGCATTCTTGCTTTGACTTTCCAACAGCGGCGCGTGCGGTTTGCCTTTATACAAATCTGGTGTAACTACCTTCAGCACACCACGACGACCCGGGGAAGTTGGTTTGACTTTTACTAATGCCATATCTTCTCTCCTTATTCGGCTGCTGCGAAGTTAATTTCTTGACCTGGCTTCAAGCTGACATAAGCTTTTTTCCAGTCGTTACGCTTGCCCATACGGCGGCCAGCACGCTTTGTTTTACCACCTACATTAATGACTGCAACTGACTTAACTTCCACCTTGAAGACCAACTCTACAGCTGCCTTAATTTCAGTTTTAGTTGCATCGGTACGCACTTTAAATGCAATTTGCTGATATTTGTCAGCAATGTTGGTCGCTTTTTCAGTAATTTGCGGCGCCAAAATAACTTGCAACAAACGGTCTTGAGTTTTTGTAATAGCGCTCATCATGCTAGCATCTCCTCAAGTTTCTTAACTGCGCCAGTAGTTGCCAACACCTTTGGAAAGCGCACCAGACTCACAGGGTCGGCATATTGCGCTTCAACCACCATCACATTCGTTAAGTTACGTGATGATAAATATAGATTCTCATCAAAGCCGTCTGTTAACAACAGCACACCATCGGCATAACCTAAACCTTTGATTTTCTCAACCAACTGCTTAGTTTTTGGCGTTTCCACTTTAAAGTCTTCCACTACAGCAATACGCTCTTGACGCACAAGCTCAGACAAAATTGTTTGCATACCAGCGCGGTAAGCCTTACGGTTTACTTTGTGGCTGTAATTTTCATTTGGTGAATTTGGGAAAGCACGACCACCTCCACGCCAAATTGGGCTCGATGTCATACCTGCACGCGCATTACCTGTACCCTTTTGTGCGTATGGCTTATGCGTTGTATGCGCTACGTTATCACGGCCTTTTTGTGCACGCGTTGCTGTACGGGCGTTTGCCATGTACGCTACAACCACTTGGTGCACTAAAGCTTCGTTAAATTCGCGGCCAAATGTCACATCAGAAACAGCAACGCCTTTTTTAGTAGCCTTACCGTTGTTATCTATTAATTTAAGTTCCATGATTTAGCCCCTCACTTTCTGGAGCTTAGCTTTAACGGCTGGACGCACAACAACGTCGCCACCTTTAGAGCCAGGAATTGCACCTTTAATCAGAAGCAGGTTACGTTCAGCATCTACGCGAACGATTTCTAAATTCTGTGTGGTCACTTTAACGTCACCCAAATGCCCAGGCATGCGTTTACCAGGAAATACTCGACCCGGATCTTGCGCCATACCGATTGAGCCAGGCACGTTGTGTGAACGTGAGTTACCATGTGATGCACGGTTAGAGCTAAAATGGTGGCGCTTAATTGCACCAGCAAAACCCTTACCAATCGAGGTGCCTGTCACATCCACCAATTGACCTGCTGAGAAAATCTCCACCGTCACATTGCCGCCAACTTGGTAGTTATTTAGCACGTCAGCAGAGACATTGAATTCTTTGATGCCCGCACCTGCAGCAACGCCCGCTTTGGCATAATGACCAGTAAGCGCTTTGTTGATGCGGCTAGCACGACGTTCACCGTGAGCAACCTGAAGGCCTGTATAGCCATCGCTCGCGACAGTTTTGATCTGTGTCACACGGTTAGGTACAACTTCCAACACAGTTACTGGGATGCTTGCACCATCCTCAGTAAACACGCGGGTCATGCCTACCTTGCGACCAATAAGCCCTAAGCTCATGATCGTATCCTTATTTTTAGTTAAAAAAGCCGATTACAATTGACCGACTTCTATGAAAGAGCGCGGATTATACCGAACTCTGATTTTATTTACAACTAGTTAATTACGACTTACAGCTTAATTTCCACATCAACGCCAGCAGGTAAATCCAACTTCATTAAAGCATCTACTGTTTTATCAGTTGGATCAACAATATCCATCAAACGCTGGTGCGTACGAATTTCAAACTGGTCACGCGATGTTTTATTAACATGTGGTGAACGCAGAATATCAAAACGTTCAATACTTGTTGGCAATGGCACGGGGCCTTTGACTACTGCGCCTGTGCGTTTTGCGGTTTCTACGATTTCTTGAGCAGATTGATCAATCAAACGATAATCAAATGCTTTCAAGCGAATTCGAATTTTTTGAGCTGCCATTTACTTTTCCTTTAAAGAGCGAAACGGCAAGCTTTGTGCTTGCCGTCTAATTTAATTACTATTCAATAATTTTAGCTACCACGCCGGCACCGACGGTACGTCCACCTTCACGAATCGCAAAGCGTAAGCCTTCTTCCATCGCAATCGGGGCAATCAAAGTCACAGTGATTGAGACGTTGTCGCCTGGCATCACCATTTCGGTACCTGCTGGCAACTCTACTGCACCGGTTACGTCTGTGGTACGGAAGTAGAACTGTGGACGATAGCCTTGGAAGAATGGTGTGTGACGACCGCCTTCATCTTTACCTAATACGTAGATTTCTGCTGTGAATTTAGTGTGTGGTTTGATAGAACCTGATTTCGCCAATACTTGACCACGTTCTACTTCTTCACGTTTTGTACCACGGAGTAGTACGCCTACGTTGTCGCCCGCTTGACCTTGGTCAAGTAACTTACGGAACATTTCTACGCCTGTACAGGTAGTTTTGAGGGTTGGTTTGATACCTACGATTTCAATTTCGTCGCCGACTTTTACAATACCGCGTTCAATACGGCCCGTTACTACGGTACCACGTCCTGAGATTGAGAATACATCTTCTACCGGCATCAGGAAGCTGCCGTCAATAGCGCGCTCTGGCATAGGGATATAGCTGTCTAATGCGTCTGCCAATCTGAAGATGGCCGGTTCGCCGTATTCTGATTGGTCGCCTTCTAATGCCAGCTTGGCTGAACCGATCACGATCGGCGTGTCATCACCCGGGAAGTCATATTTGCTCAAAAGTTCACGCACTTCCATTTCAACGAGCTCGAGCAATTCTTTGTCGTCGACCATGTCTGCTTTGTTCATAAACACAACAATGTAAGGTACGCCTACTTGACGTGCCAACAGAATGTGTTCACGTGTTTGCGGCATAGGGCCGTCAGCTGCTGAAACCACTAAAATCGCGCCGTCCATTTGTGCAGCACCGGTAATCATGTTTTTTACATAGTCAGCATGGCCCGGGCAGTCCACGTGTGCGTAGTGACGGGTTGCGGTTTCGTATTCTACGTGCGCTGTGTTAATGGTAATACCACGGGCTTTTTCTTCTGGTGCCGCGTCAATTTGGTCATACGCTTTTGCTTCACCGCCATATTTCTTTGAAAGAATGGTGGTGATCGCTGCTGTCAATGTTGTTTTACCATGATCCACGTGACCAATCGTGCCTACGTTCACGTGCGGCTTGGTACGTTCAAATTTGCCTTTTGCCATGATTGTTTTCCTTTAAAAATTAATATTTGTAAAAAAATCAATTATTTCTTGTTAATAATGGCATCTGCCACGTTTCTTGGTGCTTCAGTGTAATGCTTGAATTCCATGCTGTAACTTGCACGACCTTGTGACAATGAACGTACAACTGTTGAATAACCAAACATCTCTGCCAAAGGCACTTCGGCACGAATCACTTTACCAGTTGGATTGTCTTCCATGCCTTGAATCATGCCGCGACGTGATGACAAGTCACCCATCACGTCACCCATGTAGTCTTCGGGCGTTTCGACTTCTACCGCCATCATAGGCTCGAGGAGGATTGGATCGGCTTTACGCATCCCATCTTTAAATGCTATAGAAGCTGCCATTTTGAAGGCGTTTTCGTTCGAGTCGACATCATGGTATGAACCATCAAATAAGGTGACTTTTACATCAACCACAGGGAACCCCGCCAAAATACCTGCAGGAATAGTCTCGCGCAATCCCTTATCAACCGCAGGAATAAATTCGCGCGGCACAGTACCACCTTTAATAGCATCCACAAATTCGAAACCTTTTCCAGGTTCGTTTGGTTCCATTTTGAGCCAAACATGTCCATACTGACCTTTACCGCCGGATTGTTTAACGAACTTGCCTTCGATTTCAACTGATTTCTTAATTGCTTCACGGTAAGCCACTTGCGGTGCGCCAACATTAGCCTCAACACCAAACTCGCGTTTCATACGGTCAACCAGAATCTCCAAGTGCAACTCACCCATACCAGAAATAATAGTTTGGTTGGTTTCTTCGTCAGTCTTCACGCGGAAAGATGGATCTTCCTGTGCCAAACGATTTAATGCTATGCCCATTTTTTCTTGGTCTGCCTTCGTTTTTGGCTCAACTGCAACGTGAATCACTGGCTCTGGGAAAATCATGCGCTCTAAAATCACTTCATGATTTAAACCACAAAGCGTATCTCCTGTAGTAGCTTCTTTTAGACCCACCGCAGCCGCGATGTCACCCGCACGAACTTCATCAATCGGCTCACGGGTGTTTGCATGCATTTGTACAATACGACCGATACGCTCTTTTTTACCCTTGATTGGGTTATAAACTGTATCACCTGCATTTACCACGCCAGAATAAACGCGGAAGAAAATAAGTTGGCCCACAAATGGGTCAGTCATGATTTTGAACGCTAAAGCGGAGAATTTTTCATCATCGGAAGCTTTTAAGCGGATTTCATTGCCATCTGCATCTTCTGCTTTAGTAGGAGGAATATCCGTTGGTGCTGGCATCAGTTCGATCACCTTATCCAACATGGCTTGCACGCCTTTATTTTTGAAGGCGGATCCGCATACCATTGGAACGATTTCAAAGGCAATAGTACGAATACGCAAGCCCTTTAAGATATCAGCTTCGGACAAATCACCCTCTTCGAGGTATTTATTCATGAGCTCTTCATTGGCTTCCGCCGCAGCTTCCACCATGTTTTCACGCCATTTGTCGCACTCTGCTTTTAAGTCGGCAGGAATATCGCGATAATCAAACTTCATGCCTTGAGATGCTTCATCCCAGTAAACAGCTTTCATTTTGATTAAATCAACTACGCCTTCGAATTTTTCTTCTGCGCCAATTGGCACTTGCAAAGGAATCGGATTAGCTTTTAGACGTGCACGCATTTGGTCGTACACTTTGAAGAAGTTCGCACCTGCGCGGTCCATCTTGTTGACAAACGCCAAGCGCGGCACTTTGTATTTGTTGGCTTGACGCCACACAGTTTCAGATTGTGGCTGCACACCACCCACCGCACAATACACCATACATGCGCCATCTAGCACGCGCATTGAACGCTCCACCTCAATAGTAAAGTCAACGTGGCCTGGAGTATCAATAATGTTGATACGGTGTTGATCGAATTGACCTGCCATACCCTTCCAAAAACAGGTGGTAGCAGCAGAGGTGATGGTAATGCCGCGCTCTTGCTCTTGTTCCATCCAGTCCATGGTGGCCGCACCATCATGCACTTCACCAATTTTATGGTTTACACCAGTGTAATAGAGAATGCGCTCCGTTGTCGTTGTCTTACCAGCGTCAATGTGTGCAGAAATACCAATATTACGGTAGCGTTCAATAGGGGTTTTACGAGCCACGATACTTTACCTTTGCTATCAATTCAATCTTAAATTCTTAAAGAGCGAGAAAACTAAAACTGCTAAAAACGGAAATGCGAGAACGCCTTGTTAGCCTCTGCCATACGGTGCACTTCTTCACGTTTTTTCATCGCCGAACCACGACCTTCAGAAGCCTCTACCAACTCAGCCGCCAAGCGCAATCCCATCGATTTCTCACCGCGTTTACGTGCAGCATCGCGCAACCAGCGCATCGCTAAAGCACTGCGGCGGCTTGGGCGCACCTCAACAGGCACCTGATAGTTAGCACCACCTACACGGCGACTTTTTACTTCCACTAATGGACGTAGGTTGATCAACGCAGTCGTGAACACTTCTAGTGCGTCCTTACCGCTTTTTGCAGCCACCTGATCAAATGCGCCGTACAATATACGCTCTGCTACTGATTTTTTACCACCGGTCATCAATACATTTACAAATTTAGAAACCTCCTGGCTTCCAAATTTAGGGTCAGGCAGAATGTTGCGTTTGGGAACTTCTCTACGTCTTGGCATACTTTACTCTACTTTCTCTGTTCTCTGTTATGTTTTGCTAGCAACTACTTTAGCAAGGCCTTTGGACGGCCGCTTTCAAATTTTACAGCTATTATTTAGCCGCTTTACCTTCTTTAGGACGCTTAGCACCGTATTTAGAACGTGATTGTTTACGATCTTTCACGCCCGCGGTATCCAAGCTACCGCGCACCATATGGTAACGCACGCCCGGCAAGTCTTTTACACGACCTCCGCGCAGCAATACCACGCTATGCTCTTGCAGGTTATGACCTTCACCGCCTATATAGCTAATCACTTCATAGCCATTGGTTAAACGCACCTTTGCAACTTTACGCAGCGCTGAGTTTGGTTTTTTAGGTGTTGTTGTATAAACACGTGTGCAAACACCGCGCTTTTGAGGACAAGCCTCAAGTGCCGGTACTTTGCTTTTAGTAACCACTTTAACGCGTGGCTTACGAACTAACTGGTTGATGGTTGGCATTGCCTATAACCTCTACTAAAAATATTGGCCTTATTGATGACAATAAGGCTATTCTGAAAAACCAAGCATTCTATTTAGCGCAGACAAATGTGTCAAGAGTTAAATAATTCTTAACACATTGTCAGCACAAATAATTTACTCAGCGGGTGTTTCTACTACAGCGACTACCGTTTCAACGTTTTCTTCCGAAGCGCTCACTTCTTGGCTATCTGCTTCAACATTAGTAAATAATGCCTCTGCTGCCATTGCCTCTGCTGAAGGCGCTGACGACGGCGTCAATGCTGCAACTGCAGCACGTTTGCGCGCTTCGTGATAAGCCAAGCCAGTGCCTGCTGGAATCAAGCGTCCTACAATAACGTTCTCTTTCAGACCACGTAAATCGTCACGCTTACCTAATATCGCTGCCTCTGTCAGCACGCGTGTAGTTTCCTGGAACGATGCAGCAGAGATAAACGAATCTGTCGATAAAGATGCTTTAGTAATACCAAGCAACACATATTCAAACTCGGCAGGACGTTTGTCTTGAGCAATCACGCTTTCATTTTCTGCCAACACGTCCGCACGCTCTACTTGCTCACCCTGAATGAAGCTGGTGTCGCCAGCATCGGTAATACGTACACGGCGCAACATTTGACGCACAATCACTTCAATATGCTTGTCGTTAATCTTAACGCCTTGCAAACGATACACATCCTGCACTTCATCAATCACATAACGAGCCAACGCTTCACGGCCTTGCAGACGTAAAATATCATGCGGGTCTGCTGGACCATCTACAATGGTTTCACCTTTGGTCACTACCTGACCATCATGGGCTGTTACATGCTTATCTTTAGGAATCAGAAACTCGCTCGCGTTCCCGTCCAAATCGGTAATAACCAAACGTTGCTTGCCTTTAGTGTCTTTACCAAAGCTGACGGTACCTGTAGTTTCAGCCAGCATTCCGGCATCTTTTGGTGATCGAGCTTCAAACAACTCAGCCACACGCGGCAGACCCCCAGTAATGTCACGGGTTTTTGATGACTCTTGCGGAATACGTGCAATCACTTCACCCACACCTACTTCTTGGCCATCTTTCACTGTAATAATGCAGCCTAGCTGAAACGTCACATTTACTGACTGATCACCACCGGCAATTTTTACTTCGTTGCCACTCGCATCCAGCAGCTTAATCTGTGGACGCAATCCCTTGGTTTGGCCTGCACGTTGTTTTGGATCAATCACTACCAATGATGACAAACCTGTCACATCATCGATTTGCTTCGCAACGGTCACGCCTTCTTCCACGTTTTCAAACTTAACTTGGCCTGCATACTCTGTAATAATAGGACGAGTATGCGGATCCCAAGTTGCCAGCACCTGTCCAGCTTTAACAGCCTTGCCATCCATGACTGTTAATGTAGCGCCGTAAGGTACTTTATGACGTTCCCGCTCACGGCCATTGTCATCTGCAACGATCACTTCGCCATTGCGAGAAATTACAATTTGCTCGCCACGTGAGTTAGTGACATAACGCATGGTAGAAGTAAAGCTCAACACACCATTCGACTTACTTTCCACTTGACTCACAGAAGCAGCACGCGATACAGCACCACCAATGTGGAAGGTACGCATCGTCAACTGAGTACCCGGCTCACCGATTGATTGCGCCGCAATCACGCCTACCGCTTCGCCCATGCTGATGAGCTTGCCGCGGCCCAAATCGCGACCATAGCATGTTGCACAAATACCATAACGCGTATCGCAAGTAAGCGCAGTACGCACTTTTACTTCATCGATACCCAAAGCATCGATTTTTTCAACCTCATCTTCAGTAAGCAAGGTACCTGCGGCGAAAACCACTTCCTGAGTTTCAGGATGAATAATGTCTAACGCTGCTGTACGACCCAAGATACGATCATGCAAGGGCTCAACCACTTCGCCACCTTTAACTAAAGCCTTCGTTACCAAACCTTCGCTGGTACCGCAATCATGCTCAGTTACCACCAAGTCTTGCGTTACGTCGACCAAACGGCGCGTTAGATAGCCAGAGTTAGCTGTTTTCAATGCAGTATCAGCCAAGCCTTTACGCGCACCGTGGGTTGAAATAAAGTATTGCAACACATTCAAGCCATCGCGGAAATTTGCGGTAATCGGCGTTTCAATAATCGAACCATCCGGTTTCGCCATCAAGCCCCGCATACCCGCCAACTGACGAATCTGCGCTGCGGAACCACGTGCACCAGAGTCTGCCATCATATAAATCGCATTGAATGACTCCTGTTTTAGGGCTTTTCCGTCTTTATCTTTAGCTTGTTTACCATCTTCATCCAATACCGCTTCTTCACGCAATTGCTTCATCATGGCATCCGCCACTTTGTCACCTGCACGACCCCAGATATCCACCACCTTGTTGTAGCGTTCACCTTGTGTCACTAGGCCTGATGCATATTGGTCTTCAATTTCTTTAACTTCAGCTTCAGCTGCGTCAATCAACGACTCTTTTTCAGGTGGAACCAGCATATCGTTAATCGAAATAGAAATGCCTGCTTGAGTTGCGTACGAATAACCTGTATACATCAATTTATCAGCAAAAATTACCGTTTCACGGATACCAACTTTACGGAAAGAGGCGTTAATCAGTTTAGAAATTTCTTTCTTTTTCAGCGCCTTATCAATCAAACTGAATGGCAGGCCTGCTGGCAGAATGTCTGACAGCAAAGCACGCCCTACAGTCGTTTCGTAACGGGTTGTCTTTTCAGTTTTGTTGCCTTCCACATCCAACTCGTATTCTTTAATACGCACAGTAATTTTGGCGTGTAAATCAATCATATTCTGATCAAACACACGCTGCACTTCTTTCACGTCGCTAAAGCGCATGCCTTCACCACGTGCAGCCACTTTGTCGCGTGTCATGTAGTACAAGCCCAATACGATATCTTGTGATGGAACAATAATCGGCTCACCATTTGCTGGTGAAAGCACATTATTAGAAGCCAGCATTAATGTGCGCGCTTCCATTTGCGCTTCTAAGCTCAATGGAACGTGCACCGCCATTTGGTCACCGTCAAAGTCGGCGTTAAATGCCGCACAAACCAACGGATGCAATTGAATCGCTTTACCTTCGATCAAGATAGGTTCGAACGCTTGGATACCCAAACGGTGCAAGGTTGGGCGCACGATTCAGCAATACCGGATGCTCGCGAATGACGTCTTCCAAGATATCCCATACTTCTGGCCCTTCTTCTTCAACCTTTTTCTTAGCAGCTTTAATTGTTGTCGCTAAACCTAATACTTCCAGTTTGTGGAAAATGAATGGCTTGAATAATTCCAAAGCCATTTTCTTAGGCAGACCACATTGGTGCAATTTCAATTGCGGACCCACCACAATCACTGAACGACCCGAGTAGTCCACACGTTTACCAAGCAAGTTTTGACGGAAACGACCACCTTTACCTTTAATCATATCAGCCAATGATTTCAATGGACGCTTGTTCGCGCCTGTCATCACCTTACCGCGACGGCCATTATCCAACAATGAATCAACCGCTTCTTGCAACATACGTTTTTCGTTACGTACGATGATTTCAGGTGCTTTCAACTCTAACAAGCGTTTCAAACGGTTGTTACGGTTAATCACGCGACGGTATAAATCATTCAAGTCTGAAGTTGCAAAACGGCCACCATCCAATGGTACCAATGGGCGCAGCTCTGGCGGCAACACAGGTAAGATTTCTAGAATCATCCACTCTGGTTTAATGCCAGATTTTTGGAACGCCTCTAGCACTTTAAGACGTTTTGCTATTTTCTTGATTTTTGCCTCAGAGCCTGTTTCGCCTAAATCACGACGCAGAGTTTCAATCTCATTATGGATGTCCATAGTGCGTAGCAATTCGCGCACCGCTTCAGCCCCCATCACCGCATTGAATTCGTCGCCGTATTCTTCAACCTTGGCTAAATAGTCATCTTCCGTAAGCAACTGACCGCGCGTGAGTGGCGTCATGCCAGGGTCCACCACGATAAATGCTTCAAAGTACAACACACGCTCGATATCGCGCAAAGCAATATCAAGCACCATACCTAAACGGCTTGGTAGCGATTTCAAGAACCAAATATGCGCAACTGGTGAAGCTAGATCAATATGACCCATACGCTCACGACGTACTTTAGATAAAGTAACTTCAACACCGCATTTTTCGCAGATCACACCGCGATGTTTCAAGCGTTTGTATTTGCCGCACAAGCACTCGTAATCTTTAATCGGGCCAAAGATTTTTGCACAGAATAAACCATCGCGCTCTGGTTTGAAGGTACGATAGTTAATGGTTTCAGGCTTTTTAACTTCACCATATGACCATGAACGGATTTTTTCGGGTGAAGCGAGCGCGATCTTAATTGCGTCAAACTCTTCTTCTTTAGTTACCTGTTTAAATAAGTCTAATAGAGCTTTCATGTGAATTCTCCTTAATTGCGATCTAAATCGATATCAATAGCGAGTGAGCGAATTTCTTTCACTAACACGTTAAATGACTCTGGCATGCCAGCATCGATTTTGTGTTCGCCTTTAACAATATTTTCGTACACTTTTGTACGGCCATTCACGTCATCCGACTTAACGGTAAGCATCTCTTGCAGAGTGTACGATGCTCCATAAGCTTCGAGCGCCCACACCTCCATCTCACCAAATCGTTGGCCACCAAATTGCGCCTTACCGCCCAATGGTTGTTGTGTCACTAATGAATATGGGCCTGTTGAACGCGCATGCATTTTGTCATCCACCAAATGATGCAGTTTAAGCACATGCATATAACCCACAGTCACAGGACGCTCAAACGCTTCGCCGGTTCGGCCATCAAACAACTTCACTTGCGTTTTGCCGGCAGAGAATTGCAACTGCTTGGTACGTGCGTCATCATCTGGGAACGCCAAGTCAAGCATCGCCTTAATATCGGATTCTGCTGCACCATCGAACACTGGTGTTGCAAATGGCACACCGCTTTGTAGATTGCGTGCCAGCTCCAACACCTCACTGTCTGTGTAAGATTTAATATCTTCTTTCTTGCCAGTGCTATCATTGTAGATTTGTTCTAGGAATTTGCGAATTTCAGCGACCTTCACTTCCGATTCAAGCATTTCTTGAATGCGTAAACCTAGGCCTTTGGCAGCCCAACCCAGATGCACTTCTAAAATTTGACCGATATTCATCCGTGATGGAACCCCTAATGGGTTTAACACGATATCCATAGGGGTGCCATCAGCCATGTGCGGCATATCTTCTACAGGTACGATTTTTGAAATTACACCCTTGTTACCATGACGGCCAGCCATCTTGTCACCGGGCTGAATGCGACGTTTCACAGCTAGATACACTTTAACCATTTTTTGGACGCCGGGTGGCAATTCATCACCTTGCGTCAATTTACGTTTTTTCTCATCGAAACGGCTGTCAAACTGAACACGCGCTTGACTTAAGCTGTCTTTTAATTGCTCGAGTTGACGTGCAGCTTCTTCGTCGCTTAATCGAATATCAAACCAGTCATAACGACCCACTGAATCCAGATATTCCGGAGCAAGCGTATCACCTTTTTTCAGCTTGTTAGGACCGCCAGTAGCCACCTTACCTTCCAGCAAGCGACGAATACGGCCAAATGCATCATCTTCCACAATACGCATTTGGTCAGCCAGGTCTTGTTTGTAATGTGCAAGCTGGTCGTCGATGATTTGTTGGGCACGTGCATCACGGTCAATACCTTCGCGCGTAAACACTTGAACATCAATTACCGTGCCGCTCATTCCTGATGGAACGCGCAGTGATGTATCTTTAACGTCAGAGGCTTTCTCACCAAAAATCGCACGCAGCAATTTTTCTTCGGGTGTCAGTTGCGTTTCACCTTTTGGTGTAACTTTACCCACCAACACATCGCCTGCTTCAACTTCAGCTCCAATATAGATAATGCCTGATTCGTCCAAGCGTCCTAGCATACGCTCGCTTAAATTAGAAATATCTTGTGTAATTTCTTCGGCACCTAACTTAGTATCACGTGCGACCACAGATAGTTCTTCAATATGAATGGACGTATAGCGGTCATCAGCTACTACACGCTCAGAGATTAAAATCGAGTCTTCGTAGTTATAGCCATTCCAAGGCATAAAGCCTACCAACATATTTTGCCCTAATGCCAGCTCACCCATATCAGTTGAAGCGCCGTCGGCTACAATGTCACCACGCTGCAGGCTGTCGCCCACCTTAACCAACGGGCGCTGGTTAATATTGGTATTTTGATTTGAACGCGTATATTTAGTCAGGTTATAAATATCCACACCGACTTCGCCCGCTTTGGCTTCATCGTCATTTACGCGAATCACAATACGACCAGAATCCACGTAATCCACAACACCTCCGCGGCGCGCCTGCACTGTGGTGCCGGAGTCGATTGCCACTGTACGCTCGATTCCTGTACCAACCACTGCTTTTTCTGCGCGTAGACAAGGCACCGCCTGGCGCTGCATATTGGCACCCATTAATGCACGGTTGGCGTCATCGTGTTCCAGGAATGGAATAAGAGAGGCAGCAACCGAAACAATCTGGCTTGGTGCTACGTCCATATATTGCACACGCTCAGGTTGTGTCATCGTAAATTCGTTGTGATGACGTGAAGAGATTAAATCTTCTTTAAACA
The DNA here is from genome assembly GCA_963701715.1 of uncultured beta proteobacterium. Taxonomy (GTDB): domain Bacteria; phylum Pseudomonadota; class Gammaproteobacteria; order Burkholderiales; family Methylophilaceae; genus Methylotenera_A. The sequence continues at coordinate 450,421 of CAVPAX010000004.1, forward strand.
AGCCTTTAGTATCCAACTCGGTATTCGCTTGCGCAATCATGAATTGGCTTTCTTCGATCGCAGACAAGTAATCAATGGTATCTGAAACCTTGTTACCTTCTACACGACGATAAGGCGTTTCCAAGAAACCGTATTGATTCGTGCGTGCATACAAGGCTAACGAGTTAATCAAACCAATGTTTGGGCCTTCTGGTGTTTCAATTGGACACACACGGCCATAGTGGGTTGAGTGCACGTCACGTACCTCAAAGCCCGCACGTTCCCGTGTCAAACCACCTGGGCCTAATGCAGAAATACGACGTTTGTGCGTAATTTCTGACAACGGATTGGTTTGGTCCATGAATTGTGATAGTTGGCTTGAACCAAAAAACTCACGAATTGCACTAGAAACTGGTTTCGCATTAATCAAATCATGCGGCATCAAATTGTCAGATTCAGCCTGGCTCAAACGCTCTTTTACTGCACGCTCTACACGCACCAAACCAGCGCGGAATTGGTTCTCTGCCAATTCGCCCACTGAACGGATACGACGGTTACCCAAATGATCAATGTCATCAATCTCGCCTCTACCATTGCGCAACTCAAGCAACACGCCAATCACAGCCAAGATGTCATCATTTGACAGCACATTTGAACCTGTGTCGCCTTGTGCTCCCACGCGCTCATAGAATTTACGCATCCAGTTGGCACTGCGCTCTTCCTGTTTTACAGGGTAAGCGCGGCGGTTAAATTTCATACGTCCAACCACTGATAAATCGTAACGCTCTTCGTTAAAGAACAGGCCGTTAAATAAGGCTTCTACTGCCTCCTCTGTCGGCGGCTCACCTGGACGCATCATACGGTAAATCGCCACGCGCGCACTGTATTGGTCTGGAATTTCATCAATACGCAAGGTTTGCGAAATAAAATCGCCATGATCCAAATCATTAGTGTAAAGCGTATTGATTTGTGAAACTTTTGCTTCAATTAATTTTTCAACTAGAGCTTCGGTAACCTCATCGTTAGCATTTGCCACGATTTCACCTGTTTCTTTATCGATAATATTGTTCGCAATCGCGCGACCCATAATAAAATCGGTTGGCACAGCAATTGTTGATACGCCTGCTTTTTCAATATCACGAATATGCTTGACTGTGATGCGCTTATCTTTAGCCACCAGCACATTGCCAGCTTTATCTGTAATATCAAACTTTGCTACTTCGCCACGGAGGCGATCCGCTACCAATTCAAATTCCACGCCTTTAGGGCCAATATGGAAAGTATCCGTATCATTAAATGTTTCCAGAATTTGTTCCGGAGTATATCCTAAGGCTTTCAAAAGAATCGTTACCGGCATTTTACGGCGGCGATCGACACGGAAATATAAATAATCTTTCGGGTCAAATTCAAAATCTAGCCAAGAACCGCGATACGGAATAATGCGTGCCGAGAAGAGTAGTTTGCCGGATGAATGTGTTTTACCACGGTCATGCTCAAAAAATACGCCTGGACTACGATGCAGTTGCGACACAATCACACGCTCGGTACCATTAATCACAAATGAGCCGTTTTCAGTCATCAGGGGCAATTCGCCCATGTATACTTCCTGCTCTTTTACCTCTTTCACGGTTGGCTTTGAAGCCTCTTTATCCATGATAGTCAAACGCACTTTAACGCGTAATGGCGCAGCATAAGTCAAGCCACGTTGTTGGCACTCTTTCACATCAAACGGCTCACTGCCCAATTGATAGCTCACATAATCTAAACGTGCATTCCCAGAATGACTGACAATCGGGAATACAGAACTGAAAGTTGATTCCAGGCCTTCATTAATGCGTTTGTCAGCAGGGGTATCTGCCTGTAAAAAAGCTTTGTAGGATTCCAATTGCATTGCGAGCAGATAGGGTACTTCTTGCACACTTTCGCGTTTGGCAAAGCTTTTACGAATGCGTTTTTTTTCGGTAAAGGAATAGCTCATAGCGTCTCCTGATATTTTGAGGGTAGAAGACAAAACACTTTTCATCCACTGCAATGTTTTGATTTCTAACATCAAAGATTGTTAGTCTTTAAGTTTAATGTGTTGTTACAATTTGTTACAAGATTTGCCGCTTATAAACGGCTAAGGCTGACGGTTTCCCGCCAGCCTAGATTCATTCAAACAACCTAATTATTTGATTTCGCCAGTTGCGCCAGCTTCAATCAATTTTTTCAATGCTGCATCTGCGTCAGCTTTGTTTACGCCTTCTTTAATTGCTTTAGGCGCACCGTCAACTAAGTCCTTCGCTTCTTTCAAACCTAAGTTTGTCAATTCGCGAACTGCTTTAATCACGCTCACTTTTTGCTCACCTGCCGTTAGAAGAATTACAGAGAATTCAGTTTGCTCTGCTGCTGCAGCCGGTGCTGCGCCGCCTGCTGCACCGCCGCCCGCTGCTACCGCTACTGCTGCCGCTGATACGCCGAATTTTTCTTCAATTTCTTTAATCAATGCTGTTAAATCTAACACTGACATGTTACTTACTGCTTCTAAAATATCTTTATTTGAAACTGCCATTTGAATATTCCTTAAAATTAAATAATGTAGTTGTTAAATTAAGCTGCTTTGGCATCACGAACTGCTGCAAGCGCACGTGCAAACTTGGTAGGCATTTCGTTGAGCGTACGCGCAAATTTGGCAAGCAATTCTTCTCGACTTAACGTAGATGCCAAAGCCTGCACGCCTGCGGCGTTCATCACTTGGTTTGGCATTGCACCTGCTTTAATTACGAACTTGTCGTTAGCTTTAGCAAAATTGTTCATTACTTTTGCTGCTGCTACAGCGTCTGTAGATATGCCAAACACTAACGGGCCTACCATGTCGTTTGCTAAAGCTGAAAATGGCGTGCCTTCGACGGCACGGCGCACTAGTGTATTTTTCAATACACGTAGGTACACACTTGATTTTCGGGCTTCGGCGCGCAACAGGGTCATGTCAGCCACGCCCATGCCACGATACTCAGCTAAAACAATTGCTTGCGCTTGTGCAACTTGCGCACTTACTTCTGCAACTACTGCTTTTTTCTCTGTTAGATTTAGACTCAAAGTCTTTTCTCCTTCCGTTAATAAAGTACAGCATCTTTCAACACTATACCGCTCACGGCGTCCTTATTCAGGCATTTCTAAACACATCCTGTGTCGGGTTTCGCCATCTGCGTTGGAATCATTGGCTAGAAACAGAGGACTAAAAATATAAGCATCTTCATCACCCATCCACTATCCACTTCAATTAAGCCCCAAAGGGCTCCAACGGTCTTTGATGCTCCTGCTGTTTTAATATCAGAACAGCAGGCCCAAAGTTCTTTTTTATAAGTAATATGGAATTACTCACTAATTTTTTAAATCTTATGCAATGCTCGCTTGATCAACGCGGACACCGGCACCCATGGTGCTAGAAACCGATATTTTCTTCAAAAACACACCTTTAGTTGAAGCAGGCTTAGCTTTAGTTAATGCATCTACCAACGCAGCCAAATTACCTTGTAACTGCTCAACCGTGAAAGAAGCGCGTCCAATGGTGCAATGCACTATGCCACCCTTGTCAGTACGATATTGCACTTGACCTGCCTTAGCATTTTTAACAGCAGTCGCTGCATCCGGTGTCACCGTACCCACTTTTGGGTTTGGCATTAAGCCGCGCGGCCCCAATACCTGGCCTAACGTACCGACAATACGCATCGCATCCGGGGTAGCAATCGCCACGTCAAAATCCAGCATGCCGCCCTTAACTTTTTCAGCCAAATCTTCAAAACCGACGATATCCGCACCAGCTGCTTTTGCAGCCTCAGCTTGCGCACCTTGTGCAAACACCGCCACACGCGTCACTTTGCCTGTACCGTTTGGCAATACAATGGCACCACGCACAAGTTGATCCGATTTGCGTGCATCAATACCCAGATTGATCACCGCATCTACAGATTCATTAAATTTTGCAGTCGCGCCTTCTTTAACCAAACCCAAAGCCTCAGGCACGGGATAAAGTTTGTTGCGATCAATTTTTGCGCGAAGCGCGTTAATTCTTTTAGCCATGTTATACGCCCTCCACTTCAATACCCATGCTGCGTGCACTGCCTGCAATAGTGCGCACTGCCGCATCCATATCTGCCGCTGTCAAGTCTGGCATTTTGGTCGTTGCGATTTCTTCCGCTTGCTTGCGGGTAATTTTGCCAACTTTGTCCGTATGTGGACGCGGTGAACCTTTATCGATTTTTGCAGCCTTTTTGATGAGAATCGTCGCTGGCGGCGTCTTCATCACAAAAGTAAAGCTCTTATCTGCAAACGCCGTAATCACTACCGGAATCGGCAAACCAGGCTCGACGCTTTGCGTTGCCGCATTGAACGCTTTACAGAATTCCATAATATTGAGGCCACGCTGACCCAATGCAGGGCCTACCGGTGGGCTAGGGTTGGCTTTGCCTGCAGGAATCTGCAGTTTGATGTAGCCAATGACTTTCTTTGCCATTTTAAACACTCCAATTGTGGGTACAAGCGCCTTAGTCTAATAAGGCTCCCCGTTAATAAAAACTACTATTTACAACAATTTTTACTGCTTAAACTTCTTTTTCAATTTGGCTGAAATCCAGCTCAACCGGTGTGGCACGGCCAAAAATGACTACAGAAACGCGTAACTTACTTTTCTCGTAGTTAACTTCTTCCACAGCACCTGAAAAATCCTTAAACGGACCATCAATCACACGTACAGATTCACCTTTTTCAAAAGTGAGTTTTTGCGTTGGATTTGACTTGCTGTCATCCATGCGCTGTAAAATAATCTCAACTTCTTTATCTTTAATAGGTGTCGGTTTCTGCGCGCTTCCTCCAATAAACGAAGTCACGCGCGGCGTACTTTTCACCAAATGCCAAGTATCATCCGTCATGTTCATTTGCACTAGGACATAGCCCGGGTACAGACGACGCTCTGAGATGGTCTTTTGACCGCCTTTCATCTCAATCACCTCTTCAACCGGCACTAAAATATCGCCGAATTGATCTTGCAAGCCTGAACGTGCAATACGCTCTTCGATGCCCGCCTTCACGGACTTTTCCATACCAGAAAAAGCTTGGACTGCATACCAACGCATACTCATTAAGCACTCCGTCCCATTAACCATTGCACCATATAGGCGAAACCAATATCCACCACTGCCAGAAAGGCTGCCACAACCACAACCAAAACAAAAACTGCTATAGCTGTTTGTATGGTTTCTTTTCTTGTAGGCCAAACTACACGTTTGGCCTCAGCAACAGATTCGCCAATAAAACCTAGCGATTTTTGACCTAATGGCGTTGTCCACAACACAGCAATAGCTGCGCCACAACCTGCCAACACGGCAAGAATACGCAGCACCAACGCCTTGTCTGCCAGAACGTAAAAGCCAGCAATGCCAGCCGCTAACAGCAACGCAGACAAAACTAGCTTAATTTTTTCTATCATAAGTGTGGTCTTAACTTTTTACTTAACCCAATAAATTAGGCTAACATCTAAATATTTGGCAGGCCAAGAGGGTCTCGAACCCCCAACCCTCGGTTTTGGAGACCGATACTCTACCAATTGAGCTATTGGCCTAATAAACTTTAAAATCTTACAACTATATAACCGCAAAAAGCCACGCTGGGTTGTAAGCGTAGCTTTTGCATCATCAATTACTATTCAATAATTTTAGCTACCACGCCGGCACCGACGGTACGGCCACCTTCACGAATCGCAAAGCGTAAGCCTTCTTCCATCGCAATCGGGGCAATCAAAGTCACAGTGATTGAGACGTTGTCGCCTGGCATCACCATTTCGGTACCTGCTGGCAACTCTACTGCACCGGTTACGTCTGTGGTACGGAAGTAGAACTGTGGACGATAGCCTTGGAAGAATGGTGTGTGACGACCGCCTTCATCTTTACCTAATACGTAGATTTCTGCTGTGAATTTAGTGTGTGGTTTGATAGAACCTGATTTCGCCAATACTTGACCACGTTCTACTTCTTCACGTTTTGTACCACGGAGTAGTACGCCTACGTTGTCGCCCGCTTGACCTTGGTCAAGTAACTTACGGAACATTTCTACGCCTGTACAGGTAGTTTTGAGGGTTGGTTTGATACCTACGATTTCAATTTCGTCGCCGACTTTTACAATACCGCGTTCAATACGGCCCGTTACTACGGTACCACGTCCTGAGATTGAGAATACATCTTCTACCGGCATCAGGAAGCTGCCGTCAATAGCGCGCTCTGGCATAGGGATATAGCTGTCTAATGCGTCTGCCAATCTGAAGATGGCCGGTTCGCCGTATTCTGATTGGTCGCCTTCTAATGCCAGCTTGGCTGAACCGATCACGATCGGCGTGTCATCACCCGGGAAGTCATATTTGCTCAAAAGTTCACGCACTTCCATTTCAACGAGCTCGAGCAATTCTTTGTCGTCGACCATGTCTGCTTTGTTCATAAACACAACAATGTAAGGTACGCCTACTTGACGTGCCAACAGAATGTGTTCACGTGTTTGCGGCATAGGGCCGTCAGCTGCTGAAACCACTAAAATCGCGCCGTCCATTTGTGCAGCACCGGTAATCATGTTTTTTACATAGTCAGCATGGCCCGGGCAGTCCACGTGTGCGTAGTGACGGGTTGCGGTTTCGTATTCTACGTGCGCTGTGTTAATGGTAATACCACGGGCTTTTTCTTCTGGTGCCGCGTCAATTTGGTCATACGCTTTTGCTTCACCGCCATATTTCTTTGAAAGAATGGTGGTGATCGCTGCTGTCAATGTTGTTTTACCATGATCCACGTGACCAATCGTGCCTACGTTCACGTGCGGCTTGGTACGTTCAAATTTGCCTTTTGCCATTTCTTAATCCTTTGCGTAATCTTAAATAAATAATTTAATAAAATTTTATTAACTTAATTTTTAGCTTTGCCAATATTAACTTGACTACAAGCCCACCTCTAAAAGTTTTATTTAACTTAATAAAACTTTAACACTACCATTTTTAAACCAGCTCGCTGGTGCCCATGGCGGGAATCGGACCCGCGACCTCTCCCTTACCAAGGGAGTGCTCTACCACTGAGCCACATGGGCTCTTACTACAAACCAAACATCTACCAATCTCGATAGTTTGGAGCGGGCGACGAGGCTCGAACTCGCGACATTCAGTTTGGAAAACTGAAGCTCTACCAACTGAGCTACACCCGCTTCGCGTTACGCACTCCTAATTACCGCATACCCGCTAGAACCAATGCCTACAGGCTCTTTACTAACCACTATATTCATTTTGGTGGAGGGGGAAGGATTCGAACCTTCGTACTCAGAGAGAACGGATTTACAGTCCGTCGCCTTTAACCACTCGGCCACCCCTCCTAACCGAACCCGCGATTATGCTTATTTTTTGGCCTGCTGTCAAATATAATAGGCTCAAAAAAAATTAACATTTGAATAATTGTTAATTTAATTAATGATGAATCTATGTTTTTTAGAGAAGGCTTGCTAGATAGTAGCAAGTTTTTGGTGCCGGATGTCGGAATCGAACTGACGACCTTCGCATTACAAGTGCGCTGCTCTACCAACTGAGCTAATCCGGCGTTTTTCTTGAAGGCGTGACTATATCACTTTTTATAAATCGGCGACTAGCCCTTTTAAGAAAAATTTTACTAATTACTACTTTACAATTGTCAGCGTCGGTTTCTTTTTCTGCGGGTTAGTATCGCTTGCTACCGCTACAACCTCTTCAGAAATAGATGCCCCATGATCTGCATCAATACTGGCCTGCGGGGCAATCTCAAAAAACATGCCCTGACCATTTTCACGCGCGAAAATACCTTTTACCGCATTCATCGGCACATATAGATTTTGCGAAACACCGCCGAATCGTGCAGAAAAAACAATCGCCTCGTTATCTAGATGCAAGTCCTTTGTTGCCGTGTAATTTAGATTAAGCACAATCTCACCCTCTTTCACATACGCCATCGGTACACGGCATTGTGCATTCACAGCAACCAGCAAATGAGGTGTTAAACCATTATCCACACACCACTCATGAATGGCACGAACCATATAGGGCTTTGTGGAGATTAACTCACTCATATCTAAAATTATTTTCGCATAGCTTTTTCAGACGGCGTCATCGCATCTGCATACAAAGGACGAGAAAACAAACGCTCAGCATATTTCAGCAAAGGCGCCGCCTGATTCGGCAAATCAATACCATAATGGCCTAAACGCCATAGAAGCGGCGTCACCGCAACATCCAACATGGAGTACTCGTCACCAAGCAAATAATTTTGTTTGCTAAAAATTGGCACGATTTGCGTTAAATTATCACGTATGGTTTTACGCGCTTTATCAGCCTTTTCCTCATCGCCAGATTCAATGTCTTTGATATGGTCGAACAAATCTTTTTCAAAGTTATATAAAAACAAGCGTGCACGCGCACGCATCACTGGGTCTGCCGGCATCAATTGCGGATGTGGGAAACGCTCATCAATGTATTCGTTAATAATATTGGCTTCTGATAACACTAAATCACGCTCCACCAACACTGGAACTGTGCCATAAGGATTAAGCACTGCTAAATCTTCAGCCTTATTGGCTAAATCTACATCGATAACTTCAAAATCCATGCCCTTTTCAAACAGCACAATTCGGCAACGGTGACTGAAAGGGTCTACTGACCCAGAATATAGCTTCATCATTATTTATAATTCCTATTCATGCAATTCAAGAGTTGAATCAACTTTAATAAATCGCAATTAATTGTTTTACTTAATATCTTTCCAGTATTCTTTTTTAAGCTTTATCGTTAGCACAAGCAAAACACCTAAAAACAACAATACCCATAATCCTGCATGTTTACGCTGTTGCTTGGCTGGCTCAGCCATGAACGCCATATAATTTGTTAAATCTGCTACAAAGGCATCATATTCCTCAGGACTCAGCCTGCCCGGCTTAACCATTTCTAATTGATGCGTTTCATGATTCAACACTTGCTCACCTTGCAAGTCGTACAACACATGCGGCATGGCAACTTTATCGAATACGACATTATTCCAACCTGTCGACGTAGTGTTATCACGATAAAAACCTCGCATATACGAGTACACCCAGTCAGCACCACGTGCGCGAACTTCTACGGATAAATCAGGGGGTGCAACACCAAACCATTTTTTAGCATCTTTGGGATTCATCGCCACTTTCATGGTATCGCCCACTTTTTCGCCTGCAAACAGCAAGTTATCTTTAATTTGCTTTTCTGTTAGACCGATGTCCTGCAGACGGTTATAACGCATGTAATTAGCACTATGGCAACTGAGGCAACTATTCACGAAAGTACGCGCGCCACGCTGCAACGAGTCATTATCGCTTGGATCTATCGGCGCCTTATCCAGCTTAATATCTACGTTTGCAAGTGCAAACAACGGCATGCAGACCAAAGCCAATAATATTTTTTTCATATAAATTTTCATATTAGTATGTCACCCTTTCTGGCACTGGCTTGGTTTTATCTTTTGCAGTGTACCAAGGCATCAGGATGAAAAATAAAAAGTAAATCACAGTAAATATACGAGCAACAACTGTGGCGCGATCGGCTCCACCCAACCAACTACCGAATTGACCCCACACATTGGATGGCACTGTACCCAAATAACCAAGCACCAAAAAACTCACCACAAAGGCTGCTAGCCAGCGTTTATAAAGCTTGCCACGATAGCGGATAGATTTCACCGGGCTTTTATCCAGCCAAGGCAGGAACGCAAACGCTACAACAGATAGGCCCATCGCCGCCACTCCAGGGAATTGCGAATTCAGTATAGGTGGAACAGCGCGCAATATTGAGTAATATGGCGTGAAATACCAAACCGGTGCGATATGTGCTGGTGTTACCATTGGGTTAGCTGGAACAAAGTTATTATCTTCCAAGAAATATCCACCCATCTCTGGCGCAAAAAAGATTATGGCCGCAAACACGATCAAAAATACAGCCACGCCCACTAAGTCCTTCACGGTATAGTAAGGATGAAATGGGATACCATCTAATGGGATACCTGTTTTTTTATCTTTTTTGGCTTTGATTTCAACACCATCTGGATTATTAGAACCAACTTCGTGTAAGGCAATTAAATGCACCACCACCAAGCCCAACAATACTAGCGGCAATGCAATCACATGAAATGCAAAGAAACGATTCAATGTTGCGTCAGATATCAAGTAATCGCCGCGCAGCCACTCGGATAAATCAGGGCCGATGAATGGAATCGCACTAAATAAATTAACAATTACTTGCGCACCCCAGTAAGACATTTGCCCCCAAGGTAATAGATATCCAAAAAAGGCTTCGCCCATCAAGCACAAGAAAATAGCCACGCCAAACAACCAAATCAGTTCGCGGGGATTGCGATATGAACCATAGATAACGCCACGGAACATATGCAAATACACCACGATAAAGAACATCGAAGCGCCGGTAGAATGCATGTAACGAATGATATTTCCACCAAATACATCGCGCATGATGTATTCAACAGAAGCGAATGCCATCTCGGCATCTGGCTTATAGTGCATCGTTAAAAAGATGCCGGTTACTATCTGCAGCACCAGCACCAACATAGCAAGAGAACCAAAAAAGTACCAAAAATTGAAATTTTTTGGTGCATAGTATTCGGTTAAGTGATTTTTAATATTACTTGTGAGTGGAAAGCGCGCATCAATCCAGTTCATCGTACAATTTAACAAGCCTTTAGCTTGAGAATCTTTTATTGCCATGATTATGCCTCCGCCTTTGCATCTACACCGATCAACAAGGTCGCATCACTTAAATACTGATGCGGTGGCACCACCAGATTGGTAGGCGCCGGCGAGCCTTTAAATACGCGGCCCGCAAGATCAAATTTAGAGCCATGACATGGGCAAAAAAACCCACCCGTCCAATTGCTACCCATATCACCACCCGCCTGCAATTTTGCAGTTGGCGAACAACCCAAATGCGTACAAATGCCCACTACCACAGAAATATTTTCTTTAATTGAACGATGCGAATTTTTACAGTAAGCAGGCTGTTGTGATACCACATCGCAATTTGGGTCAGACAATTGATCATTATGCTTCGCCAACTCAGCAGTTTGTTCCGGTGTGCGGCTGATAATCCAGACCGGTTTACCGCGCCATTCTGCCGTCATAAAAGTACCAGGCTCAATTTTACTAATATCCACCTCTACCGGTGCGCCCGCTGCCTTAGCGCGCTCGCTTGGTAACATACTGCCCACAAACGGCACAGCTACTGCCGCTACACCAACTGCCCCTGTACACGCTGTTGCAGTAATCAAAAATTGTCGTTTTTCTAAATCAACCTCAGAAGGCTGGTGAAATGATAGAGCACTGCTCTTGTCAATTTGGCTGTCTGACATTTGCTTCCTTTAACTGCCCTTTCGAGGCGTGACTAAAGATACGGTTTACGAAACAAAGAATTATACATTTTTTCACATAACAAACCAAATTTAATTTGATAAGTAATTGATACGTATCAATTAAACCGGGTTATCGATATCAATAAATTCATGAGCGATTCCGAACTTTCTCTCTAAATGCTCACCTAATGCTTTTATTCCGTAACGTTCTGTTGCGTGATGTCCCGCTGCGATATAAGACATCCCTGTTTCGCGCGCCACATGTACCGTCTGCTCGGATATCTCGCCACTAATGTAAGCATCCACATTAGCAGCAGCAGCCTGCTCGATATAACCTTGCGCCGCACCCGTACAAAGCGCGATACGTTTGATTGGTTTGGTTAAGTCACCGATCACCTGTGGCGCCCGCTTCAGCGTTACTTCTATATCTGCAGCAAGGGTTTGTAGTGTGTGTGGTTGACTCAGTTTAGCCAAAGCAAGCATATCATTTTCACCTGCCCAGCCTGTAAGCTCAAGCCCTAACTGCTTCACGAGCATCACGTTATTGCCTATTTCCGGATGTGCATCTAGCGGTAAATGAAAAGCGAACAGGTTAATATCATGTTGCATCAAAAACTGAATTCTCCGTTTTTTAATGCCCGTGATCGACAGCGCTTCGCCTCGCCAGAAATAGCCATGATGTACCAGAATCGCATCGGCGTTTGCTTTCTGTGCCGCATGCAGCAAATCCATACTTGCCGTCACCCCTGTTACAATTTTACTGATTTCAGACTTGCCTTCCAATTGTAGACCGTTTGGGCAGTAGTCGCTAAATTGCTCGGGATGTAACAGTTGATTTAAATAATTACTCAAGTCATTTATTTTCATGAATTTTCACCTATACTTATATGCATTCATATTCTATGTTTTAAAGTATGCAACGAATCTGGCTTATTTTTGCACAATCTGTCACCGCCTGCTTGGGCTTATTGTTTGTGCTGAAACTTTTTTATCCACATTTACTTGAAAATAGGCAAGAACCAATTGTCATCAATCAAGTACAACCAAGCCCTATAGTCAGTTCTAAGGGCGGCTATAGTGATGCTGCAAAAAAAGCCATGCCTTCGGTAGTCAATATTTTCACCTCAAGTACAGTAAGCGCCACTGGCCCACATGAACAATTTAAAGACGACCCATTGTTCAGACATTTTTTTGGTGACCAGCTAGACAATGAAGAAGATCAGCCAGAAAACAGCTTAGGTAGCGGTGTCATTGTAAGTGAGCAAGGTTTGATATTAACCAATCATCATGTGGTTGCGAGCGCAGACGAAATTGAAGTTGCCTTAGCGGATGGCAGGAAATTATCTGCCAAAGTCGTTGGCACAGATCCTGACACCGATTTAGCCGTGTTAAAGGTAGAGGCAGAAAAACTCCCTGCAATTACTTTTGCGGCATCGGACAAACTTAATATAGGCGATGTGGTGCTAGCGATTGGCAATCCATTTGGGGTTGGACAGGCCGTCACACAAGGCATTGTCAGTGCGCTTGGGCGCAATCATCTGGGCATAAATACTTACGAAAACTTTATTCAAACCGACGCTTCAATTAATCCAGGGAACTCCGGTGGTGCGCTCATTGATGCTGAAGGTAATTTGGTTGGTATTAATAGCGCTATTTATTCGCGCAGCGGCGGCAGCATGGGCATTGGTTTTGCAATCCCGGCCAGCATAGCAAAACAGGTGATGGAACAAATTGCAGTTAGCGGCAGCGTGACACGTGGCTGGATAGGCATAGAGGCACAAGATATTACACCCGAATTGGCCGAGTCGTTCAAATTATCACAGGTGCGTGGGTCTTTGATTGCTGGTGTGCTAAGAGACAGTCCAGCGGATCTGGCGGGACTTAAAGCTGGCGATGTGCTGTTGGCAATCAACAATAAAGAAGTCATCGACAGCAGTAGCATGCTTAATATTATTGCCGCGCTGAAACCTAACGAAAAAGCTGTACTGAGGATTGCCAGGGCCGAAAAGGAAATGAACGTAAACGTAACGGTAGGCAAACGACCTAAGCCTGAAATTGCGCGAAAGTAGCCTAAATTCAATAGAAAAGTTAATCTAGGCTTTAATTGAATTGGTCTTAGGCCGCGTAAACTGTGCAACCATAACCCCGGCTTCATAAAGCAACCACAGAGGTACGGCCAGCATAAATTGCGAAATAATGTCGGGCGGTGTAAAAATGGCACCTAGAATAAACGCACCAACAATTACATAGCCGCGCGCATCCTTTAATTGCACAATAGTCACCCAGCCGAAACGCGCAATCAATACCACTGCGACTGGCACCTCAAAAGCCAGCCCAAATGCCATAAATAACGTCATCACGAAATCGAGATATTGTGAAATATCAGTCATCACAGCTACCCCTGTTGGCGCGCTACCAACAATAAAACCAAACACTACGGGCAAAACAGCAAAGTAGGCAAATGCCATGCCCGTTAAAAACAATATGCTGCTGGCAACAATAACTGGCACCATTAATTTTCTTTCGTGTTCATACAAGCCTGGTGCAACAAATGCCCAAATTTGATACAGCGTATGCGGCAAAGAAATGACAAAAGCTGCCATCATAGCGACTTTCATAGGTACAAAAAAAGGCGTAGTCACCGCAGTTGCAATCATTTGGCCACCTTCAGGCAGTTTGGCCAGCATAGGTGCGGCCAGCAAGGCATAGATTTTATTTGCAAAAGGAAATAGTCCAATAAACACTAACACAAAGCCCAGCACGATTCTTAACAGGCGGTTACGTAGCTCAATAAGGTGAGATATAAAAGATTCGGTCGGCGTCATCCTTTACTCACTTTACTCTTGTCTTGTACGTTTGGATGTTGAGGCTTTGGCTGCTTTGGTTTTGCTTGGCCTATTAGCGGCCCTGGTAACTTTTTGAGTGGTTTCAGTAGTTAGACTTTCAATATCTGCTTCTGCATTTTCGACGGATTGCTTAATCTCCTGCTGTAATTTTTGCAATTCCTCAAAGCGCATTTCTCGATTAACTTCTTCTTTCACTTGCGCCATATATCGCTGCATACGCCCTGTGAATGCGCCAACGGTACGCGCCACTTTTGGCAACTTTTCCGGGCCTATCACCAGCAAAGCAACCACCGCTATGACTAGCAGCTCTGAGAAAGAAACGTCGAACATAAAAACTTATTGATTGGTTTTTTTTGTTACTTCACCTTCAATCGTCTTGCCGGTATTATCATCGCCCTCTACGGCTTGCCCATCTTTCATAGCTTTTTTAAACTCATTCACTGCGCCGCCCACATCACCACCAATATTGCGTAATTTTTTTGTGCCGAAAATCAACACCACAATTAACAACACAACCAACCAATGCCATAAACTAAACGAACCCATTCCGATCTCCTTATTGTTTAGCGCCCGGCAAACCGCCGCCAAACACGTGTATATGTAAATGAAACACCTCTTGCCCACCCTCGCGGCCAGTATTTATGAGGGTTTTAAAACCAGCCAGGCCTTGCTCTTTGGCTAACTTTGATCCTAGCAGCAGCATTTTCCCGAGCAAAACCTGATGTGCAGCATCGCAATCCTTTAAACTTTCTACATGCATCTTAGGCACAATCATAAAGTGTACTTTTGCCATCGGTTTAATATCATTAAATGCTATAACATCGTCATCTTCATATATTATTTTTGTAGGAATGATGCCATTCACGATTTTACAAAATATGCAGTCTACATTCATTTTGAACGGCTCTCTTTTTCTACAATGCCTGACAAGCCTTCACGGCGTGCCAATTCATCTAACACGTCCTGTGGCTTTAATCCTACTTTGGCTAGCATTACGAGCGTGTGGAACCACAAATCAGCAGTTTCGTAAATAATCTCTTCTTTATTGCCGCCTTTAGCTGCCAGGACAGTCTCAGTAGCTTCTTCACCTATCTTTTTAAGAATTCCATCCATGCCTTTGGCATATAACTTGGCCACATAGGACGTGGTTGGGTCAGCAGCCTTGCGTTGCTCTAATAACTCCGACAATCTGTTTAGCACGTCATTCATATTTGAGAGCTTACCTAATAAATATCTTTTGGATCTTTAATCACTGGCTGGTCTATTAACCAATGATCATTTTCCAGTCTCTTGAAAAAACAATTATGTCGCCCTGTATGGCAGGCAATGCCACCAATTTGTTCAACGCTTAATAAAATTACATCTTCATCACAGTCAACACGAATTTCATGCACTTTTTGAATATGTCCTGATTCTTCGCCCTTATGCCACAGTTTGTTGCGTGAGCGCGACCAATATACGGCCTGCTTAGTATCATTGGTCAATTGGAGGGCCTCACGATTCATCCACGCAACCATCAGAATTTTTTTTGTACCGCAATCCTGTGCTATTGCAGGTACTAGGCCATTGGCATCCCAATTCACCTCATCTAGCCAGCTCAAAGCCTAACCTCGATTCCTTGCTGCTGCATATACTCTTTGGCTTGTTGCACAGTATATTCACCATAGTGAAAGATACTTGCTGCCAGCACTGCATCAGCACCTCCTAGAATGATACCATCCACCAGATGTTGTAAATTGCCCACGCCTCCGGAAGCGATAAGCGGCACATCCACAGCATCAGAAATCGCACGATTCAATGGATTATTGAAACCAATTTTTGTCCCATCGCGATCCATACTTGTTACCAGCAGCTCGCCAGCGCCAAGACTCACCATGTATTCAGCCCATTTCACAGCATCCAAGCCAGTTGGTTTACGGCCGCCGTGAGTAAATACTTCCCACTCGAAAGGTTGATTGTCTACCTTTTTCGCATCAATGGCTACTACGATACATTGCGAGCCGAAGCGGCTTGTAGCGGCTTGCACCATTTGTGGATTCAGCACAGCTGTCGTATTTATGCTTACCTTATCAGCTCCAGCGTTCAGCAGGCGACGCACGTCTTCAACTTCGCGCACTCCACCGCCTACTGTGAGAGGGATAAATACCTGAGAAGCCACCTCTTCGATAATATGCAAAATCAAATCACGATTGTCAGAGCTAGCTGTGATGTCTAAAAATGTGAGTTCATCAGCACCTTGGTCGTCATAACGCTTGGCAATTTCAACCGGGTCGCCAGCATCGCGCAACTCCAAGAAATTAACGCCTTTTACAACACGACCATCGGTAACATCCAAGCAAGGAATGATGCGTTTTGCCAATCCCATTAAATTAAGTCCATTAACTCAGCTCATCTGCTAATTTTTGTGCAGCTGCAAAATCCAGCGTGCCCTCGTAAATAGCGCGACCTGTAATAGTACCGATAATGCCTTCAGACGCCACAGCACAAAGCTTGCGCACATCATCCAGATTTGTCACGCCGCCGCTTGCAATCACAGGAATTGTAAGCGCTCGGGCCAATGCCACCGTAGCTTCAATATTTACTCCTGTCAGCATGCCGTCACGGCCAATATCGGTATAAACAATAGAATTAACACCATAATCTTCAAATTTTTTTGCTAAATCAATCACATCATGTCCTGTGAGCTTAGACCAGCCGTCTATGGCCACTTTACCGTCTTTGGCGTCTAAACCCACCATAATTTGACCTGGGAAAGCATAGCAGGCTTCATGCAAGAAGCCCGGCGTTTTTACTGCAGCTGTGCCAATAATTACGTAACTGATTCCACTATCTAGGTAGCGCTCAATCGTATCCAAATCACGAATTCCGCCGCCCAATTGAATAGGAATATCACCACCAACTGCACTAACAATGGATTTAATTGCGCCTTCGTTCACAGGCTTGCCTGCAAATGCGCCATTTAAATCAACCAAATGTAGCCTTTTCCCACCAAGATCAACCCAATGGCGCGCCATGGCACCCGGATCTTCAGAAAATACAGTGGACTCTTCCATCAGGCCTTGTTTTAAACGAACACAGTGGCCATCTTTGAGATCAATTGCAGGAATGATAAGCATGATTGTTATTAATTAACTTTAGACAAAACAATAAACAGTAAAATAATTTAAGGCTTCCAGTTTACGAAATTGCTGAGTAATTGCAAGCCAGCCTGTGCACTTTTTTCCACATGGAATTGTGTGGCAAAAATATTAGCGTACGCCACTGCGCTGGTAAAACGGTTGGGATATTCGGTTTCACCCGCTGTAATCGCACCGTCATCTGGCACCGCATAATAGCTATGCACATGATAAAAACGCGTAGCATCTTCAATATCAGCCCATAAAGGATGAGGCTGAGTTTGATATACCTGATTCCAACCCATATGCGGTACTTTTAATTTCTGGCCTTTTTCGTCAAACATATGGTCATGTGCAAAACGCTTCACATTTCCTTTAAGCAGACCCAAACCCTTGGTATCGCCTTCTTCAGAATGATCAAACAATAGCTGCATACCTATACAAATGCCAAAAAAAGGCTTATTTGCAGCAGCATGGATAATTGCACTATGCAAATTACGCGAATCCAGCTCGCGCATACAATCTGGCATGGCACCTTGACCTGGAAAGATCACGCGTTCAGCTTTTTGAATAACGGTAGCATCACTAGTAATAACAACCGCCTTACCCTTAGCCACATGTTCGACTGCCTTAGAAACCGAGCGCAAATTGCCCATGCCGTAATCAACAACCGCAATATCTACTTTTTGCATTGAGAAGCACGCTTAGTGTTTATAAACTGCCTTTAGTGGATGGCATTATGCCTGACATACGTTCGTCATAAGTAACAGCCATGCGCAAGGCACGGCCAAAAGCCTTGAATATCGTCTCGGATTGGTGATGTGAGTTATGGCCTTTGAGATTATCAATATGCAAAGTCACATGGGCGTGATTCACAAAGCCTTGAAAAAATTCCTGTATCAAATCTACATCAAATTCGCCAATTGCCGCACGGGTGAATTCACAATTAAACTCCAGTCCAGGCCGACCAGACAAATCAAGCACTACCCGGCTTAATGCCTCGTCCAGTGGCACATAAGCATAACCATAACGATTAATGCCCTTTTTATCGCCAATCGCTTTGGAGAAAGCCTGACCGAATGTGATTCCAATGTCTTCTACCGTATGATGAGCATCAATATGCAAATCACCTTTAGCCTGCACACTTATATCCATCATGCCATGGCGTGCAACCTGATCAAGCATGTGATCAAGAAAGCCTAAACCCGTGTCGAATTGAGAAACACCTGACCCATCAATATTAATGGCAATCGTAATTTGCGTTTCGAGTGTATTGCGTACAACTTCAGCTTTGCGCATATTTATTTAAATATCAAGATAATCAATTATTTAACAGTATTTTAACTCAAACTTGCTCACAAGCGCAAAATAGCAACAAAAAAGCCGACCATACGGCCGGCTTTTAATTCAAAACAAAATTATTTTGCTTCTTCAGCTGGAGCTGCCGCTTCGGCTGCTGCGCCTGCTGCCGCGTCAACCGCTTCAGTAGTTGCTGCCGCTGCGGCATCTGCTGCGCCTTCAACTGCTGCCGGAGCTGCTTCTACCGCTTGCTCAACTGCTGCACCAGCATCTGCCGCGGGCATTTCATCAGTTGAATTGCCGCCTTTAAGCAAATATAAACCAAGCAAAACTGCACCTGCGATCAATGCCCATGGCAACCATTTTCCCATGCCACCAGCACTTGCGCTGCTGCCACGTGCCAAGCCAGTGATTTCAGCTGCTGAAGCTGCTGGGTCTGCCGCACCATAAATCGCTGCGCCTGCAACCACGATATCAGCACCCGCATCTACCACTTGCCGTACTGTTGCAGCTTTAACACCACCAGCAACAGATACTTTAGCGCCAGTATTTAAACCAGTTACCATAGCCAAATCAGCAAACGGTGTTTGGCCTGCAGCTTGTTGGTCCAAGCCTGTGTGCACACCGATGATGTGTGCGCCTAATTTAGCTACTTCTAATGTACGTGCTTTTTTATCAGCAACGTTGATCAAATCAACCTGTGCCATTTTGCCGTATTTATTAGCAACATCAATTACGCCTTTGATTGTGCCAATATCTGCTGTGCCCAGCACCGTGCAAATATCTGCACCTGCTTTGTAGAATGGTTCGGCTTCGTAGAAACCAGCATCCATTGTTTTTAAGTCAACGAGGATTTTATTGTTTGGAAATTTTGCGCGTAATGTTTTGAGTAATTCGATACCATTATGTTTAATGCATGGTGTACCGATTTCAAGAATGTCTACATGCGGAGCAACTTTAGCTGCTAATGCAACCGTTGCGTCAAAATCTAGTGAATCTAATGCCATTTGGGTTTGTGCCATGATGCTTCTTCCTCCGAACTCGATGTAATATTCGATTAAAAATTTAATATTTTGTAGTTGATTTAACTTTTAATTCAAACTAATTTTACAAAATATCACTGCACATTTTGTACATTCGCACATCATAACCGCAATTCATGATTTTTTTCAACAATTTAGTTGCTTTTAATGATTAATTTAGAATTGTATTTAGGGCTGCAATAAGTTGTTTAGATTGCGCATCAGTACCAATGGTAATACGCATAAAATCTGAAATACGTACTGGGCTTTTAAAATGCCTCACAACAATACTTTGTTCACGCAATTTTGCAGACAACTCAGCACCGCTCCTCATTTTATGTTTTGCGAAAATAAAATTGGCTCCTGAAGGCAATATCTCAAAATTCAACTCCTGCAAGTCGCGCACTAAAGCATCGCGTGTGGAAATGACTTTTGTGCAAGTCTCTTCAAAATAAGCAGTATCTTGCATGGCGGCAATGGCGCCTGCTTCTGCAAAACGATCAATTGGATAAGAATTGAAGCTGTCTTTAACGCGAATAAGCGCTTCAATGAGGTCGCGATGGCCGAGCGCATAACCTACGCGCAAGCCAGCTAGCGAGCGTGCTTTTGAAAGCGTTTGTACGACCAACAAATTAGGGTAGGTATTGATTAATTGAACAGCGGACTCTGTCCCAAAATCGACATAAGCCTCATCAATCACCACAACAGACTCAGTATTTATTTTCAGCAACTTCTCAATTTCGACCAGTGTTAATGGAATACCTGTTGGTGCATTTGGATTCGGGAAGATGATGCCGCCATTTGGTCTATCATAATCCATCACTTCAATCTCAAAACTGGCATTTACCGGAAGGGCATCGAATTCAATATTATATAATCCACAATAAACTGGATAAAAGCTGTAAGTTATATCAGGAAATAGCAGAGGTCTGTCATGCTTGAGCAAGGCCTGAAACACATGCGCCAAGACCTCGTCTGAACCATTACCGACAAAAACCTGATTCGTTTGCAAGCCCAAGCCATGGTATTCGCTAATCGCTGCCTTGAGTTTGTCGGAATTTGGGTCTGGATAGAGGCGCAGTGTGTCTGCGGCCTCCGCATGCAAAGCGGCTATTACTTTGGGGCTTGGCCCATAAGGATTTTCATTGGTATTGAGCTTAATCAGATTACTTAACTTAGGTTGCTCACCCGGCACATAGGGCGTTAATCTATGTACAACATCGCTCCAATATTTACTCATTTCAATCGATATTCAGCAGACCGCGCATGCGCCTGCAAACCTTCTCCGCAAGCCAAAGTTGAGGCGATTTTTCCCAGCTTTTGCGCTCCTTCTGTAGACACCATAATCAAGCTGGAACGTTTTTGGAAATCGTATACACCTAAAGGAGAACTGAAACGCGCAGTACGTGAAGTCGGTAACACGTGGTTCGGCCCTGCGCAATAATCACCAAGCGCTTCACAAGTATCGCGCCCCATGAAAATTGCTCCTGCGTGTTTGATTTTTTTGGCCATCTCTAGCGGATTTTCAACTGACAGCTCCAGATGCTCTGGCGCAATAAAATTGCAAATTTCAGCCGCCTCGTCCAAATTTTTCACCAAGATCAATGCACCACGATCAGTGATTGAAGTATTAATAATGTCTTTGCGTGGCATTTCCTGCACCAGTTTATGCATGCTTTCAGCCACTTTGTTTAAAAATACGGCATCTGGACTGAGTAAAATGGATTGTGCCAGTTCATCATGTTCAGCTTGGCTGAATAAATCCATGGCAATCCAGTCCGGATTAGTCTTGCCATCGCAAATCACCAAAATCTCAGAAGGCCCTGCTACCATGTCAATGCCCACCACTCCAAAAACACGACGCTTGGCAGCCGCCACGTAGGCATTACCCGGTCCGACAATTTTATCCACTTGCGGCACAGTGTCTGTTCCGTACGCTAATGCGCCCACCGCTTGTGCACCGCCAATGCAAAACACGCGATCAACGCCAGAAATAGCTGCTGCCGCTAATACCAAGGCATTTTTTTCACCATTTGGCGTCGGCACCACCATGATTAATTCTGATACACCTGCCACTTTAGCAGGAATGGCATTCATCAGGACACTAGACGGATAGGCTGCCTTGCCTCCTGGAACGTACAAGCCAACACGGTCTAATGACGTCACTTGCTGACCAAGCAGGGTGCCATCCGGTTCATTATATGTCCAAGATTGCATCACTTGCTTTTCATGATAGCTTCTTACGCGGTCAGCTGCTGCTCGCAATGCCTCTCTCTGATTAGCAGGTAGACTATTTAAGGCAGCGGTTAATTCGCTTTTGCTGATTTCCAAATCGGCCAGATTGCTTGCGCTAGTCTTATCAAAGCGATTAGTGTATTCCAGAACCGCCACATCACCACGCACTTTCACATCTTTTAAGATATTGGCTACAACTATATCAACACTGTCATCTTGTGCAGTTTCAAAGGCCAATAATGCCTTTAAATCAGCATCAAATTGTTTGTCTTGGGTAGATAGCCGTCTGATATTCATATTAATCCTGCTTGCCCGTAACTACTTGTGTGAATGCATCCAAAATTGGCTGCAATTGTGCTCTATTGAGCTTTAACGAAGCCTGGTTCACTACTAAACGCGAGCTAATTTCGCCTACTTCCTCGACCGCCTTTAGATTGTTTGCACGCAGAGTCGCTCCAGTACTTACCAAATCGACAATCGCATCTGCCAGGCCAACCAATGGCCCCAACTCCATTGAGCCATAAAGTTTGATCAAATCCACATGCATGCCTTTAGCGGCAAAGTGTTCCCGAGCTGCTTTCACATATTTGGTGACAACCTTAAGCCGTGCACCTTGACGAATGCTGGCCTCGTAATCAAAATCATTACGCACCGCCACCATCATTTTGCATTTAGCGATTTTTAAATCTAAGGGCTGGTACAATCCTTCACCGCCGTGCTCATCTAACACGTCTTTACCAGCAATGCCCAAATCTGCTGCGCCATACTGTACATAGGTCGGCACGTCTGTTGCACGCACTATAATCAAACGAACGTCATCGCGATTAGTCGGTAGAATTAATTTTCGTGAGGATTCAGGATCTTCGAGTGCGCGAATACCTGCTGCCGCCAATAACGGCGTGGTTTCTTCGAATATTCTTCCCTTTGATAATGCGATTGTAATCATATAGTTATATTTAATGAGCTCTGCATACCTTAGCACCTAGCTTGGTTAATTTTTCTTCCAAATATTCATAACCACGATCCAAGTGATAAATGCGTTCAATCACCGTTTCTCCACGTGCCACCAATCCAGCTAAGACAAGACTTGCTGAAGCTCGCAAATCAGTTGCCATGACGGTTGCGCCATCTAAAAATTCCACACCTTTAACTAATGCAGTGTTTCCATCAACGCTAATATCGGCACCTAGGCGCTGCATTTCCTGCACATGCATAAAACGATTTTCAAAAATCGTTTCAGTGACTTTTGCCACTCCTTCCGCCACGCAATTCAAAGCCATAAACTGCGCTTGCATATCGGTTGGAAACGCCGGGTGCGGCGCAGTGCGAACGTTCACCGCCTTCAATTTGCCATCACTTTTCACAGTAATCGTATTATCTTTACCCACTTTCACTTCTGCACCTGCGTCACGAAGCTTTTCAATCACTGCGTCCAGCAAATCTGCACGTACATTATTCAGCTTAACCTCACCGCCCGTCATTGCCGCAGCAACCATATAAGTTCCTGCCTCAATACGGTCACAGACGATATTATGGTTTGTGCCTTGCAGTTTTTCTACACCGATGATAGTTATTACATCAGTGCCTGCGCCAGTGATTTTTGCGCCCATTTTAATCAAACATTCAGCCAAATCTACTACTTCCGGCTCTTTTGCTGCGTTTTCTAACACCGTCTTGCCTTCGGCTAGCGCTGCAGCCATCATTAAGTTTTCTGTGCCTGTCACAGTGACTAAATCCATGTAATAACGGGCACCTTGCAAGCGTCGATTAGGTAAATGCAAGGTGCTGGCTTGAATGTAGCCATGGGTAATATGTATAGCGGCACCCATAGCCTGCAAACCCTTAATATGCAAATCGACAGGACGCGAGCCAATGGCACAACCGCCAGGCAAAGATACACGTGCGGTACCAAAACGCGCCAATAGCGGACCCAATACCAGAATGGATGCACGCATGGTTTTTACCATTTCATAGGTCGCTTCAAAAGAAGCGACTTCACTAGCGTCCAAGCTCACTTTGTGACCATCACGGACAATCTTCACACCCATGGTATCCAATAATTTGATAGTCGTATCAATATCTTTTAGCGCGGCTACACTACTGAGCTGAAGCGGCGTTTCCGCCAATAGCGCTGCACACAGAATCGGCAGTGCCGCATTTTTTGCACCAGAAATGGTGATTTCGCCATTTAAACGCAGGCCACCTTCAATAATTAATTTATCCAAAACTTATGCGCCTGCCAATAAAGTTTGCAATTCGCCGCTATCGTACATCGCTCGCATAATATCTGCACCGCCAATGAATTCGCCCTTCACATACAACTGCGGAATGGTCGGCCAATTGGCATATTGTTTAATGCCTTCGCGAATCGCCTGATCCTGCAGCACATCCACAGCTACATATTTTGCATTGCAGGCATCAAGAATTTGTGTTGCAAGATTAGAAAACCCGCATTGCGGAAATTTCGGGTTGCCTTTCATGTAAAGCACCACCGGGTTACTGGTGACGGTTTCCCTAATTTGTACTTGCGCATCCATTTATTTCTCCATTTCTTTCAATTCTTGCCATTTTTCTGGCGTATAAGTTTTCATCGAGAGCGCGTGTATTTCAGCTCGCATGCGATCACCCAAGGCGCCATATACCAGTTGATGCTGCTGCACCATAGACTTGCCCACAAATGCTGGGCTTGCAATCACTGCTTCGAAATGCGTGCCATCATCGCCCTGCACTTTAATGTAGTCACAGACCAAACCTTGCTTGATATAGCTTTCCAGTTGCGCCGCACTTAACAAACTTAATTAGCCTCTTAATTTATAGCCGGATTTTAACATTTTTAAGGTCACCCATGCTAACACCAGTAAAAATGCGATCACCACAGCAATACTTATCCAAGGTGAAATATCACCTTTACCAAAAAAGCCATATCTAAATCCATCTATCATATAAAAAAACGGGTTAAATTTTGATACGGTTTGCCAAAATGGCGGTAATGAATGAATAGAATAAAATACACCGGATAAAAACGTGAGCGGCATAATCACAAAATTTTGAAACGCAGCCATTTGGTCAAACTTATCAGCCCAAATGCCTGCAATAATGCCGAAAGTGCCTAACAGCGCGCTGCCCAAGAGCGCAAAGGCAAAAATCCATACAGGGTGTGCAATCGGCAAATCAACAAACCAGATCGCAACCAGGTAAATAGTCAAACCAACTGCCAGACCGCGCACAACCGCTGCCGCTAGAAATGCGATAAAGAACTGCAGATAGGTGAGCGGCGTAAGCAAAATAAAAATAATATTACCCATCACTTTTGACTGAATCAGGCTGGAAGAACTGTTGGCAAAAGCATTCTGCAATAGCGACATCATAATCAAGCCCGGGATTAAAAACACCGTATAAGGCACATTTTTATATACCTGCACATGACCTTCCAGCACGTGAGAGAATATCAGCAAATATAATAAAGCAGTGAGAACAGGGGAAGCCACCGTCTGGAATGCTACGCGCCAAAAACGTAAAACCTCTTTTTTGAACAGTGTGTAAGTGCCGCGCCATTCTTGATTTATCAAATTCATACCCCACCTACCAAAGACATAAATACGTCTTCTAAATCAGCCTCAAATAGTTGCATATCCTCAATGTGAATCTTGGCCTTACGCAATTCACTCAACACAAATTCCACTTGATTAAGTTCTGTTAGCGCGAGTGTAAAAACACCATTTTCCCCACTCTTGAGCATAGATAGCAACGTGGCGGGGAGCACTGCATTACCCAACTTAAGCCGCAAGTTTTTACCGGCAAGTTTGTTGAGTAAGTTTGCAGTTGTGTCTAATGCCACGATTTCGCCCTGCTTCATCATCGCCACGCGCTCACACAAGGTTTCTGCTTCCTCAAGGTAATGTGTGGTGAGAATAATCGTGTGTCCATCGCGATTAAGTTTTTTAATAAATCCCCACAACATTTGCCTCAACTCAACATCTACACCCGCCGTAGGCTCATCCAGAACAATGACAGGCGGCTTATGCGCCAGAGCCTGTGCGATTAGGGCTCGGCGCTTCATGCCTCCAGAAAGTTTACGCATATTTGTATAGGCTTTATCGGTTAAACCTAAACTTTCGATAACCTCATCTACCCATGCATCATTTTCTCGGCCACGGCCAAAATAACCTGCTTGAAAACGTAACATTTCACGCACATTAAAAAATGGATCAAACACTAACTCTTGCGGCACCACCCCTAGTGCCATACGTGCGGTTTGATAATCATTTACCACATCATGTCCCATCACCGAAACCTTGCCTTGCGTAGGCTTTAGCAAGCCCGCCATAATATTAATGAGGGTGGATTTCCCCGCCCCGTTCGGACCAAGCAAGGCAAAAAACTCCCCCTGATTGATAGTTAAATCAATACCATTAAGCGCATTTAGGCTACCAAAATGCTTGTGAACTTGTTCAATTTTAATTGCTGGAACTGTCAAGAAGCGCCCTGAAAATTTGTAATTTAGTTAAATTTAAAAACGAAACCCCACCTTGTGGATGGGGTTAATAAAATATTTTGAACTGCTTAAGCAGGTATTAATTGATTAATTCTGCCACACCATATAATTGCGTTAAGCTGATTAAATTCGCCGGCAGATTAACGAATCTTAATGTCTTATTTTCTAGCTGCGCGCGACGTTTCCACTCTAAAATTAAGCTAATTGCCGAGGTGTCAATATTATTCACTTTCGCAAAATCCACCATTAGCTCAGACTCTATTGTCAATGCTTTACTTACTGTTAAAACAGTTTGCACCGTATCAATAATCACATCGCCATCAATGCTCCAGCGATTATCAATTTGCTTAATTTGCACCATTAATTAACTTTGGCTTAACGCAGTCTTAGTTTGTTCAGCTTTGTTTTTGTCAGCCAGTTTTTTAATCAAGCTGTCCAAACCATTGGTGCGAATTTCCTGTGCAAACTGACCACGGTAATTGGTTACCAGACTCACACCCTCAATCACAATATCATAAACTTTCCATGCATCAGCTTGCTTTTCAAGCGTGTAGTCTACAGCGATTGGCGGACCACCAGGTTGTATAATTTGAGTTTTTACTGACGCTATGTTCGACTCGTTTACCATACGAAACGGCTTATACTCAATGGTTTGGTTTCTATATTTAGAAAGTGCCGAGGCATAAGTGCGTATTAACAATGTACGAAACTCGGCCTGAAAAGCAGATTTCTGGTCAGGCGTAGCTCTTGTCCAGTTTTTTCCTAGCACCATGCGTGAAACTTTCTCAAAGTTAAAGTTTGGTACAATTTTTTCTTCTGCTAAAGCAAATATTTTTTCTTGGTCACCAGCTTGAATATCCTTGTCGTTTTTAACTGTAGCCAAAACATCCTCTGCAGTTCTTTTCACAAGTTCATCAGGACCTTCCATAGCAAAGCTGGTTGCACTGAAGCAGAATAAGCACAGCACAACAAAAATTTGTTTGATCATCATTTAATCCTTATCTCCGGACCAGATTTTTATAGTTATTAAATTCTAAAATAGTTAAATTACGGCGCAACTGGACTAGCTATAGCATCCAGCGGACTTGCAGTTAACGCATCATCAGCCTGTTTGGTTGATGTCGCAGAATCCGATTTGCCCGCGGCAGGCGCATCATTAGTGCTTTCTGATGCTTTATTGAACAAAAACTGACTAATCATTTTTTCCAAGACAACCGCGTCTTGAGTTTGTGTGATTTTATCACCATTTTTCAGCATTGCTTCATCACCACCCGCCTCTAAACCAATATACTGCTCGCCTAGTAGGCCAGCAGTATAAATATTCGCAAAAGTATCTTTAGGAAAATTATAGCGTTTATCCACACTGAGACTTACTACTGCTTCAAAAGTTGCAGGGTCAAATTTAATATCACCCACTCGACCAACGACTACACCTGCACTTTTTACTGGCGCACGTGGTTTTAAACCGCCAATATTTTCAAAATTAGCAGTTACCGTATAGGTAATGCCAATGTTACTGGTAGTTAAATTGCCCACTTTCATAGCCAGCCCGAGTAACGCCGCTATACCTAATGCAACGAAAATGCCTACCCATAAATCTATCGTTGTTCTTTCCATTACTTACTCCCAAATACTTATACGGTAAACATGAATGAAGTTAATACGAAATCCAAGCCTAATACTGCCAGTGAAGAAGTCACCACGGTTCTGGTTGTCGCATGGCTTACACCTTCAGCTGTAGGTGGCGCATCATATCCTTCAAATAACGCAATCATGGTACAGGCAACACCAAACACCACGCTTTTAATTATGCCGTTCACGATGTCATCTTGCCAGTCCACATTAGCCTGCATTTGTGACCAAAATGCGCCACCATCCACGCCGATTAAGGGCACTGCCACTAGATAACCACCAAGAATTCCGACCATTGAAAATAGCGCCGCCAATATCGGCATTGAAATCACGCCCGCCCAAAAGCGTGGCGCTATAACGCGTGAAATCGGACTTACCGCCATCATTTCCATTGCAGAAAGCTGTTCTGTTGCCTTCATTAAGCCTATTTCTGCTGTAATCGCTGTCCCTGCGCGACCCGCAAATAATAACGCAGTGACCACTGGGCCAAGCTCCCGCACCAAAGACAATGCCACCAAAACGCCAACCGCCTCTGATGAACCATATTTCTGCAATGTGTTATAGCCCTGCAAAGCCAACACCATACCAACAAAAAATGCAGAAACTATAATAATGATAAGCGACATCACGCCGGTGAAATACACTTCACGTATAGTTAAATGGAATCTGCGGAAACTTTCGCCAGAGGAAACCAGTGTTAACCAAAACAATCGTGCACCTGCGCCAAGCCGCCAAATCCGCTCTGTAAACCGATGCCCTACATTACGTAAGGAACGCACTAATCCAACTATGAGATTAAACCGTATCATGCCTTAAATCCCAATAAATCCTGCGCATAATCACCTGCTGCATAATGAAAAGGCACGGGCCCATCTTTCTCTCCATGCACAAACTGATGCACAAACGGCATGCTAGATTTACTCAAATCTTCCGGCGTACCTTCAGCGGCAACTGTACCATTCGCTACAAAATAAACGTAATCTGCAATCAGAAAAGTTTCTTTTACATCATGGGACACAATAATGGATGTGGTACCAAGCGCATCATTAAGCGTACGGATTAAATCACAAATGACACCCATCGAAATTGGATCCAGCCCAGCAAAAGGTTCATCATACATCACAATATCAGGGTCCAGGGCGATGGCGCGCGCTAACGCCACACGCCTTGCCATGCCGCCAGAAAGCTCGGTTGGCATGAGCTGATGCGCACCACGCAGGCCAACTGCATGAAGCTTCATAAGCACCAAATCATGTATCATGCTATCGGGTAATTGGGTAAGTTCCCGCATAGGGAAGGCGACGTTTTCATACACTGACAGATCGGTAAACAAAGCCCCATGCTGAAACAGCATGCCCATTTTACGGCGCAGCTGGTAAATGCCCTCGCGACTTTGTTTATGTACTACTTGATCGTCAACGCGCACTTCACCTTTACTTGGCTTAACCTGACCGCCAATCAAGCGCAACAATGTAGTTTTTCCGCAGCCGCTGCCCCCCATAATAGCAATCACCTTGCCACGCGGAAACACCATATTGATTCCCTGATGCAGCATGCGGCTTTTGTAGCCAAACGAGAGATTGTCGATTTCGACGATATTTTGAGTCATTTGTTATGCAATTTAAATTTGCAACTATTCTAATTCAAAACGCGATTAAATCAAACGTGTAGCTACCTACCAAATAAGGATTATCAATAAAACAAAAACCCGCACTAGGCGGGTTTTTACATTAACACTTAATTATTTACTAAAAAGACATGCAAACCATGTATGGCGTAGAGTCTGCCGGGGCAGCTACACCCCCATCAGCAGCCCCGCCTTGTACCTGAACTCTCACAGAACCTGTATTACCTACTCCGTCGTCAAGCGTAGTATCTAACTGCTTAGCAAATTTACCAAGTATGGCATCTGAGCAAACTACATACGCGCCAGATATACCCCCTGCCGTAGGAAGTACAGTAATGTCTGCAAAGCCCGTCACGCTTTGAATTCCAATTAAGCCGCCATCCGCATTACGTGGCTGATAAGTGTTTCCTGCCGCACAGTTAACCACTGTAGAGCCAGGCGCCAAACCTGCTAAACGAACATGTTGCCAAAAAACACACGACTCGTCACCGTTAGTGACAGTATTCCAAGCACCCTGGATTACTCCATTCCCTAATGTCCCAGTCGTGGCTGCCGTCCCCCCAGTTACATGGGTCGCTGCTGCAGCATCATCTCCAGGCAACGCCTTGAATTTATCTTGGTAACCATAGATATACACTTGCACATTCTGGAAGTCACGCGCCATATTTTTTACTTTGGCACTATTAATCAGCTCTTGCCCTCTGAGCACACCACCTAGCAGCAAGCCGATAATTACCAATACGATGGCCAGCTCAATTAAGGTAAAACCTGTTTGTTTTTTCATTATTTGGTATCCTTTTACCAGTTATTATGTGTGACATTCTTGTTTATTCGCCCACACTCAATGTAATTCATGCAAATATTATGCCACCAGGGAAAGCCTTATTCCAAGCGGTGACCAACGATTTAAACCGATAAAAAAATAAAAAAAAATGATGAAATTTCATCGTTTATGACAAATTATTGACACACTATTTTTAGACGCTTTTTTAGATTATGCTTGAGCCTTATTAGAGACCGTAACTAACCTTAAGTCCAAACCTATGTCCATACCAATGTTTAGCCACATCAAAATTAATCAATTATTAGCAGCCAACTCACATCGCGTACTGGCACTAATGCTATTAACGCTGCATGCATTCTTAATTTGGGGCGACGGCACAACCCTACTGCAGCGTGCGTTTTTCTTGTGTCACTATGGCCTGTTTTTAATGTGGCAGCCAGTGTGGCGCAGCACGGAAAAGTTATCCATACCCGCAATCATTATATTTGTTAGTGTCGGTTTAATTGCCTTTTTTTATATCAACTGGTGGCTTACCGCCATATGGTTATCCATCTTATTTGGACTTTTAGGCGGTCGTGTGTTCTCGGACGAGTCGAAATCGAATCACATCGTTCACATCCTCGCAGCCAGCTACTTACTCTCTATGCTTTTACTATGGGTAATTCCTAAACTACTCGGGTCATCTGACGACTTAGAAGCGGCAAAATTTGTAATTCGTTACCTCACCCCTTTGTTGCCTATCGCCATTCTATTCATTAGCACCCAAACTCCTAAAACCAGTCCGCTACCGATACTGGATTTTTTTTACACCTTGCTATTGATGCTGGTTGCATTTATTTTGGCACTTTCCAGCTACGCAATAGGCACAATACAAGCAATTAACTATATCCAAGTATTATTTATCACTATATTTGGCCTGGCATTTGGCTTGATTATTTTCAGTTTTTTCTGGAAGCCTAACACGCGATTTTCAGGTGTTGAACTTTTGATGTCGCGCTATCTGCTGAGTATCGGTATGCCGTTTGAAAAATGGGTTAAAAACATCGCTGCGATGGGTGAGATTGAATCTACTCCAAATGGCTTTATTCAAGCTGCAATGGGCGAGATGGCCAAACTGCCTTGGGTGTCGGGTGTTTCATGGATGGCCGATGAAGCGCAAGGCAGGCTGGGTGAGTCTTCCAGGCATGCCACCCAGTTTAATTTTAAAGATCTTCATATGACTATGCACTCACGCTGGCAAATTTCACCTGCGCTCTACGTGCATGTAAAACTGCTCACCCAAATTATGGGTGAATTTTACGAGGCTAAACGACGCGAAGAAACCATGCGGCAAAACGCCTACATGCAGGCTTTCTACGAAACAGGGTCGCGCCTAACGCATGATATTAAAAATATTCTGCAATCGGTAGGGGCTTTAGTTTCGGCCGCTGAACAAGGCAATGACGCTGATTATAAAACAGATAACGAGGCACTGTTGCGGCTTATCCGCAGGCAGCTGCCAATGCTAAACCAACGCATCGCTTCTACACTTGATAAGCTCAAAGCCCCTGGAGAGGAAAAGAAAAGACTCGAAAAAATGTCTGCCTGGTGGAAAAATCTGCAATTACGGCACCATCATGATGACATTGAGTTTGTGGCAAACAATTTACCCAAACAAGAAATTAATGCCGAGGTGCTGGATAGCGTATTGGATAATCTGCTGAACAATGCGCTGGAAAAAACCAAGCATCAACCGGGCACTTCGATTATTGTAGAAATGCGTGACGAAGCTGAAAACGGTTTCTGTATTGATGTCTTTGATACTGGTAATGCAATGGATGCAAGGATTGCAAACGATTTGTTCAAAAAACATATCGCTTCACATAATGGCTTGGGCGTGGGACTCTACCACGCCGCACATGATGCCAAGCAGGCTGGTTACGCCTTAAGCTTAGCAACCAATGTGAACGGTGAGGTACGCTTTAGAATTGAGCTTGCGCCCAAATCATCAAGCTGATAATTAGCGCAAACCCTGCATGTAGTCAGCAACAGCCTGCATTTCCGCATCCGACATTTTTGCTGCAATCGCCTGCATCATTGGTGCGTTTGCACGCTCACCGGTGCGGAAAGTTCTCAATTGCGCCAGCGTGTAATCTGCATGCTGGCCAGCTAAACGTGGAAATTGCTTAGGTATTCCTGCACCAGCCGCTCCATGACAAGCAGCACAAGCAGGCACATTAGTTGCAGCAATTCCACCACGATAAATTTTCTCACCAAGCGAGCCAGCACCGTTAGATTTGGCTTTACCTAAGGTTGGATTTTTTGCAGCAAAATAAGCAGCCAATTTCTGCATTTCTTCTGGTGTTAAATTAGCCACCATGCCACCCATCACAGCATTTGCGCGCGTACCATCTTTGAAGTTTGTTAATTGCTTTAGCAAATATTCCGAATACTGGCCTGCCAATTTGGGGTTCAATGTAATGACACTATTGCCATCCGGCGCATGACAGGCAGCACATACAGTCTGTACGGTCTTTTCAGTAGCGCTGGTTTCAGCAGCTGCCGGAGGTGTCTTTTCTGCCATTTTTTTATCAGTAACTTTTGTTTCCGCCAAAACTGGTGAAACCGCTAAACTTAATACCAATGCAACTAGACCGATACGCATAAATACCCCGCAAGTTTATAACTATTTAATTAGCTTAATATTTTATCAAAAATTGCCTGTTCGTGATAGCATTTGCGCCTAAACCTATCGTATCAAAGTCAATAATGCCTTTATTTCAGAACGCAACTTTTTTTATTTCAGCTCACCACTTACGCGATTTACCACCGGCAAGCGGCATTGAAGTTGCGTTTGCTGGACGCTCCAATGCAGGAAAATCCAGTGCGCTCAATACGCTGGCGAACCATAACCGTCTTGCATTTGTTAGCAAACAGCCAGGCCGCACCCAGCTCATAAACTTTTTTACCTTGGGTAATGATAGACACCTGGTTGATTTGCCAGGATATGGTTATGCAAAAGTGCCAGAAGCCATGCGTGCGCACTGGCAAACTGTATTGGCACGCTATTTAAGCGAGCGATCCAGCCTAGGGGGCCTGGTACTCGTTATGGACAGCCGGCATCCACTCACACCACTAGATTGCCAAATGCTGGATTGGTTTTGTCCTAGTGGCAAACCAGTACATGTGCTGTTAACTAAATCAGATAAGCTCTCTCGCAACGAAGCCAACCAGACATTGATGAAGGTCAGAAAAGAGCTGGAAACCACATGGGGTGAAAACGTTACAGTACAACTTTTCTCTAGCTTGAAAAAACAGGGTGTGGAAGAGGCCGAGAAAGTGATTGGCGCTTGGTTATTCGCAGACAGCTTAAACTCCAGCAACTTAAATTCTAGTAAAGACTAAATCCCAAACACCATGCCCTAGCTTGATACCACGATTTTCAAACTTTGTCAGCGGTCTGTAACTCGGTTTTTCAGCATATCCTTCTGTGCTATTTTGTAATTGCGGCTCTGCGGACAGCACTCCCAGCACCCATTCCGCGTATTCTTGCCAATCGGTAGCAACATGAATGTAAGCGCCTACTTTCAACTTGGCGCATAACAGACTGATGAACTCAGCCTGAATTAAACGCCGTTTATGATGCCGTTTTTTATGCCAAGGGTCGGGAAAGAAAATATGTACGCCATCCAAACTACCATCAGCTAGCATGTGTTGTAGAACTTCCACCGCATCATGCTGAACAATACGAATGTTAGCAAGCGCCAACTCTTCCATGTGCTTAAGCAGGCTGCCAACACCTGGCGTATGGACTTCTATCGCCAAAAAATCAGCTTCAGGCAAAGCTTTCGCAATTTGCGCAGTGGCATCACCCATGCCAAAACCAATTTCGAGGATTTTCTTACTGTCGCTACGTCCAAATAACTGGTTCAAATCAAGCGAGGTCTGGCTAAAGTCTACGCCATATTTAGGCCACCCTGTTTCCAGCGCACGCTCCTGGCCTTTAGTGAGCCTGCCCTGGCGCAATACAAAGCTGCGAATGCGGCGGTGTTGGGGTGGTAAATTTTCGTCAAGTTCTGTCATGGCGCGCATTATACTAATATTACTTTTAGAGCGTGTGCGTTTTATCACCCTGCGAAAAACCAAGCAGCGACACTTCCATGTTTTTAGTAAAGGCAATCACCTTGAATAGCTCTCCCATTTCTGCGGGAGACATAAGCTTCTGCGTTGCCGCAACCAGTTTCATGTACTGCGGTTCATGCGGCGAGAATTGCTGCAGCAACTCCAAAATACCACAATTGATTAAAAACCTGGCCTGATTTACATAGCCTGCAAGGCTTATTCCATGGGCCTCTCCAGCCTGTGCTATTTGGGTAAAATTAACATGCGCGGTAATATCCTGCAGCCCTATATGTGTCAGCGGATCACTATGGGCGTAATGCTGATAATGGCACATCAGAGTACCCTGATTACGCTGCGGATGATAATATTCGCGTGCGGAAAAGCCATAATCCATTAGCAATATCGCCCCTTTTTCAAGAGTTTCCGCCAAGCTGCACACCAATGCTGATGCGGCTGGACAGACTTCTGTCACATAATCTTGCGGTAAGTCATCAGGCAAACTCTGTACCAAACGATACGTACTTACAGGTGCATCATGCCACATGAATCCATCATCAAAACTCACACCACGCTCAAGCCATCCAGCTGCGGTTTTATGCAGTATGTGTACGGGAATCGCATCCAGCACCTCATTGCCCAATATCAATCCGCTAAATTTATCAGGCAAATTTTCCAGCCAGATGAGCTTGGAAAATAATTCAGCAGGTAATATTTCCTGGCAATTTTCACGCTGAATTTGACGTAAGTAATCGCTTACTTCAAGAATAAAATAATGATTTGGCAGTTTGTCTAGCTGTGCCAATTCCAGCAATAAGTCTGTCGCTAATTTTCCTGTGCCGGCACCTAGCTCTAAAATGTCTCCTTCACAGCAATCCAGTATCTGCGCGGCTTGACGGGCAATAGTTTGAGCAAAAATCGGCGAGATTTCTGGAGCAGTGACAAAATCGCCCCCATGCCCAAACTTACGCGCTCCGCCTGTGTAATATCCCAAGCCTGGCGTATAGAGCGCTGCATGCATATAATCTGCAAACGAAATCCAGCCTTTATTTTCCGCAATAGCTTGCTTAATCACATGACCAAGTTGTTGGCTTTGTGTCTGCGCTTCGAGCGGTGGGATAGGTAGATTCTTATTAGATGGTAAGGCCATTCCCTATTATAATGTTTGCAATTAAGAAATGAGCAAATTGTGAAACTAACTGGTAAAGTGGTATTGATTACGGGTGGTGCCAAGCGCGTGGGCGCCGCAATTTGCCGCGAGCTGCATGCGAACGGCGCCAACTTGATGGTTCATTACAAAACCAGCATCAGTGAAGCCCGTGCCTTGCAGGCAGAGCTGAACCTGCAGCGTGCAAACTCGGTCGCTATTATTCAAGGTGATTTGCTCAACATTGCCGTGATGCCCAATCTGGTAAGCGAAACCGTTAAACATTTTGGCCGGTTAGATATTCTAATCAACAACGCATCCAGCTACTACCCTACCGAGATTGGCCAGATTAACGAAGAAAACTGGCACGACTTGGTGGGCAGCAACCTTAAGGCACCGATGTTTTTGGCTCAGGCTTCTGCTGCTGAATTACGTAAGAATCATGGCTGCATTGTGAATATTACCGACATGCATATCGAACGCCCTAAAAAAGGCTATGTGGTATACAGCGTTGCCAAAGCAGGTTTGGTCACGCTCACCAAATCACTCGCGCATGAACTAAGCCCAGAGGTGCGTGTAAATGCGGTCGCTCCGGGCCCGGTACAATGGCCGGAAAATAATCCACAATTTGATGAGGTATATCGCCAGCGTGTGATTTCGCAAACCCTTTTAAAACGGGTGGGAGATGCCAGCGATATTGCAAAAGCAGTTAAATTTCTAGTTTGTGATGCCCCCTTTGTTACAGGGCACGTGCTAGCTGTCGATGGCGGTAGGTCCTTGAATCTATGATAAAACATCTACCTGATAACGCTTCTGGCAACTTTGTTAAATTGCGTAACAGCCTAATTACCTCCACAGGCAAGGCGATTGGTGATTACAATATGATTGAGGAAGGTGACACGGTACTAGTGTGCATGAGTGGTGGAAAAGATAGCCATGCCATGCTGATGATATTGCTAGCACTGCAAGAGCGCGCACCTATTAACTTCAAGCTGATTGCAATGAATCTGGACCAAAAGCAGCCAGGCTTTCCCGCCGATGTGTTACCTCGCTATTTTGAGCAACTTGGGATAGATTACCGCATTGTGGAAGCCGACACTTACTCGGTTGTAAAAGAAAAAATTCCCGAAGGGAAAACCACCTGTTCGCTCTGCTCCCGCCTGCGGCGCGGCATTATTTACACCACTGCCAAAGAGTTAGGCGCGAACAAAATCGCATTGGGTCATCACCGTGATGACATCGTAGAAACATTGTTTCTCAATATGTTCTTTGGCGCAAAACTTAAAGCCATGCCGCCTAAGCTTGCGACCAACGACAAGCAAAATATCGTCATCCGCCCCCTTGCTTATTGTAGCGAGAAGGATATTGCCAGCTATGCACGGCAAATGGAGTTCCCCATTATTCCATGTGATTTATGCGGCTCTCAGGAAAATCTGCAACGCCAAAAAGTGAAAGAAATGTTACAAGTATGGGAGCGCGAACAACCTGGCCGCATTAATAATATTTTCCGCGCTATTACCAATGTCGAGCCATCACATTTGGCAGATTTTAATTTATATGATTTCAAGGGTTTAAGCCAGGCTAAAAGTGAAGATGAGGATCCTTTATTTGGTGACATTGCCGGTGAAAGCATGGCATTAAGCATTGCCCTTAATGATGGCAAGCGCATAGAATTTGTTAGAAATTAATTATCTATCTCTCGATATTTTGTTCAATCGCTTATTGTGCATTTGCGCGTTAGCTTGTTATTATCTAAAAAACTCTTTAATTCTAGCCCTTAAATTCAAGGTTTAAATGTCTAAACTACTCATTGTTGAATCACCTTCCAAAGCCAAAACGCTTAAGAAATATTTAGGTAGCGAGTTTGAAGTATTGGCCTCATACGGACATGTGCGCGATTTGATCCCTAAAAATGGCGCGGTAGACCCTGCCAATCATTTCGCCATGAAGTACGACATTATTGAACGCAACAGCAAGCACGTGGATGCAATTGCAAAGGCCGTGAAGGTGGCAGACAATATCTATCTCGCGACCGACCCAGACCGTGAAGGCGAAGCCATATCATGGCACATTGCGGAAATTCTAAAAGATAAAAAATTACTCAAAAATAAAACCCTAAAACGCGTGGAATTTAATGAAATTACGCAATCAGCTGTTAAACATGCCATCGAACATCCTCGCGACATCGCGATGAGTCTGGTTAACGCACAGCAAGCGCGTCGAGCGTTGGATTACTTGGTTGGCTTTAATTTGTCACCATTACTATGGAAAAAAATTCGTCGCGGCCTCTCAGCGGGCCGTGTACAAAGTCCTGCACTTCGCTTGATTGTAGAACGAGAATTAGAAATTGAGGCGTTCAAAAGCCAGGAGTATTGGACGATTCACCTTGACGCACTTAAACATGCGCATCGCTTTAGCGCTAAACTTATTCAGCTTGACGGTGAAAAAATTGAACAATTCAGCGTCATCAATCATGACCAGCAGGCTGACATCGTTGGTAAGTTATTGCTCGCCAGTGCGGGCAAAACCACTGTTTCCCGCGTCGAAAAGAAACAAAGAAGCCGTAGCCCGGCTGCACCGTTTACTACGTCCACACTGCAACAAGAGGCGGTGCGCAAGCTTGGCTTTACCACCAGCCGCGCCATGCGCGTGGCCCAACAGCTTTATGAGGGTGTTGATATTGGCTCTGGCACAGTCGGCCTGATTACTTATATGCGTACCGATTCGTTCAGCCTTGCAGCTGAGGCGGTGATGAGCATTCGCGACTATGTGAAGAAAAACTTTGAGGCAGACTATTTACCCAAATCTCCTATCATGTACAAAACTAAAGCCAAAAACGCTCAGGAAGCGCATGAGGCAATCCGTCCGACTGACATTTTCCGCACACCAGCTAGCATGCGTAAGTATTTGAATGACGAGCAGTTTAAATTGTATGAAATGATTTGGAAACGCAGCGTAGCCTGCCAAATGGCGCCTGCGAAATTTGATGCGGTGAGTGTAGATTTAACCGCCGGTTCAGAAGCCAATATATTCCGTGCTTCCGGTCAAACGCTTGTGTTCCCGGGCTTTATCGCGGTATATATGGAAGGCACGGATGACGAAGAAGAGGAAGCTGAGGCCAAACTACCTCATTTAGAAACAGGTGAAATTCTAAATATAGATAGAATCTACGGCGACCAGCATTTCACCGAGCCGCCACCGCGTTATGGCGAGGCTAGCTTAGTAAAGGCGCTGGAAGAATATGGCATTGGCCGTCCTTCTACCTACGCCAGCATTATCAGTACACTGCAAGACCGTGAATATGTCATCCTTGACAAAAAACGCTTTACGCCGACTGACGTGGGTCGTGTGGTCAATAAATTCTTAACCGAACATTTCACCAAATATGTGGATTATGACTTCACAGCCAATCTTGAAAATGCACTGGATAGCGTAGCTGAAGGTGAGCGTGAGTGGATTCCATTGATGGAAGAGTTTTGGCAGGACTTTAATCAACAGATACATAGCAAAGCCGATGTAGAGCGGCCTGGCAATGAGTTACTAGATGAAGTTTGCCCAAAATGCGGGAAACCCCTGCAAAAACAACTTAGCCGATACGGCAGTTTCATTGGCTGCACCGGCTATAACGATACGCCAAAATGTGATTACAAGCGCAGTTTAAATGGCGCAGCGATTGCGGGAGCTGATCCGGTAGCAATTGGAACAGATGCGAACTCTGGCAAAGATATTTATTTGATGAATGGCCCATATGGCCCATATTTACAGGTTGGCGTTGCAGTTGAAGGTGATAAGAAAAAACCGAAGCGTGTGAGCATCCCCAAGGAAATCCCACTTGCTAACGTCAATATTGATATCGCCAACATGTTGCTATCGTTACCGCGCGATTTGGGTTTGCACCCTGAAACAGGGAAAAAGATCATTGCCAATATCGGCCGCTTCGGTCCATATGTTAATCACGACGGCAAGTTTAAATCGATTCCAAAATCAGAGAGTGTATTCAGTATTGATTTAGCTGGTGCCGTTAACTTATTGGCTCAAGCCAATGCCGGCCCTGCACCGATTGTAGATTTAGGTATGCACCCTTCAGCAGAAGGCAGAATTGAAGTCTATGCTGGCCGTTATGGGCCTTATGTACAGCATGGTAAAATACGTGCGACCTTACCAAAGAGCATTACCCCTGAAGAGTTGACATTAGAAGAGGCGCTTGGATTATTAGCTGAAAAAGCTGCAAAAGAGCCCACTGCTAAAAATGTAACGACCAAGAAAACGGCTGCCAAAAAAGCAGTGGCTAAAAAAACGAGCACAAAGAAGGTTTCACCTAAAAAAGTAAGCTCTAAAAAATAAAAAACGGCCCAAATTTACTTGGGCCGTTTATATTACATCTCAGCTAATTATGATACTCTGCCAACTATACCCTGGTCTAATTCACCTGTTGTTGTAGGTTTAGACTCTGTATTGTATTCCATCCACTTACGAATACGATTTGCATCCCCAATACGAGTCATTTTTCCATAGGAGTCCAGCAATACGACAATCATTGGTTCGCCTGCGATTGTAGCCTGCATTACTAAACAGCGCCCTGCCTCATTGATAAACCCTGTTTTGGATAAGCCGATTTCCCACTCTCCCGCGCGCACTAAGCCATTGGTGTTATTGAAATTCACTGGGTAGCTGCGGCCTTCTACATACACTTCATGCGATGGCGTGGTACTAGCCAGCCTGATTTCTTGATATTGGTAAGCCGCTTGCACTAATTTAGCCAAATCTTCGGCTGTAGATACATTCTCGCTATCAAGTCCTGTAGGATCTACAAAGCGGGTATTCAGCAAGCCCAATTCAAGCGCTTTGGCATTCATTGCCTTTACAAAAGCGTATTTCCCGCCTGGATAACTGTGTGCCAAAGCTGACGCAGCGCGGTTTTCTGAAGCCATTAAAGCCAGCTGTAAAAACTCTCCTCGACTTAGCCTGGAACCCACGGCCAGTCTTGAACTTGTACCCTTTAAATAATCGACATCTTCGCTGGTAATTGCGATTACCTCATCCAAAGGTAGTTTTGCATCCAACATCACCATAGCCGTCATCAGCTTGGTAATTGATGCGATAGGCGCAGGAAAGTTAGTATTTTTTGCATATACTACTTCACCTGTATTCTGATTTACAATCAATGCCTTACTGGATGCCAACTGCAAAACACCGCTACCATCATAGCTATCCGCTAATAACGCACTTTGTGCTCGTATAGAGCGTGACGAGCGCAATTTAACACTAACTCTTTGCGCACCCCTTTTAAGATGATGACGACTTGTAATCCGGTGCTTGCTTAAGGAATGCTTTTGACTCGAATGAATACGTTTATGTGACTTTTTACTACCAGCCAGTAATTCTAATGGAGAGGCAACTAAAGCCAATGCCACATAAATCACTATCATTTTTTTGAAAACAGACTTCACCATTACTGCAAAACCTCACTAATGTTTGAATTCATCATATATAAAAAATATATATTTGTCATCAGGTTAGCATATATTTGTAAAAAAAATATTAACATTTTTTGTATTGTGGCCTTTTTGACACAGGTCTTAAATTTTCGTAAAGATAAACTTTGTGCGAAAATAACATGAAATTAAATCGGGTCTGAACATGAAGTATCCAAACCAGTTACATTATAC
The DNA here is from genome assembly GCA_963701715.1 of uncultured beta proteobacterium. GTDB lineage: Bacteria > Pseudomonadota > Gammaproteobacteria > Burkholderiales > Methylophilaceae > Methylotenera_A. The sequence continues at coordinate 491,790 of CAVPAX010000004.1, forward strand.
CGCAGAACATTTATGGGTTAACCAAACCACTGATGGAAACTGGCTTGCCGGTATCACAGATTATGCTCAAGACTTGCTGGGAGATATTGTATTTATCGAACCACCTAAGCTTAATGATGTACTGGTAAATGGCACGCCTTGTGGTGTAGTGGAGTCCGTTAAAACCGGCTCTGATTTACACGCCCCGATGAACGGCATTGTAACTGAGGTCAATAACGATTTATTAAATTCGCCAGAAACAATTAACGATAAGCCTTATGCAGCATGGATATTCAAGTTTAAGCCAGATGACAGTCTTGACACCAAACATTTTTTAAGTGCTGACGCCTACAAAAACTTGGTAGAAGCTGACTGAGCTTATTTTGGCAACACAAATTTCACCTTAAGCAACAAATCTTGCAGCTCTGCCGTAAGCTGCTTGCGCAAATCGTTTTCCAAAGTGGGTAATGCCATGGCGAGCACTTGCTGAATATTCTCGCGCATGACTTCCTGCACTACGGGCAAATCAGCATTTATGGTCGATAAGAAATTCTCCCTCACCAGCATACTTTGCTTGGTCATCTCGTCGTCAAATTTATCCCGCATTTCCTCTGCCGCGGCGGTATATATGGTAGGCAGCGCCTCATTTATCGTATCACGCATTTGCTTTAACGCATCCGCCTGTATTAGATCCATCTGCTGATGTAAATCAGTTTTTGCCTGATTGTTAACACTTTGAAAGATATTCATCAACCCTTCTCTCAATTGCGCCTGATGATTGCTGAATGTCTGCTCCTGAAAAATTTGCATTTCCTGATTAAGGCGCTGGCTGATCTGATCAGTGATCGCTTCTTGTTGGTCTGCTACCGCAGCAGTGTAGATAGCTGGCATTGCTTCATTAAATGTAGTTCGCATTTGGGTTAGCGCAGCCGACTGCATGAATTCTAATTGTTGCTGCAACTCTGTTTGGGCATTCTGGTTAATCGACTGAAATATATTCTGTAGCGCTTCACCTAATTGCGACTGATGATCACTTAACGATTGCAATTGAAATGCGCTCATTTGTTGATTTAATTCATCTGCAATCCTAGCGCCGGTGTCACTTTGAAGGGCTTCGACATGCGAATTAATATGTGTTGTTGCGGCCTGTTCGGCAACTTGCAACGTTTCATCAAGCTTAGCTTCGAAACCTGAAGTTGCATCTGCTACTAATGCAGAAACTTTGTCTGCAAGCTCAACTTGCACCAAATCAGCACTTGCCTGATACATGCGCGGCAGTTCTGTTTTAAGATCTGCTTTTGTTTTATCTACAAAATCACGTGTATTTGCCTCAAGCAAAGCCTGTGCATTTCTAATCTCAACTTGCAATTCTTTAATTAAATCTTTTTTAAGTACTTCTCGTACGCTTTCCAACACCGATTGTGTGATTTCAGCTTCCAACCTTGGCCTTACATGTCCGGTTATCCGTGAGATCAGTTCTGGTGTAATACCAAGCGTTGGATCATCCTGCTTTACTTTAGACTCAGCCTCCGTCCTTGGCTTTGGTTGATAAATCTCGGTAAGTAATGGGATTTTTTTATCTGCCACAATATTCTCTATTCAACTGAAAGCAAATTAGTCTGTGCATGGTCTATAGTTTTAATTTCATATCCTCTATCACGATAATACTTAAACCGCTCCCGCGCTGAAATTTTATCCTGCTCATCCCCGCTCACCAGCTCTACAAGATGCGTAAATCTACTAAAAAAACCTGGTGTACTTGGCGTTAAATTAACCAACATATCGTCCTGCAGTATGGCGTTGTCCTGCCAATGGATAACTACTGGTGTTTGCAGCGCTAATGTGTGGTTTACCAGCACGTTTGGCAAGAAACTTTCAGGATTTTTTTGCCATAAGCCAACACTCACTTTACCCGCCACAACTTCATCATTCACCAGAATTGTCACCTTCCGACGTTTTAATAACGTGGATTGAAGCAAGTCTGATAACGCTTGAGACTTGTCAGCTACGTTAAAATAAAAATCGATACGCGTCATAACCCAACATTAATACTGTGCATTATTTAGCTCTAACCGCACGCCGCACTAAAAATGTCGTTAATAGCGGAACTGGACGACCAGTGCCCCCCTTTTCTTTACCTGATTTCCATGCAGTACCCGCGATATCCAAATGCGCCCAATCGTATTTTTTTGTGTAACGGGATAAGAAGCAAGCAGCAGTAATACTGCCACCAGCCCGCCCGCCGATATTAGCCATATCAGCAAAGTTGCTATCTAGCTGTTGCTGATAATCATCCCACAATGGCATATGCCATGCACGATCATGCGATATTTCGCCCGCAGTCAACAATTCGTCGGCTAACGCATCCTTATTGCTAAACAAGCCACTTGGATGGTGTCCCAGCGCAATCACGCAAGCCCCGGTCAGTGTTGCGATATCCACTACTGCACTTGGTTCGAAACGTTCAGCATAGGTTAGCGCATCGCATAAAATAAGACGGCCTTCCGCATCGGTATTCAGCACTTCAATCGTTTGTCCCGACATACTGGTAAGAATGTCACCCGGTTTGATAGCGCCTGCATCAGGCATATTCTCGCATGTGGGGATAACGCCTACGACATTAATTGCTAAATTCATTTCACCAATCGCTTTAAATGTACCTAACACGCTGGCCGCGCCACACATGTCATATTTCATTTCATCCATCTCTGCACCTGGTTTAAGGGATATACCACCTGTATCAAAGGTAATGCCTTTACCAACAAGCACAACAGGCTTTTGGGTTTTCTTACCCTTTAAATGCTGCAACACAATCAAGCGCGGTGGTTGTTTACTACCCTGTGCAACACCTAAGAATGACCCCATACCTAGTTTCTCGATATCAGCCTTTTCCAGAACCTCCACCTTAAAACCATACTCTTTAGCAAGTTGTTTTGCTTGCTCACCCAGGTAGGTTGGCGTGCAGATATTGGGAGGCAAATTACCCAGGTCTTTGGCCAAGCTTACACCGGCGGCGATAGACATCCCATGTTTAACCGCCGTCTCAGCAGCTGTGTTCTCAGATTTAGCAACATAGACCGAAATCTTATTCAAGGCTTTTGGCTCAGCTTTTTTAGCTTTAATCGCATTGACCTGATAGGTCGCATCCATGACCACTTCTACCAACTGGGCAACTTTGCTGTGAATATCCGATTTTTTAATCACCAATTCGGTTAAGAAAATACTTGCGTTCACAACTCCTTTTGGCAGCGCTTTAATTGCTGCACTTACTGCTTGGCGATAACTGCGCTCATTAAATTCTGCCTGCTTGCCCAGACCCACTAATAAAACACGTGTAGCAGGAATTTCTGCGACATGGTGCAGTACTAGCGTGGTTTTTAATTTGCCTTCCATATCGCCATTTTTTAGCACCGCACTCAAGGCTTTGTTAGATGCGGCATCTAAACTCTTTGCTGCATCAGTTAATTTACGACCTTCAAATACTCCTACAATCAAACAATCTGATCGTTGTTTTTCAGGATTTCCGTTTTTTATGCTAAATTCCATTTTAATCTCTTTTAACTTTACTAAATTCAGGCTAATTATCCAGCGTTTTGACTCGAAATCAAAGCGTAATTATTGAACAATATTCAAATTGAAAATATTCAAAAAATCTTTATCGCATGAGCTTATTAGCACCGCTAGCGCGATGTTCTTTATTTTGATTGGTATTGTCATCGCCCAGCGGGCAGGTCATTTGGTACAGCTTGCTGCAAAAGGTATCTTACCCAATGATGCCATTAATATCATACTAGGCTTTAACATGGTGAAATTCCTGCCGATGATTTTATCATTAAGTATTTTTTTAGGCGTCTTGCTCACACTGACGCGATGGCATAGAGATTCTGAAATGGTGGTTTGGTTTAGCTCAGGCCTTAGTATTACGCAATGGATACGCCCCATCTTAACTTTCGCCATGCCTATTTTAGTTGTCATCACGCTCTTGAGCTTATGGGTAATGCCTTGGGCTACACAAAAAGGTCAGGACTTCAGAACCCAGCTTAAAAGCCGAGACGAACTCTCGTCTATTAGCCCAGGAGTATTTAAAGAATCCAATAGCGGCGACCGTGTTTATTTTGTAGAAAGCTTTGATGAGCTTGGCGACGTAGTCAAAAATATTTTTGTGCAATCCACACAGCACCAAAAAACCGGGGTGATTGTTGCAAGCATCGGCAGTCGTAAAAAAGAGCAAAATGGTGATAATTTTTTGGTATTAGAAAAAGGCCGACGCTATGAAGGCAAACCAAACTCTGCAGAAATTTCAACCACTGAGTTTGAGCGTTATGCAATACGCGTTCAAACCAAGGAAGCCGCTCCAGAACCTTACCCCAAGCAAGCCTTATCCACAAAGCAACTATTGCTTGATAAAAATTCCGGCAACAAAGCTGAGTTGCAATGGAGACTGGCCATTCCCATTTCAGCACTGATATTGGTGCTGTTAGCAGTACCTTTAAGTTTTGTTGACCCGCGTGCCGGACGTTCACTGAACCTCATCTTTGCGCTAGTGATTTATATCATCTACAACAATGTGTTAAGCATCTTTCAAGCATGGGTAACACAAGGCAGACTTAATGCCTATAATAGGCCTATGGCCTGTACATCTATTTTTTTCTAGCACTAACATTCTATATGTTTTATCGACGCAACCATCTTTTACCCTTGATACCCAGATTTCCGGTTGGCATTTCAAAGATTTGGTCAAATTATTGGAAAAAGTCTTAAGATTCAATGAAAATCTTTAACCGTTATTTTTGGCAAGAAACCAGCGTCAATATTTTAATGATTATGCTGGGTTTGCTCGCTATGTTTTCGTTTTTTGATTTAATTCAAGAACTAGATAGCCTTGGCCAAGGCAGTTATGGCATTACTCAGATGCTGATGTTTGTACTATTAAGTGTGCCTGGTCATATTTACGATGTCGTACCAGTTGCTGTGCTAGTAGGCATGATGTACAGCTTAGGAACGTTAGCACGCAACTCTGAACTGGTGGTAATGCGCGTCAGTGGTTTATCTTTACTCAATATCGGTTTAATCCTCATTAAAGTCGGTTTATTGTTCACTGTTATCACTTTTTTAGTGGGTGAACTGATTACCCCCATCAGTGAAAAAATGGCGCAGCGCATGCGTATAAAAGCAACAGATTCGGTGGTAGCGCAAGACTTTAAATCTGGCTTATGGGTAAAAGACGGTAAAAGTTTTGTGAATGTTGAAACTGTGCTGCCAGATGCCAGTTTGTTGAATGTACATATTTATGAATTTGACCAGAACTTTAAATTACGTAGCATTAGTGTTGCCAAAAAAGGCAGCTTCGCCGATGAGCATTGGGGGTTAACAGAAGTCACACAAACGAAATTTAACACGTATCAAAAAATTGAGAAAAATAATGTACAGACACAATTTTTCAACAAAGCTGACTGGAAATCGCTGATTCGACCCGAGCTATTAAATGTGTTGCTGGTTGCTCCGGAGAAAATGTCCGCCTGGAATTTATACTCATTCATCAATCACTTAGAGACAAACAAGCAAAAAACAACCCGTTATGCAGTGGCTCTTTGGGCGAAAATGATTTATCCGCTTGCCTGTATGGTGATGGTGATTTTGGCACTGCCTTTTGGCTTCTTGCAGCAGCGTGCAAGTGGCACTAGCGCCAAGATTTTTACTGGCATCATGCTGGGCGTAGCTTACCAGATTATGAATCGTGTGTTTATTCATTTGGGTGTACTGAATGACTGGCCGCCCTTGATGAGCGCGGTCATACCGACGATACTATTTTTGGTGGCTGGATTAAGTATGCTGTTTGTTATAGAACGCAGATGATAAAATTAAGCCATGCGTATAAAGTGTGTTTTTAACAATCTATCATGTAAAAACAACTTATCCTTATCCACTAAAATCCAAATAAAACCTAGCCCGATAGCAAGTACTGATATGCTTGCCAGGACATATCTAATCAGCGCCTGTTTTATACTTAGCGTTGAATTCTGCTGATTTACAAGCTTGATTTTCCAGGTTTGTGCCGCTAAAGTTTGCCCTGTTTTACTCCAACACCAGACAAAATAAGCACCGGAGGCAAGCCACAAAAACAACCTCAAAAAAAACAAATTATAGGGTGACGTTGCTAGTCCAAACAAACTCACAAATATCCAAGTGCACAACATCCACAACGCAACCAGTAACAGCAACTCGTAAACGCAAGCCGCAAAAAGTCTTAATCGTGTAACATTATGAGTCATATCACTTTCATTCATGGTGTAAAAAAGCCCGCATTGAATCAATAGCGGGCTGCTATGTGTTATGCCGTATAAAATCATTCCAAATCCGGCTCATAATCCCATTCGGAAGACCCTTTGCGCATCTTTTCTCGCTCAGCTTCAGGCAATTTTTGATGCTCAGCCCATTTTCTGCGTATTTCATCTTGCTTATCTGGGCTCAAAGCATGGAATTGTTGATAGCGTTTACGCGCATTTTCACGCTCGTAAGGTGTCATGCGGCTCCACCTGTTAAGACGCTTTTGCACACGCTGTTGTTTCTGTGCATCCATTTTCGGATAATCTTTGGCGATATCCAGCATTTTTTCGCGCTGCCAAGGTCTTAGAGTATCCCACTCTGATCCTAATGGCGCCAAAACCTTACGCTCCTCATCAGAAAGCTGATTCCATGTCTGCATTGGTATTTCGCTATTAGCATTATCATTCATTGATGATTTGATGCTGCCAATATCGCCCATTGCCAACAAAGTGCCTTCTTTCAAATAGACAAGTTCACCCGCTTGTAGACTAGTTGCTACAATAGCCAATAACAATAAAATCTTATTCATTCAAACATTATTTCTATTTATGTAGTAATTTCTTAAAAAACTTTATAACTATAACTTGGCTTGCCCGTTATTTAAATAAGGCTCAAAACTTCTGTCCACAAAGGCTTCCGGAGGCAACTCCGCACTTAATAGATATGCATCGCTGGAGTCTTTTTGGCTAAATGATTGCATTAATACCAAGCCTGCAATGATTGTCCCCAACACCAAGCCAGCACTGATGATACGGTGGTGCTCTGCCCATGAATAAATGCTATTCAACGTACCATCATGATTAACGCCAACGCCAGAAATACGTTGAGCATGTGCCCTTATCGCTTTCTGACGGCCGTCATCAAGCTTTTTTAGAGTGCGCATACTCAAGCGGTTAGCGTGAGCATCCAACAAACTGACAATTTGCTTGGCTTGTGTGTCTAATTCACTATTTTGTAAATCTTGATTTGTATTGTCCATATTTATGACTCTACTCCTAAATTTGCTATTGCTTTACTACCCAGCCCTTGTTTTTCCAAAATAACTGCCAGGGTATGTACTGCTCGTGAACAGTGTGTCTTAACACTACCTTCTGAGCAACCCATCGTTGCTGCGGTTTCAGCAACATCCATTTCTTCCCAATAACGCAATACAAAGGCCTCTCGTTGACGCGGAGGCAGCCTTTCCAGCGCTTTTTCAATAATTATCATGGTCTGACTTCGCTCAAGTTGTACCATGGGATTTTCAGATTCATCTTCGACATCGATGGTGTCAAGAGGATCATGATCTTCCTCCCCATCCTTACCAGCGCCAAAAGATGACAACAGTGTCGTCCACAAATTGCGTACTTTTTGCCTGCGCCAGTAATCTCGCATGGTGTTCTGCAAAATACGTTGAAACAACATGGGATATTCTGCAATTGGCTTATCGGCGTATTTTTCGGCCAACTTTAACATAGCATCCTGCACAATATCCAGCGCTACATGGTCGTCGCGCACTGCATACACTGTTTGCTTAAAAGCGCGTCGCTCCACATCTCGCAAAAAATCTGATAATTCTTGAGAACTAGCCATGAAATTTTTTATTTAATCAGTAATTGTAAGTATATCAGCTTTAAGTTTTATACTGACTTAGGTTTTTTGCCCAGTTTGTATTCGCGCAGCTTTTGGTTACAATCTTTTAATACTTGATTCAGTTTTAGGTTAAAAAGGAATTATGACACGTATTATATTGCTGATTATCTTGATTTGGCTGCTGTACCAAGTAGTCAAACGCATCGCTGCAAGTGCAAATCCCAAGCACAAACAATCCGGAATAGAAGAAAAATTTGTGCAATGCGCACATTGTGGCTGCCATATTCCTGAAAGTGAAAGCCAAATCAGAAACGACAAATTCTATTGTTGCAATCCAGAATGCCAGAATTTAGATTCTCAGAAAAACGAACATGGCGATTGATTTAATTGCCCACTTGAACACCAAAATAACCGCCACACGTTGGCGCAGCCTTAAACTTTATAACGCTTACAGATTTCTGATAGCGCTATTGCTGTTGGTAACACAAGATCTGATTAGTGGTAACAATTGGTTACAGAGCGCTAATATTGCAATGTCTACTGATCTCTTTTCTGCATTAACACTTGGTTATTTTGTCTTCAGCGTCATTTCAGTCATTTTTACCTGGTTAGAAAAACCTGATATAGATATCAACCTCCCGATTCAAATCATCATTGATATTATATTTATTGTGCTGCTGATGCATGCGCAGGAGGGTAACCAAGGAGGGATTGGCCTGTTATTGATTATCGCTATCGCCAGCGCAAGTTTGGTGAGCGAAGGTCGTCTAGCCTTATTTTATGCCGCTGTAGCCAGCATCGGTATACTGCTAGAGCAATCATATCGTGTTTTATTAATTGATAAATCTGCCAGTAATTACACACCTGCAGTATTGTTAAGTTTAGGTTGCTTTGCCACCGCTTGGCTGGCTTACAGCCTAGCAAAACGCGCGCGCGAAAGTGAATTACTAGCCTCACAACGTGGTCTGGACGTGCAGAATATGGCGCAAATTAATGCACTGATCACACACGAAATGCAAGATGGAGTACTGGTTGTGGATCAGGAATTTCAAATCAAACATTACAATATCCAGGCTGAAACGCTGCTCGGATTAGATTCTAAAAGTTGGCAAGGAAAGGCTCTCAGCGAAGTATCTCCTGAAATTAATAGCATGATGCGACATTGGCTTGAGGAAGGAGAGCCATTGCAGTCATTTGCACCGACCAATATTGCTACACCTAATGTTCTTAAACTAAACACTCTTTCGCGGGAGTTACGGCTTAGATTTTTGCCTATTTCAGAAAATCGTCATCAAGGTGCTGTCATATTTATTGAAGACTGGTCGCAAATGCAGACACAAGCACATCAGGTAAAACTAGCTGCGCTAGGACGATTAACCGCTAATATTGCACATGAGATCCGCAATCCTCTTAGCGCGATCAGCCATGCAAATCAATTATTGCAGGAAGAAGATACCGACCCAGCAACAAGGCGCATGCTACAAATCATTGGTGATAACGTACAACGCCTTGATCAAATTATTAAAGATGTTCTTGAACTGAATCGACGGGATCGCACCAATCAGGAAATCATACATTTAGAGCATTTTATTCTTGATTTTTATACCCAATTCTGTGCGGTAGAAAAAATTCCAGCTTCTTGTTTCAAGTTGACATTGATTAACGCGGAAACGCTTATTTCATTTGATCGCAGGCATCTAAATCAAATCTTATGGAACCTATGTAAAAATGGATGGCGACACTGTAAAAAAATAGAAAATAGCCTAAAATTATCACTGACATTAACAGAAAAAACAAAAACTGTGCATATCGAAATTAGTGATGATGGCGACGGCATTCCTGAAAGTGTGCGCAGCCATTTGTTTGAGCCGTTTTTCACGACTGAAAAATCCGGAACCGGGCTTGGTCTTTATATTGCGCGTGAGCTAGCAGATGCCAATGGCGCAAAACTGCAATATAAGTCCTCAGACTCTGGTACGCAATTTATCATCCACATCAAAAAGGTTTAGTACCGAATGGCGCAACAATTTAATTGCTTGGTAGTTGATGACGAAACCGATATTCGCGAACTGGTTGTATTGACACTAGAGCGCATGGATATTCGCGCGGATAGTGCTGGCAATCTGGAAGAAGCCAAAGAGCTGTTAGCCAGCAGGAATTATGATTTGTGTTTAACAGACATGCGTCTGCCAGATGGTTTGGGGCTAGAACTCGTTCAGCATATCTCAGCCAATTATATCGGTTTACCGGTAGCAGTAATCACAGCTTACGGGAGCGCAGAAAATGCCGTGTCTGCTTTAAAAGCAGGAGCATTTGATTATTTAACCAAGCCAATTTCACTCAAACAGTTGCGCCCACTTGTAGAGTCTGCGCTTAAGCTCTCGAGATCTGACACAAGTGAAACACATAATACGGGTGATTTGATTGGCAACTCACCCGCAATGAGTTATGTACGTACCATGATAGAAAAGCTCGCGCGCAGCCAGGCACCGGTCTATATTAGTGGCGAGTCCGGCAGCGGCAAGGAGTTGGCGGCCCGGCTCATTCATAGCAATAGTTCGCGTCGCGATAAAGCGTTTATAGCTGTCAACTGCGGCGCCATACCCGAAAATCTCATGGAAAGTGAGTTTTTTGGTTACAAAAAAGGTGCTTTTACTGGTGCGGCACAAGACACTCTAGGTCTTTTTCAAGCCGCAAATGGTGGTACGCTATTTTTAGATGAAGTGGCCGACTTACCCCTTGCCATGCAAGTAAAACTCCTGCGTGCTATTCAGGAGAAAAAAGTTCGCAGCGTTGGTGGTACCACTGAAGAAGCAGTAGATGTACGCATCATTAGCGCTACACATAAAAATTTAAGTTCCTTGATGGAGCAAGGCCTATTCAGACAAGATTTATACTATCGTCTCAATGTCATTCAGCTTAAAATGCCTGCATTGCGAGATCGGCCAGAGGATATCCCGGAACTTACACAAAAGTTATTGCAAAAACTGTGTCAGGCGCAAGGCATAGCTAGTCCTATGCTTGAAGAGAGCGCCAGTAAACTAATTTCCGAGTTACATTTTGCAGGCAATGTACGCGAACTGGAAAACATGTTAGAACGTGCATTGGCGTTATGTGATGGTCAAAAAATAAGTGCTGATGACTTATTTATGGGCGAAGAAGTCAAGGTTAGAAGTGAAGAAGGAAACAACTTTGATCCTAGCGGCAATCTTGAAATTGGCTTACCAGAGTATCTGGAAGATATTGAAAAACGTGCAATTCTAAAAGCGTTAAGCAAAACTAATAACAATAAAACGGCGGCTGCAAAGTTACTCGGGGTAAGCTTTAGAACTCTGCGTTATCGTTTAGCAAAGTTAGGCCTAGCTAAAGACGAGGATACAGACTTAGAAGATATCGACGATGAAAACTGAGCCCGGTAAATCTAGCTAAGTACTATAACCAAATAGGAAGTGTACAAAGCGCCATTTATCAGCAAATGCCATACTTTAATGCCGCCTTTAGCTATTAAATAACGTATCCAAACTGCAGCAATTAACGTGATTAGAATACCAAATACCACCTCTTTGCGAGGCTCCCATGGCGTAAGCATGATACCAATCGCCGGCAATAGAGTACCTTGAAACACCATTGCGCCTGTAATATTACCAAAAGCCAAAGTATCCTTACCTTTACGTATCCATAGGATACTGTTTACCTTTTCTGGCAATTCAGTCGCAATTGGAATAATCAGCAAAGATAGCAATAATGCTGAAATACCCAACAAATGTGAAGCTTCCTCTACACCCCCAATAAACCCTTTGGCTCCTGCAATCAACAGTCCTAAGCCCAGTAACAGCTGTATCACAATCACTACCATATTATTGGGCAGGCCAAGTTTACATAGGAACATATCGCTGCCTGCTTCAGTAACATGCCCATCATCTACCAGCGCTTTGGACGCGCGTAATGTGAGCATCACGTAAATAAAGTAAATCATGACCATGCAAAAGCCTAAACCATAGCGTACGACAATCAATGTGTGTGGTACATACATTGCAATTGCAGCAAAACTGAAGGCGATAATGAAAAAGTTTAGGTCACGAGCTAAACCTGTGCGTTCTGGCCTTAAATGACCGTGGGTGCCACGGCGTCTCCATACAGACACCGCCATCAAACAAATTGAGAGAGTAGCTAACATAAGTGGTGCTCCTAAAATTGCCCCCACGCCGATTTCTTCATTGGTTGCTATGTTTTGTGTGCCTGCGAGCAAAGCTAGCAATGGCACAGAAGTTTCTGGCAAGGCAGTGCCTACAGCAGCAAATAGAGAGCCTGTGACACCTTCCGAAATACCAAGCTTTTCGCCTAAATGTTCGAGTGCGTTAGTAAACACTTCAGCTGCGATTAAAATAACTACCAACATCACCAAAAGCTGCACAAAAATCATTACTTTACCTTTACAATTAAGCTACCTTGATAAACAAGATTCTAGCTGATTAACGCTTACACTTGCATGCCGAATAAAAAATTAATACTAAATGCAGCTGGCTATGTTGCGTCTGCCACACAAATTGCATCACCAAATTTTGATGCAAGGCCAAAAGACTGCTTGATCGATTTAATCGTGATTCACAACATCAGTCTCCCGCCCAATAAATACGGGGGTGCAGGCATTGTACAACTATTCACGAACAAGCTCGATCCTGATGAGCATCCCTATTATGCAGAAATTTTCACACGCAAGGTATCATCACACTTCTTAATTCGGCGCGATGGCGAGTTGGTACAATTCGTCTCTTGCCTGAAGCGCGCTTGGCATGCTGGAGTATCCAACTGGCAGGGTCGTGAACGATGTAATGATTTTTCAGTCGGAATAGAGCTGGAAGGCAGTGATTTTGAAGTGTTTGAACCTGTACAATACAAAGTGCTTAAATTGCTGATAACCGCACTGAAAAAAAATTATCCCATTCAGCACATCGTGGGTCATTCTGATATCGCACCCGGCCGAAAGACCGATCCTGGCCCCTATTTTGAGTGGGATAAAACTTAAAATATAGAAAAAGTGAACATGCAAAAAATCATTTCCTATTTATTCACTGCACTTTTTGCTTTGCTTCTCGCGGCCTGCGGCGCGGCTGATGACAAATCCACCGGAAAAGACAGTGAAAGAAAGAGCGCAAAACCAACGCTGGTTACCGTAACACAAGTTAAGAATCAGGCCATTGAAACCACCGAAGAAGCCATTGGCTCGCTTGAGGGCTTGATAGATCCAACCGTGGCAGCAGAGGTAGCAGCTCGAGTTGTTAAAGTGCTCGTTAACCCCGGTCAAACAGTCAAACAAGGACAGCTTCTTGCCACACTGGATGCATCTGATTTCGCCATGCAGCGCAATGAGGCACAGGCTGAAATCGCACGCACTCAGGCGCTTATCGACAATCAGGCTAAAACAGTCGCACGCAATCAGGCTTTGGTGGATAAAAAATTCATCTCACAGAATGTGGTGGATAACGATATCGCACAGCAAAACGTACTGAAGCAACAATTAGAGGCAGCCAAAGCGCGTGTTGGCAGCATCAATCATAGCAGTAGCAAAACCAAGGTAGTTGCACCCGTCAGCGGCATCATTGAGAAAAAAATCGTAGACGCCGGTGACTTTGTGCGTGTTGGCGACCCGATCGTACAGATTATTTCTAAACAACGGCTGCGTGCGCATTTGCCTTTCCCTGAGCATATCGGGGCGCAGCTCAAGCCGGGGCTAAAGGTACGCCTGACCACACCGACCAGTAGCAAAACGGTTGAATCGGTCATCCACGAACTCAAACCTATGATTACAGAGGGTAGCCGAACCATTGATGTGATTGCCGACGTGGTGGACGAACCAGGCTGGCAGCCAGGGGCCAGCGTGAGCGGCACGGTGATACTGGGTGAACAGGCCGCTGCTATGATGATTCCCGAGCAAAGCCTGGTGCTGCGCCCTGCCGGTGAAGTAGTCTATGTAGCACGCGACGATGTGGCCTATCAGGCTGTCGTCAAAACCGGCATGCGCCAAAATGGATTGATTGAAATACTGGAGGGCTTGCAAGTAAATGACGTTATCGTAGTAGACGGCGCAGGCTTTTTGACAGATAAAGCACCAGTAGAGATAAGCAAATAACATGAGCTTGCCTGAGTTATCGATTAAGCGCCATGTGCTTGCCTGGATGTTGTCAGGCGTCATCATTCTATTCGGCCTCATCAGCTATCAGCGCATCGGTATAGACCGCATTCCATCGATAGATTTTCCTGTCATTATGGTCACCACTACCCTGCGCGGGGCAGATCCTGACGTCATCGATACCAGCATCACTAGCGTCATCGAATCTGCCGTCAACACCACGCCCGGCATCGATCATATCCAATCCGCTTCTTCGCCCGGCGTTTCCAGCGTCAGCATTACCTTTGCGCTGGGGAAGGACATCGATGTCGCCTATAACGAGGTGCAGGCCAAGGTGAACCAAGCTTTTCGGCGCCTGCCGACAGACACCGACCCGCCAACCGTACAGAAGGTAGATACCAACGCATCTCCTGTGATCTGGCTGGCTTTGAGCGGCGACCGCACCATTCAGCAACTCAATTTGTATGCCAACAATGTACTCAAGAAAAAATTTGAAACGATCAGCGGCGTAGGTGAAGTGCAGCTGGGCGGGCGGCGCGATCGTGTGATTCGCGTGAATGTCGATCCAGAGCGCATGGCGGCTTACAAGCTCACGGCCAATGACTTAATTGATGCCTTCAATCGCGAGCACGTGCAGATACCGGGCGGCTTTTTAGTCAGTGAACAAGCTGAACAGCTGCTCAAGCTCGACCTTGAATTTCACAATACCAAAGCGCTCGCCAATCTGGTAGTCATCTCTCGGGCGGGTGCGCTAGTCTACTTAAAAGACATCGCGACTATCGAGGATGGCATCACCGATAACCGGCAAATCGCACGTTACAACGGCAAACCAACGGTGGGCATCGGCATGGTAAAAATCGCCAACGCCAATACGGTGGAAATCATCAATGAAGTGTTACGCAAATTGGAAACCGAGGTGCGCCCAAACTTGCCGCCGGGAATGACACTGGAAATTTCCTCTAATGACTCCATCTTCATCAATCAATTAGTTGCTTCCTTAAAAGAGCACTTGGTTGAAGGAACGCTGTTTGCCGCGCTGATCGTGCTCATTTTCATGCGCTCATTTAGCTCCACCTTGATGATTTGCTTGGAAATTCCTGTCTCGCTACTCGGCGCGATTGCTGTGATGTATTTTTCCGGCTTCACTTTTAACAGTATGACACTGTTGGCCTTATTGCTGCTCATCGGCGTGGTGGTGGATGATGCAATTGTGGTACGTGAAAGTATTCTGCGGCATATGTCCGGCGAGGTGGGCGTTGGATTAAAAAACCTGAATTTGAATGACCCGCATGCCGTGGCCGCCTATCGCGTCCAAACCACCATTGACGGCAGCCGCGAAGTCGTCTTCGCCGTGCTTGCTTCCTCGCTGTCGCTGGTGTGTATATTCGCGCCAGTGATATTTATGGAGGGCATCATCGGCATGTTTTTTAAATCTTTTGCGGTAGTCGTCACCTTCGGCGTACTTGTTTCGCTGTTTGTTTCGCTCACGCTTACGCCGATGCTGTGCTCACGCTACCTCAGTGTGACGCACAAGGAAAATGCGCTTTATCGTGCTACCGGCCGCGGTCTGGAAAGTCTGGAAAAAGTTTACAAAAAACTGCTTGATGTCTCACTCAGCCATCGTGGCTTGGTGCTGCTGTTCACCGCGCTATTCGTTGGGTTTAGCGGCTATTACACGCTTAAAAATGTCGATAAGGATTTTGTGCCGGAAACAGATGAAAGCAGCTTTAGTATCAGCATCAAAACACCTTTGGGCTCAAGTCTTGCCTACACCGATTCTCGCCTAAAACTAGTCGAGGATGTGCTTGCCAGCCATAAGGAAGAGGTGGCGAGCTACTATGCCAGCATCGGCTCTGGTTCACGTGGACAAGTCAATCAGGGCAACATCAACGTGCGCCTGAAACCCAAAGAGCAACGCGCAAAAAGCCAGCAAACGCTCATGAGAGAACTTAAAAAGGAGTTTGAAAGCATTCCAGGTGTGCGCGCAATTCCATCGCCCACCTCCATCGTGCGCGGGCAGCGCTCTGAGAAACTGCAATTCAACCTGACCGGCAACAATCTGCAAGAGATTGGCCGTATCTCACAACAACTTCAGCAAGCACTAAGCGCAGAAGCAGATATCGGTAAAGTGGATGTAGATGTACAGCTCGACTTGCCACAATTGGATATCAATATTGACCGCGTGCGCGCCGCAAACCTTGGTTTGAGCGCTAACGACATCGCGACTGCGATTTCGCTGTATGCCGGCGGCATCAATGTTGCCAAATACAATGACACGACCAGCGATGGCCAGCGTTACGATATTCGCCTGAAAACCAGCGAGGATGCGCTTAAGCACGTGGCCGATTTAAGAAAGATTTATCTGCGGAGCAGCAGCGGCGAACTGGTGCGGCTGGACGCGCTGGCAAGCTTTAAGCCGAAGTTAGGCGCCGCTGTCATCGGCCGCTACGATTTGCAGTACGCGGTGAATTTTTACGCCAACCCGAATGTCCCGCTTGGCGAAGCAGTAGAACTGGTGAATAAATCCGCCGCAAAACTTGTACCGCCCAGCTATAAGCTCAAATACACCGGCCAAGCGGAAGAATTGGGCAAAACCATGAAAAATATGAAATTTGTATTTTCGCTCGCCTTCGTGCTACTTTACATGGTGCTGGCCAGCCAATTTAACTCATTCATTCAGCCTGCCATCATCATGCTGGCACAGCCGCTTGCCATCATCGGCGGGCTCATCGCGTTGCTGATTACCGGCGATACCTTGAATATTTTCTCTATGATAGGCTTGGTATTGCTGATTGGCTTAGTTGCTAAAAATTCAATATTGCTGGTAGATTTAACAAATCAACTACGCGAGAAGGGCGCAGGCATTAACGAGGCGCTTAAAGAAGCCTGCCCCATCCGATTGAGGCCGGTACTCATGACTTCTCTCACCATTATTTTGGCGCTATTGCCTGCTGCTATTGGTTTAGGCGCAGGTTCAGAAACTAACCGGCCACTCTCGGTCGCCATTATCGGCGGCATGATTTCATCCACCTTGCTGACTTTAGTAGTTGTGCCGGCGGCTTATTCACTGGTGATGAGCGGATTGGAAAAATTTCAAGATAAGAAATTTAGAACAAATTAAATTTCCATTTTTATTAAAACAGGTGCTCTGCAAGGCAATATCCATGAGGTCTACAGGGCATTTGTTTTGATTATTTGGTCACGAGTTTTTGCACTACCAGGCTTCCTACCATGTCGCCCTGCACATTCATAGTAGTACGCAAAGTATCCAACAACCTGTCTATCGGCAGCAAAATAGCAATGGCCTCAGCTGGCAAGCCCACACTTTGTAGCACCATCACCATAGTCACCATGCCTGCACTTGGGATGCCGGGCGCGCCCATGGCAGCTATCATGGCAGTGAAAAATACAATAACTTGCTGAGCAAAACTTAATTCGACACCCACCAGATTTGCAATAAATAAAGCTGCTGCAGCTTCATACAAGGCAGTGCCATCCATATTGATGGTAGCCCCCAGCGGGATTACAAAACCCGCAATTTCCGGCTTGACTTGCAAATGCTGCGTCGCGCAGCGCAAGGTAACAGGTAATGTTGCCGAGCTTGAGCTGGTGGCGAAAGCAGTCACTAAAGCTTCACGTGCCCCGCGCCAGAACCAAAGCGGCCGCTTGCCTGTAAACAGGTACAAAATCAAAGGCAAAATCACAACGCCGTGAAATAAAAGTGTACCTATAATCACCGCCACAAAATTAGCCAGAGTGCCAAGCATGGCTGCATCTTGTACTGCAACTAAATTAATCAGCAAAGCCGCAATACCAAAAGGCGCTAACAACATCACCCAGCCGACAATATGCATAGTGATATCCAGGCCTTCTTGTAGTAGAGATAGCATGTTTTTATAACGTTCGCCGCCCATCACCAGTGCAACCCCCAAAATGAGCGCAAACATTACAACTGAAATTACATTACCTTGTGTCAGTGCGGCAAATGGATTGACAAATAACCCATGTAAAAACTGTGCAAAAAACTCCGGCAAAGGTAATTGCTTGGCCTCAAAACTCTGCATGGCATCTTTGAACATATCCAAATGCAGACCGCTACCCGGCTTGAAATATAGGCTTGCGGACATGCCCACCAATATGGCAATTGCCATGGAACTCACAAAAAAGAGTAGCGTCGTTATCCAGACACGATGCATTTGGCTATGTTGCCGCAGGTTTGCGATCCCCACCACAATGCTGCAAAACACCAGCGGAATCAGAATCATTTTAAGCAAATCGATAAAAAGTGTGCCCACTAGGCTAGATGCGTATAAACCACTTTTAACCAATGTGCTCTCCACACCAAGTCCGTGAAAATACAGCCCGACAACAACACCAACGATTGCACCGATTAAAATTTGGGCATTGAGGCTAGGCGGCTTCATTTTTGTTCCGCTTTCTCTATAGCACGACGCTCAAACACCGCCGCAAAAAAACCATCTGTGCCATGCAAATGCGGCAGCAGTTTTAGATATTGTCCCGTGCCAAGATTGATCTGTTGCTGATTAAGAATTTCATTGGCTGGAATTAAATTAAACTCAGGATTAGCCTTTAAAAACGCTTCGACAATCGCCTCATTCTCATCCTGCAACAAACTACAAGTGGCGTAGATTAAGCGTCCGCCTGCCTTTGTAAGTTTAGCAGCACGTGCCAAAATATTGGTTTGCTTTACGTTCAGCTCAGCCACATCTTGCTCAGTTTGCCGCCATTTTAAATCCGGATTACGGCGCAACGTGCCCAAGCCGCTACAAGGCGCATCCACCAGCACACGATCAAATTTTCCATTCAGCCGTTTTAATTTCTGGTCGTTTTCACTACTAATCACTTGTGCGTGCAGATTGGATAAACCCGAACGTTTAAGCCGCTGCCCCAGATTATGCAAGCGTTTTTCGGAGACATCAAAAGCGTACAAGCGCCCTGTGTTTTTCATCAGCGCACCTATTGCCAAACTTTTACCGCCTGCACCTGCACAAAAATCCGCGACCATTTGGCCGCGTTTTGGCGCAACCAGATAGGCCAATAACTGGCTGCCTTCGTCTTGTACCTCGATTTTCCCTTCGGTAAACAACACGTGGCGGCTGATGCCCATGCGATTTGGCATGCGGATACCAATTGGCGAATATGGTGTTGGCACAATGGCATCTTCGTTTGAAGTGTTCTCTGCCAGCATTTTTTTCAGCACATCATCACGATTTGCTTTGATAGTGTTGACGCGTAAATCTAAACTCGCTTGCTCAAACATGCTGCGGCAAATCGTCAGCGCTTCGGCCTCGCCATATTGTGCAACTAACTTATCCCAAAGCCAATCACGTACATCTGCCTGCACGGCCAAAGGGAGATTTTCAGTTGATTTGGCTTTAATCGCATGCGCCCACTCGGTTTGCTGTTCGTTCAATACTGACTCAAGCTCGCGGATGCTTTTGCCTTGCACGCGCAACAACCAAGCCAATATGAGCTTACGCGCATCATCTGGGTCGTTTTCCTCATTGGCGGTAATTGTGCTTAAGTATCGCAGACGGCGCAATACACCATATACACTCTCGGCCACAAAGGCACGATCTTTGGTACCAAGTTCACGATTATTGCGAAAAAACTCACTTAATTTGGCATCCGCAGGGCTATTAAAATCAAGCAGGTTTGCCAGTACTACTGCTGCCTGACGTATTAGGTTTGCATTCATTTTTTATCTTTATAAAATATTTTAGTTAATTATTGATTGTTGGACGATTAGTGTTAATGCGGGTTGCCACCATTTCAATCACTTTGCCTGTATTTTCTATTTTACGGATTTTTACCGGTACATACTGATAATCAATTGCCAGCCATAGCTCGGTTCTTTCATCAGTATTAATTCCGCTATGCATAATATGGATGGTTTTAATTTCACCCAGTTCACTATTGATATTCTCTTCACCCTCAAAGCTATAATCGTAAGTGGCTAATTTTTTTCCCGTGGCAATATGAATTTGCATAGTTTGCAAAGGCGCGACATACATAAATTGATACATAAAACTCAGCAAATCCTGCGCGCCTTCAGGTAGATCATCAGTTCTAATACCTTTTGAAGTCTGCGACATCACTTTTTTAGCTTGCCAATCAAAATTCGCCGTGCGAGTTTTGTCTGTTTTATTACCAAACTGATACAAATAACTATTGGGTTGCAAACCTGTTTTAGTCAGCACGCCCTCACTCGTTTGCAATAAATCTGGGAAAAACAACGCAACCAAGCCATTGCCTTCAGTTAGCCATTTCAACTGGTATCGGTTATTATCAATCAAGTTGTAGATGATTTTGGCCTTGCCCTCTGCAATTCCGTCTATTTTTGTGCGAACATCAAAATCCGTTTCCACATACTGATATGCATTCTCATTGATCACCAAACCAATATCCTCAGGCTGCGGCTCTTCTTGTTGGGCTAACTGGCTTTCTTCCGCCTGACTATTTTGCAGTTGCGGAAGATTTTCTTCTACTGGCACAACCTCTGGATTAGGCACTATCGGCTCAGCCGTTGTCGCAGTCACTTCAGGTTCTACGATCTCATCTACCTTAGGTTCTACAACAGGTTCGCTTGGCTCAACGGGGGACGCTGGTTTAGATACTTCAACTTTTTTGACCACGGCTTTAGGCATCTGAATTCTTGCTTCAATCAGATGCATTTCTTTTTTCAGGCTTGGCAGTGTAAAGTCGATCTTGCCCAATAAAAAAGCATGCAGCATAACTGAAACAACCAACGCAATCCAAAATCGCTTATAGCTTGGGTCTTTTAGTATCTGTACAAACTTACTCCACATGAATTTTTGTTAACGTCTGCTCAAAGTTACTGCCGTCTTCATCTGTAAGTTTATAGCGTACTGGCAAAAAATATTGATCTTCTGCCAGCCACAGTTGTTTTTTCTCATCTCCTGCTGCAGCTTCATTTGAGATATGTAATGTTTTATAACTTACGTTCCCAATGTCTATTTTCAGGCCGCGCGCGATTATTTTATATCGATACCGATTCAACTTCTTGCCAGTCGTCAGTGTAACTTTAATCTCGTCTTTTTTAGGCGGGAGAAACATAAATTGATAGACATAACTTGCTAAATCCTGCGTGCCCGGCATTAATTTTTCAGTTCGCATTTCGTCCTTCACCTGCATATTGAGTATATTTTTTGCCCAATAAAAATCAGCAATCAGTGTTTTTTTAGCACTCTTGCCTTGGTGCAATTCGAAATGACTTGGCTTCAAGCCTTCATTGGTAACCGCTCCGGCGCTAGTAAGCACGCGCTCACCCATCAGCGCGTAAACACCAAGGCCCTTAGTAACAGATTTGATGCGGTACTGTTTGCCATTTTGCGTGAAGCTTTCTTTCACCTTTGCAAATTGCTTGCCGTTGCGAGAAACGTCGTACTCAAGTTGGATGTTTTTTGGATAAGCTTGCGCCAGGGATGCCGTTAAAGTCAGCAGCAAAATAATGAATTGCGATAATCTCAACATGCATTTCTTTCAATGATTAAAAGACTACCTTAACGCATCACAACTGGATGCGTTGTCGGACTAAACAACGACGGTAGGTGCCTCGCCTGTTTGCTGCCTGCGAATACGGCCAATCACTGACACTGTTTCACCTTCCTCAGTTAGCAAAGACTGCGCTGCGTCTGCATACTCTTTGGCCACAATCACCACCATACCAATACCGCAGTTAAAAGTACGGTACATTTCATCCTCAGTCACATTGCCCTGTGCTTGTAGCCAAGCAAACAAAGGCGGCATTGTCCAGCTGCGCTTATTGATTTCGGCAGTAAGACCTGCTGGCAATACGCGCGGCACGTTCTCGGTAATCCCACCACCCGTGATATGCGCCATGCCTTTTACCGGCAAGGCTTCGATGAGTTTGAGCAAAGACTTCACATAAATTCTGGTCGGTGCCATCACCACATCTTTGAATTTTCTACCGTGAAAATCAGATTCAAAATCAACGCCTGATTTTTCAATCAATTTGCGAATGAGCGAGTATCCATTTGAATGTGCGCCGCTGGAAGCTAAGCCCAGAACCACATCGCCGGCATCAATCGTCGTACCATTAATGATATTGGCTTTATCCACACAACCCACTGCAAAACCTGCCAAGTCATACTCGCCTGCAGGGTACATGCCCGGCATCTCGGCAGTTTCACCACCCACCAGTGCGCAACCGGATTGCTCACAACCTTCGGCAATGCCTTTAATCACTTGCGTGGCCACGCCTACTTCCAGCTTGCCGCAAGCGAAGTAATCCAAGAAAAAAAGCGGCTCAGCACCCTGCACGAGAATATCATTTACGCTCATCGCAACTAAATCAATACCTACGGTATCGTGCTTATTCAACTCAAACGCCAGCTTGAGTTTGGTGCCGACGCCATCTGTACCCGAAACTAGAATCGGTTCTTTGAATTTTTGCGGAACAGCGAATAATGAGCCGAAGCCGCCAATACCGCCCAACACTTCAGGGCGCATGGTGCGCTTGGCAAATGGCTTGATTTGTTCAACAAGCGCATCGCCTGCTTCAATATCCACACCCGCATCGCGGTAACTGAGGGAGGCTTTATCATTGGTTTGATTTGTCAAAACTGGGCTCGCTTCTAAATCTAAAGTTTAAGTGTCATGTTGCAGGTTTATTTAAGTATAATTTTAACTCAACTATAATTTTAACCTAGTATGCCCAACGAGCCAAAAAACAACGCATCTAATAATTTTTTTTCAGATAACCGTTGGTTGATTTTAACTGCGGCTTTTGTATTTTTAATTTATTTATTGCTGCCCGTACTCATGCCATTCTTAATTGCAGCAGTTCTCGCCTATATTTGCGACCCGCTGGTGGATAAGATCAGCTTGTGGGGTTATAAAAAATATCAATTTGGCCGAACCATTTCTACCGTATTGGTGATGCTGGTTATTTTGAGTGCCATTACGTTGCTATTGTTAATAATCATCCCATTAATACAAAACCAATCACTCCTCATTGTTGAACGCCTACCCAGCATTGTTGACAACTTACGCACAACCACTGAACCTTGGCTAAAAGCTAAATTTGGCATTAGTTTTGCCATTGACAGTGCGCACCTTCAAGAAATCATCAGCAAAAATTGGAAAACTGCGGGCAGTATATTAGGTGATGTGCTGCAAACGGCAGGCACTAACAGCATGGCACTGATAGGTGTTGTAGCTAACACTTTATTGTTACCTGTGGTGCTGTTTTATTTGCTGCGCGATTGGGATGAGTTTATTGCTGGCATTGGCAGCTTAATACCGCGTCATTTAATTGAAAAAACCACAGATTTGGCAAGAGAAATCGATCAAATGTTGGCAGAGTTTATGCGCGGACAACTGACGGTAATGCTGATAATGAGCGTTTTTTATTCTATAGGCTTGTGGTTAGCAGGGCTAGATAATGCGCTGCCAATCGGCATTATTGCAGGGCTGTTAAATTTTGTGCCTTACCTAGGGCCAGCACTTGGCATGGGGTTGGCGTTGCTGGTTGGTGCATTGCAATTTAATACGTTTAGCCAAATCATTCCAGTGTTGGGAGTGTTTGGCATTGGCCAACTAATTGAGAGCAACATGATTACGCCTAAATTAGTTGGCGAGCGTATTGGTTTGCATCCTGTGGTGGTAATTTTTGCGTTATTGGCAGGCGGTCAATTATTCGGATTTGTAGGCGTATTGCTGGCTTTACCTATCACTGCCGCCATTGCTGTGGCGCTGCATCACATTAAAGACAGCTATTTAGATAGCGATGCTTATTTAAAATAGCCGCACATGAAGCAATTACTTTTAGACATCAAGCCTGCGGCTGCACCTTCGCTACAGAATTTTGTGGTAGGTCGTAACGCTGAAGCGATTGCCAGCCTGAATGCCGTACTTCAGAACCATGCACAACCGCATTTTATCTATTTATGGGGCGAACAAGGCAGTGGGAAAAGCCATTTACTATCGGCCTGCAAGGCAATAGGGGCTTGGGTTACAGACGATGTTCATTTGCTCGGTAATGAAGCACAAATCGAGCTGTTTAACACCTACAACCAGCTCAAGGAAACAGGGGCGACTTTAATTGCCGCTGGCTTACATGCTCCCGCACAGATGGGCTTACGTGATGATCTCGCAACGCGTCTGGCTTGGGGCTTGGTGTATCAACTGCATCCGCTCAATGATGAAGAAAAGGCGCAAGCTTTAAAGCAGCATGCAAAAGAGCGCGGCATGAAGCTGCCCGATGAAGTCGTAGATTATTGTCTGCGCTACCTGCGCCGGGACTTACCAACCTTAATGGCGACTTTAGATGCGCTGGATGAATGGTCACTGACAGCCCATAAGCCGATTACAGTACCGATGCTACGCAAATTATTACAATTGAATTTAGAGCTTTGATGATTCGAGTCACAGAAATTAAACTGCCCTTAGCCAGTGCGACGGATAAAGGACACACTGATAACGAAATCAAAGCTGCATTGATTAAAAAGCTGGCGATTACCCCGGCTGATTTAATTGAGTTTTCTATCTTTAAACGCGGGGTGGATGCACGCAAAGCCAATTCGATTCTGCTAGTGTATTCGTTAGATGTCAGTGTGAATAACGAGGCTAAATTGTTAGCCAGATTTGCCAAAGATCCGCACGTAAAACTAGCGCCTGACACATCCTACAAATTTGTTGCGAGCGCACCAACCACTTTGCAGTCTCGCCCAATTGTAGTTGGCTTCGGTCCTGCAGGGATATTCGCTGCACTGATACTGGCACAATCCGGCTTTAAGCCGATTGTGCTTGAGCGCGGCAAACGCGTGCGCGAACGCACCAAGGACACTTGGGATTTTTGGCGAAAATCCAAACTCAACCCGGAATCTAACGTGCAGTTTGGCGAGGGTGGTGCCGGCACCTTCTCCGACGGCAAGCTGTACAGCCAAATTAAAGATCCCAAACATTACGGTCGCAAAGTGTTGCAGGAGTTTGTGAAGGCAGGCGCCCCTCCTGAAATTTTATACGTCAGCCACCCGCATATAGGCACATTCAGATTAGTCGGCATGGTAGAAGAAATGCGCAAGACCATTGAGTCACTTGGCGGCGAGATTCGTTTTGAAAGCCGTGTAGATGATATTGAAATCAATAACGGCGAAGTACAAGCAGCAGTGCTTCAAACGGGGGAACGCATCGCAACTAATCATTTAGTTTTAGCTGTCGGCCACAGCGCGCGCGACACCTTCGAAATGATTCACAAAAAAGGCGTTTATATTGAGGCCAAACCATTTTCGATTGGCTTCCGCATCGAGCATCCGCAGTCGCTCATTGACCATGCCCGCCATGGTGCCAATGCACAACACCCTATTTTAGGCGCGGCCGATTACAAGCTGGTACACCATGCCAGCAACGGGCGCAGTGTTTACAGCTTCTGCATGTGCCCGGGTGGCTCGGTAGTCGCAGCAGCCTCCGAAAAAGGCCGTGTGGTGACTAATGGCATGAGCCAGTATTCGCGGAACGAGCGCAACGCCAATGCTGGCATTGTGGTGGGCATCACGCCTGAAGTGGATTTCCCCGGCCATCCGCTCGCCGGAATGGAATTGCAGCGTGAGCTAGAAGCAAAAGCCTTCGCTTTGGGAGGCAATACCTATGCGGCCCCCGGGCAATTAATTGGTGACTTTTTAGCCAATAAGCCTTCAACAAAATTTGGCGAGGTGACGCCCTCTTACACGCCGAGCGTTCATCTTACCAATTTGGATTCTGCCTTGCCGGAATTCGCGATCAGTGCAATCCGCGAAGCTATACCGGCATTTGCCAAACAAATTAAAGGGTTTGATTTGCCTGACGGTATTTTAACGGGTGTGGAAACGCGTACCTCGTCACCGATTAGAATTAAAAGAGATGACGAAACACTGCAAAGCATCAACACTAAAGGCTTGTATCCATGCGGCGAAGGCGCTGGTTATGCAGGCGGTATTTTGTCAGCAGGCGTTGATGGCATCAAAGTGGCCGAAGCAGTGGCGCTAAGTATCAGCGGCCAAATTTAATGTAACAAAAATCACAGTTGAACATCTTACAAAAAAGCATAATATAGATGTCGCATTTAATTGACGATTTTCTTTATTAATAAGGAATTTAAAATGAAAGCAAATGTAGGTGGTGTTGATCGTGTAATACGCATTGTTGCAGGACTGGCTTTGATTGCCTGGGCACTATTTGGTAACGGCCCGGTATGGGCATGGATTGGTGTTGTGCCACTGATAACCGGCTTAATCAATTTCTGCCCGACATGGAGCTTGCTCGGTATCAATACCTGTAAAACTAAACAATAATCAAAATCAAGCAATATTAAGTTGTTAGGCTTGCACAACGGCCACCTCGCCAGACGCTGTTTTGCCGAGGTTGTCATGCCAGGTCACAGTAATTTTATCGCCCACTTTTGCGCCTTTCAGGTGAAAAGTGAGATAAGGATTTTTGGAAATCCCTGTTCCCCATTGCACCTCGAGCACAGGTTTATCGTTTAAATTCGCGGTGACCAATTGAATAAAATGCGCAGGAATCAACTGCCCAGCATCGTCTTTTTTGCGGCCAGTTTCCATGGGGTGACTGATAATCAGCTTCACCTCCGTCACATCGCCTGTCAGTTTGGCGCGCATTTTCATATTCGAGTCCATTTATTAAACTCTCCGTTAACCGCAGCCATTCTCAAGCACTTCAACTGCCTTACTGTTGGTATAGTACTTATCACCCGCTTTTACAATAATTTTAACATCGCTGGTTTCGGCCATCTTAATACGCGTGACCAGATAAGGCAACGCGCCGTTACTAAACATAAAATTGCCAATCAGCGCGGTTGGATTATGCTCCACAAAGACACTCATCGCCTCAGTATTGGGGATACGGCTAGTGATCTCGATCTGCACAATCGCACCATTCTCAGCGCGGTCCGGCGCGATAATTTCTATGTCTTTGCTTGGAATTTCGCCGTTAATCGCTAAATTTTTAGTAGCCTCCTCAAGCTTGCTGGCTTCGAATGCCGCTTTATTCCATATTGCTGCCAATGCATTTAACGGCAGCATTAGCATTGCAACTGCTGTACCAGCCAAAATATTTAAAAATTCTCTACGTTGCATTAACTTAATCTCTCATCCGCTAATTTTTCATTAGCTTGTAAACGCTGTAGCTCTTTTAAGCGTGCCTCTACAATCGAATGTTCATAAAAATTACCATCTTTAGCTTTTACCGCAAACTCCATCTGCTCAATGGCTTTAGCCAAATTATATTGCCGATAATACGACTCGCCCTGTGCCTGAAAGCGTAACAGATTTTTGTTTTTTGCTGTGTAGGCTTTAGCCAAAATATCATAAAAATAAGCATCATTGGGGTATAACGCTTGCTTATCTTGCACCAACTTTATGGCCTTATCAGGCTGATTAATCGCCAAAAAATGCTCAGAATACCCATAAATGAGGGAGCGATGATTTGGAAACAAACTCAGACCTTTTGCATATTGGCTGGCAGCCGCCTGCGGATTATTTCTAGCCACTTCAAGTCGTGCGGCCAAACTCTCAATATATGCATTTTTTGGTGCCTTGGTTTTTAACCATTTCACCTGGTTGGTTGCTCCGGCTAAATCATTCTTGCGTAACATCGCCACAGCCAGACCGTAATGTTCAGCAGTTTCATTGGCAAACCGCCGTTCTTTAATATTATCATCAAACTGGTCTATCGCCGCCTGTGCCAAACCGTCAGTCGCACGCAACTTAGCGCGCACAAGATTAAACTCCAGGCTATCCGTCACCTGTTTGTAGGGCATGGTTTCTACACGATTTGACACATCCGCGATTCGCTCCGCTGTAAGCGGGTGTGTACGCAAAAAGCTGGGCGCATTGCCCTCTACAAACCGTGTGCCGCGTTGCAATGTAGTAAAAAATGCAGGCATGGCACGCACATCGAAACCCGCGTTGTCCAAAATACTCAAACCCACGCGGTCGGCCTCGCGCTCATGCTCTCGCGTGTAATCCAACTGGCGCTGCACCCCTGCAGCTGATGCCGTAGCCATTGCACCCTGCGCTAGTTCCGGATTGGCGCGTGCCACTAACAGGGCCAGCGCAATGCCTGCAATATTTTTAAATGTATCAGCCTTCTGCTTTGCCAGCATACGTGCCATGTGACGTTGTGTGACGTGGCCGATTTCGTGGCCCAACACACTCGCCAGTTCCGACTCGCTATTCGAAGCCAGAATCAGCCCTGTATGCACGCCCACCACGCCTCCGGGCATTGCAAATGCGTTAATCGAGTTATCTTGCACAACAAAAAAGTTAAACTTCTGCTGCTTATCTGGACTAGCTGCCGCTAACTTATTCCCTAGCGCCTGCACATAATCGGTGACTTCAACATCCTGCACCACGTCTTCGCTCACCGCCACTTCACGCATAATCTGCTCGCCAATACGCTGCTCATCTAGTGGCGACAATACAGTTTGCGAAACATCCCCCAGATCAGGTAGGCTGGTATCCAGATTGGTCGGCGCGGAGTATGGCTTGCCTGTCAGCGAAGGTTTTGATGCATTTTCTGCAAACGCCACATTTGCGGCCAACAAAGTTACAATTAATATGGTCTTTAATTTCATTATTGCTATGATAGTGTCTTTAGGCGGCAAGTTCACGCCAAATTATAATAAGAAAATAATTTATAGAAAGTCATTATATGAGCCAGGTTGACCAAAAAAAGTTAACGCATTTCGATAATAGCGGCCAAGCACATATGGTAGATGTGGGCGAAAAGCCAGAAAACAAGCGCGTCGCGGTTGCCAGCGGCATAATTAAAATATTGCCGACTACGTTACAGCTCATTAAAAATGGCGATGCAAAAAAAGGCGATGTGCTTGGCGTAGCACGCATTGCCGCGATTCAAGCCAGCAAAAAGGCCTCTGATTTAATTCCACTCTGCCACCCCATTGCCTTAACTAAAGTCGCCATAACATTTGAGATTGACGAGGCGACGACAAGCATCACCTGCACCGCCACCTGCGAGACCACAGGCCAAACCGGTGTAGAGATGGAAGCGCTGACCGCCGTGAGTGTAGGCTTGCTGACGATTTACGACATGTGCAAAGCAGTTGATAGAGGCATGGTAGTAGGGGAGATTAAACTGCTGGAAAAACATGGCGGGAAATCGGGCGATTGGATTGCGAAATAATTTGGCTATAAACTTAAATGATTCTCAGATTTTAAATAGTCTCTATTAAATGCAACAGCATCTAGCATTTTGACCGGAGAAATAAATGTCCAATAAACCACAACTTCTACTGGTACTCTTTCTAGTAGTGGTCACCGCAAGCGCAGCCATTTACAAGTGGGTTGATGAAAAAGGTGTCACGCAGTACTCAGAAACACCTCCATCCAAGCAGAAGTCGCAAAAAATTCAAATGCCATCTACTTCCCCTCCAGTTGCTGCCGAGGATGACAAACCAGCCTTTAAAACTCGACAGGAAAGGAACAAGAGTCCTGGAAACGTCTTATCAAATACCAGCACCGGAGCGCCTGAGGGAGAAGAGCGTTGTCTCAAGGCAAGAAAACAACTCGCAATACTCCAGCAACAATTAGCAGTCTATCGTGACAAGGAAGGGAAGTTACGAGCTCATTGGAAATATGACACATATAAGGGCGAGCGCGAATATATAAGTGATGCAACACGCACCTCTGAAATTGAGCGTGTACGCCAGGAAATTGCAATGAATTGTCCGAACCCAAACGATGCCGAGGCTCAGAATCTCGCACGTAAGAAATGGATAAAATCGGAATACTGCGCCTCTGCCCGTGCAGATCTTGAAGCCCTTGAGCAACCGGAAGCAAAAGCAACCCAACAAGACCTTAGAGAGAAGCGCCAAAAAGTTGAATCGTACTGCAAGGAGTAATCTAAAAAGATAGAGTAGCGAACCTTAGGTTTTGCAAGCATAAGGTTCAGCATCAATTTGCGGCTTTTCTCCCACAATCAACGCAGCAACCAAAGCTGCACTGGTTGGTGCCATCGTCACACCGTACCTAAAATGCCCCGTATTGAGGTAAAGGTTTTTAATCGTTGGATGCTGCGCGATTGTCGGCACATTATCTGGCGTACCGGGCCGCAGGCCGCTCCAGTGCTTGTGAATAGGCATGCATTTAAGCTCAGGCATAATCGCTTCGGCCTTTTCTTGCATTTCGCGCTTTGCAGTTTCGGTAACGCCAGTGTCAAACCCTACATCTTCCAGCGTGCTGCCCGCCAGCAGGTAACCATCACGCCGCTGGACAAGATAAAAACCATCCTGATACACGATGTGCTGCAGGGTTTGTTTGGGCAATTGGTACAGCAAAATCTGCCCGCGCATGGGTTTGATATCAAGCTTCAGCGAGGTTTCTTTCAGCAGATCAAAGCTCCATGCGCCTGAAGTCACGACAAAAGCATCTGCCTCAAGAACTCCACCGTTATTGGCTTTCCAGCCGGTGATTTTGCCTGTTTTTTCCAGCTCCGCCTCGTTAAGCGGCGCGAGTTGCGTTTGCTCGACAAGCGTCACGTTGTGCTGAATCAGCCATTGCTTAAGTGCCTGCAGCAAACGCGGATTACGCACTTGCTGCACGTCGGGCAGCAGCAAGTCATCAGCTTGTAATTCAGCCGCAACACCGAATCTGGCACACCAATCGAGCGCCAAATCTTTGTCGAACGGGGGCTTAATCAGCATGCCGCTGCGGGTGCATTCCGGATCGATGCCTGTCTCTGCGCGTAGCTGTTCGGCTAGCGCCGGATACAAACTCGCGCCGGCCAGTGCAAGCTGGTTCACTTCGTCCTTATAAAGCCACGGAAGCAGGGGAAATGCAATACCAGCGCCTGCCCAAGAGGATTCTCCAGAAGTTTGGGAAGCAATCTGGTTACGCTCTACGATAGTGACGCTATAGCCTCGACTTACCAGCCCCATCGCGGTCATGCAGCCCATGATGCCGCCGCCTACTACAATAACTTTTTGTTTTGCCAAAATGATTACCTAAATCTTATTGGCCGGAAATCAAGTATGTTTCTGCGGCGATTAAGTCTTCCGGGGTACCCAGAAGCACTAGAACATCACCTTCTCCCAGCACAATATCCGGCCTTGGCGCAATATCTTCCAGCATGTTAGGACGGCGAATTAACTGCACTTCTACATTAAATTTGGCAAAATCAATATGATCCAAACGCAGTTTTCTTGCATATGAATTTTTATTAATCTCAACCGAATGCAGCCTGACTTGCTTAGTGTCAGCAATATCCGCATCCACATCTGAAACGCCTCGGAAATAGCCTTTGAACATCTTATAGCGCTCTTCACGAAACAGCCGGATGCGTTTAATCACTTTATTCAATGGCAGACCAAGCAGCACCAAGGCATGCGAAGCCAGCATGAGGCTGCCTTCCAGCACCTCAGGCACCACCTCAGTGGCACCGGCATCACGAAATTCATCCATGTGCGTGTCATCATAAGTACGTACAATCACCGGCAAATTAGGGTAGCTTTCCTGCGCAACATGCAATACTTTCATTGAAGATCGCAAGTCAGAATAACTCACGACCAATGCCTTGGCGCGCGCACCGCCCGCTGCCTCTAGCACCGCACGACGGCCCGCATCACCGTATATCACGTGCTCCCCCGCAACGGCGGCATCATGTACGCGAGTGGGATCAATATCCAATGCGATAAAGGGAATATTTTCTTCTTTTAGAAAGCGTCCTAAATATTGTCCGCTACGCCCATAACCGCAAATGATGACGTGATCTTTAAGATCTTTGCTTGCGCTGCCTATTTCCTCCACTACCTCACGACTGTGACGCGTATAACTCTTCACCAGTTTACGTGCGATTCGGCCATTGTATTGAATAATGAAAGGTGCAATCACCATAGAGATAAGCGATGCAGCCAATACTAATTGCAGCTCATCACCGCCTATCAGGTTTTGCTCCATGCCCAATGCCAGAATCACAAAACTAAATTCGCCCGCCTGTGCCAGTATGATGCCAGTGCGGATACCCACACCGGTTTCGAAACCAAACGCTCGCGTTAAACCGGCAATCACTACTGCCTTAAATAATATAAATCCTACCAATAGCATCAATACCAAGCCCATATTATTGATAAGGAAATTAAAATCCAGCAACATGCCGACACTGATAAAAAACAGACCTAATAAAATATCGCGAAATGAAGCAATATCTGATTCCACCTGGTAGCGATACCGTGTTTCTGAAATCAGCATGCCCGCAATAAAGGCTCCCAATGCATATGACAAGCCGGCAATTTTGGTAGCTGCCGCCAATAACAACGTCACCATGAGTACGTTCATTACAAACAGTTCACGCGAACGTTGGCGTGCCACTAAACTAAACCAGAAATTAAAGATTGTTTTACCAAACTTAAACAATACGAATAGCAACACTGCAGATTTAATTAGCGATAAACCTAAAGTGGCGCTTAAATTTCCTGTTTGTGCACCAAGCGCGGGAATCAGCACCAAAATCGGAATCACTGCCAAATCTTGAAAAAGCAAAATACCAATACTTAAACGACCATGACGCGAGTTTAAATCCACACGCTCGAGCAAAATCTTTGAAACAATGGCGGTTGAAGACATGGTGAGTGCACCACCTATCACAAAGGCAGTGGGCAGACTTAAACCCGCCATCTGGCTTAGCAGCATAGTTGCGGCCAAAGTAATTATCACCTGTGAGCCGCCTAAGCCAAACAAAGTTTTGCGCATGGCATAAAGTTTAGGCAAACTAAACTCTAAACCGATACTGAACATTAAAAACACAATACCGAATTCCGCCACATGGCGACCAGATTCTGTACTGGGCAATATATCCAGAGCAAACGGCCCAAACAGCACCCCCACAAAGAAATAAGCTAGCATTGCTGGTAAACGCAGCGCACGGAAAAGCGCTACTGCCAGCACAGAGCTGGTTAGCAGGAGTAATACACTGGTTAAAGAATTAAACATTCAGACTACTTATCGTTACTTAGATATTAAATTTTTACTTAAGTATGACGTGTTTAGGCAAAAATTGTGCCTACTTCCACTATTTTACTTAAAAACTCACGTTTTTTGCTTTATTCGCGACTGATTCCCTTTTATACTTAGTATCTATGACACCTACATTACTGCAATCACAGCGTGGACATGCGCCAAAAGCAAGCACGTTACAACTGGCACGCGATGTATTGAGCATTGAAGCACATGAAATCACGGCTTTGGCGGCACGCCTCGACACCAATTTCGAAGCAGCAGTACAGCTCATTTTACATTGCCAGGGCCGCGTTGTGGTAAGCGGCATGGGTAAATCTGGCCATGTAGGCGGGAAAATTGCAGCCACCTTAGCTAGCACTGGCACTCCCGCCTTTTTTATGCACCCGGCAGAGGCTAGCCACGGCGACCTCGGCATGATCACTGCGGGCGATGTAGTGATCATGCTATCGAACTCTGGCGAAAGTGATGAATTGCTTAATATTGTGCCTACAATCAAACGACTTGGTGCCAAAATTATCAGCATCACCGGTGCAGCAAACTCTACGCTGGCTAAAGAATCAGATATACATCTAAGCGCCGAAGTATCACAAGAAGCCTGCCCGCTGGGCTTGTCACCCACCGCTAGCACAACGGCCGCACTGGCTCTGGGTGATGCGCTTGCTGTGTGTGTGCTAGATTGCCGCGATTTTTCGGCAGAAGATTTTGCACGCTCACACCCGGGCGGCAGCATCGGCAGACGCTTGCTCACCCGCGTGAAAGATGTCATGCGCACCGGCAGTGCTATCCCGAGTATTAGCGATGATGAGCTACTGTCTGTCGCATTAACAGAAATGACCAAAAAAGGTCTAGGTCTTACAGCGATTATTAATGCAGGGAACCAGCCAATTGGCATTTTTACCGATGGCGATTTACGTCGTACTTTTGCCAGTGGCGTCTATACCAGCAATGCAAAAATTGCCGATGTGATGCATACTAATCCCAATACCATTCATGCGGATCAACTGGCGATTGAGGCGGTAGAAATGATGGAGCAGAAAAAAATTAATGGTTTGTTAGTAGTAGATGATGCTGGCAAACTGGTAGGTGCATTTAATATGCATGATTTACTAAAAGCGAAAGTAGTGTAATGACGGTTTCTGATGATATTTTAGCCCGCGCAAAAAAAATCAAATGTGTAGTTCTTGACGTTGACGGAGTAATGACAGATGGTGGACTAGGCATTGGTGACGACGGGCAGGAATATAAATTCTTTAGTAGCATGGATGGCTTGGGTATGAAGCTACTCAAAAACACCGGTGTCGAGATGGCGATTATCACAGGCCGCACCAGCAATGTGGTAAAAAAACGTGCGGAAACCACTGGCATCGCACATTTTTATCAAGGGGTAGAAGATAAGCTAGAGGCCTTTAATGACTTATTGCAAAGAATGCATTTAGAGGCAGATGAAGTCGCTTTTGTGGGAGATGATGTAGTAGATGCGCCAGCCATGCTGCGCTGCGGCCTAGCGCTCACCGTACCTTCCGGTCATCACATGCTTAAACCTCATGTGCACTATATTACAGCCGCGCCTGCTGGCCGCGGCGCAGTGCGGGAAGTATGTGAATTAATTATGCAAGCACAAGGTACGCTGGAAGCACAAATGGCGCCATTCTTCAAAAAATGATTGAAGTTATATGAGACTTAATTGATTAATGGGATTTTGTAATTAATGCTTGGTCGTCCCACCATATTTTTCCCGCTAGGTTTAGCGATATTGCTGGCGTTAATTACGTTCTGGATTAACCTGACTGTGGAGCAACAAGGCCCTAAAATTGATGGCAGTAACCGCCATGACCCAGACTATATAATGAATAATTTTGTTAACACACAAACAGATGCATCAGGAAAATTACGCTATGTTTTAGCAGCTACTGAAATGGTACATTACCCAGATGACGACAGCACCGTACTGCAGCGCCCACGTTTTACGCAATTTGCAACCAATAAGCCTTACACCCAAATAGAGGGTTTGCGTGGCTACGTTTCCAGTAACGGCGAAGAAATTGAACTGGTAGACAATGTAAAAGTGGTGCGTCAGGCTTTTGAAGGCAAAGGCGAAATGCAAGTCTTAACCGAAAAATTAATTATTTTGCCGAATCAGGATTTAGTAAAAACCAACAGCCCGGTAGTAATTAAACAAGCACCCAAAACAGTGATACATGCGACCGGCATGATCTATGATAAAAAAAATCAAACGGTAAAGTTGCTACATAAAGTAAGGGTACATTATGAACGTCCAATGGCTACTAAGCTCAAAACAACAAAACAACAAAATATGAAGCCAGTTGCAACCTCTAAACCAGTGCCTAAAAAGCCATCAAAACCAACATCTGTAAAAACAGGGTTACAAAAACAGCAATCAACAAAAAAGAAATCGCGGAGTAAACAATGAAACATTTCGTTCGCACTGGCTTACTAAGTATTGGGTTTTGTTTTAATCTATGCTTTCACTTAGATGCATTTGCCGAAGCGGCCGACCGCGATAAACCTATTGAACTGGAAGCAGACACAGTAACCGTTAACGATGCTAAAAAAACCAGCACTTATTCTGGTAATGTTATCTTAACACAAGGTACATTGGTGATTCGCGCTGATAAACTGATCGTTCGTGAAGACAAAGAAGGCTTTCAACATAGCACCTCTACCGGTAACCCCACAACTTTTAAGCAAAAACGCGAAGGTAAGAATGAGTATATGGAAGGCAGTGCGCAACGCATTGAGTATGATGGGCGCATGGATAAAGTTCAGCTGTATACCAAAGCGTGGGTTAAACGTGGCGAAGATATTGTACACGGCGATTACATTAGCTATGACGCTAATGCAGAATACGCAGAAGTCATTGGCGGCGCTAAATCTGAAAGTGGCGGATCTTCTAGCGGCCGCGTAAAAGCGATAATTCAGCCTAAAAATAAGACTACGACACCTAAGGCTGAAGGGTCTAAATCAGAAGCACCGCAGCCCGACGTGCCAAACACAGCCAGTAACATACCGAGTAGTGCTACCAAAACACTAAGATTTACCAATAAACTTGAATCTCAGCAGAACCAATAAACTAAGTAAATTATTCAAAGAACCATATGAGCGAACTCGTTGTAGAAAATCTTCGTAAGGCTTACAAAACACGCACTGTGGTACATGATATTTCTTTGCAAGTCAAAAGCGGCGAGGTGGTCGGTTTACTTGGTCCAAATGGTGCCGGTAAAACCACCAGCTTTTACATGATGGTAGGACTGGTACCGCTGGACGGGGGGCGCATTTTACTGAATGGTAAGGATTTAAGCCGCTTACCTATTCATGGTCGTGCGCGTCTGGGTCTGGCCTACTTGCCACAGGAGCCTTCTGTTTTTCGCAAACTCACTGTCGCAGAAAATATAATGGCAATATTAGAGCTACAAGATTTAACCGAAGAAGAAATGCATGCACAACTGGAGTCGCTGTTACAAGAATTACACATCGTGCATATCCGCAATAACACTGCAGTAAGTTTATCTGGCGGCGAACGTCGCCGTGTCGAAATTGCGCGCTGTTTAGCCACCAACCCGAGTTTTATTTTATTGGATGAGCCATTTGCCGGCATTGATCCTATTGCTGTGCTGGATATTCAAAAAATCATCCGCTTTTTGAGTGCTAAAAATATTGGTGTGCTAATTACCGACCATAATGTACGCGAGACACTGGGTATTTGTGATAGGGCCTATATTGTCAATGACGGAACCGTATTCGCATCAGGCCCCCCAAACGACATCGTACAAAATGAAGCAGTGCGTGAAGTGTATTTAGGTAAAGATTTTAGGCTTTGATATTGTGGCTATGAAACAAAACTTACAGTTAAGAATTTCTCAGAATCTTGCGCTCACACCGCAATTGCAGCAATCCATTCGCTTGCTGCAGCTCTCATCGCTTGAACTTAATCAAGAGCTTGATACTATTTTGCAGGAGAATCCATTATTAGAACTGGTTGAAGGCGACAATCCCGATGCAGATTTTGACGATGAGAGTCCGCATGTAGAGCAGCAGAACAGCTCCGATAGCGACCCAATTGGGGCCGATGGCGAGCAACCCTCACAAAATGGCAATGATGACTTGGATGTTTTCAGCAATATTGATTATCAAGAAACCAACACTTCAACACTAGATAGTGTTGAAGAAAAACCCTTGGAAATATCAAGTGCCGGGGAAGATTTCTCAGCCACGGATTATGACGAGGATTACGAAGAGTATGGTAGTGCCAGTAATTGGGATGAAGGCGGTCGCCAGAACAATAGCGACGATGACGATGGCGATTATACACGTCAAGAAATTATCTCTGAAAACCTCAGAGATCACCTGCTAAACCAGCTAAAACTGATGCCACTCTCAGAGCGTGATCAAACTTTGGTGCTTTTGTTAATAGATAGTATCAGTGAAGACGGCTACTTGGAGGAATCATTGGAAGAGCTTGCAGAGTCACTTCCATTAGAACTTGAGGTAGAACTGGTTGAGCTACAAACTGCATTAAAACATATTCAGCATTTGGATCCAACCGGTGTAGGTGCGACCAGCCTGCAAGAATGCATTGCATTACAACTCAATATGTTGCCTAAAGAGACTGAATTTCTAGAAATAGCAAAAAACATTGTAACAAACCATTTAGCTTTATTGGCCAATAAAGATTTTGTGAAACTACGCAAATTGCTTAATTGTGACGAAGGCGCACTTAAAGGCGCACAAAATCTCATCAAACAACAAAATCCGCGCCCTGGTAGTAAGTACGCCCAGTTAGGTTCCGATCACTTCATACAGCATGAGGTTATAGTTAAGAAAGTAAAGGGTATCTGGATTGCCACCTTGAATGATGGTGTCGTACCTAAATTACGTATTAATCAGCTATATGCTGATATTTTGAAACGTAACCGCGAAAACTCAAATCAATATTTACAAACGCAAATGCAAGAAGCCAAATGGATGATTAAAAATATTCAGCAGAGATTTTCTACCATTCTGCGTGTTTCGCAGGCCATAGTAGACCGACAACGTAATTTCTTTGAACACGGCGAAATCGCTATGCGTCCCTTGGTGTTGCGTGAAATTGCGGAAGAGCTTGAATTGCACGAATCAACCATTTCGCGTGTCACCACACATAAATATATGCTCACACCTCGTGGTGTTTATGAGTTGAAATATTTTTTTGGTAGTCATGTGGCAACTGACGCAGGTGGTGAATGCTCGGCCACAGCAATTCGTGCCCTGATTAAACAAATGGTGGCAGAAGAAAATGTTAAAAAACCACTGTCTGACAGTCAGTTTAGCGAGATATTGGCTAAACAAGGCATTGTTGTGGCGCGCCGCACCATTGCAAAATACAGGGAATCGCTGAATATTCCACCTGCCAATTTACGGAAATCTTTATAAAATAATTGCAAATATCCACTTGGGCTAGTTGCACACACTCGCCAAAGGTGTACACTAAAATTGTTCGATGAGGTTTAAGTGGTCTTCTTACTTAACCGAAAAATCTCTAGAACAATTTCAAAAAGGAGCAAGTCATGAATTTACAATTAACTGGGCATCACTTAGAAATTACCCCTGCCTTACGCGAGTATGTGCAAAGCAAACTAACAAGAATCAGCAATCACTTTGATCATGTGATTGATGTAAAAATTACCATGAGTGTAGAAAAGCTCGCCCAAAAGGTTGAGGCTACATTGCACGTACCTGGCAACGATTTACACGCCGAGTGCGCAGATGAAAATATGTACAGCGCAATTGACATGCTGACGGATAAACTAGACCGTCAAGTAGTGAAACATAAAGAAAAAAATGGCAATCATCATAAAACCAATGGCGCGGTTAAACACCAAACTGTTAATTAACTTTAATCATCTCCTATGGCTCAAATAAACGTATCTGAGCTATTTAAGGAAACCCGCCACAAGCTCAAACTCAACTGGGTTGCCGGGCTTGATGGCGGCACAAACCAACTCCATTCCGAGAAAGTCACCAAGCCTTCATTGGCACTGATTGGACACCTTAACTTTGTACACCCAAACCGCGTACAAGTGCTGGGTTGCGCCGAAATGGATTATTTACGCAGCTTAAGCATTATCGCGATGCAGCAAGCCATCACTAATTTATACTCTACCGACTTGGCCGCTGTTGTAGTGGCGAATGGTGAGAAACCGCCTAAAGCGCTTATTGACGCAGCCAATACTCATAATACACCTTTGTTTACTTCGCCAATGCAGAGTCCACAATTAATGGATTTATTAAGCCATTATTTGCAACAAGCCATGGCAGAAAGCACTAATGTGCATGGCGTATTTATTGAAGTGCAGGGCTTTGGTGTTCTCATCAAAGGTGATGCAGCGATTGGCAAGAGCGAACTGGCTCTAGAACTTATTTCGCGCGGGCATCGCTTGATTGCTGATGATATTATTGATTTCTTTCGCATTTCACCAGATCGTGTTGAAGGCCGTTGTCCTGCATTACTTCAGGACTTTTTAGAAGTGCGCGGACTTGGTATATTGAATATTCGCGCTTTGTTTGGCGATAATGCGGTCAAACCAACCAAGCCTCTCGATTTAATCATTCAACTCGAGTTGGCAGACATACTAAAACTACAAACGCTCGACAGGCTTAATGTTAAAACACTGCATGAGCGTATATTGGATGTTGATATCAGCAAAGTGATAATACCCATCGCAGCAGGTCGCAACATCGCAGTATTGGTCGAGGTTGCAGTGCGTAACCACATACTGCTAATGCGCGGACTAAATGCCACCCAGCAATTCACCAAGCGACAAAAGCAAATGATGCTGAAAGAAAGCCAAGAAAAATTAATCCCTAAAGCAAAATCAGAAAGAAAGAAGGGCTAAAGCTTGGAGCTTATTATTGTCACAGGCCTATCAGGCTCCGGTAAAAGTATTGCACTACGCGTGTTGGAGGATAGTGGCTTTTACTGCATTGATAATTTACCCGCTACGCTACTGCCACAAATTTCTCATCATCTGGATGCAACTCATCATAATAAAGTTGCAATTAGCATCGATAGCCGTAGCGCTGCGCTGGAAACGCTCCCCAACGCAATTGAAATGCTTAAAAATAGCGGCATATCGGTACGGGTGCTATTTTTAGAGTCCTCTGTAGAAACATTGGTTAAACGCTTCTCGGAAACGCGCCGTAAACATCCATTGAGTAATGCCAATACTACATTAGCTGAAAGTATCTCGCATGAGCGAGACCTGCTGGCAGGTTTGGTAGGCCTGGGGCATCACATCGATACCAGCAACCTGAGTGCCAACACACTGCGCAACCATATTCGTGAGCTCATTCAGCAAACCGATAATTTTCAGGAAAACAAAGGTTTGGTATTACTGTTTAGTTCATTTGGCTTCAAGAACGGCATCCCGTTGGACGCGGATTTTGTATTTGACGTGCGTAGTTTGCCTAATCCGCATTACGACCCTATATTACAGCCTTTGACTGGCAAAGATAGTCTTGTGCAAGCGTTTTTGCAAAAACAATCTGCCGTCATTGAAATGCTGGCCGACATCCAGCATTATGTTGAAAAATGGCTTCCCAGTTTTGAGCAAGACCATCGTAGCTATCTCACCGTAGCGGTTGGCTGTACAGGTGGGCAGCATCGATCCGTGTATTTTGTAGAACAATTAAGCGCATATTTTAGACAAAAAAAACAAAAAGTGATTATCCGACATCGTGAACTTGATTGAGCATATAAATTATTAAATATATTTTTAGAAAGTAAAAAGTAGCATGATTGGAATTTTAATTATCGCGCACGGCAATTTAGGTGAAAGCCTGATTCATTGTATTACCCACGTACTAGGCAAAACTCCGCCGCAATTAATGTATTTTGCTGTTGGTACGGATGATGACCCTGCAGATTTACTCCCTCAAGCACAGCAATTAGTAAGACAACTGGATACAGGGGAAGGCGTGTTGATACTGTCTGACATGTATGGTGCTTCTCCCTGTAATTTAGTCACTAAATTACTTTCACCAAACCAAATTGTAGGTGTTGCAGGTGTTAATTTACCCATGCTGGTTCGTGTACTTAATTATCGTGATAAGCCAATTAAAGTGTGTATAGAAAAAGCGATTAGTGGTGGACGCGATGGTGTAGTACATTTCACTAAAAATGGTTGTGATCATTATGATAAAAAAATTGATGAGTAAAAACTAAAAAGCTGAAAAATACCATGATTAAACAGGAAATAGAAATCATCAACAAACTTGGACTCCACGCACGCGCCAGCAGCAAACTCACACAAACGGCCAGCCAGTTCGCAAGCGAAATTTGGATAGAGAAAAATGGCCGCAAAGTAAATGCCAAAAGCATTATGGGCGTTATGATGCTGGCCGCCGCCAAGGGCTCCACGATTACATTGGAAGCCAATGGTGCAGACGAGCAAGCAGCAATGACTGCATTAAAAGCTCTCATTAACGATTATTTTGGTGAGGGTGAATAATTGTCTAGTTTCAGCATTCATGGTATCGGCGTATCCAGCGGCATCGCTATTGGGCATGCGCATTTGGTCTCGAATGCTTTACTGGAGGTAGTACATTACCAGCTGCCGGAACAATTAATTGGTAATGAAGTAGCCCGCTTTAGTGATGCCATACTTTCTGTTAAAAAAGATTTAGAGACGATACGTGGAGCACTCTCTAAAAATGCGCCTGCCGAGCTTGGTGCATTTATCAACACCCATTTGATGATGTTGGCTGACAAGTCGCTTTCTGAAGTACCAAAAGACATTATCCGCAAGGAGCGCTGCAATGCCGAATGGGCCATCAAGCAGCAAATGGACGACATTGTAGAGCAGTTTGAAGCGATTGAAGACGAATACCTGCGTGAGCGCAAGCATGATGTAGTACAAGTGGTCGAGCGTGTAATTAAAGTATTGCTTGGTCACCCTAGCCAGGCTCCTAATCAGACTAGGGATAAACAACTGCAGGAAAGTGCAATCATTCTGGTTGCACACGACATCTCGCCCGCAGATGCCATCCAGTTTAAGCAACACCATTTCGCAGCCTTTATCACTGATGTGGGTGGTGTGACCTCACACACAGCCATTCTGGCACGTAGCCTTAATATCCCTTCAATTGTTGCATTGCAACGTGCGCGCGATTTAATTAACGATGGCGAGCTCATCATTATAGACGGTAGCTTAGGCGTGGTTATCGTCAATCCATCCAAAGAGATTTTGGCGGAATATGAACTCCGTCAGAATCAATGGGGGTTAGAACAACAAAAGCTTAAACGGATTAAATCTACTAAATCAGTTACCATGGATGGCACCGCGATTGACCTGTATGCCAACATTGAGGTGCCAGAAGATGTTGATGCGGTAAAAGCCTCCGGTGCGACAGGGATAGGCCTATATCGGACAGAGTTTCTATTTATGAACAGACGTGAAATGCCAGACGAAGAAGAGCAATTCCAGGCATATAAAAAAGTGGCCGAAGCCATGCATGGTTTACCTGTGACTATTCGCACACTGGATTTGGGAGCGGATAAGCAAATGAATCCTGACAACGTCTCTGATTGTTCCAACCCAGCCTTGGGATTGCGTGCCGTGCGACTTTGTTTATCTGAACCGCAGATCTTTCACACGCAACTACGCGCCCTTTTGCGCGCTTCATACTTTGGCAATATTAAAATATTAGTGCCAATGCTTTCAACGCTATCCGAGTTGCGTCAAACAAAACTTTTGCTGGAACGTGCAAAACTATCTCTACGCAAAGAAAATATACCATTTAACGAAAATATTGCGCTTGGCGGCATGATAGAGGTACCTGCTGCTGCCATTAATGCAGATGCCTTTGCAAAAGAATTGGACTTCTTATCTATTGGCACCAACGACCTAATACAATACACGCTTGCCATCGACCGCACGGATGACGCTGTAGCACACCTTTATAATCCATTACATCCTTCAGTACTGAAGCTGATTTCAATCACTATTAAGGCGGGCATGAAATTAGGCAAATCTGTCGCAGTATGTGGCGAAATGGCCGGTGATGCAAAGCTAACGAAATTGTTGGTTGGTATGGGTCTACGCCAGCTCTCCATGCATCCTTCAAACATACTAAGCGTAAAGCAACAAGTACTGCACAGCCAAATTACCAAGCTTAAGAGTAACGCCCGTAAAGTATTAGGTTTATCAGACCTTGAAAAAATTGAACCTCTTGTCGCCAAGTTTAATCAGAATTAAATCGAAAGGAATCACCATGTCTACCGAAATTACCCTACCCAGCAATGACGAAAAGAACATTGCTACTATTACGCATTTGGGCGGCACCGTATTTTCGTTTATTCCTGCACTCATTGTTTGGATACTCAAAAAAGACGATAGCACGTATATTGCGGACCAATCCAAAGAAGCGCTGAATTTTCAAATCACCATTCTTATTGCAACATTTATAGCAGGAATTTTGGTTTGGCTGTTAATAGGCTTCTTGCTACTCCCTATTATTTGGCTTCTGAACATTGTTTTTTGTATTATTGCCGCCATCTCTACTAGCAGGGGCGAAACCTATCGCTACCCTTTTTGCTTGAGATTAATTAACTAAAAGGAATTTTTGTGTCAAACCCATTGCTACATTTTGCAGGCTTACCAAAATTTAATGAGATAAAGCCGGAACATGTATCACCTGCGCTCGATTTACTTTTGAACGAGGGGAAGCAAGCCATTGAAGCCTTGGTAAATAATAACGAAGCGCCTACTTGGGATAATTTCGCACGCCAGCTTGAAGACATGGAAGAAAAGATCTCGCGCGCCTGGAGCCAAGTTGGCCACATGAACGCAGTTGTGAACAGCCCGGAACTA
Organism: uncultured beta proteobacterium; assembly: GCA_963701715.1. Lineage (GTDB taxonomy): Bacteria > Pseudomonadota > Gammaproteobacteria > Burkholderiales > Methylophilaceae > Methylotenera_A. The sequence continues at coordinate 535,700 of CAVPAX010000004.1, forward strand.
CGCGAAACATATAACGATAATTTGGCGAAGTTAACTGATTTTTACAGCGATTTGGCTCAAAATGAGCAACTTTACCAGAAGTTTAAGGACCTGTGCCAGAGCCAAGTATTCACAAAACTTTCAGCCACGCAGAAAAAAATCGTCGAGAATGAGTTGCGTGATTTCCGCTTAGGTGGTGCGGAATTACCAGCGGATAAAAAAGCGCGCTTCAAAGCAGTTCAAGAGCAACTCTCCAAACTGGGCGCCAAGTTTGAAGAAAACATCATGGATAACACCAATGATTTTGCGCACTTTGTAGAAGATGAAAGCGCGCTAAAAGGCATTCCAGAAGATGCCCTGCAAGCCAGTAAAGACGCGGCTTCTGGCGATGGGAAAAGTGGTTATAAATTCACACTGCATTTTCCTTCTTACATGCCGGTGCTGCAATACGCAGACAACCGCGGGTTGCGTGAAACAATGTATCTCGGCTATGCCACGCGCGCTTCCGAATTTGGCAAAAAGGAGTGGGATAACACCGCGCTGATTTCTGACATTCTGAAACTACGCCTGGAAGCCGCGCAGTTATTGGGTTTCAGCAATTATTCTGAGCTCTCGCTTGCCACCAAAATGGCGGATACGCCTACGCAAGTCACCGAATTTTTACACACACTGGGCAAGCGCGCCAAACCTTATGCTGAGCGCGATATGGCGGAACTCACCGCCTACGCCAAAAAACTGGGCATTGATGATATGCAAGCATGGGATGTGGCTTATGTGAGCGAAAAGTTACGCGAGGACAAATACGCGTTTTCCGACCAAGAAGTGAAGCAATACTTTCCCGAAGCCAAAGTACTGGCAGGCTTGTTCAAAGTGGTCGAGACCATTTTCGGCGTGCAAGTGAAAAAGGCAGATGCGCCGGTGTGGCATGCCGATGCTGCGTTCTACCAGATTGCGGATGCCAGCGGCAAGCCTATCGCCTATTTCTATCTAGACCTTTACGCCCGCAACAATAAACGCGGCGGCGCCTGGATGGATGAATGCATCACTCGCCGCAAGAAAGATGGCACCGTAGAACTGCCGGTGGCGTTTCTCACTTGTAATTTCAGCGCACCAGTCGGCGGAAAGCCCGCGCTATTTACGCACGATGAAGTCATCACCATGTTCCACGAATTCGGTCACGGCCTGCACCACATGCTCACAGAGGTGGAAGAGCATGGCGTTTCCGGCATCAAGGGCGTGGAGTGGGATGCCGTCGAACTGCCCAGCCAGTTTATGGAAAACTTCTGCTGGGAATGGGACGTGCTGCGCCACATGACGCGGCACGTGGATACCGGCGCGCAGCTGCCGCGTGAACTGTTCGACAAAATGGTTGCCGCCAAAAATTTCCAGGCTGGCATGCAGACCGTGCGCCAGATTGAATTCTCACTATTTGATATGCGCTTGCATGGAGAATTTAACCCGAATGGCAACAAAACCGCGCTGGATTTGATTGAGGAAGTGCGCGACGAAGTCGCTGTAGTGCGCCCACCCAAATGGAACCGCTTCCCCAATAGCTTTAGTCATATTTTCGCCGGCGGCTACGCAGCGGGTTATTACAGCTACAAATGGGCTGAGGTGCTTTCAGCAGACGCTTACAGCCTGTTTGAAGAAATGGGCGTGCTCTCGGATGAAGCAGGCAATCGCTTCCGCAGTGAGGTGCTGGCGCAAGGCGGCTCCCGACCTGCGCTGGAATCGTTTATCGCATTCAGAGGTCGGGAACCTAATATAGACGCGCTTCTCAGGCATAACGGGATGAGCAATTGACAGAGCATTACAAATTCTATTGCGAACCAAAAATAGAGTGGATTCTTGTAAGCGAAAGCCAAAACCCACATTTTAAACCACAGTACCATTCACCGTTCGGGCAAGAAGCTGCCTATACTGCAGATTACGAAATGATATGAAACACGACTTCTGGCACGAAAGATGGCAAAGCAACCAAATTGGCTTTCACTTACCCGAAGCCAACCCATTATTGGTTAAACACTTCCTCACCCTTAATTTAAAACAAGGCGCGCGCATATTTTTACCCTTGTGTGGTAAAACTTTAGATATTGCTTGGTTGTTAGCGCAAGGTTACAAAGTAGCGGGTGCGGAGTTAAGCGCGATTGCGATTGCGAATCTATTTAACAGCCTCAACTTAACTCCCAGCATTACACAGATTGGTGAAATCAGCCATTACAGCGCGCCCAATATTGATATATTTGTGGGAGATGTTTTTAATTTATCCCCCGATATGCTAGGCAAGATAGATGCGGTGTATGATCGCGCAGCCTTGGTGGCTTTACCTGAAGATATACGCAAACTTTATACCACACATTTAATGAAACTTACGCTAAATCTGGACAACAAAGCGCAGCAATTGCTGATTTGTTTTGAGTATGACCAAGCTTTACATGCAGGGCCGCCATTTTCTATCAGCGCAAATGAAGTTCAGCAACTCTATCAAGCCAATTATTTATTGACTTTGCTTGGCAGCAGCGATGTGGTGGGTGGTTTAAAAGGCCAATGTCCCGCCACTGAGCATGTGTGGTGGCTTAAACCGATATAGTTTTATAGCATTTAAATTATAGCAAACCATTATTGAGATTAAATCGTGAAACTAGCTACCTGGAACGTCAATTCTCTTAACGTGCGATTGCCGCATGTGCTGGATTGGCTGCGCGAAAATCCTGTGGATGTGTTGTGCCTGCAAGAAACCAAACAGGAAGACAGTAAGTTCCCTTTTGAAGCTTTAAAACAAGCGGGGTACAACGCGGCACACAGCGGACAGAAAACCTATAACGGTGTGGCGATTTTAAGTCCGCATGCGATTGAAAACGTACAAGCGGATATCCCCAATTTTGCCGATGAGCAAAAGCGTGTGATCAGTGCCAGTGTAAATGGTGTACGCGTGGTGTGTGCCTATGTGGTGAATGGGCAAGCGCTGGATTCAGATAAATTTCAATACAAACTGCGTTGGCTTGAGGCTCTCCACACTTGGCTTGCGGGAGAATTGGCAACGCATCAAAATTTAGTGGTTTTAGGCGATTACAATATCGCGCCGGAAGACCGCGATTGCCATGATCCGATAGCATGGCAAGGGCAAGTATTGGTAAGCGAGCCGGAACGCGCGGCATTTCAAAAACTGCTGGGCTTAGGCCTGCATGATAGTTTTAGATTATTTAACCAGGAAGCCGGGCAATTTACCTGGTGGGATTACCGTATGGCTGCGTTTAGGCGCAACATGGGTGTGCGCATTGACCATATTCTTGTGAGCGAGGCGCTAAGAAATGCTTGTCAAAGCTGTATGATAGATAAAACACCGCGCAAGCTGGAACGTCCTTCCGACCACACACCTGTGGTGTTGACACTCGCGAACTAGCACAACAATACAAACTAGCCTTTTATCTTAATGCCTAGCTGTTTTAGTTTGCGATACAAGTGTGTGCGCTCCAAACCGGAGATCTCAGCCAACTTGCTCATATTATTGCTAATCGCTGCCATATGATGTTGAAAATAAAAGCGTTCAAAATCGTCACGCGCTTCACGTAACGGCAAGGCTAAATTGACTGGCAAAGATTGTAATTTCGACTCTTGATTCGCAGGGCTATTACTAAATTGCTCCAGCACACGATGCACATCATTGAGCGTAATTTTTTCTTCTAAGCTGCTTAATACCAAATTTTGTACCACCGCCTCAAGTTCAGCCAAGTCGCCTGGCCAGTCGGCGTTCCTCAAGGCATTTAACGCGGCTATATCGAAACTTTTGTATTGTGCGCCAGAAGTTTCTATCAGCAAATTCGCCATCGCCGCAGCAAGGTCAGGAATATCTTCGCGATGATCGTTTAAAGCAGGGACTTTTAATGTACTCGTAGATAGTGCTTGCAGCAAAGCGTTGTCAAACTGTGCATTCTCGGCAAGCTGGGGCAGGCTTAATGAACTTGCACATACCACGCGTACCTGGTATTTATCAGCTTTTGTCAGCAACAACTGCAGGCCTTTTTGTTCGGTTTTATTAAGCGCAGAGACTTCATCAATAAAAAGAATGCCGTCATGCGATTGTTCCAACAGCTCCAATGGCGCCGTAGCGAGCTTTTCATATTCAGTCAAACCCAGCCAAGGTGTACCGGCTGCATGTAAAAAACGTGCACACAGTTCTACACTTCCGCCCTTTTTACCAATAAGCAATAATGCATTTTTAGTACGTGACACTTGTTCTAACCGCTGCTTTAGCTCATTAATTACCAAGCTTTTACCAAAGCTCGCCAAATTCATTTCAGTTTTCGGCAAGTTTTCCGAATGTTTTAGCGCTGCAGTCACTGTTTTAAGCAATTTTTGCAAGGCGATTGGCTTTTCTAAAAAATCGAATGCACCGATACGCGTTGCTTCAACTGCTGTGTCTATCGTGCCATGACCTGACATCATGACCACTGGCATCGTCAACAATCCAGCATTCCCCCACTCCTTTAGCAAACTAATACCATCGCAATCTGGCATCCAAATATCCAATAGCACCATATCCGGGCGTTGTTTTAATCGCGCTTCACGCGCTGCCTGTGCATTTTCGGCAAGTGACACCTGATGTCCCTCGTCAAGCAAAATGTCGTTTAATAGTTCGCGAATGCCAATTTCATCATCCACCACCAAAATATTTCGTGACGCCATGTTTATACTTCCCTTTTTACACTTTACTTCTTAAAAATTCTTTGGCCAATTTTTGTTTATTGCTTCTGCCGGCTACCTTGCGAGCCACTTGCTGCTTAGCGCGTATTTTTACTTTTTCTTCCGCTTCTATATTAGTTACATCTGTATGTTCAATTGGCCTTTCGATCGGTATTGCAATAGTAATGCACGCACCACCTGTTAGGTTGTTTTCTATTTTAATTTGCCCAAAATGTTCTTCAATCATTTTTTTCACAATAGCCAAACCCAAGCCCGTTCCATGTGCTTTGGTAGTCACATAGGGCTCAAAGGCATGATTAAGCAAATCTAACGGAAAACCTTGTCCATTGTCCTTCACTATGAGTTTTATTGACGTTTCGTCAAACATGGTTTGCACTAAAATTTCCGGATTTTCAACCTGTTTAAGCGCATCCTGCGCATTCTGCATTAAATTGTGCAGCACCTGTCGCAACATCGTTGCATCACCCTTTATGTCTGGCATATTAGGCATTAAATCAAATGCAATCTTTGCTTGCGCACTGTCATAGAGCGCTGATATGTCTTTAATCAGCTTGTTAATATTAAGTTTAGTTAATTTAGCCGAAGGTGCACGCGCATACTCACTAAACTCATTCACCATGCTTTTCATAGCGCTTACTTGGTTCACAATAGTATCGGTTGCGCGTTGCAGTATATTGGCATCATCCTCATTTAATTTCGTACTGAGCTTGTGTTGCAAACGTTCGGCGGAAAGCTGAATCGGCGTGAGCGGATTCTTGATTTCATGCGCCAAACGCCTTGCCACCTCGCCCCATGCAGCATCGCGCTGTGCTTGCACCATAGTGGTCACATCATCAAACACGACTACAAACCCGCTGCCAGCACTATCTGGTAAACGAGTAGCTCGGACTAACAATAATTGCTTGCCTTGTGGTCGAACAATCTCAATTTGTCTGGTCAGCTCCTGTTTTTCCTGTTCTTTGGTTTTAGTAAATTCAAAATGGGATTGTAATAATTGAATGAACTCCGCCAAAAAAGTTTGGCTCTCAGCGATTTTTGCAAATGGCTGATTTTCAAATGGGACGAGATTAACGCCCAAAATATTGCTTGCTGCCATATTATATGTACGTAGTTCGGCCTTTTCATTAATCGCCAACACACCCGACGACAAGTGCGCCAGTATAGTTTCTAAATATCCACGTGCGGCCTCAACACGCGCCCTATTCCTCTCGGTAGCGCGAGTTGCATCACCAAGCTGGCGCGTCATACTGTTAAACGATTTCACCAATATTCCCAGCTCATCTTTACCATGCTCCGGCAACATGGTACTGAAGTCGCCGCTTGCAATAGCGCGTGTACCTTCTGCCAGCACGGTGAGCGGCTGGGTTATTCTGCGGCTTAACACAAACGCGATTGCCAATGCAGACAACATGGCAAGCATCAGTACCAAAGTCAGCGTAAGCGCAAAAATATCTTTTAGTGAGTTACGGCTATAAGAAAGCTCCTGATAATCACGATACACATCTTGTACCGCCTCAGCTGTATTCGAAAGTGATTTCGGCACTGGCTGCAATAATTGCAAAATACGCGTCTCGCCAGCGATTTCCTGCACATTCACAGGTGCTAATACGCGCAAATAAAGCCCTTTATTAGGAATTGGCTCAATTTTTCCATACACTCGATTTTGCGCCTGACGCAATTGAGGAATGCTAGGCAATTCAGGTAAAAAACTATTCGGATCGCTACTAGAGACCGATAAGATTCGGCCCTGCGGGGTAAGTAGGGTTGCATCCTGTATGCCGGATTTCTCTCGCAAATCATTCAACAAACTATAGTGTGTGCGTGATGGCTGAAACGCCAAAGTAGTTGCCATGTTTTCAGCTTTTTCCTCAACGTCCGTCAGCATAATATCTAGCGCACGTTGACCCAGGCTCAAACCGCCATCCAAGGCAGATTCAACTTTTACGTTAAACCAGGATTCAATTGAACGCGTTAAAAAATTGACCGAAACCAAATACACAATGAGGCCGGGAATGATCGCCATTAAGGCGAATGTACCCAACAAGCGCAACGTAAGGCGGCTGCCCATTACGCCATTGCGGATTTTTTTTGCCAGCTGCCATAACTGAAAGCTGATAAGCACGATTAAAGCACCCGCAAAAGCAATGTTGAGATACAGCAAGATTTTGTAATAATCACCGGAAACTGCTGTATTGGCACTTGCAAGCGAAAGCAGGTATAACAACACTACACCTAACGCCACGCTTACAAATAAAATATATCTCATAACTTACACATCAACAGCATCATTTATTGAACTCTTTTAAAGTCCACTCGAATTTTTGCGAAACTAGATTCCACTTTTCAGAGCTGATGGTATCAACCTGAATCGCCTTAGGCAGCTTGGTTTGGTCTAAACGAATTAACAAAGCGGCCTTGTATGTTTCACCTTTTTCCAATAATGATTTTTCAACTACTTTCCATTCGTTTAACTTCGCCAATTCTTGTACAGCTTCACCCAGGCTGCCAAAAGATTGTTGATGCGCGCCACGATTCACCAAATATTGGCGGCTCAATGCATGATAACTCAAAGTCACCTCCTGAGAGGTGGTTACAATTTCATCGTCAAACCAGTATTTGCGCGGACTGACGATTTGAAACTCGATTAAAAAATTCAGCGGCACACCTTTATTCACCGCCTCCTCTATTTCTTTATCAAAAATGATTTCCGCATCCGCTCTCAAGCTGTAAAAATCATCCAGCGGCTGTAATTCTGCATTCTTAATTTGAATACTGCTGTCGGCTGCTATTGCAAGCGAAATCATGCCTAGCAACACTACAGTTAGGCAAATGCCCAACATATTACTAAGCTTTTTGCAGTAATGCATAAAAAAGGCCGTCGTGCTGGCTGGAAGGAATGAGTTGACTGCCTGATTTTTTTTGAACATAGTCAATCTGAATGTTTTTCTCAATGTCTTTAGTCAATAAAATCGGTAATTGAGTTGCATCGCCATTTTTTTGCAAAAAATTGTCAATTTGTTGCTGATTTTCTTCATTAAAAATCGAGCACGTTACATAGAGTAATTTACCGCCTTTTGCCAACAATTGCCACAAATTAGCCAAAATTACTGCTTGCTGTGCACAAAATGAGGCAATATCCGATTCGCGGCGCAGCCATTTAATATCCACATGCCTGCGAACAATACCTGATGCGGTGCATGGCACATCGGCCAAAATACGGTCGAATGGCTTATCGGCTTTCCAAAGCGCAGCATCGCCCAGCTGCAAATTTGCACTTAAACTGAGTCGTTTCAAATTGCTTTCTACACGATTTAAACGAACGGGATCATTATCCAGCGCAGTTAAATCTACTTTAGCAAGCTCTAAGATATGTCCGGTTTTACCCCCCGGGGCGCTGCAGGCATCCAACACCCGAATATCCGGCTTAATATCCAACAAATGCGCAGCCAATTGTGCACCATAATCCTGTACAGAAACCACGCCATCCGCAAAGCCCGGAATTTGCTCCACTGGCAACGGCCTGGCAAGCATTACTGCCTGTGCGCCAAGTTGTGTCGCTTCAATATCCTGGCGCGCCAATAACTGGCAATATTCTTGTGCGTTGGATTTCCTGATATTCACCCGCAACGTCATGGGCGGATGCTGGTTGCCTGTTTCAAGAATGCTCTGCCAAGCGCTTGGATATTGGCTTCTAAGCTTGTTAATCCACCATTTTGGGTACGAATAAAGCGCTACTTCATCCGTTTTAATAGCTTCCGCCAATTGTTCTTTTTGCCGCAGAAAGTTACGCAGTACGCCATTTACCAAACCTTTTGCCCATTTTGGCTTGGCGTAACTCGCGGCTTTTACGGCCTGGTTCACCACAGTAAAATCATCGGCTTTATCGTGCAACAACTGGTAAATCGCCACCAATAAAAGTGCAGTAATATGCTCGTTACTTAAAGGTTTTTCTAACAATTGTGTTAAGTAAGCATTCACTTCGCCATAAAATCGCAACGTGCCATAACTCAAATCTGCAGCCGCACCCCGTTGTTGCGGTGTTACATTTGGATAGCTTATAAGCGCCTCCGGTAAAGCGAGCGTGAGATTACTGCCAGCTAGTACATTTGATACGGCAATTGCAGCGATTTGTTGGGAAATATACAAAGAAAACTTTCAAATTCAAGTTGCTTGAATTTTACTCGAATACGCTCTAACAAAGTATTTAAAAGATCATTCAAATTTCAGTTGGTTTTACAATCCATTTTGCAACGGCGAGTAGCACAAAAAAGATGGGGATTTCAGCAATGGCTTGAGAGGAAATGTTCTCATAAGCTTAGAGCGCCTAAAACGCACCCGCCATTGCCATCAATCTCGCCACTCTCTCCTCCGTCTTCGGGTGCGTACTAAACAAACTATCAAACGAAACGCCCGACAATGGATTAATAATCATCATCTGCCCTGTCTCCGGATGCATCTCGGCCGTTTGATTGGGAATTTGATGCGCGTAATTGTGAATTTTGGTAAGCGCACCAGCTAAAGATTTTGGATCTTTGCTGATGTCTGCGCCCATTCTATCTGCTTCAAACTCACGGCTGCGCGAAATAGCCATTTGAATAAGCGATGCAGCGAGTGGCGCTAAAAACATCATGAGTATGCCGATAACTCGGGCTACTACGCTCACCATCCTGGCTACGGCCGCCACCAAAGAACATGCCGAATTGTGCGATAGACGAAATGGCACCTGCCATGGTGGCAGATATTGTAGAGATCAACGTATCACGGTGTTTTACGTGCGCCAGCTCGTGCGCCATCACGCCGCGTAATTCACGTTCACTCAAAATTTGCATAATCCCCACCGTAGCGGCGACTGCGGCGTGCTCTGGGTTGCGGCCTGTAGCAAAAGCGTTGGGCTGATTTTCGTTAATCACATACACTTTTGGCATAGGAAGCTGTGCATTCTCAGCCAGTTCTTTTACAATCGTGTAATAATTACGAAATTCGCCGTTGCCATAGTTGTTTTCTGCATTCACTTCTACTGCGCCGTACATTTTAAGCACGGCTTTATCACTAAACCAGTAGGCATAAAAATTCATGCCGGCAGCTAAAATCAGCGCCATCATCATGCCGCCTTTTCCGCCCAGCGCTGCGCCTACCATAGCAAATAAAGCAGTGATGGCCGCCATCAACATAAATGTTTTTAACCAGTTGCCGTACATTTTGTGCTCCTAAAAAAGGAAAATAGTCAATTGAAATAATATGCTTCTAAAGTGATTAAAGTTCAAGACCTAACCAAATATTTCGCCAAGTTTCACGTGTCGACCCTGCACAAATTGCTGCGCCGTCTGGCGCTTACCACTCGGCACCTGCAGTTCGCTTATCTCTAAAACACCCTGCCCACAAGCCGCATGGATATTGGCATCCAGGGCAATGATTTCACCACATTTTGCATTGCTATTTTGATGCAAAGCCGTAGCAAACCAGATGCGGCACGTTTCGCCACGAAACTGCGCGGTGGCAACTGGAAAGGGGTTGAAAGCACGCACCTGGCGCGAAATCTCTACCGCAGATTTATTCCAGTTAATTGCGGCTTCTGATTTTTCAAGCTTGTGCGCATAGGTCACTAGACTTTCATCTTGTGGAGTGCTTGGCAACACGCCATTTTTAGCCAAATCATCCATGGCCTGCACCATCAAATCTGCGCCTATTTTTGCGAGCGCATCATGCAGGCTTTGCGTTGTGTCAACATCTGTAATCGGCACGATGCCTTTACTCACCATCGCACCAGCATCCAGTGCGGGCACCACTTCCATAATAGTTACGCCGGTTTCTTTATCGCCCGCCAACAAAGCACGATGAATCGGCGCAGCGCCTCGCCAGCGCGGCAAGAGCGAGGCATGGATGTTGTAGCAGCCGGATTTCGGCATATTCAAAACGCTGGTTGGGATAATCAAGCCATATGCTGCCACTATCATCACATCTGCCTGGACTGCGGCTATCTGCGTCTGCACATCCGCTGGTTTTAAGCTTTCCGGCTGAAACAAATTTAAATTGTGCTGCAACGCAAGTTGCTTGATTGGGCTAGCCTTAAACTGCATACCTCGACCTGCGGGGCGGTCGGGCTGCGTAAGCACCATCACAATCTCATGACCTGCCAGAATTAGGGCATCCAGCGCAGGTACCGCAAATTCTGGTGTTCCCGCGAAAATGATTTTCATCAATATGAGTTCCGCGCGATTTCGCGATTGTGTTTTAGCATCTTGGTTTTAATGCGATTGCGCTTGAGTGTTGATAAATATTCCACAAACACCTTGCCTAACAAATGGTCCATTTCATGTTGCACACATACGGCGAGCAGGCCTTCGGCATCTAGCTTGAATTTTTTGCCATGTTTATCCAAGGCTTCAACAGTAACTTTTTCAGCACGCGTTACTGTCTCATATATACCTGGAACCGATAAACAGCCCTCTTCATATTCCCGCTGTCCGCTTTTTGCAACAATTATTGGATTAATCAATACCAGCAAATCATTTTGCTCTTTGCTGGTATCAATCACGATCAATTGAATATGCTGGTTAACTTGTGTAGCTGCCAAACCTATGCCTGGCGCGGCATACATGGTTTCTGCCATATCATCCACCAGTTTACGAATAGTGTTGTTAACCTCTTGCACAGGCTTTGCCAGCGTGTGCAAACGCGGATCAGGATAATTAAGTATTGTTAAAGTTGCCATAAAGTCATTGTTTTTTAGCAAAAAAGCTTGATTGTTGAACAAATTACGTGATAAATTTAATGCAATTTCGCGGATAATTTCCGCTATTTTGACCGAGGTCAACGCATGAATCGACATATTATAACGCTGCTTGTGCTTGCATGTTTAGGCTTGAATGCAAACGCAGAAGATATTCAACTACAAAAAAATCATCCAGATCGCCATGTGGTGGTAAAAGGCGATACGCTGTGGGGCATCTCGGGGAAATTTCTGAAAGACCCATGGCAATGGCCTAAAATCTGGAAAATGAACCGCGCACAAATCAAGAATCCGCACTGGATTTACCCTGGTGACGTTATTGTGCTGGACACCAGCGGAGCCAGCCCCCAGCTGCGTTTGTTACGTGAAACTGTCACGCTTGAGCCCGGCATTCGTGAAGAGCCGCTTGAACAAGAAGCTATTCAGACAATCTCACCAAGTGTTATTGGCCCATTTTTAAGCCAGCCGCTGCTGATTGAAAACGGTAAGCTTGATGATGCGCCACGCATTATTTCCGGTCAGGATAACCGCGTCATTTTAAGCCCAGGTACACGCGTCTACATTAGCGAAATCAAGGAAGGTGAAGGTACGCATTGGGACATTTACCGTCCAGGCGAAGCACTAAAGGACCCGGACACCAATGAAGTGCTCGGTACAGAAGCCATTTATTTAGGTGACGTAAATATCGCACGTTATGGTGCACCGGCAACAGGAGATATTGTAAAAGCCAAAGAAGAGATCTTTACAAAAGATCGTCTGGTTGTTGCTCCAGACGAATTTAAAAGCAGCTTTGTGCCGCACGCTCCTGAAGCAGACATCAGGGGCCGCATTATGCGTGTTTACGGCGGAGTTGCCGAAGGCGGACCGAACACGGTCGTTTCAATTAACCGCGGCAAAAATGACGGTTTAGAAGAAGGTCATGTATTAGCAATCAGCCGTTACGGCAAAGTAATCAAAGATCCGGAATACAAAGACCCTGCTTCCAACAAAGTTGTTGCTGAAGAGAAAAAATTGAAAGAGCTTAATTTTGACGTCACCACCGGCCCTGATGGTAAAAAGATTGTTAATTTTGAGAAAAAACCACCGCAAACACAAGTGACATTGGCACCAGGTCAGGTTAAATTACCTGACGAGCGTGTTGGTCTTTTAATGGTTTTTAGAACTTTTGATAAAGTATCATATGGCTTGATCATGAGCGCATCAGATGCTGTCTACACGCTCGATTCAGTACACACACCTTAAAGATGCTGTCTATTAAAGATAGACAGCAAATTGAAGCAGCACAGTGGATTACACTTAATCAAATACCTGGTTTAGGCAATGCAGCAGTTTGCCAGCTATTGGCAAAATTTGGCTCCCCGGAAAGCATTTTTAATGCCAGCTATAGCCAATTACGTGAGATTGTTGGCGATGAAATTGCACTGAAAATCAACAATGGCGTAGATATCAATGCGATTTCATCCGTATTAAACTGGCTCAAAAAAGACCGTGCACACCTTGTCACACTTGCCGACAATGCATATCCCAAGCAGCTTTTAGAAATCAGTAATCCGCCTGCAGTACTTTATGCTATTGGCAATTTACATTTGCTCAACCATCCTTCCATTGCCATGGTAGGCAGTCGTAGCGCCACTCCGCAAGGCGAAAAAAACGCAGAAGACTTTGCAGAAAGCTTATGCAATCACGGCTTGTGTGTAGTAAGCGGAATGGCGTTAGGCATTGATGGTGCAGCACATCGTGGCGCGTTAAAAGCTAACGGGGCAACTATCGCCGTAGTGGGCACAGGCCTGGATATTGTTTACCCAGCCAGACACCGAGATTTAGCCCACCAAATTGCCGAGCGCGGTTTAATTATTTCCGAGTTTCCACTCGGCACACCATCCAAAGCGCAAAACTTCCCGCGCCGCAATCGTGTAATCAGCGGTCTAAGTTTAGGCTGTCTGGTCGTCGAAGCCAACATTGATAGCGGCTCGCTGATTACGGCACGCTTTGCTACAGAACAAGGACGCGAGGTATTTGCAATACCAGGATCCATTCACTCGCCTGTAACCAAAGGCTGCCATCAACTCATTAAGCAAGGCGCAAAATTAGTAGAAAATACAGAAGACATACTGGAAGAACTAAAAAATGTATTGCCGAATGTTAGCCCATCTGGGCTAATGGGTAAGTTAGACTCAACAGTGGCGGAACCTAATACTGTATTGACCTGCATGGGATTTGACTCAGTCAATTTTGAGGCCTTGCTGTCAATGACAGGATTGACGACAGAAGCACTTTCCTCCATGCTTATGGTGCTGGAATTAGAAGGCAAAATTACTACACTGACCGGTGGAAAATATCAGCGCTTAGTCTAAGGAATCAGGATAAATGAATAGACTGTATAAACGAAAGGATAGCTGCTATGTTTGAAGTATTAGTGTTCATGTTTGAAAACTATTTTGCAAATCATGCATTTCCTGACAACGATGTCTTGGCGCAGGAGTTGTCTGCTGCGGGTTTTGAGCAGTCTGACATTTCAGGCGCAGTTGATTGGTTTCACGAAATGAAAACCATGTTAACCGAGCCTCCCGCAGTTTATTCTCACAAAGATACTGGCTTACGCATATTTTCGGCTACAGAGCTTAAAAAAATCAGCACCGAAAGTATTGGTTTTATCTTATTTATACAGCAAGCTAATATTATTAATGACGTAGAGCGTGATTTAATTGTTGACCGCGCGATGGCGCTTAAACAAGAACACATTAATATAGAAGAAATGCGCTGGATCACTATGATTGCACTCTGGAATAAAGGACGCGAAAAAGATTACTTGTTTGTAGAAGATGCGCTATTTAACCCGCGTGGACTAACTTTCCACTAGGTTTTATCAGCAGACTCCAAGCCAATATTTGAGATAATATTGGAAATAATGCCTGCTTGATTCAATGTATAGAAATGTAGGCTGGGTACACCCCAAGCTAATAAGCGCTCGCACAGCTCACTCACCACATCCACACCAAGCGCGCGTAACGAAGGCAAATCATCTGCATAGGCTTCTAAACGCAAGCGCAGCCATCGTGGAATCTCCGCACCGCACACGCCAGAAAAACGTGCCAGCTGCGTGTAATTGTAAATCGGCATTACGCCCGGAACGATTGGCACTGTAATCCCTTCTGCGACACAGCCGTCCACAAATCTGAAGTATGCATCCGCATTATAAAAATACTGCGTAATAGCCGCGTTGGCTCCAGCCTCTATTTTGCGTTTAAAATTAGCCATGTCTTTGGCGGCTGATAGCGCTTCCGGGTGAAATTCAGGATATGCTGCAACATCCAGGTAAAACCAATTACCCGTTTCTTGGCGAATAAAACTCACTAACTCATTAGCGTGTTTAAAATCGCCCACGCTCACCTCACCAGATGGCACATCGCCACGCAACGTTACCAAACGCTTAATGCCTTTTTTCTTGTAAGCTGAGAGCAATTCACGAATTTCTTCCTTACTGGAAGATATGCAAGAAATATGCGGCGCAGCTTGATGACCTTCCGCCTGAATTTCAAATACGGTTTCCATGGTTCTATCGCGAGTTGAACCGCCAGCACCAAACGTAACCGAGAAAAATTCAGGGTTAAATTTTGCCAGCTGTACGCGCGTTTCACGTAAATTGGCAATACCCTCAGCCGTTTTTGGCGGAAAAAACTCAAAACTTAATGGAATATGCTTGTTCATTATTTTTTATTACTTTAATTTCTTAATCTTTATCAATCACAACCGCACTTAATATCCATGACATTACACTGTAAGCAAATGCACCAATGATGCCCGCAGTCAGCGTCTTAACTTCAAAGCCTTGCAGAAAATGCCCTACTCCCCAGAATAAAACACCATTAATGACGAAGATAAACAAGCCCAAGGTTAGTATGGTGACTGGTAAAGTTAAAATCACTAAGATTGGTTTAATCAACATATTTGCCAAACCAATCACCACCGCAGCTACTAACGCAACCAGCAGGCTTGACACATGAATATCAGGCACGAGATAAGCAACGCCCAATAAGGCCAATGCATTCAACAACCAACCCACAAGCAATTTCATGTGTCCGCCCTTAATTAATAACGATAATGCTCGGCTTTATATGGACCTTCTTTTGAGACCCCGATATAAGCTGCTTGCTGATCCGTCAGTCGAGTCAATTGAGCATTTAGTTTTTTCAATTGCAAAATAGCTACTTTTTCATCCAGATGCTTCGGCAAAGTATAGACGCCCACAGGGTATTTGTCAGCTTGTGTAAATAACTCGATTTGGGCAATGGTTTGATTAGCAAATGAGGAGCTCATCACATAGCTCGGATGACCTGTACCACAACCCAAGTTTACCAACCGGCCTTTTGCCAACAAAATAATCTTTTTGCCGTCAGGGAAAATCACATGGTCAACTTGCGGCTTAATTTCATCCCACTCATATTTCTCCAGAGAAGCCACATCAATCTCATTATCAAAGTGACCGATATTGCAGACAATCGCCTGATCCTTCATTTTTGCCATATGGTCATGTGTAATCACATGGTAATTACCCGTTGCTGTGACAAAAATATCGCCATGCTCGCAAGCATAATCCATGGTTACTACTCGATAACCTTCCATCGCCGCTTGAAGTGCACAGATTGGATCAATTTCAGTCACCCAAACCTGAGCAGAAAGCGCACGTAGCGCTTGTGCTGAACCTTTGCCCACATCGCCATAACCCGCAACCACAGCCACTTTTCCGGCAATCATCACATCGGTTGCACGTTTAACCGCATCTACCAACGATTCACGGCAACCATATAAATTATCAAATTTGGATTTGGTTACTGAATCGTTCACGTTTATTGCAGGAAAGGCTAATTTCCCTTCTTTATGCATCTGATACAAACGATGCACACCTGTTGTCGTTTCTTCAGTAACACCTTTGATTTTACTTAAACGCGTGGAATACCAAGTAGGGTCGGTCTTCAGCTTTTCTTTGATTGAGTTAAACAAGCAGATTTCTTCCTCACTTGTTGGATTAGCAATTACAGACAAATCTTTTTCCGCGCGCGTACCAAGGTGTAACAGTAAGGTCGCATCTCCACCATCGTCCAAGATCATGTTCGAATAACCACCGTCAGACCATTCAAAAATTCGGTGGGTATAATCCCAGTATTCAGTTAAGGTTTCGCCCTTAATAGCAAACACTGGCGTACCGCCAGCGGCAATCGCTGCTGCAGCGTGGTCTTGCGTTGAATAAATATTGCATGAAGCCCAGCGCACTTCCGCGCCTAAATCCTTAAGCGTTTCAATCAGCACAGCAGTTTGAATGGTCATGTGAAGGCTGCCAGTAATGCGTGCGTCTTTTAGCGGTTGAGCCTTTGCATATTCTTCGCGAATCGCCATCAAGCCCGGCATTTCTGTTTCGGCAATAGCAATTTCTTTGCGGCCGAAAGCAGCCAGGCCAATATCGGCAATTACATAATCTTTGGCTGTATTTTTAACATCAGCAGTCACAGTATTCATTTCCAATTTCCTTGAATGTGTGACAGGAGGGAAGGGGTAATTTAAAACTATAGAAGTAACACCTATCTCACCCGTATCCCGTGCCTGGCACGGTTAATATTGGTGAGCGCCGTTAAACATCTTCCGAGCCTGGGAGAAGAACTCTCGCAGCGCTCCTCGGAACGAGGGAGATTATACGCGCATTCTTTTTACTTACCAACTGTAAAAGATACTAGTCCCAGATTTCGAACTGGCTCCAAATCTCATTAATATCATGAACACCCCAAACTACTGGATCTTCATGACCGACAATTGAATCTTGTGAATTTGGCTTAGACAAATCCAACACCTCAATCGGAATACGTGAGTTTGATTTGGTTGAGAAGAATACTTTAACAATGGGCGTCAGTAAGGATTTTGAGCTTTGGTCTATCACTACTGCTAATCGCCCAGATTTAAGTTTAATCATTGAGCCTATAGGATAAATTCCTACGCTTTTAACAAATGCCTTAAACACCGTGTCATCAAAATGTTCGGCCCATTGGGCCATGCGGTGTAAAGAAACGCCTGGCTCCCAACCGTCCTTGTAAGGACGATTAGAAGTCACGGCATCATACACATCGCAAACTGCGCCCATTTTCGCAAACAAGCTAATTTCATCAGCTTTTAGCTTATGAGGATACCCCATTCCATTCACTTTTTCGTGATGATGTAAACACACATCCAATACGACTTCATCTGTGATGTTTGCTTTAACCAGCATGGCATGCCCACGCTCTGGGTGTAACTTAACCGTAGTAAACTCTTCATCGGTAAGTGCTCCAGGTTTGTTCAGCACCTCTATCGGCACACCTGCCTTGCCAATATCGTGTAATAAGCCTGCCATTCCCGCCTGCTTAGTCTCAGCTTCAGACAACCCAAGCTCCTTTGCCAGCGCCACCATCAAAGCACAAACAGCAACAGAGTGCATATACGTGTAATCGTCTTTGTTTTTTAAGCGTACCAAGCTAATAAGCGCACCTTCATTACGCGCAACCGAAGCCGCAATATCATCAACCAACCTTAATGCGGCCTTGGCATTGACAGCTTTGCCCATGCGCACCTCGTCGAACATCTTAGCGACTGCCTTTTTAGACGCCTTAATTACTCTTTTGGCACGATCTTGCTCTTCCGCAGTAGGGCTATGGGTTGCTATTGATGTAGGATTTATTTTGGGAGATGGTACTGCTACAGGCGCTTCTACTTCTTTTACCTTTTCTTGCTTTTTCAACTCAACAACATCTAAACCTTTAGACGTGTCAATGACGACTTCTTTGATGATACTCACTTGAAGTTTCTTTAAGTCAGAAGGATCTTCTAATTTAAAAGCTTTATTCCAGAACGGATGGTCTATCCATGAACCTTTCAGTTCATGAATAAACATGCCTAAACGAACTTGTTTGGTGTGTATTACCTTTAACATATGCCATTGCTAAATTGTTTTCACAATTCTAGCAATGGCATTGTAAAATCAATTACTCTAAATAGAGGCTTTTAATGCGGTTGCTTTATCAATCGCTTCCCAGGTGAACTCCGGTTCATCGCGGCCAAAATGGCCATAAGCGGCTGTTTTAGCGTAGATTGGGCGCAGTAAGTCTAGCATTTTCACAATACCTTTAGGGCGCAAGTCAAAATGTTCTAACACCAAATTCGTAAGCACCTCGTTTGAAACCTTGCCCGTACCATAAGTTTCCACCATTACACTGGTTGGCCGTGCAACACCGATAGCGTAACTAACTTGTACTAGGCATTTATCTGCTAAGCCTGCGGCCACAATATTTTTGGCCACGTAGCGACCCGCATAGGCTGCTGAACGGTCTACTTTGGAAGGGTCTTTACCGGAGAAAGCACCGCCGCCGTGAGGCGCTGCGCCACCGTAGGTATCGACAATAATTTTACGGCCGGTGAGGCCGCAATCGCCTTGCGGGCCGCCGACGACAAAGCGACCGGTAGGATTCACCAGATATTTAATTTCGCCTTTAATCAGCTCTTTAGGCAACATCGGCTTGATGATTTCTTCAATCGTCGCTTCTCGAATAGCATCCAGGCTCATTTCCGGCGCGTGCTGCGTAGAAACCAGCACAGTGTCGATCTTATGCGGTTTTCCATCCACGTACTGCACGGTCACTTGTGATTTCGCATCCGGGCGCAGCCATGGCAGGCGGCCATCTTTACGCAACTGCGCCTGACGCTCCATGATGCGGTGACTGAGCCATATCGGCAAAGGCATGAGTTGTGGCGTTTCATTCACTGCATAACCGAACATTAAGCCTTGGTCGCCCGCACCTTGGTCGAGCGGATCATCATTGGCGTTGTCCACGCCTTGGGCGATATCAGGTGACTGCTTGTCATACGCTACCAGTACTGCGCATCCCTTGTAATCAATGCCGTATTCGGTATTGTCATAGCCGATGCGTTTAATCGCATCTCGTGCCACTTTAATGTAATCGACGTTTGCGGTTGTAGTAATTTCACCAGCTAGCACAATCAAACCAGTATTGGCGAGGGTTTCAGCAGCCACGCGCGCAGTTGGGTCTTGTGCCAGAATGGCATCTAAAATACTATCGGATACTTGGTCTGCGAGTTTGTCTGGGTGACCTTCAGAAACTGATTCTGAAGTAAAAAGATATTCGTTCATTATGCGCCTTGAAAACTAATAAGTTAAAAAAAGTAAAACAGTATTCACTAAAGGCTAAAGGAATACCGAAAATCACTTTGAGTCGCGCATTGTACACTTTAAATCAAATAGTTGGCGTAAATTTGCTAGAATACTGTAACTTTAAATTGTTAAGAATATGTTACTAAAATTCACTAAAATGCAGGGCGCAGGCAACGATTTTGTGGTCATTGACAGCTTCACTTCGCCTGTCACATTGACTTCAGCGCAGATTAAAAAAATCGCTAATCGCCATTTTGGCGTGGGCTGCGACCAATTACTCATTGTAGAAAAAACAAGCACACCCAACGTAGATTTTCGCTATCGCATCTTTAATGCTGATGGCGGCGAAGTAGAACAATGCGGCAATGGTGCACGCTGTTTTGTGCGCTTTGTGACGGAAAAAGGCTTAACCTACAAACGCGAAATTGCGGTTGAAACCCGTTGCGGCATCATTACGCTGACGCTTCGTGATGATGGTCAAGTTACTGTGAATATGGGCGCGCCAATATTCGAACCTGCAAAGATTCCATTTATTGCAGAAAAAAGACAAGCAACATATGCCCTGCAAGCCAATAACCATGCTGTCTCCGTGGCTGTGGTTTCTATGGGTAATCCGCATGCGGTGACTTTGGTGGACGATGTAGATAGCGCCAATGTCGCCGAACTCGGCCCACAGATTGAAGCACATGCCAGTTTTCCACAGCGCGTCAATGCAGGCTTTATGCAGGTTATAAATTCACACGAAATTAAATTGCGCGTGTATGAGCGCGGCAGCGGAGAAACACTATCTTGCGGTACGGGTGCCTGCGCTGCAGCCGTCAGCGGAATTCAGCTAGGGGCTTTACAATCACCCGTACTGGTTCACACACGCGGTGGTAAACTTAACATTGAATGGCATGGTGAAGGTCAACCTGTCATGATGACAGGCCCGGCTGAAATTGTGTTTGAAGGTCAGATAGAAATTAACTAAATATAGAGATAATCATGCAAGAAAATGAAATAATAGTTTCTGAAGAACTCATCAAAACTTATCTACAAGCCAACCCGCATTTTTTTGAGCAACATGCCAATCTGCTTGCCAGCATTTATCTGCCAAGCCCCCATGGCAGCGGCACAATTTCTTTGGCCGAACGTCAGCAACTGGCACAACGCGACAAAATTAATGCATTGGAGGAACGATTTGCGGAACTGGTGCTAAATGCTAAAGATAACGACGCCATTGCTAATAAAATTCATGCATTAAATGTCGAGCTGCACAAAGCCAAGAGTTTTGATGAAATAGAGCAGCTGATCAGCGCGCTGTTACCTGAGCATTTTGATTTGACAGATACCTGCCTGCGTATCTGGACTAAGCCGCTCGACCCGGAAGACAATACAAACCTGGTATTTAGCGAGGTCACTGAAGAGGCTAAAACATGGACTACAGCACTCCCGCAACCTTATTGCGGCAAGCAACCAGATATTGTGACCGAAGATTGGTTTATTGAACCGGCAGCCTCCATCGCGCTCATTCCTTTGCGCCTTCAACAAACGATTGGATTTTTAGCCCTTGCCAGTGATGACAAAAATCGTTTTTATAGTGAAATGGGCACCGATTTTCTTTCAAAAATTGGCGAAATCTTAAGTGCTGCATTATCACGGCACTTGGAATAAATAGACAATAGAATAAATAGGCAATGTGGAATTATTAAAAGAATATCTTGAGTTTTTAAACTTCGAGCGCGGCTTAAGCCCGCTCACCCGCGAAAATTACGCCAGAGATATTACACAACTCATCAAATTAGCAGATTCCACCAAACTTAACGAACTTCAAACCAACCATATACGCCGCTTTATTGCCAACTTGCACAGCAAAGGTCTTGGCGGAAAAAGTATCGCACGCATGCTCTCGAGCTGGCGCGGATTTTTTGACTATCTGGTAAAACGGCGCGGCTTCAGCAACAACCCTGTTGTTGGTCTGCGCGCACCAAAATCACCCAAAACCTTGCCGCAGGCTTTATCTATTGAACAGACTGTAAAGCTGGTAGATATTGGCGATGACGACGTTTTAAGCATTCGCGACCACGCTATTTTAGAGCTGTTTTACTCCAGCGGATTACGCTTGAGCGAACTGGTGAATTTGAATCTGGACGCGCTGGATTTCTCGGAAGGCACCGTGCAGGTCACCGGTAAAGGCAATAAAACACGCATTGTGCCGCTGGGCAGCCACGCCATGGATGCCATACAAAAATGGTTAAAAAACCGTGCTGAGCTTTTAGCAAACAATGCCTCTGAAAAGGCCGTATTTATTGGCTTGCAGGGCAGGCGAATTTCAGCAAGAAACATTCAATATCGGCTAAAAGAATGGTCGATTAAACAAGGCATTAATTCCTCCGTGCATCCGCACATGCTGCGCCACAGCTTTGCCACACACGTATTGCAGAGCAGCGGCGATTTACGCGCCGTGCAAGAGATGCTGGGCCACGCCAACATCAGCACCACGCAGGTGTATACGCATCTGGATTATCAGCATTTAACCAAAGTATATGACCAGGCTCACCCTAGAGCAAAAAAGAAATAAAGTATTTTATCCCGCTCGATTTTCTGTTATCTTAAAAAGTATGTTGAAGCGTTTTGCCGTTAATTTTGTTTTGATATTCCTGTTTGCCTTTGCGCAGATAGGTGCTGTTACGCATGAAATCAGCCATCTTAATGATTTTGCAAAGCATCAGCAGCAAGACAAAAATACACATAACGAGCAATGTCCGCAATGTATCAGCTTTGCTAAAATAGGCAGCGGAATTGCATCTCATGCCTTTATATTGCCTCTAGTATGCACCAGCTTTAGCAGAGCTATTGGCAATTACTTCCACTACCCGTCTTATCTTCATACTGCCTACGCGGCACGCGCACCACCTCAAACTCATCGCATTTAGTTTTTAATTTTCCAGCTTCTTAGGCTGGCTATTTGCTATTTTTTTGAGGTGATTGACATGAAATTTTCGCAAGATTTGTCTATGGCTTTTGCCATAAAACCCATTGTATTCATTATCAGCGGGCTTATATTCAATACGACATTTGCGGCCGATGAAACAAATATCGATCTCGCGCCCTTAGCAGTCACGGGCAACCCGCTTGGAGTGGGTTCAGATGAACTTGTTGTACCAGTTTCTGTACTGAACGGCCGTGAACTGAGTCTGCGCCGCGAAGGCACGCTGGGTGAAACCCTCAACGGTTTACCAGGCGTTTCTGCTACCCGGTTTGGGCCTAACGCTTCGAGACCTGTGATTCGCGGACTAGATGCCGAGCGTGTGCGCATTATGCAAAACGGCGTTGGTGTATTAGATGCATCTTCTTTAAGCTTCGACCATGCTGTCGGCGTGGATCCGCTGATTATCGAGCAGATTGATGTAGTGCGCGGACCTGCAGCCTTGCTGTATGGCGGCAGCGCCATGGGCGGCGTGGTGAACGCAATTGACCACCGCATTCCAAAAGAAAAACTGGACGGCATTACCGGCCGCGCCGAAACGCGCTTTGGCGGAGCGGATAGCACCCGTAATGGTGCCGCGGTGGTTGATATCGGCAATAACTTATTCGCCATTCACGGCGATGTTTACACACGCAAAACCAGCGATTTGGATATTCCTGGATTTGCTGTAAGTCGTCGCAAGAGCGAAGCAGATGGTACGCCACGCGAGAATCGTGGCAAACTAGTCAATAGCGCATCGGATGGCGATGGTGGCGCATTGGGCGCATCACTTACATTCGATAACGGTTATGTCGGCCTCTCCTATTCCACACTGGATAACACGTATGGCACGGTGGCGGAAGAAGAAGTGACGATTGATATGAATAGCAATCGCTGGGATTTAGCGACCGAGTTTACCGAGCTTGGCACTGTCATCAACCGTGTGAAATTCCGTATGGCGCATACTGATTACGAGCACAAAGAACTGGAAGGCGCAGAGGTTGGCACCACATTTAAGAACCGCGGCCTGGAAGGCAATATTGAAGCGGGTCACAGCCCGTACCTTATTCAATGGATTGGGCTAAATGGCGTGGTTGGTTTTCAGTTTGGTAATACCAATTTTGAAGCGATTGGTGAAGAAGCATTTGTCCCCAGCGTGAATACGCAAAATAAAGCGGTTTATGTTTACGAAGAACTCCCCATCAATCAACACAAAATCACCTTTGGCGGCCGTATGGGGCATACCGCAGTAGATTCTAAAGACAGTGCAACTTTTGGCGCCGGTCAAAATAACAGCTTTAATCCCAATAGCTTTGCGCTTGGGCGGCTTGTACCGCATTGATGATAATTGGTCGCTCACCAGCAATTTATCGCACAACGAGCGCGCACCCAGCTATTTCGAGCTTTACGCCAACGGCGCGCATGTGGCTACAGGTCAGTTTGAAGTAGGAAATAGCAGTTTTGATAAGGAAAAATCCAACGGTCTGGATGCACAACTGCGCTGGAAAGACGGCCGCAACAACGTGAATGTTGGCGCCTATTACACGCATTTTAGCAACTTTATCGGACTGTTTGATACCGGCAATGTTGAGCCTATTTCTGGCCTACCGGAAGCCCAGTTCAGAGCCGTCCGAGCGGTGTTCAAGGGTATGGAATTTGACGGCAAATTCGGCCTCAATGATAACTTGGACTTAACTGTGCGGGGTGACTACGTACATGCGCGCGATGAAACCAACAGCGATTATCTGCCGCGCATTGCGCCGCTACGCCTGGGTGCTGGCTTGCTCTATAAACTTGGCAATTTCAGCGCGCGGCTGGACGCATTGCATGCCTTTAAACAAAACGACACTGCGAATAACGAGCTGAAAACCGATAGTTATACGGATGTCACTGCGCTGGTGGCTTACAAATTGCCTACTAAGTTAAATGTAGAGTTATTTGCCAAGGCCAACAACTTGCTGGATGACGAAATTCGCGAACACGCCTCGTTCCTGAAAGATATTTCACCTGCGGGAGAAAGGTCTATTTTAATTGGTGCGCGGGCAGATTTTTAGCCGAACAGGATTAAACCCCACACCAGCAAAAACAGCAAAATCGCCATCATCACTGCCGCACTGCCGATATCTTTGGCGCGTGCGGCAAGTGCATGGTGGTCAATAGAAGTATGGTCCACCGCCGCCTCAATGGCCGAGTTCAGCAACTCCACCACAAACACCAACAGAGTCACGCCCACCAGAAAAATGCGCTCGATATTGGTGTGGCCTAAGTAAAACCCTAGTGGAATCAACACCACCATCAACCAGGTTTCCTGGCGAATCGCAGCCTCGCTTTTATATGCCGCTTTTAAGCCGGCAATTGAATAACCAGCCGCTTTGGCAATGCGTTCCAAACCGTTTTTACTTTTGAATGGGCTTTCCATTGCTTACCTTTGCAATTAAATAATCACGTGAATTTTAACATGCGCTATCATATTGTTTTTAGCTAAATTGAGTAACGAAAATGGCAAGAATGGTGAAATGTGTAAAACTAGGTAAAGAAGCAGAGGGCATGGACTTTCCCCCTTACCCGGGCGAATTGGGTAAAAAAATCTACCTAAACGTCAGCAAAGAGGCATGGGCTGCATGGCTAAAACAGCAGACCATGCTGGTGAACGAAAACCGCCTGAGCTTGGCCGACCCCGCCGCGCGTAAATATTTGAGCGAACAAACCGAGAAATACTTTTTTGGTGAGGGTGCGGATACAGCAAGTGGGTATGTGCCGCCGACAAAGTAGGCTTTGATTTATATTTGCGTTACTTTAGACCGCTAATGTCCACAGTGGCAAAGATTGAGAAGCTTCAAGCCCAGGTTGCACGCTATATTCTTTCTTCTAACGACTTCGAAGAAGCACTAAGTTACTTCTACCCGAGGCCTCCAGAAGACACTGTCGTAATTCGCCGTGCATTGCTAACTACCGCAATCATTGCATATGCCCGCCCATTTACAAATAACGAGAGAGGGTCGTCTGCCGAGGTTACAGCTACTGTTTGCTGAAACTTAACAATATCCTATCAAAAGACGAACTAGCACAGCATAAACACCTCATTGAAATGCGCAATCTAGCAATCGCTCACTCGACATCCGAATTGCGGCCAGTTCTGTACAACCCCCTAGACCCGCCAGCCTACTTAGCTGGCCACCAGATCTTCGATCCGCTGACACAAGCTATCGATCGCCAATTGTTCGCTTCAGCTTGCAATAAACTTCGGTCAGCCTATTTCGAGTCGATTTCAGAGCTTAATACCCAAATACGCAAGTCAACTAGCGTAGAGCGTGCAAATTAATTTGTAATTGCACATCATTTGAGTCTCAAATCCATCAAAAACAATGCCTCTGCAAGCCAATATCCATGCGGCCTCCAGAGGCATTGTTTTATACTAAAAAGGCTTATTTTTTGTAAGTTTTTACGCCATTCGCGGTCGCCAGCAATAAAATATTTGCAGGACGTGCAGCAAATAGACCATTGGTCACTACACCGACGATTTGGTTGATTTTGGCTTCCATGGCAACCGGGTCGTCAATTCTTAAGTTATGCACATCTAAAATTATATTGCCGTTATCTGTGGTGAAATCGCGCAGCACCGGCTGGCCGCCCAGTTTCACCAGCTCGCGCGCCACATGGCTGCGTGCCATCGGCAGCACTTCTACCGGCAATGGAAACTTGCCCAACACCGGCACATATTTGCTCTCGTCACAAATACAGATAAAAGTTTTAGCCACGGCCGCAACTATCTTTTCACGAGTCAGCGCACCGCCGCCACCCTTGAGCATATGCATGTGCTCGGTGATTTCATCTGCACCATCGACATAAATATCCATGCTGTCGATACTGTTTAAATCGTAAACTTTAATGCCATGGCCGCGTAAACGCTCTGCTGTGGCCTCACTGCTGGCAACGGCACCATCGATTTTGCCTTTTACTTTTGCAAGCTCTTCAATAAAGTAATTGGCCGTGGAACCTGTGCCTACGCCGATAATGCCTTCTTTTACGTATTCCACTGCGGCTTTTGCCACTTGTTGTTTTAATTCATCTTGCGTATATGCCACGATAATTCCTCAAAATTCTCTATAATCACAAAAACATAACTATACACCGCAGCCATTAGTTTAAAAACAAGCCTATTCAAAATATCGTATGACCATCAACTACAAAGAAAAAATTGAACACTCGCGCGTGTATGACGTGGCGAAAAAAACGCCTTTGCAGCTGCAGCCGAATTTATCTGCGCGCATTGGTAACCGCGTTTTATTGAAACGTGAGGATATGCAACCGGTGTTCTCTTTCAAGCTGCGCGGCGCGTATAACAAAATGGCGAACTTGCCTGCTGATGTGCTGAAACGCGGCGTGATTGCTGCCAGTGCGGGCAACCATGCACAAGGCGTAGCACTAGCCGCACAAAAGCTGAAATGCCGTGCTGTGATTGTTATGCCCACCACCACGCCCGCAATTAAAATAAATGCCGTCAAAAGTCGCGGCGCAGAAGTGATTTTATTTGGCGATAGCTATTCTGACGCTTATGTAAAGGCGCTGGAACTGGAGAAATCTGAAAAACTTACCTTCGTGCACCCGTATGACGACCCGGACGTGATCGCCGGACAGGGCACGATCGCGCTGGAGATTTTGGAGCAAAGTAAAGAACCGATAGAAGCAATATTCTGCAGTGTAGGCGGCGGCGGATTGGTTGCAGGCATTGCGGCGTATATCAAAGCCGTGCGGCCGGAAATTAAGGTCATCGGCGTAGAGGCCAAAGATGCCGAAGCGATGGCGGAATCGCTGAAACAGGGCAAGCGCGTGGTGCTGGAGCAAGTCGGGCTTTTTGCCGATGGCGCAGCTGTGAAACAAGTTGGCGAGCATACATTTAGCTTGTGTCAACAATTTGTGGATGAAATGATTGTGGTGGATAACGATGCGATTTGCGCCGCAATTAAAGACGTATTCGAGGATACGCGCAGCATTTTGGAACCCGCCGGAGCGCTTTCCGTTGCGGGGATGAAGGCTTATGTCGAACGCGAAAATCTGCACGGCAAAACTCTGGTGGCCATTGCCTCAGGTGCGAATATGAATTTCGATAGATTGCGCTTTGTGGCCGAGCGCGCCGAGGTGGGCGAAAAACGAGAAGCACTGCTTGCAGTCACAATTCCTGAAAAACCGGGCGCATTCAAAGCGTTCTGCCGCTTACTGGGCAACCGTAATATCACCGAATTTAATTACCGCTACGATGACCCGAAAGCCGCGCATATATTTGTTGGTGTGGCCGTGCACGATCCAGCCGAAACAGCAAATCTGATTGCAGAATTGCAGGCGCAAGATTTGCCAACACTGGATTTAACCGATAACGAAATGGCCAAATTGCACTTGCGCCACTTAGTCGGCGGACGCGCGCCACAGGCCGAACACGAGGTGGTGTATCGCTTCGAGTTCCCCGAAAAACCGGGTGCTTTAATGAAATTTTTAGATAGCATGGGGCACGATTGGAATATCAGCCTGTTTCATTACCGCAACCATGGGGCAGATTTTGGACGCGTGTTGGTGGGTATGCAAGTACCACCGAATGAACAGACTGAGTTTGTAGAGTTTCTGCAAAATCTCGGCTACCCATATTGGGATGAAACCGAAAACCCGGCGTATCAACTATTTTTAGGGTGATTTCTAAATCTTCAACCACCACCATTGGCTGTTAACAGCCAATGATGATGGGTTGCGAGAAAATAACTCATTGTTTTATAAAAACATTAATATAATATACAGGCTAGTATAATTTTTGCTTTAATAAACCATTAGGGATTGAACCTAATAAACAATAATTTGCCAAACAGGCGGAAAAACTCTGGAGACTTTTAATGAAATTTGTACCGACATTTAACAAAACCTACACCAGCTTATTGATGCTGGCACTGATAGCCAGTTTAGGCGCTTGCAGCAAAGAAACTGCAGAAAAAACACCTGCCCCGGAAGCCAATACCAGTGCGGTTGCTGGCGATGCTGTTGCGGCTAACGCAGGCGTTGCCTACGTTACCAGCCAAGATGCGGGTGTGAGTGTGATTGACTTAGCCACTATGCAAGTGACTAAGCAAATTGACGTGAAAGCTGAAGGCCCGCGCGGCCTGGGCGTGACCGATGATGGCAAAAAACTCATTGTTGCAACGCGTGAGAATGAAAGTATTTCAATCATCGACACCGTCACGGGCGAAGTCACACAACAAATTCCAGTCGGCAAAAACCCAGAGTTTGTACGCGTAAACGGTAATTTTGCTTATATTTCATCCGAGCCAAGCGCAAAAGGCGGCCCGCCACCTGCACCAGGTGCAAAACCGGCGGAAGATGACGATGATGACGAAGACAAAATCCCAGCCAAAATCGCCGTGGTGGATTTAACCAAGGGCGAAAAAGTGCGCGAAATTACGGGCGGCCCGGAAACTGAAGGGATTGAATTTTCGGCTGACAACAGCAAGCTGGTGATTACCAACGAAGCAGACAACACCGTGACCGTGCACGACATTGCCAGCGGCGAGTTGCTAAAAACCATCAAAACACATGAACACGGCGACAGGCCGCGCGGCATTAAGGTTTCGCCTGACGGCAACACTTACCTTTCCACGTTAGAATATGGCAATAAATTCATGGTGCTAGATAAAGATTTCAATTTTGTGCGCACGGTGGACACTGCGGAAACACCTTATGGTATTTCCTACGACAAAAAAGGTGAGCGCATTTTTGTAGCGGCCAACAAGGCAAAAGTGCTGCAAGTATTTGATGCTAAAACCTATGAAAAAATTAAGGATATTCCAACAGGCAACCGTTGCTGGCACTTTAGCTTTACGCCGGATGACAAACAGATTTTGCTGGCTTGCGGTAAATCGGATGCTGTGTTTGTGATCGACGCCGAAAAACTGGAAGTGACTAAACAAGTGGAAGTGAAAAACTTACCTTGGGGTTTGGTAACTTACCCAAAAAGCATGGGTAGCTTAGATACAAAACATTAATCATTTATAGCTAAATCCAACTTAAAACATATGCCCTGTAAGCCAATATCCATGCGGCTTGCGGGGCATATTTTTTACATGCTACTTAAGCAACTTTAAAATAAATTCCCAGTCTTTTGGGTCTACGGGCGTAATCGACAATCGATTGCCGCGCTGCAAAGTCCGCAAGTTCACCAGTTCCGGCGTTTCACGCATTTCTTTCAAACTTAAAAGCCGCGTTTTACGCACAAGTTTCACATCCACATTCATCCAGCGCGGCGTTTCCGGCGTGGCCTTTGGGTCGTAATATTTATGGCCTTTGACGAACTGAAAACGGTCAGGATACGCATTGGAACTCACTTCGCAAATGCCGGCAATGCCAGGCATTTCGCAGTTTGAGTGATAAAACAGCACACCATCGCCAATACGCATTTGATCCCGCATAAAGTTACGCGCCTGATAGTTACGCACGCCATACCAATCTACTGTTTGATTTGGCATAGCTGCCAAATCATCTATAGACACATCCGCAGGCTCAGATTTCATTAACCAATAACGCATATTAATTTAATTTTCTAAGTTTCATAAATTGGGTATGATAAATGAAATTAACCCTTTCGGAACAAAACCATGACGCGCAACGTACTTGGCACAAGCCTGCAAATTTGCAGCTTAAATCCGCTGACTGGCTTTACGCGCACTGGATGCTGTGAAACAGGCAGTGAAGACATTGGTAGCCATACCGTTTGTTGCCAAGTAACCGATGAGTTTTTGGCATTTTCATTTTCTAGTGGCAACGATTTAAGCACACCACGGCCAGAATATGGTTTTGAAGGTCTTATGGCAGGCGACCGCTGGTGCGTATGTGCTGCACGTTGGCTTGAAGCATCGGAAGCTGGCTTTGCACCGCCAGTAATTTTAGAAGCTTGCCATGAAAAATGCTTAGAGATCGTGAGCCTGGCAGATTTGAAATATCACGAACTGAGGTAACAGAATTATTTTCTCTAGTGTTGCCTGAGCCGTTAATCCTGAACCAAAAAAGTTCAGGTGGTAACAACCTAAAGCACTTTAGGTACACTCGCCAAGGGCATCTTAAAAGAACACCCAATTTAGAGCGCGCACACCGTGCTTGATGAGCCGAAACCTATAACAAAGACTAGTTCAAGGAATTTAGACTCAAGCAACACCACAGAAAACAAGCTTGATAATAAAGCGGCGTTGTTACGAACTGATGAAAAAAACTAGTTATAAAAGCTTAGTTTGCGCAGCCATTGCTTCATCAATTTTATTCTGCATGAGACTAATCCTACGCTTATAATCGCCAATGTCAACATCACCTGTTTTTGTGTTGAGCAATTCGTGTGAGAGGTTGAGTGCAGCCATGATTGCAATCCGTTCTGCTCCGACAACCTTTCCAGAATCTCGAATCTCGCGCATTTTTTTATCAAGGTAGTCAACCGCATCCATTAAACCCTGCCGCTCTTCGTCTGTACACGAAACCGTAAACTCGCGTCCCATGATCAGCACATCAACTGGTTTAGCAGCACTCATAAAGCCTCAATACTTTCTGGCATGGAAGCAAGTAAACTCTCGAGCTTATCGCCAGCCAGCTGCATATTGTTTTTGAGAGCACTGGCATCCTGCTGAGCTTGCGATAAATCACTACGCAATTGGATATTCTCTTCGCGCAAATCACTACACAAAGTGATTAGCCTGGTTATTTTTTCTTCTAAACTTTTTAAATCTGCTTCCATAATCCCACTATAATTGAAAAAATTCATTATAGTCAATAGCTAACGTGGACTATTCAAAGTAATTTGACACCTTTTACATGCTTGTTGTATAAAAAATTAATTGTAATAGCGATATAAATCGATATAATCGTCTGCAGTTGTCAGGTGCTTATGTTTATTTTCTATAAACATAGGTGAAACTGGGAAATAGGTGCGTTAACTATAACAATGCCTATGCTGCCCCCGCAACGGTAAGTGAGTGTAGTTTTACAACCAGCCACTGAGTAAAAACTTGGGAAGGCGTAAAACAATTCCTCATAAGCCCGGAGACCGGCCTCGCAACCAAAGCCTTATTTTAAGGCGCGCTAGGAAATGCCGCGGGGTGACGGTGTCAAAAGCTGCTGCTCGGCTATTTCTTGAGTGCATTTTTTGTCAGCTTTTCCCTCACTTATTCCCTGGTTTTTATTAACTTGCATGCGGGGACGCGTGTAATTTAGGGAAAAACAATGAAAAAATCTACCATTGCCGGCCTGATTGGCTGGGTTATTACTTCACCAGTTTTTGCCGACGAACAAATTAATCTAAATGACGTTGTCGTCACCGCAAGCCGTGTGGCTCAGACCCGCGAAAGCGTTATTGCTGATGTGAGCGTAATTGAACAAGAAGAAATTGAGCGTTCTGGGCAATCTACTTTTGTAGAGCTTTTGCAGCAACAACCCGGGATTGAAATTACCAATACTGGCGGCGCAGGAACACAGTCAGGCATTTTCATGCGCGGTACCAATACTGGCCATGTTGTCGTACTTGTAGATGGCATGCGCATTAACTCTGCTACAGCAGGCATTGCCAGCTTTGAGAATTTGCCATTAAGCCAGGTTGAACGCATTGAGATTTTACGCGGCCCCGCGACCAGCTTGTATGGGCAGGACGCTATCGGCGGCGTCATTCAAATTTTCACCAAGCAAGGTGGTGGTAAAACTCGTGTTTATGCCAACGCTGGTAATGGAACTTACAATACCAGAAAAGCAGAAGCCGGCCTGCGCGGCAGCATCAACGACACGAGTTTTGCACTTAACTTGTCAGCTTCCGACACCGATGGATTTTCTGCATATAAAACTGAAAACCGTAATTTTAAAGACAATGACGGATACCGAAATTTGTCTATTTCTGCAAACTTAACCCAAATACTGGCGGAAGGCCACGAAATGGGGGTGCAATTTTTTGAAAGCGACGGAAACGCAGATTATGACAATCGCTTTAATGCAACCGCCTTTCCATCACATAATAAACTAAACGTACAATCGTTTGCACTCACCAGCAATAATCAATTTACGACGAACTGGCTTTCTAAATTGCGCATTGGCTTTGGTAAAGATAAAAGTCATATTTTTGATGAATCTTTTACTGATCAAACGATTACAGACTTAACGCAAATCAATTGGCAAAATGACCTGAAGCTGCCAGTGGGCACGCTCACTTTAATGTATGACCGGCTGGAAGAAGATCTGACAGCCGATACCGCTTACGACAAAACAAATCGCAAAAATGAAGGTTATGTAGCCAGCTATTTAGCCGATATCGGTGCGCATAGCGTGCATTTGAGCTATCGCGACGACCATAACTCGAGCTTTGGCAATAATCAAACTGGCGGTATTGGCTACGCCTTTAGCTTTAACTCCAATTGGCGCATCACAGCCAGCTATGGCAGCGCGTTTAAAGCACCGACGTTCAACGACTTATACTATCCTTTCTTCAGTAACCCTAAACTTTCACCCGAAAAATCTGATAACGTTGAAGCCAGTTTGCGTTATCAGGATAACGATACAACGCTATCCGCAACGCTGTTTGATAACAGAATCCGCAATTTAATTGCATTCGACTTATCAACTTTTACTATCGAAAATATTAATAAAGCGCACATTAAAGGGCTAAGCCTAACCGGCAGCCAGCGCTGGGGAAGCCTTAGCTTGCAAGCCAGTGCTGACATACAATCACCTAGAGACGACGCAACGGGTAATCTGCTAGCACGCCGCGCTAACCGAAATGGCAAACTTAATTTAAGCTATGATTGGCAAAATTGGCAGTTTGGTGCAGAAGTCTTAAGTGCATCAACGCGTTATAACAATTTAGCAAATACCACACGCTTAGATGGTTATACACTATGCAATCTTACTGCTGCCTACAAAATAGACCAAGATTGGAGCATACAGGCCCGCGCTAACAACGTGTTTGATAAAAACTATGTGCTGGCAGTTGACGGTAACAACATTGATTACAACACTCCTGGTGCAAATTTATTTGTGAATATCCGCTACCAGCCGGAGTAATTTTTTGATTAACACTGCCTTTTAAACTTTAGCCGTGCGGTGTTATGATGTCACTTCAATTAAAAGGTTAAGCCATTATGGGAAATAATTTAACACTCAAAAATCAATTGTTAATCGCAATTGCAATTGCTTTTTTCATGCTGCTCACTCGAGGCAGCCACACACTCACCCCTTTCAGCTTGCCTGATGCCAGCTTGGTCTTGTTTCTTTTAGGCGGATTGTGGTTAAAACGTATCGGTTGGTTCGCAGCGTTTTTTGCACTTGCCGCAGTGATTGATTTTGGTGCTGCCGCGTTAGACCCTGCGCAAGGCTTTTGCCTTACCAACGGCTATTGGGGCTTGATTCCAAGCTATGGTGCGATGTGGCTGGGTGGTTTATGGTTAGCCAGACAAAAAGATGTTTTTGCACCAGTACCTTATGCTTTGGTGAGCATGTTCACAACATTTGTGGCGTTTGTCATTTCTACGCAAACCTATTACTTGTTCTCTGGCCGCTTTCCCGCACATGGTTTAATCGAATCGCTTAAACACGGCTGGGAATACCTGCCAAGCTGGATGGGTTTTACGGCGATGTATTTAGCGGTTGTTTGGCTAAGCGTAGCGCTCTTGCGCAGCATTAAACTCTTAAAAACCTCAAAAGTCTAAAAGTGGAATTTGAATTAAAGGGCGAGTTTATCGAGCTATGCAACCTGCTCAAGTTAACAGGTATTGCACAAAGCGGTGGTCAGGGCAAAATGATGGTGGCCGATGGCATTGTGAAAGTAGACGGAAAACTTGAATTGCGAAAAACCGCTAAAATCCGTCATGGACAAGTTGTGGAATGTCTTGGCGAGAAGATTATAGTGAAAGCATCAGATAGCTAATTCTTTACCACTTTTGCTTAAAAAAATGCAAAAAGGGTGCTCTGTAAGTTAATATCCATGCGGGTTGCAGAGCATGTCTTATAAACGCTTCAAGCTCTTATCATTAAACAAAAAACCCGCAAAACCTACTGGCTTTGCGGGTTTAATTTATTAAAACAATTATTTAGCAGCTGCCGCAGCTGCGTCTTTGGCAGCCTGCACCGCATCTCCCGCTTGATCTTTCGCCTCCTCTGCGGCTTCTGAAACAGCTTCTGTGGTTTGTGCGGCGGCAGCCTCGGTAGCGGCCGCGGCATCTTTAGCTGCATCTATCGGCTTGCTTAATGCCTCACCTGCCTCTTGACCCATTTTCTCGGCAGCGGCTTGCTCTTTTTTGCAAGCACTTAGCAGCGCAAGCGAAAGCACCATTATCGCTAATAAACTCAGTTTTGTTTTCATGGCTATCTCCAATTATTTTGTTTTGAACATCTTACTTTCTAATTTAATTGCACTGCTTTATGCCAATATTTGGTTAAGTTTGCTATAATGCGCGACTTGCAAATAGTTATGTACTATTTCCACGCTGGCCGGGTAGCTCAGTCGGTAGAGCAGCGGATTGAAAATCCGCGTGTCGGCAGTTCGATTCTGCCCCCGGCCACCAGTATTGATAAGGGTTTAGTTTTTAACTAAGCCTTTTTTTCTTGGTGAACGTGACCAAAACGTGACAATTCAATCACGTTATCTTGTCCGAAATGATCAATCCGATTTGCAGCTTTTGCTAAATGTTCTGTTGCAAATTTTGCATAACGATCAACCATAGAACGCGTTTTCCAACCCCCTAGTTCTTTCAGTTCATCACAACTTGTTCCCGCTTGACGATGCCAAGAAGCCCAAGTGTGGCGCAAATCGTGGAATCTAAAATCTTCTAAGCCTGCTTTTTCTAATGCTGTATGCCAAGCAGAATTCGAAATGTTGTATCGAATCGGCTCACCAGCATAAGTAAAACAATACCTAGAATGCTTTCCGACTTGCGCCTGAAGAACGGATATTGCACCTGCATTTAAAGGAACCCCTCTCGGTGTACCATTCTTAGTTTGGTTAATCCATGCAGTCTGGCGACTTAAATCCACCCTACTCCATTCCAAACCTAAAATTTCCCGAGCACGACACCCCGTTGCTAAAGCAAACTTAACCAAAGCTGCCAAATGCGGAGGACATACAGCGATTAACTTTTCTGCCTCTTCTTTCGTCAACCATCGATCACGTTCGACTTCACCTGAAAGCAATCGAATTTTAGGGATATGATCTAGCCACTGCCACTCGTCACGCGCTGTTCTTAGTAAATTCCTAATCACTGCCAAATAACGATTGACCGTTGCCGCCTTATTTCCTTTCTTAAGTTCACCTTGAACCACTGACCAAATCACGTCTCCGTTAATCTGATTCAGCATCAAAGTACCTAAGTAAGGATGTAAGTGGAAACAAATCCGTTTTACATCACGATAACTTCTAAGTGTTGCTTTAATTTCGAGATACCGAACAACAGCGTCTTGCCATGAGCGATGGGGCTTCACACCAAAATGCACTTGCCTGTACGCGTCTAGCTTAATTTTAGCTAGGAACGCTTCGGCCTCTGCTCGGTCTTCAGTCCCAGAACTTTGGCGTACTCTTTTGCCGTTTGCGAGTGTTGCGTTAATCCACCAACAGGATGAATCGTCTCGCTTGTAGATTCCGGTTTCACGGGCCATATAAACTCCTTTCCGGCCCGCCCTCGCTGCTTATATTCCTCTAACCAAAGATCTAAGTCAACTTTGTCATAGACCAGACGACGACCAAACTTCACCGCTGGAATATCAAGCTCACTCAATAGCGTTACACCTATCCCTAGATAAGATGCTGCGGCCTCTTTAGAAAGACAACGTATATGCGGTAAGGGCAAGTCGTTATCTTTCATGGTTATTCACCGTCAGAGGCTTTTCTGTAAGCAGCGACTTCTTCATTCACATAGTCATCGTAAATGTCCATATTCACGTCGATAGTGTTAAACATTCGCGCCTTGTTAGAGACCTTTTCTTTAATGAAGTCATCGTAGGGGAGTCCAGCAATTTCAGCCTGATGTTTAATATAAAAATACAAATCATCCACAAACGGATCTATCACTAAGTTATATTCAGATTTCCCCTCTATTGCCATCCAAGTTGTCAGGCCAGTTAATACACGATGCATAGCAGCACTCTTGTTAGGTACTCTAGCGTTAGAGAAACGTGATTGCAGTTTACCGCCTGAAGTTTCCCAATCGACAGAAGACAGAGCTTGCCACAATGGATGAATAGGCCAGCGTGCGCGTGTAGCATCATCTGGGTTGGGTTCTGTCAGTTTTAACCATTCTGTCGTTGCGTATGACCAGAGGCCGTTTAAATTGGCTGATACTTCAGTTAAAGTGACTAAGCCTTTTTGCTTTAAAAAATCACGCTTGAATTCAAACTCTAAACGCCAAACAGGATCACCTTCTTGCCTTCCGCCCATTTCCCACAATGGAATGAGATAACCTTTATTACTTTTACACAGTTCAAAGATTTTGTCGTATAACCTCGCTGCAATGACACCCCCCATTCCTATAGCCCAACCTGTAAACCGATTGTCGATGGCATAAGCGTTCACAGATGAAGCTCTAGTCACCCATGCTTCACGAGTCCATGCTTCCATATCCTGAAATGACACAAAATCTACAAATAGATCAATACGACTGACATTTGCACTGAATTGAGCAGAACCTAACTGACCAAGTATCTCGTACAGATGTTTAGCTGCATCTGCGGGTGTCTTATATGTCAGATATTCACTAGATATTTTGACATAAGCCATAGGCACGGATTTACTTGGACGAGAAAGCTGAATCCGAAAAGCATTATCTTCTAAGATGTAGCTAAACATCGAAGTGCCTTTATCCTTCACCTCGAATAAATGATCACCGATTTTTAATTGTGCTTTGGCTTGTTGTGCTTGTCGATCTGATTGCGCTATTTTCTTGAGTTTGGCTAGCTTTTGATCGATGTTAGGGAAGAGATCGCCTTGATAAGAGAGATAGAGGCTGTCCACCCCAAAACGTAAAAACTTAACCCCTAAAGACTCATTATTGCTGTTATTAGTAGCTGTGTTACTAGGCACCGCTACTGCTTCGCGGTCTCCGACCTCGCGGCGCCGACGCGCCGTGTGTTCGGATACCCGCTCATCGGCAGAAGATGTGTTGTTTGATTGCTTCCTGCTTGTCATATCCATTCCCTTAAGAATTACCAGCAAGCCGAAATGGCGATCTGGAATGGATACGAATTTTCTACATCATTTGAATGGATAGCGATGCACTAAAATTAAATTTCAGTGCATTGACACACCGCCAGTCTTTTGATAATTGCGATACCTTGCAAGCTGCTTTGTAACTGAGTTAACATCCTCAATCCTATTTTGCCAGCGATCTAAACCAGCTTTATCGCAGAGATCAAGAATCTCTTCATGAGTTAAGTCATCCAGCCATTCCAAAACTTCTAGCATGGCAAATAGAAGATAAAGACCTGGATATCTGATTTTGCCAATTAAATTCGCCCTAGACTGACAAGCACCCAGCTTTTGCAAAAACTCTTTTTCGGCATTCGCCTGAGCCCTTTGGTACCTTTCTTTGAAATACGGATGAGAGACCAATAAATTTCGATCGACTCTTACTGCTTTACAAAATGCCTCATCATCGCCATTGATTGCTTTAGGCACCAAAGAAACCATCTTCTCGCCATGTGCCATTAATGCAAAATAATTATGCAGGGAGAGCAAAATATGTAAAAACAAGAAACTTACTCTTTCTAATTGTTGCTGTTGCTCTTGAGGTGTTAAAGATTCAAACTGTTTTCTCTGAGCCAACTCCTCTTCAGAATTGTTAGGCCATTCCCCTATCATGTCATCAATCCATTTAGGGTTATTCATTAACTCATCTGAAAAATTGACTACCTCTTGCACTTGATCTGCAGGTGGAAGTTTCTTTAAATCATTGTTCCATTCCTTCAAACCCACTTTGCCAAACATAAACAATAAAAGACATACATCAATGGTATTTTGGTCTTTATAAAGAGTGACGTAATAGTCTAATTTAAGATTGTCTTTTATTTTTTGGATGCGCTCAGGCAAAACCAACCAACCGCCGT
This sequence comes from uncultured beta proteobacterium, assembly GCA_963701715.1. Taxonomy (GTDB): domain Bacteria; phylum Pseudomonadota; class Gammaproteobacteria; order Burkholderiales; family Methylophilaceae; genus Methylotenera_A. The sequence goes on from CAVPAX010000004.1 coordinate 574,340, forward strand.
CATAAGCTTTGAATTCGCTAAAAATTTCTAGGTATTCTGGGGCGGTTTTAGTTACTAATTTGGTAAGTTGAGATTTTGTAAGGCGAGTGATCTTCACTGGTCAGCTAAGTTAAGTAATGGGTGTTATTCAACGATTAGAGTATAGCAAAATAGTGGCGGTTGCCGCTTAAGTCATATTGATAGCCGGTATTGGTGGTTGGGGTGACGTTGTTGGTTAGTCTATCTAAATTGTCATAAGCATAGGTGCTGATGGTATTGGCAATGGGAGTATGGGGCTGGTTGTTAAAGCGCGGTGCAGTTGGGTGATGCGGCCTATGTTGTCACGCCCAGCACCTGTTCGAGTGAAGCGGTCTAGTTGAAAGCAAAGCAAGTGGCGGCGCTGCATGAGTTAGTAAGAGGGTTAATTATTTGAGTGAATAAAACTAGCTAAAATAATTAAAAATAGATACTCTGTAAGATACATGGATATTGGGTTGCAGTGCATGTTTTCAGAAAGAAAATCGCCTATGACTTCATTTATTTTTTCATAGCTTCATCAATAATACGTTTCGCAGCTTCAATATACTGATCACTACTAAAGTCCCCATCACTCTTAGGGAAAGGAAACAAGGTTGCATTCTCAATGATTTCTTGAGATTTATTGATTGCCGCAGTTTTGTTACCCATTTCTTTGAGCAAAAATTTTGCATAATCAAGTTTAACTAGAAGAGATCCTACATCTATTAATTCAGAAATTTCATACATGGCAACAGCCCCAACTTCATCACCTTGCCTAAATGTAATCGTTCCTAATTTCTGAACAAATCCAGCTAACCATGGTAACGCCTCCTTATTTTTGGCTTCGCAAATAATAGCTTTATACAAACATTTTTTAGCATCTTCATATCGACCTTCAGAAAATGCTAGAACATACTGATATTCATCATCTTTATTCATTTTTACCATCTCAAAGGCTCGCGAGAGCCACCTTTTCTACATCTGTCAAAGTTACCCTCTGCCCAGTCATGACATGCTTTTCCTTCTCTACTGTATCTGCTCCATTTACCATCGCACCATGCAACGTCAGCTTCCCACTCTTTGACGCAATCACGTTTTTCTGGCTCGCACATTTCTTTAACTTTATCTACCAAACCAGACAATGGATTTGATAAAGAAGAACTACCTGATGCTGAATCAGGAATTCCAAGCGGTCCTAAAGTAGGTGGTGGTTCATAGTAACAACGTACAAATGGGATTATTCCCACGCATACATATCGAAGTCCTAGTGTATCCACCCTACTCACTGGATTCCCACCCACATAAGAATATGTGTTAATCCCACCTGCCAGCCCTATCGGATCACTCTCAATATACCTGCCTGTTCTCGGGTTGTAATCACGGTAGTAGTTGTAGCTCAGTTGTGATGCTGGGTCGTACAGTTGACCGGGGAATCTTAAGTTATAAGTGAATGTTCCTAGTACGCTGGGGTTCTCATTCGGCAGGTTCGCACCAAATGCTTCACTCTGCTCAGGATACCACGTCCATCTTGCTTGGCTGGCGAAGTTACGAATCTCTCTCGGGGTGTCGAGATAATCGCTATAGATAAAGTAAGTATTGTCTTGTAAAGTGGCATTATTGGTTTTAAGGGTCAGCACCGGGGTGTCATTCAAATAGACTGTTTCCTGTATGGCCTGCACACTGCTGTCATATTCCCCTAACAGGTGTTGATTATCATCGTAGACATAATAGATATTGTCATTAGTACGGTGTACAAACTGCCCCAACCCGTTATACCTTAAGGCATAGATGACATTACTATTGCGCGTAACCTCTGTTAGACGTTCTCGGCTAGAGTAGGCGTAGGTATCTTGCCCGTTACCGGTAATGTTGCCGGCAGCATCATAAGTATAAGTGCGTGCTGTGGGGCCAGTCTCAGCAGTTAGTCGGTTATTGGTAGCAGCAATGGTGTAGGCATAGCTATTTGCACCCACTATTAAATTAGTGCGGTTGCCGCTTAAATCATATTGATAACCGGTATTAGTTGATGGTGTCACATTGTTGGTAAGTCTATCTAAATTGTCATAGGTATAGGTGCTGATAGTATTAGCAATGGGAGTATTTGGGCTGGTTGTCAAAGCGCGGTGCAGTTGGATGATGCGGCCTGCATTGTCATAAGTCACCACTTGAAGCTTGTCGCCAACCGTGTATGTAGCCGTGCGACCACTGCTATCGATACTGCGCTGGTAAGTTTGGTTATTTCCCCAAGTCCAACTTTGTACCGTACCTGTCGGGTAATACAGAATGTTACTTAACATCACCGTGCCGTTAACAGAGATTTGATTCACCTGACCATTGCTGTTATAGCTGTATTCAACATAGCGACTACTAGGGTAGGTGCGACGACTTAAATGGCCTGTACTGTCATATTGAAGTTGTAAATCAAACAATTTGCCGTTGGTGGTTTGCTGTTGCCGCGTCATGCGGCCTTGTAAATCGTAATCCCAGACCGTATTGCCAGAGAGGTCTGTCATGCTGGTGAGCTTGCCTTTTTGGTTAGTGCCACCGTCATAGGTATAGACAATAGTCTCATCGATGCTACCGGCCGCACTGGGTTTAAAAGTAGCGCCTGTGGCACGGTTCAAGGCATCATAGGCATAGGTAGCGACAGCACCTCTTGCATCGGTACGCGTAAGTAGATTGCCAGCATTATCGTAAGTGCTGCTGCTAGTGCCAGTATCAGGACTAACCAAGGTTAACGTCTCACCAAAGGCATTTTTAGTGTAGGCAGTAGACAAGCTACGCGGATCAGTCACATTGGTAACAATGTCTAGTGCATTGTATTGGGCGCCAATTTGGCCTTGCTGAGTATTAGGATTTGTTGGATGCGGCTCACTAAGCACAATGGGACGATTGACCGCATCATACTGCTCAATATAGCTTCTATTCAGGCTGTTATCAGTTGTTTTAGTGGGGTTGCCAACAGCATCATACTCAAACTTAGTTACAGGCGGAGCTGCAAGCACGTGGGAAGATCCAAAGGCGGCAATAACTATCAACAATATCTTTTGCAATTGCCTCATTGTTCAACCCCCGTCAGTTGCTGCAACCGGTTGAGAACATCATAACTACGGGTCAAGGTTTTGACTAAACCGCCATTTGGGTCTTTTGTATCTTCCTGAACACGGTTACCCTCGCTGTCTAGAATATAGTGAACCTTATTACCTAAAGTATCTTGAATATCTGTCAGACGAAGCGCAGCGTCGTAGGTATAGTTTAAGGTGCTGTTGTCTGGTAGCTTCAGCTGAGTTACTTGCCCAACATTGTCGTAAGTCAGGGTTGTGGTTTCGGTTGTAATACCGGTTCCACTGATAGCGCGAGTAAGTAGGCGTTGGCGAAGGTCGTAAGTGTTAGTCGTCACAAGCCCGTTAGCATCCGTCATTTGTTCCACTTGACCATGATGGTTGTAGCGGTTATAGGTAGCAGTCTGGCCTAGTGCACTGGTGACGCTTTGTAATTGTCCGCGACAACCCAAATTAGGCGGGCTGACTCCCGTGATTGGGTCTATGATGGGGGTGGCACTACTCGGTGTACAAGTAGCATTGTGTGGATAATAGACATAAGTGGTAGTGTCGGTCACCTCGGTGCGGGGGCCATCAACCACTTTGGTCAACACAAGACCTGGCACAAAGGCTGAGTAAGTGTATGTGGTGGTGGTAATACGGCTAAGACTAAGTACAGGGTCTTCTTCCTTATAGCTAGTAACGTTACCTTTTGTGTCATAGACATATGTAGTCTTTTTAAGGGGAGTGCCAGTGGCCGTTGCGCCTGTATACTCAGAGATGACTAACGGTAATCGCCAAGTGGTGTGCCAAGTGGTGGTAATGGTACGGGTGGCAGAGGTGATGGCGCCAGAAGAAGTCAACCCTTCCGTACGACTGGTCTCCAAATTTCGAGCCATGTCATAGACATAAGTTGTTTTATTACCGTTAAAGTCCTTACGGCTAGATACATTGCCATTGGCATCATAAGTTAAAGCCGATGAAGCCGCAGCACAGCCGCTACCTGCGGGCTGACTTTGCCCAGTACTTTTGACGACGCCAAGAACAGTGGTAAAGTTGTAGGTGCGTACTGCCCCAGTACCAGGGTCTGTAACCACAGTATTTGTGGGATTTCCAGATGCGTCAACATTATAAACCAGCGTAGATTTTTCTACTAAGCCAGCATGTTCACTCGAATTTGCCTTGCCTATAGTGTTGTAACCCCATGTGGCGTAACGATTTGAGTTTTCATCAGTGATGCCGGTGAGCGCATTCAGAAAAGTTGTGTTTTCATAATGGTACGTACGTACTTTATTGTCGGGGTAGGTGACCGACAGTAAGTTATTATTACCATCAGTAGTATACGAATATGTGTAAGAGCCGCCAGCTGGGTTTGTCATGGTCTTGAGAAGGCTTGAGCTGTCGTAAGCAAAATTCAGGTTGCGTCCCAAGGCATCTGTCACGGTAATGAGCAACCCGGGGGCAGGCGCAATATTTGGCGGAGTACTGGCGGTACTGTAAGAGAAAGTTTTTGTGAAGCCGGAGCGATCCGCAACAGAAAGCAGTTTTCCATTTGCATCGTAGGTTTCAATATCGCCAGTAGCATCTTCTTTGAACGTCCAGCCTGTTCTTACAAAATTAGTATCTCTAAGCTCTATAAGGACATCCTTTACATCTACGGAAGTAGTCCACTGGCTAGTTGAAGCATTAAAGGGCAACTTCAGACCGCTCGGTCTTAATACGATAACTTGAGTAAGGGAGGGAGTGCTAAGGATTCTTGGTTGTGGAGTGCCTAACCAGTTAGCGCCTAACACTAAACCGCCTCGCTGATAGAGATTATAGTAGCGGATGAAGTTTAGTGGATAAGTGGCGGCGCTGACATAATCCAACTCTGATTGTGTTTTGTTACCAGTATTGGGCTGAATAGGGTTACGTATGGAGGGGCAGCCATTCGGCGGATTTTTATCTGTAGATGGATTTACAAAGCCTTGAGAGCTAGGGTTGGTACAAGTATTAGTCGCAGTGTCAAAGACTTGAAAATTACTACAGTTATCTCTACACATATGATGACCATACGCTGACAAAAAACCCATAGAAGTAGAGTTTGCTGGACATGTGTAATTACGAGCCACTCCAGAAATCAACGATGTATTATAAGTAGAGGACTGTGGGATAAAATAAGTCATCACACAATTGGCATTATTTAGGTAAATAGTGACTGAGGAAGTGGAAACGTAAACCCACGTCGGTTGAGTAATCGCACGAATTGCCTTACAGGCTGGCTCTGGGGTGCTGACTGTCTGACCGTTAGCACCTGACCACGTATAAGAATCCGTAGCAGCGAAAACGCCAGCGCGTGCGCCAAAAGAGGAAGTGAGAATAGACAACAGAAGTACTAATTTGAAGATATTTTTCATTTTTATTATCCAGATTAGTAAAGCCATTGGGTATAAAAATGCGTACCCAAGACGGGAAGGTTAGTACTATTTGTAGATATATGCAATAGGCATAAGACAAATGTGAAGAGGTCAGCAAGTATTGGCGGCAAGAAGAATACGATTGCTTAAACGTGACAATTTTGACACGCTTTGGCGAGCGTAGGCGAGTGAGGACGGGCCTAAAACACTATATAAATGATGATTTTTCCAGTTGAAAATCCGCGTGTCGGCAGTTCGATTCTGCCCCCGGCCACCAGTATTGAAAGGCTCACAGAAATGTGGGCTTTTTATTTTTACAAAACCTACAAATTATATGTGCAACAACAGCTAAGTATTTAAAGCAGATCTTCTGTTCTCAGGTTTAGCTAACAACAAATGCACGTCACCTAGCGCGCGCGCTTCAAATCCACCTTCACAATAGCATAAATAGAATTCCCACATTTTTATAAACTCTTCTGAATAACCTAAATTACGCACATGCTCAATATTAGAAAAAAAATTTTCACGCCACATTCGAAGTGTTGTTGATAGTGCGGACGAATGTCTTCTAGGTCAATAAGCGCAAATCAGTGTTTTTGGTAATACTTGTCAACATTGCAGTATTTGATGGAATGCAGGAACCTGGAAAATGTAACGTTGAATAAAATCCACCGATTTTTTAGCATTCTCAAAGCGTTGGTCAGCAATAATGATAGCCTGAATTAATGCTAAGCCATCTGACTTAAGTAACGAGCCCACCTTAGAGAAGTAGCTATCGTAAAACTGGTAGCCAACTGCCTCAATCATCTCAATAGAAACGAGTTTATCGTACTGCCCATTCAGGTGACGATAGTCGTCTAATAGAAGCGTGATTTTATTACTCAGTCCAACAGCCTCCACCCTTTCTTTTGCAAGTCGATATTGCTGCTCTGATATTGTCGTAGAAGTGATCTTGCATCCATAATTTGTTGCTGCATAGATGGCAAAACCTCCCCAGCCCGTACCAATCTCAATCACATGGTCGGTCGGCTTGAGGTCGAGTTTATCGCAAATGGTCTTAAGCTTTAGCTCTGATGCTTGTTGCAAGGTATTTGTATTCTCGTTAAACATCGCGCTCGAATACATCATGGTCGGATCTAGAAAGAGCTGGAACATCTCGTTACCAAGGTCGTAATGTGCAGCAATGTTTTTGCGGCTACCTTCAGTTGTATTACTGTTAAGCCAGTGCAGAACTCTCATAATGGGTTTTGTTAACGATTCGTAACCCCCTTCCAGCTTATTCAATACAGACTGGTTAAGACACATCAAGCGAACGACATTGGTTAGATTGTCAGCAGTCCAATAGCCAAGCATGTAAGCTTCCACCAGCGCCGATACTGCCACCAAATGCAATCTCGCCGTAGAAGCGAGAATCATGTATATAAATAACCGCATGTAATGCATGCGCCTCGTCGCCATAAATATGCTTATCCTCGCCGTCTATCAGCGTTAGACTGCCTGATTTAATTCCACTCAAGTGTTCCAGAATCTTTAATTTTGCTATTCCAGCTACCCATTTGGAACGGCTTTTCTGTTTCAAGCTACTTGTTAACATCTCTTGCTGAACCATAGGAATTGTCATTAGTGTTTTTCTGTTGGTTTTGGGTGAGCATAAAAAGGAACGCGCTTTAACCATAGTAGCAATGCGTTCCAATATATTCCTAAGACCACTTTCATGGTCATAAATGGATAGATTAGCAATAATCTATTCAATCGTGCCTCGCTAATTTCGATCCGGTTCAGCGACATTGTTGCGCTAAATACATGTTCATTTTTATGGATATTCATCATGCGAATCAAAATGTCTTTTTTCTCCATTTTGAATGCCCAATCATATTGGATATCCATAGGCATAAAGGGGGAAACATGAAACTCCTTCTTAAAGTCAAATGAAGCGCTGTTTAGCTTGCGGTTCGATAATGCATTATCAAATTCATGCACATAAGCAAAATCTTCATTCCAAGGAGTATTGGTAATGTGGCTGACCACCGCTTGCAGCTTATCGCTATCTTTTTCGAAGCAATAATAAAATGTCACCGGGTTGAAGCAGTGCCCAAAGTATCGCATATTAGTTAAAACACACACATGGCCTTCAGGGCGCCTACCCGTCTTATCCTTTACAAGACTCAGAATAGACTCTTTCAGCTGGGTATCCTGATTACCGTAATAGTCTTTGCGGTTGAACCAGGAAAGATTCTTTTTTTCGTAAGACCATAACTTAAAACCATCAAACAAATGTGGCAGTTCATCTAAATTAAGGTACATCATAAAAACTTTGTAGCTAAAGCCATGCGATTTAGGACTCATGCGCTGATGAGACACCAAGCCAGTGTAAATACAACTCTTAGTTAGCATTAAAAAAATGTTCGAAATGTTTAATTGCTTCTAGCGCACTTACAACGCCATCTTCATGGAAACCGTTACCCCAGTAGGCTCCGGCGAATCCGGTTCTATTCACCCCACTTATCTCGGCATGCCTACTTTGTGCAGATACACCTTCTGATGTGTAAACTGGATGCATATATTCAATACGTTTGATAATCTTCTTGGAATCAATGTCATGAATATGGTTCAGAGTGACTAATAGGTGTTGTTCCGACCTAATGCCCTGAAGTATATTCATATCATAAGTAACGGCAACATGCCTAGGAGCAGGGTTAGTGACATGGTAGTTCCATGCTGCCCAAGCAAGTTTCTTCTTGGGCATGAGCCTTTGGTCGTGATGCAGTAGAATAGTATTGGCTTGATAATGAATCTTTCCAAGTACTTCACGTTCAGCCGGCGTAGGGTCAGTCAATATTTTTAAGGCCTGATCACTATGACAAGCAAAAAATACATAATCGAACACTTCTTCAGAGCCATGTTTTGGTTTTATTCGAACAGAGCTTTTGAGGCGTCTTACGCTTTCAACTGGGCTATTCAAGCGTATAGATTTACTAAACGGTCTGGTGAGTTCTTTCACATAGTTTTCGGAGCCGCCTGCGATGGTCATCCACTTCGGCCTGTCATCAATCGAAAGCATGCCATGATTATGGAAAAAATCTTACTAAAAAGCGCGCAGGAAAATCTAGCATCTGCTTGTATCCGTCGACCAAATTGCAGAACCCATCGGGATAATGTAATAGTCTATAAACTGCTTACTGTAGCCACCTAACTTCAGATACTCACCAAGTTTAATCTCACTCTGATTATCTAGTAACTCCAGTGAGGTTTTATTGAAACGCAAGATATCAAGAATCATTTTATGAAACGAAGGCCGCAACAGATTGAATCGCTGTGCGAAAAGGCTGTTCAAAGTTGTACCGTTATATTCTAGGCCAGTTTCCTCGCAACGCACACTGAAGCTCATACTGCTTGGCTGCCAGACCACATTAAGCTCCTTCAGCAATGCCATAAAATTTGGATAGGTGCGATCATTAAACACGATGAATCCGGTATCTACATTAATATCCTGACCTTCATGCTGTATATGGTGAGTATGCGAATGTCCACCGATATGACTTTGCGACTCAAACAAAGTGATATCGTGATTTTTATGCAAATGGTAGGCAATTGTATTGCCTGCAATGCCGCTACCAATAATGGCTACCTTCAATTTGTGAACTCTTGAGATAAATTAATAATTAATCTTCTTGGATTCACGAATCTTCACGGGCACCGTCTTTAAGTCCCAGATAAGGCCCAGCGCGGAAAGAATCTTCAATCCATAATAAGTAAGGTCGATTTCCCACCAGTAAAAACCCTGGCTTGCAGAAGCAGGGTAATGATGATGGTTGTTATGCCAGCCTTCCCCAAGAGTGAGTATAGCGATGAGCAAATTATTTCTACTCTGGTCTTTGGTTGCGTAGCGGCGTTTTCCCCATAGATGGGCTAATGAATTGACAGTAAAGGTTCCGTGATATAGCGCAACAGTTGATATCACAAAACCCCAAATAAAAAGTTGTGGTCCATTGGTACCAAATCCAGGATGTGCTACTGACAGCCAGTCTCCAAAGAAATAAATAGCAACACCAAATAAAATTGGTACCACTACATCAAATCGGTCGAGTAGGCGTAATTCTATGAATGACGTTAGCTCTTTAACACGATGTGTTTGGGTCAAGAAATTTCTGGAAGCCAAGAACCAGAAAAGGTGGCTCCATAGAAAACCATGCTGTAAAGGTGAGTGTGAGTCTTCATGATTATCGGAATGCGCGTGATGATGCCTATGGTGAGATGCCCACCACAGAGGGCCTCGCTGAACTGCGGTTGCCCCATAATACAGCCATGATAAACTGGGTTAAACGGGACGTGCGGAAAGCTTTATGCGAAAAATACCGATGATAGAAACCGGTTACGGCAAACATACGCACTACGTAAAGCAGAATCGCAAAAGAAAAAGCAAACCAACTGAAGCCAACCCAGAATACTGCTAAGCACGCCAAATGTAACAATATAAACGGGGTTACTCTTATCCAGTCTATGTCGGACTAGTTGCCTTCCAGAACAGAAGTTTCAACTGTCACCACTTTGTTGTCGAACCATGAAATGATTTTCGTAAACATAATATTTATTTACTTGTCTTGCTGTGCGGCACTCGTCGCAACTTCTTGATGTTGTAACCCATATCAATAACCTTTTGTACCAAAGCCGCATAGGATTCATCGCTAATATCTGGCTTTCTCGCCATAATCCACACATAGTCTCTCGCATTGCGCGCGATGATGGTTTCGGTGTAATTCTCATCAATATGTGCGATGAGGAATTCTGCCTTAATCGGCCATATAAATTGCATGCCCCAGCGTGCGTTACCAGTGCCCTCAACAACAAAGCCGCGAGGATTGTAAGTCTTTACCGGGCCATTTAGGCTACCTTTGTTGAAGGTGAATGTAGTGTGTACCGTGCCATCTTCTTCTAGCTTATATGTCTCTACCCCGTTATATACCTCCTTCTCAATAGTTGTAGGAATAGCAGCGATTACATACCACGAACCCATGAATCTTTTGAGATCAACCTGGGATACGGTTGCTATTTGGGGTTGCTTCGATGCACATCCGACTAAGAGACTTGCAAACATCACCATAATAATTAGCTTCCTTAAAGTTTTCATATGAATATTATCTAAGCTTATAGTTGATGGCATAACCTTCTGGGGTAATAGACTTCAATGCTACCCACTCATTATTTTGAGCCTTGTACCATAGATCAATGTTGAGCCTAGGCTTATCAACTAGGCTCGCACTCAATTTGTAATGTAAGGTGTCAACCTGCTGACCTTTAACCTCTAACATCTCTTTTCCAACTTTGCTAACCTTTATATCGAGCCATTCACCATTTTGAGGATTGAGCAGTTTCGATTGCTGCAGAATCTTCTGAGACCAATAAGCAAAAGTCATCGGACATTGAGATAAAATCTGCTTCGTTTTGCCGTCATAGACTTCAAAGCCCGAATCACTTAACTTACCTTTAACCTTGGTGGTCACTTTGTTCTCAACTGTATTTGAATCAAGACTCTTAAGGCAGCCTTCCTGCCAATGCTCTACAGCCATATGTTGATAGCTATATGCATTGATAAAAAATAACTTCACATTGAAATTAGCTTCACTTACCAGTTGATTGCCATCGCTTAATCTGAAGGTGTGTTGACCAATCTTGGATTTATCGAGATACACGTCAAAATTCCATTCCTTGGTGAACCCAACATTTGGAATAATCAAAGCCAAAATCAATAACAATCGCTTTATCACTATTTGACCGTCTTTCTGGGCCCGGGGAAAAAAGCATTGGTACACTTTATATAGGCCGCATACGCTGGGCGGCGGTTCCCGATATCTTTCTCCAATAATGCAACGCCGCTAAACTTTAGCAACAGGAATGTCATCAGCAAGGGCGAAAATAATGCCCAGAATGCCCCAGTAGCTAATGCGATTAGAAAAAATCCCCACCAAATAGCAAATTCGCCAAAGTAATTTGGGTGACGGCTATAGCGCCAGACACCGCTTTCCAAGACCTTGTCTTTGTTTTTTGGATCAGCCTTGAATAAACTTAGCTGCCAGTCTGCTAGCGTTTCCCATACGAGACCAAAGCCCACAATACTGATACCTACAACATCAATTATACTGATTGGCTCTGATGAAGTGACCGCAGCTAGGATAGGTAGCGAGACTATCCAGGCTAGAATCGATTGCAGTCCAAATACTATATAGAGACTTTTGATGCTAAAGTAGGGAGCATTGTTTCTACGAATTTCAGCATAACGATGGTCTTCATGCGGCCCCCAGTTTCTCCAGGTGAGGTATGCGCATAGGCGAACCGCCCACACAGTGACCAGCACAAGTACAATCATAGATCTATCGCTAAATACACCAGCCTTAATAGCATAGACAAACCCTGCCAGAACAAAAAACAAGCTCCACATACTATCTACGTGAGTGACATTTTTACGATATAAACTTACTAGCCAGCCAGCAAGGGCAAAGCTAAGCATCGCATACAAACCATACAGATATATATCTAAGTTCATAAAATGCGCACCACTTTAAATTGATTGAGATATTTTGCGATGTATAAAAGCAAAGGCGTTAGCAATCCCCACCCAATAGATAAGGCAATATAGGATGCTTCACCGGTCAAAGTTACAGCGCCAATCCTTTCGGCACCAAGGTATGCAATCGGCCCTGCGATTGCACCTAATAACATCGCAATCAGATATCGTCCCTGTAGCCAGGCAAGACTCATATTTAGAGTAGAAGCGAATGCGCACCAGAGCGCCAGAATCCAAACCGGAACAAGTGCATCACTCCAACCATGTTTTTGATACACAATCCACTGCATCATAAGCATGAGTTGATCAAAGCAAGCCCCAATAGCAATCGCAATAAACACAAGCCAAATTTCCGACTTCACCGGCCTTATCTTTGTCAAATGCCAGGTCATAATCATTATTGTGACTGCTACCCCGCTCCATGGTATTCCATACGCCGCGCTAACCACACACGAGAACCAGGCTAATTGGAAAAGCAGGAAATTAGCAATCAGCATCTTAGAAAGGCCGTTCAAACTGATAATGTGTAACCCACCATTCCTGGCCTTTGTTATATCCAAATAGTTCCGCACAAGCCATATAGAAAATACGCCAGCGATTACGCCATTTCTCTGCATTTTCAGTGCCATAGGTATCTCTTAGAATGACATTGAGTGTGTCACGGTTTTTGTCCATGTTTTCGAGCCAAGCATTAGCAGTTTTTTCGTAATGAGTACCATCCCAACGCCAGCGTCTGACAATTTTTAAGTGCTCTTGAAAGTTCAATGGCAAGTCGTCACTTGGCATCATTCCACCCGAAAAAAAGTACTGACCCATCCAATCATCATCCCCTTGCACTTCAAACAGGTATGGGGTGCTGTGATGCACAAAGATATGCATAAAGAACTTTCCACCCGGCACCAGCCAGTCATGGATTTTCTTATACAATACTTTGTAGTTGCGCATATGCTCAAACATCTCTACCGACAAGACCCTTTCGAATTGATGCTTGACGCCAAAGTCTTTTGGATCAAACTTGTTCATATCGCAAGTAATCACGTTAACATTATTTAGGTTAAGAGATTTTGCCTTCGCCATAATGAACTCACGCTGTGAGTTCGAGTTTGAAACGGCAGTGATATTGCTATTTGGATATTGCTCTGCCATCCACAAGGTGAGGGAACCCCAACCGCATCCAAGCTCAAGTATGTTTTGGCCATTCTTCAAATCCGCATGATTGCAAGTGAGTCTCAACGCATTTAACTCTGCTTCATCAAGCGTATTGGTTTGCGGTTGCCAGAAACAACTACTGTATTTTCTGTTTTTGCCAAGACAATTCAAAAAGAATTCTGTGGGCAATTCATAATGCTGGGAATTCGCAAGTTCTGGGACTAAGGCAATAGGTGAGCTATTCATCGACGAAACAAAAGCACTTAAATTTTCAGCACCAAGGTCACAGAGGTGAGCATTGATTTCATTCAAGCGTTTTTTTGATAACTGACGAATGCCAAAACGTATCATAAAATCAGGCACCATACCTTTTTCAGCGAGCCGAATGAATAGAGAAGTCAATTGCATTATTACCTTACAAAGTTTGGTGATTAGCATGCAGAATAGATACCGGATGTCTGAATAATTTATAAGTTAATAGTTCCATAAAATTAAAAATTAACATCTATTTCACCAATCTAAAAATATGCAATAAAATCACAAATGTTATATTTTATTTTTTAGTAAGGCAGGTTTAGACTTTGTATACTTAAACATACTTAGAAATATTGGAAGTTGAATCTACCACCAATTAATCGCTACGGAAAATTATAAACGTGACAATCTTGTAACACTTTGGCGAACGTAGGCGAGTGAGAACGGGCCTAAAACGTTATATAAATTATGATTTTTACAGTTGAAAATCCGCGTGTCGGCAGTTCGATTCTGCCCCCGGCCACCAGTATTGATAAGGGTTTAGCTAATTGCTAAGCCCTTTTTCTTATTGTCCGATAACAAGTTCATGGATATGATTTAGCACATTCCAAGTACCCAATTGCTCGACTAGGCCAGCACGTTTTAATTTCTCCAACACGTTAGGCCTCGCCTCGCATAATACCAATCGAGTCTTGTGTCGGCTGCATGTATCCATCAAATCCCACAACGACTGTAGCCCCGTTGCGTCAATGAACGGCACTCTGCCCAAACGCATGACAAGAATATCTGCATGGCCATGAACGGATTCTAATGCACTCTCTAGCCTTTCAGCAGCACCAAAGAAAAATGGCCCATCCATCGCAACCACCACAGTTTTTGGGGGCAAAATGAAGCTCCTATCTTCGATCTCCTCCTTTAAAACTTCATTGCTCTGTAATTCAACACTGACAGTTTCTGACATGCGCTTCATAAACAACAATGCAGCCAGCATAACGCCTATGTTGACAGCAATCACCAAATCAGCAAAGACTGTGAGCAAAAATGTAATAAGCAATACTGCCACATCTGGCTTGGGTGCAGTTCTTACCATATGGGTGAAGCGGTGAAGTTCGCTCATGTTATAGGCCACGACAAACAAAATGGCAGAGAGTGCGCTTAACGGAATGTGTGAGGCCAGAGGCGCAAATAAAAGCACAATTCCCACAAGCGTTAATACATGCACTATCCCTGCTAAAGGACTTGTAGCACCATTGCGGATATTAGTAGCAGTACGAGCAATGGCACCAGTAGAAGCGAACCCGCCAAACAGCGGTGAAAAAATATTGGCGATGCCTTGACCTACCAGTTCTTGATTAGAATTGTGCTTGGTACCAGCCATGCTGTCAGCAACAACTGCAGAAAGTAACGATTCAATCGCCCCTAATAGGGCAATAGTAAATGCAGGGCCAATAAGTTGTAGCACTTCGGAAAATGTTAATGAGGGCACTTTAAACTGTGGCAAACTTTGCGGAATTCCCCCAAAAGCGCTTCCGATAGTTGCTACATTCTCGAACTGAAATAACCATTGCACAACAGTTGCTGTCACCATTGCCACTAGTGGTGATGGTATACGTTTAAATACATACGGAGAAACGAGCAAAACAACCAGAGTCAACAGTCCAAGCCCTGTAGTTGCCAAGTGAATACTAGGAAACGCCTGAATAAAGTGCCAGAACTTTTCGTGGAAATGTATTGCTACCGTTTCTGTAGATAATCCAAAAAAGTCTTTCCATTGACCAACCCATATAATGACACCTATACCACTGGTGAAACCGACTATCACTGGGTCAGGTATGTATTTAATCACCCCACCCAGCCGCGTCAATCCCATCAGTACTAGTATCACTCCAGCCATTAAAGTAGCCACTTGCAAACCTTCAATACCGTACTTTGCAGTAATGCCCGATAAAATGACGATAAAGGCGCCTGTCGGCCCTGCAATTTGTAGGCGACTACCGCCAAACAGGGAAGTCAACCCACCTGCCACAATTGCGGTATAAATGCCCTGCTCCGGCTTTGCACCGGATGCAATGGCAAAGGCCATGGCCAATGGTAATGCTACTATCCCAACAATCACCCCAGCTAAGACATTGTTAAGCCAATGCTCCTTGGATAACAAGCCTGCGCGTTTTGCTTCGAGTATGGCAATCATGTTAGATGATTCAAACTGAGATGAAGTGAGAATTATATTAACATGCCCTTAACTTTTTAGAGGAACATGCATAACAAAGCGTTTTGACTAGATATTTAGGATTGCTGTACTGCATACAAAATTATAAACGTGACAATTTTGTAACGCTTTGGCGAGCGTAGGCGAGTGAGGGCGAGCCTAAAACACTATATAAATGATGATTTTTACAGTTGAAAATCCGCGTGTAGGCAGTTCGATTCTGCCCCCGGCCACCAGTATTGATAAGGGTTTAGTTTTTAACTAAGCCTTTTTTCTTGGTACACAGCCCATTCAATCACGTTATCTTCTTCTAAATAATCAATTAGTTAGTGTGATAAGGTCATAACAGACTTCTTCTGCCCTAGAACAGATATGCATTAGTAAAAATCAATATTCATTGACAGCAAGTAAGCTTAATTTGATTAGCAAATCATCTATCAATTCACACCTCGTATTTATCAAAACTTAAAAGGTTTAAGATAGATATTAAAGAATATTTATGCGACTGATACATGTAGTCCGTAAACTATGCACTACTATATTAATTAGGAAACTCTCAATATGCAAAAACTGGGTTTACAATTATTGGGAATGTTAGTTTTATTAACGATAGTGACAGCTGTTAGCTATCTCTTTTTTAGCAGCTTAGGCATTACTGGCGTCACTTTGTTAAGCCTACTTGTAGTGGTCGCCGCCGCGTATTTTAGCGAGTTTATTGTTGCATCTAGTATCGCATTCTTGGCATTTTTAACCATTAACTATTTTTTTACTGCACCACGCTACACCTTTGAAGTTGCCCATGTTGAATCCCTAGTCAGTCTAATCTGTTTTCTAATCGTTTCAATAGTGATTACTTCATTGGTGAAGCGATTAAAATTTCAAACAAAGCAAGCGTCAATCGCTACAAAACATGCGCAATTCGGTAGAACACTGGCTGAAAACTTAGCGCTAGCAACTGATGTAAAGAACTTATTACAAGACACTTGTAAGTTAATGCAAGTCGAGTTTGATAAACCATTTGCTATAGTGCTTTCTGAACAAGCAAGTAACAATTACAACATCAATAGCCAATCGGGCCCAATAGAGATGCCTGATAGTCGATTGCTCAATTGGGTATCTATAAATGGAAAACCCATCAGCCCCTATACCGACTATTGGTCACACTCTGCATATTGGCTAATACCATTTAGCCGAATGCCCAGCCAAGATGCAAGCCTTGAGCCGATTTTGGTCGTCGGCAACATCGATAATGAAGACAATCAAAACAGTAGCATTGAAATGTACACCGCCATCAAGTCTTGTGTAGATCAAATTTCACTCGCTTATCAACGGCTTATTAATATTGAAAAAGCCAAGCAAGCTGAATTTAGAGTGCAAGAAGAGACCATACAAAACGCGCTACTGACCTCCATTTCGCATGATATGCGTACGCCGCTTACCTCAATTTTGGGAGCCGCCACTACGCTACAACAGTCAAACTTAGATGCGAAACAAACGAATCACTTAAGCACGCTGATAGCATCGCAAGCGCGTTATTTAGCTTCTACCACTGAAAATATCCTTTCTCTTATTAGGCTGGAATCAACCCAAGCTATTCCAATGGATTGGCAATCACCCGAAGAAATTATTGGTGTAGTAACCACACTATATAAAAATCGCGGCGAACCAATTGATTTGAAGGTAAACGTAAGTGAACCAGAACTACTGATTAAGGGTAATGCTAGCTTGCTTACACAGGCACTGGTGAACTTGATTGATAACGCAATACATGCAGATTTACATAATCAGCCCATAGAAATTGATGTGAGCAAAACTGACAATCGAATCAATATCAGTGTAAAAGATCGTGGAAAAGGCTTTAGCAAAACTTTTGATACTTCTCAAATTAAGAAATTCACCCCAGGCAGCACAAAGGGATTTGGTCTAGGCTTATCCATCGTACAGGCCATTGCAAAATCGCATGATGCAATTTTCACCATCAACAACCGAGAAGGCGGCGGCGCATGCGCGACATTGAGCTTTCATGCGCCCGATGTTGGGAATGTTGATGTCTGACAAGAATACTATTTTAATTATTGAGGACGATTTGCAGATCAGCCAGTTTCTGCAATCTAGCCTGATAACAAATGGCTATCACAGCTTTTGCGCTTCAACTATCGCGAGTGGCAAGCAATTATTTAATGAACACAAGCCTGCGCTGATTATTTTAGATTTGAATTTACCTGATGGCGATGGCCGCGATTTTATTACTCATGTGCGCACCAGCTCAGACATTCCCATTCTGGTCTTATCAGCACGGCAATCTGAGCAAGAAAAAGTTGATTGCTTCGATCTTGGAGCGGACGATTATTTGGCAAAACCATTCGGCGTCAATGAGCTGCTCGCGCGCGTAAAAGTCTCACTAAAGCGTACTGCCATGATGTCTTTGCGTGACGATGTTTTTAAATTGGATGATTTAGAAATAGATACTGTTAACAGCTACCGTTTTACTTAATAAACAACCGATTCATCTTACACCGATTGAATTTAAGCTATTATTTTTACTTGCAAAAAAGCCAGGGAAAGTGTTCACCCACCGCCATCTACTTACCGAAGTTTGGGGTGCAGAATATATAGATGACACACATTACTTGCGCATTCATATGGGCAGATTACGTGCTCGCCTTGAAAAAAATCCCGCTGAACCACGTTATATTTTAACTGAAGTTGGCATAGGTTACAGGCTTGCTGCAACGTAAGTAAAATATCCTATTAAATCAATCTATGTTTATGCGATTGATACGCTAGCGCTGTTTTAATAACTCCATGTTATTAAAACAAGGTTAGTTAAAAATGAATACAAACACACAATCAAAAAGTGTTGCCGCACTTACATTAGGCGCCATTGGCGTAGTGTATGGCGACATCGGCACCAGCCCACTCTATACGATTCAAGTTATTTTTAGCTCATCCACAGGTATAGCGCTTAACCAAGCCAATATCATTGGCGCTATCTCTGCAGTGTTTTGGGCACTCATGTTAGTCGTTACTTTAAAATATGTAGTGCTGGTTTTACGTGCGGACAATCGCGGCGAAGGCGGTATTATGGCGCTGCTGGCGCTTGCGGTTTCTAGCGCCGCCGCTGCACCTGCGCGTAAAAAAATATTGCTCGGTCTAGGCGTGTTTGGCGCTGCTCTTTTTTATGGCGATAGCATTCTCACGCCCGCTATTTCTGTGCTTTCGGCGGTGGAAGGCCTCGAGCTGATTGCGCCTAGCTTGAAGACATTTATTATGCCGATTGCAATCGCGATTTTAATT